>NZ_JAVDTO010000004.1:0-438931 GCF_031455875.1 Azospirillum sp. BE72
CCACTAAGGCCGAAGCCTTCGTTCGACTTGCATGTGTTAGGCATGCCGCCAGCGTTCGTTCTGAGCCAGGATCAAACTCTCAGGTTCAGATCGCGACCGAAGCCACGACTGACAGGACCGCCTGAAGCGATCTCCTGAAACGTCGATACTGTTACAGTTTCTCTGCTCAAAAGATGCACAGACGATCCTCAATGTGCCGATCCCCATCAGGAACCCCGCACCCCAAGGCCGCAACGGCTACCAACTGCCGCCGCCTGCGCATCCCTTCTCACAACACGGTATTAACTTGTCAAAGAACCCGCCCGATGCAGAAACCGAAGGCCTCACCGAACCCCTGGGGTTCAGGTGACAAGCACCGGTTTGTCGGGCTTCCCGTTTCGCGGTACCAGTCGCTGCCGTTTCGGCGGCGCCGGCGTCGTTCGCGTCGGGAGGCGTCTTATATGCGGCCTCCCCCAAACCGCGCAAGCACTTTTTTCGTCAGATGGCAAAAAAGCGAAGCCGAATTGAGGGCCGCAAATTATCGGCCACCTAAGCAATGCGCAGCATTTCCCGCAGCTCCGCAATGCGCATATCGATACGGGCGCGTTCCGCCTCCAACCGTGCCAGTTCGGTTCGCTCGGCGGCAAGGTCGGGCAGCGTGACCGCGCGCAGCTGCTTCTTGAAGTTGATGATGTCCTGGCGGCGGATGTCCGGCCGGAACAGCCCCTGAGCGGCGGCTTGTTCACGCTCCTCCGGGTTCAGGAGGACCATCTCATAGACGGTCGCGTAGCTGGGCGGCAGGCTGTCGGTCGGCAGCAGTCCGTCGTCGATGGCGGCCGCAACCTTCATCAGCCGGTTGGCAGTGCTGTATCTGAAGGGAAGGTCGCGATCCACCATCGCCATGAATTCGCCATGCTCCAGCACGGTCTTGGCGTGGTTGAGATAACGGCCGATCGCCAGGAAATTCTCCTCCGCCTCGGTCCAGAGGCTGAGGATCACGTCGGCGAAATTCGCACGGGTGCGAAGTCTGCCCGGGGCCGGCCGCCGCGACAGACGCGGAGCCGGTGCCTCCGACGGAGTGAGGATGTCCGATACCTCGTCGGCGGTGACGATGCGCGGAGTCAGCTTCCTAGCCATGGATCAGGTCTTCCACGCTTGCCGCCAGTTCGGCGAAGTCGGTGCGCACATTGGCATCGTCCAACGGCAGGCCGGCGAAGGAATAGTTCTGGTAGGCGGTACGCAACGGGATTTCCGCCGGCAGCAGCGGCACCTTCAGAGCGGAGAGCTGTTCGCGGGCAAAGCCAGCGGCCTGGGCACGGCGGTTCACCTGCATCAGCACGACCGCAGCCGGGATGCGCGCCTGCGGGTCGCGGCGCTGTGCCATCTTCTGCTCCGCGATCACATGCTGATAGGTGCGGGCGGCCTCCAGCGCATCCTTGAGGTCGGGGCGCGACGGGATGAGCACCGCATTGGCGACACCGATGGAATGCACCAGCCCACGCGCCAGCACGCCGGCGACGTCGATGACGACCCAGTCCGCCCGCTGTTCGGCCTCGGTCGCTGCTTCGATGATGTCGTCCTCGTCGACAGTGGTGCAAGCGATCGGCGCCCCGGCCGCCTTGATCCACTGGGTCAGGTTGCGGTTCGGATCGATGTCCAACAGCTCTACCTTGCGGCCGGCCCGGCGCCAGTGGTCAGCGAGGCAGAGCGACAGGGTCGTCTTTCCCGGCCCGCCCTTCGTGCTGGCTGACGTGATGATCGGCATTGCTTCCCACCCTGGCTGAAGGTCAGGCCCGCAAGCTGCGCCAGAGGGGCGGCCAAAGTCAACGTACCCCATCGGCGGTAACAGCGTGCCTGACCCGGAGTGTGCCCCCCGCAGTCGGACGGTATTGTACCCAGCCTTCCCCATCGGAAGCCGCCCGACCAACTCGTTGCGGTGAAACAGATAAACTGCCGATGAGAAAAAATACGAGCCGGGCCGGCACGTGTCTTTTTCCACGCCGAAAAATAATAGCGGCACGATTTCCTGGTTTTCCCTTGCATTGCGGCTGACAAGCGCCCACATTCGGTTGGTCGAAGTTGCTCTGGGTTATGTGTTTTTCAGCTTTCAGAAGGCTGAACTTCCTGCCTTAGGTGAATTTGATGCTTGGCTCATGTTGAGCTTGGCAACCTGGGAAAGGACACTGCCCCATGGCCAACGGTACTGTTAAGTGGTTCAATTCGACCAAGGGTTTCGGTTTCATCCAGCCGGAAGACGGCTCCGATGACGTTTTCGTCCATATCTCCGCCGTCGAGCGTGCGGGGATGGGCAACCTGAACGAGGGCCAGAAGCTGTCGTTCGAATCCGTTCGCGATCCGCGCCGCGGCAAGGTTTCGGCCGAGAACCTGCGTGCGCTCTGAGCGCAGCGGAACGGTACGATCCTGATGCGATCCAGAAGGGCGGCCTCGGGCCGCCCTTTTGCTTTTCGCCCCTGCACTTTTCTCCCGGGTCCGGGACCGGAGTGGGCATGCCCCAGAAGAAAGCCGTTCCGACATCGCCCGCGGGTTCCGCCGATCCCTGGATGCGTGTCGCCCATATGGCCGGGCGGCTGGCAGCCACCGCCGGCACCGCTTGTTCCTCGAACCCGCACCCGCCCGACAGCGGCCTGGCGCGGTGCTGGTCCGCCGGCTGGGACAGCACAGGCCCCGCCCCGGCGTCACGGCAGGAAGAGCCCCGGCACAGGCTGCGGTCTCCCTCCCGGCCATTGTCCCCTCCCCCGCAACCAAAGCAGGATTGCAGCATGATCGACCTGATCGACAGACTCCCGGCCATGGCCGACGCCGACCTGACCACGCTGGCCTCCAATGCGGAGCGGCTTGCCCTCAATGGGACGCCGAAGCAGCGGACAGCGGCCGACGCCGCCCTGCCCGCCATCCGGGCGGAAGTTGCCGCACGGAAGGAGAAGCTGGCAACCCTTCCCTCCACGCGCGCGCCGCGCCGGAGCAAGAAGGTCGCGGCGACGGTAGACGCTCCCCAGTAGATGGTACACCCTCAGCCACGGGATTCTTGACCGGCGTAGCGTCTACCCCTACCCTCCCGCCCGGCTCATGTCGGGGAGGTGACGGTGAAGGGCGAGGAGTTGCGGACCTACCGCGAGGCGAAGGGGCTGTCGCAGTCCGAATTCGCCGTCTGGCTGAACGAACGGCTTCAGCGCCGCTACGACAAGCAGAAGGTCAGCCGCTGGGAGAATGATGCCGAGCGCATCCCGGCGGCGCTCGACGCGCTGATCAGGCGCGACGCGGCCGGCGTCGAGAAGCTGGGCGGCCCGGCGCTGGTCGTCGTCGTGGCGAACCAGAAGGGCGGCTGCGCCAAGACGGTGTCCGCCGTCAACATCGCCTCCGCCCTCGCCCTCCAGGGCTATGCGACGATGCTGATCGATTGCGATCCGCAGGCCAATGCCACGCAGCATCTCGGCATCGACTCCTACACGTTGGAGGCCGATGCCAAGACCCTCTACTACGTCATGCACGGCGACCTCGAATTGCGGGACATCCTGGTCACCGTCGAGGAAAGCGGACTGCGGGTCGCCCCCTCCTCCATCCGGCTGGCCGAGACGGAGGTCGAGCTGGGTAAGGAAGCCGGCGGCGACTTCATCATGAAGGAGAAGATCGCCGCGGCGAAGCGGACCTTCGACTTCATCATCATCGACACGCCGCCCAACATCGGCGAACTGACGAAGAACGCCATGGTGGCCGCCCACACCGCCATCATCCCCTGCCAGACGGAAAAGTTCAGCCTGCTGGGCATGGGCTTTCTGCTGGAGAATGTCGCCAAGATCCGGCGCCGGATGAACACCGCCCTGTCGGTTCTGGGCATCGTCCCGACGATCTACAAACAGCGCGAGCGCAACGACCGCGAGGTTCTGGAGCAGATCCAGGAGCAGTACAGTCCGCATCTGCGGGTGTTCGATCCCGTGCCGAAGGCCTCGGTCTATGCCCAGGCGACCTCGGTCGGCCGCGCCGCGGTAGAGGCGATGCCCGACGTCGCCGGTGCCGCCGTCTACCGCGACGTCGCCGCCGCCCTGGTCGAGGAACGCATCATCCGCATCAAGGAGGTCGAACGTGTCGCGTAGTCTGTTGGGGAAGGCGCAGAAATCCGCCCAGAGCGCCAACAGCACGGCCGCCGCCCGCGTTAAGGATGCGCTGTTCGGCCTCAGCCGCCATGCCCCCCATCTGGTCGAAGTGCCGGTGGACCGCATCGCTCCCAACCCGAACCAGCCGCGGCGCGAGTTCGACGAAGAGGAATTGCAGGGGCTCGCGGCCTCCATCGAACGTCATGGGCTGCAGCAGCCGATCGGCGTGCGCCAGATCGCTGACGACCGCTGGCAGCTGGTCTATGGCGAGCGGCGGCTGCGGGCGATGAGGCTGCTCGGACGGGAAACCATCTTCGGCATCCTGTTCACCGGCGACGACGACGAGGAAATCGCCATCGTCGAAAACCTGCAGCGGAGCGATCTGAACCCGCTGGAGGAATCCGACGCCCTGTTCCGTCTGGCGGAGCGGCATGGATATTCGCACCGGCAGCTTGCCGACGCGCTGGGCCGCAAGAAGACCTACGTCACCATGATGCTGTCGTTCCAGCGCCTGGCGCCGGCTATCCGTGCCGACTACGCCGCTTTGCGCCCGACCAAGTCGAAGCTGGAGGCACTGGCGGCGATCGAGGACCAGGACGAGCAGGTGCGGGCCTGGGAGAAGCTGAAGCGGTCGGATGCGGGCGCCCCGCCCTCCCCCGCAGTTGATCTTGTTTCAGCCTCGCCGGAGATGGCGGCGAAACGCGCATCGGTCAGCGCACCGGCCGGCGTGGCGTCCAGCGCGCTGCCCAAGCGTGCGGCGAAGCCGGTGTTCCAGGCGCGTGACGTGCTGAAGGAACTGCAGGAAAAGCCGCAGCGACTGTCGGAAACCGACCGTCAGGCTTTGCTGGAAATGCGGGCGGCCATCGACGCCGTACTCGAAGCCGCCACCAATTGAAGCTGGTCGGAATCCGACCACCTTGCGTGGCTTATGCAGGTGGTCGGATTCCGACCAGCAGGATCACCGCGGGGCAGGGGCGGGCAGGGTCATTCCGCCGTCCGATCCGTCATCCGCGCCCGTGCTCGCCAGCCAATGACCGATGGGCTTCTGTGGATTGTCCGACGCCTCGCTCCAACCGGGCGGGACGCCCTGCATGTCGGGCAGGCGGTGGGCGATACCCTTGTGGCAGTCGATGCAGGTGCGCTCGCCGCTGAACAGATATTGTTCGTGGATGCGCGCCGCCCGCGCCCCCTGCTTGGTGATGTCCATGGAGTCCGCGCTGTGACAGTTGCGGCATTCCAGCGAGTTGTTGGACTTCAGACGCGCCCATTCATGCTCCGCCAGTTCCCGGCGCATGGCGACGAACTTGTCGCGGGTGTCGATGGTGCCGAAGATCTTGCCCCAGACCTCCTTCGACGCCTGCATCTTGCGGGCGATCTTGTCGGTCCATTCATGCGGGACATGGCAGTCGGGGCAGGTCGCCCGCACACCAGACCGGTTGGTGAAGTGGATGGTCTGCTTCATCTCCTCATAGACGTTCGACTGCATCTCGTGGCAGCTGATGCAGAAGGCCTCGGTGTTGGTGGCCTCCAATGCGGTGTTGAAGCCGCCCCAGAAGAAAACGCCGGCCAGGAAGCCGCCCAGAGTCAGAAATCCCAGGCTGAGGGTGCGGCTGGGGCGGGAAATGGTCTGCCACGCCCGCCGCACCGAAACCGGAATGCGCGCCTTCATCGACGGTCTCCCCGGTCGGATGGCCGGCTGACCAGGGTGTCGAGGTCGGTGAAGGTGTTGGGGACGATGGGCTGCGCCGTCGTCTGCGGCACATGGCACTGCATGCAGAAATAGCGCCGTGGCGCGACGGCACCCAGCGTCTGGCCGTCACGGTCGACGTAATGGGTGATGCTGACCATCGGCGCCTGCACCGCCTCGGTGAAGCGGCGGCTGTGGCAGGTCAGGCACTGGTTGTTGTTCAGCGTAATCTGGTAATCGCGGACATTGTGCGGGATCACCGGCGGCTGTTCGGGGTAGTTGCGGGCGACCCGGCGGTCGTCGGTGACGTCGGGCGGGATCGGCGGGGTGTTGTTCTGCTCGACGAAGTTCACCGGCGGCCGGAAGGGCGAATCCAGCCGGCGCGGTTCGGCATTACCGCCGGCGCTTTGGGCCGACAGCATGGCCGGCACGAGGAAGGGGAGCACCGCCAGGGCGGCGAGGTGATGGGGACGCATGGCTCAACTCCTCCCTCAGACCGCGACGATCTTGACGGCGCACTTCTTGAAGTCGGACTGCTTGCTGATCGGGTCGGTGGCGTCCAGCGTGCACTTGTTGATCAGCCGGGCAGAGTCGAACCAGGGTACGAAGACCACGCCGCGCGGCGGCTTGTTGCGCCCGCGCGTCTCCACCCGCGTCTGCATCTCGCCGCGCCGGGACATCACCTTCACCTCCGACCCGCGGCGCAGGCCGCGCGCCTTGGCGTCGTCCGGATGCATGAAGACCAGCGCCATCGGCATCGCCTTGTACAGCTCCGGCACCCGCATCGTCATCGATCCGCTGTGCCAGTGCTCCAGCACGCGCCCCGTGACCAGCCACAGGTCGAAATCCTTGTCTGGTTCCTCGGCCGGTGGTTCGTAGGGGAAGGCAAAGATGTTGGCCTTGCCGTCCGGGTTGCCATAGAAGCGGACGTCCTCGCCCGGCTTGACGAAGGGGTCCAACCCCTCGCGGTAGCGCCAGCGCGTCTCCTTGCCGTCCACCACCGGCCATCGCAGTCCGCGCACCTGATGGTAGGTGTCGAAGGGCGCCAGATCATGGCCGTGGCCGCGGCCGAAACCGGCATATTCCTCGAACAGCCCCTTCTGGACGTAGAAGCCGAAATCCTTGGACTCGTCATTGGCGTAGTCGGCATTCACCTCCGACAGGGGGAAGCGGTCGACTTGGCCGTTGCGGAACAGCACGTCGAACAGCGTCTTGCCGCGATAGGAAGGATTGGCGTCCAGGACCTCCGCCGGCCAAACCTCGTCCGTGGTGAAGCGCTTCGAGAACTCCATCAGCTGCCAGAGATCGGATCGCGCCTCGCCCGGTGCGGTGACCAGCTGGTGCCAGAAATGGGTGCGGCGCTCGGCATTCCCGTAGGCGCCTTCTTTCTCCACCCACATGGCCGCCGGCAGGATCAGGTCGGCGGCCGAGGCGGTGACGGTGGGATAGGCGTCGGACACCACGATGAAATTCTCGGGATTGCGGTATCCGGGATAGGTCTCGTTGGCGCTGTTGGGGGCTGCCTGCAGATTGTTGTTCACCATGATCCAGTAAGCGTTGAGCTTGCCGTCCTTGAGCATGCGGTCCTGCTGGACGGCGTGGTAGCCGATCTTGGCCGGCAGCAGGTCCTTGGGCAGCTTCCATGCCTGCTCGGTGTGAGCGCGGTGGGTGGGGTTGGCGACCTGCATGTCGGCGGGCAGGCGATGGGAGAAGGTTCCGACCTCTCGCGCGGTGCCGCAGGCGGACGGCTGGCCGGTCAGCGAGAAGGGGCTGTTGCCGGGCTCGGAGATTTTCCCGGTCAGCAGATGGACATTGTAGACCATGTGGTTCACCCACACGCCGCGGACATGCTGGTTGAACCCCATGGTCCACAGCGACATGACCTTGGTCTTCGGGTCGGCATACATCTCGGCCAGCGCCAGCAGCCTTTCCTTCGGCACCTTAGTCAGCTCGGCGGTGTAGTCCAGCGTGTAGGTGCTGACGAACTTGGCGAAGGCGTCGAAGTCGATGGGTTTGGAATCCGCCGGGTCCTTGGCGTTCGCCGCCCGCACCTCCAGCACGCTTTCCGGGCGGAGGCCATAGCCGATGTCCTTTTGCCCCAGGCGGAAGTTGCAGTGCTTCTCGATGAACTCCTTATTCACCCGGTTGGTCTGGATGATGTGGTTGGCGATATAGTTCAGGATCGCCAGATCGGTTCCCGGCTCGAAGATCATCGGGATGTCGGCCAGCTCGAAGCTGCGGTGCTCGAAGGTCGACAGCACCGCCACCTTCACATGGCTGTGCGCCAGCCGGCGATCGGTGATGCGCGTCCACAGGATGGGGTGCATCTCCGCCATGTTGGAGCCCCAGAGGACGAAGGCGTCGGCATGTTCGAAATCGTCGTAGCAGCCCATCGGCTCGTCCATGCCGAAGGTGCGGATGAAGGCGACGGCGGCCGACGCCATGCAGTGGCGGGCGTTGGGGTCCAGGTTGTTGGTGCGGAAACCGGCGCGCATCAGCTTGGACGCCGCATAGCCCTCCCAGATCGTCCATTGGCCGGACCCGAACATGCCGACCGCATCCGGCCCCTTGGCCTTCAGCACGCGCTTCCACTGGCTGGCCATCTCGTCGAAGGCCCGGTCCCAGGAAACCGGCTGGAACTCGCCGTCCTTATGATACTTGCCGTCGCGCATGCGCAGCAGCGGCTGGGTCAGGCGGTCCTGGCCATACATGATCTTGGACAGGAAATAGCCCTTCACGCAGTTCAGGCCGCGGTTCACCTCCGCCTGCATGTCGCCGTGGGTGGCGACGACGCGGTTGTCCTTGGTCGCGACCATCACGCCGCAGCCGGTGCCGCAGAAGCGGCAGGGCGCCTTCGACCATTTCAGCGCCGTGTCCTCGCCCGCAACCATCGAACTCTGGGCGGCGGCCGGCAGGCTGATGCCGCCTGCGGCAGCGGCGGCGGCCACCGCCTGGGCCTTGATGAAATCGCGACGGTCCAACATGGGCGTTCCCCCTTTTCTTCTGGCATTCGGTTCAGGCGGGCAGGGCAGGGCGGATCAGGGTTCGGAAGGCACAACGCCCTCCCCATGGTCGACGTGGTGGAAGACCATGACCGCGGAGAACACGCCGTCCATCAGATGCAGCGCGGTCATGCGGTCGGCGATCCAGCCCTCATGCGGTCCTTCGACGGTGACCACCATCTTGCCGGGCTGTTCGATGTGAAGCTCCGTCCCGGGCATGGCCGCGATCGCCGCGCGGACCGTCGGCTGGCGGTCGTGGCGCACATGCAGCAGCAGCGAGGCGATGTGGAGTTCGCCGGCGGGCGCCAATCCAGTGGTGTCATCGAACGGCATGGGCTGGGCTCCCGGTCTGGTGGTCGAGGGTCACGGCACCGGCCGGACAGGCGGCGACGCAGGCGCCGCAGCCGGTGCAGGCAGCATCGTCGATGCGCGCATGGGCGGCCCCGCCCGCGGCGGGGAGGAAGCGGATGGCACCTTCCGGACAGGCGTCCTGGCAGCTGCGGCACACCACCCGCCGCACCGCCAGACAATCGTCCGTGACGGTCGCGCGTAGCGCCCAGGGTGCGGCGGTCCGATCGAAGATCGGCTCGGCACAGGCATCGGCGCAGGCGCCGCAGAAGCTGCATTCGCCGCGCGTGAAGTCGACTTCCGGATAGCCGCCGTCGCCTGGACGCAGGATCGCTTCCGGGCAGGCGTCGGCACAGGCGCCGCAGCGGGTGCAGAGCGCGGCGATGTAATCGGGACGCGACCATGGAGGATGGATCGGTGCAGGGCCGGTTGCCGGACGGCCCCGCAGGAAGCTCCGCCGTCCCCTGTCGATGGCATCGGCGGCCATGGGGGTGGCCTCCGTCAAACCGGCGGCGGACCGGGCGGACCCAGGATCATCTGCGACATCCAGACGGCGAAGCCATAGCCGCCGACGACAGCGATCGACAGCACCGGCCAGATGAACACGGCCAGCAGCAGGAACATCGCGATCTCGCGCCTGCGAACCCCCGGATCGACCGGCGGAACTGGTTCCGGCGAAAGGCGGGGATCGACAGAGTTGGAAGCATCGGTGCGGCGGGCTGGGCTGGGCTGTCGGGCTGCGCTCATGGAATGCGGCCTTCCGCTTTATCTCGGGCTGACCATTCCAACCGCAAATTGCCGGAAACGTCTCGCAATGGCGCCTTGCCCCTATGAGGTATGCCATCGGAGAGTCGGCAACTTCCTCTCGCGCCTGCGGAAAAGGCACTCCCCCCCAACTCACACTTTCCCTCAAAAGCTGTTGATCTGGCGCAATTCGCACAGCGGTCCGCCAAACTCTTGACCGCGGTCAAGAACTCCTCCGCCACCGCGCGCTTTCATGCCTCCCGAGACACCAATGCCAAGGGGCGAAAGCCGGAGGATGGCCGTCGTGAGGTTCGCGCGCTTACAACGTCGGGTGGGATCGGCCCTTGGATCGGCCATTATCGCCGTCCTTCTGCTGCTGACCGGCATCGCCGCGGCGCATGCCGCCGACAGCGGCCGGCTGCTGCCCTATCTGGCGAAGCTCCAGCCCGCCGACCTCGTTCCCGGCGCCGACCGCTTCGGCGCACCGGCCGCCAACGCCCCCACCGTCCCCGTCTACAAGGGCGATGCCGTGGTCGGCCATGCCTATCTCACCTCCGACTTCGTCAACACCACCGGCTATTCGGGCCGGCCCATCGACGTTGTGGTCGGGCTGACGCCGGACGGCACGGTGACGGGCGCGCGGCTGATGGACCATCACGAGCCCATCGTGCTGATCGGCATTCCGCCAGCCCGCATCAACGGCTTCATCGACGGGTATGTCGGCAAGAACGTGCTGGCGCTCGCCACCCAGAGCGCCGCCAGCCCGCCGGTGGACATCGTGTCGGGCGCCACCGTGACGGTGATGGTCATCGGCGATTCGATCATCCGCTCGGGCAAGAAGGTGATGACCGCCCTCGGCAAGACCGTGGCGGAGGCGGCCCCCACGGTGACGAAGACCATCGACCTGTCGAAAGACGCGGTGGAGGACTGGGCGACCCTGATCGGCGACGGCTCGGTCCGCCGCCTGACGCTGACGGTGGGGGAGGTGAACGCCGCCTTCGAGCGCACCGGCAAGGCCGAAGCCATCGCCCGCGCCGAACCCGGCAATTCCGACGACACCTTCATCGACCTCTACGCCGCCCTGGTGACCATCCCCTCCATCGGCCGCTCGCTGCTGGGCGATGCGGAGTACGAGGCGCTGACCAAGCGGCTGAAGCCGGGCCAGCAGGCGGTGTGGGTGGCGGGGCAGGGGCGCTATTCCTTCAAGGGCTCGGGCTATGTCCGCGGCGGCATCTTCGACCGGGTCGAGATGGTGCAGCATGAGGGCTCCATCCGCTTCCGCGACAAGATGCACAAGCGCATGGGCAGCACCGCCGCGGCCGGCGCCCCCGATTTCCCGGAAATCGGCCTGTTCATCCTGCCGGAAGGCACCGAGTTCAATCCGGCCGAGCCGTGGCGCCTGCAGCTTCTGGTGCAGCGGGCCGTCGCAGCACTGGACAAGGTGTTCGTCACCTTCGACCTTGGCTACCAGCCGCCCGACAAATACCTGAAGACCGAAAAGCCGGCCGCCGCGGCTACCGCCATTCCCGACCAGTCCGCCAGCCACAGCGCCGCCATCCAGGCCGCCGGCGCCGAGGCGGCGGAGGACGCCGCCGAAACGCCGCTGTGGCAGCGCATCTGGCAGAACCGGCGGGTCGACATCGCGATCCTGTCCGCCGCCATCCTGCTGCTGACCGGCATCTTCTTCTTCCAAGACCAGCTGACGAAGCGCCCGGCGCTGTATGAGCGGGTGCGGACGGCCTATCTCGTCTTCACGCTGGTCTGGCTCGGCTGGTACGCCACGGCGCAGCTGTCGGTGGTCAATGTCCTGACCTTCGCCAACGCCCTGCGCACCGATTTCCGCTGGGACTATTTCATGATGGACCCGCTGGTGTTCATCCTGTGGTTCTCGGTGGCGGCGTCTCTGCTGTTCTGGGGCCGGGGCGCCTTCTGCGGCTGGCTCTGCCCGTTCGGCGCGCTGCAGGAACTGGCGTCGAAGGCGGCAAAAAGGATCGGCATCCGCCAGATCACCGTGCCCTTCGCCCTGCACCAGCGCCTGTGGCCGATCAAGTACATCATCTTCCTGCTGCTGTTCGGCTTTTCGCTGCAATCGCTGGCGACGGCGGAGAAGGCGGCGGAGATCGAACCGTTCAAGACGGCCATCATCCTGCATTTCATCCGCGACTGGTGGTTCGTGGCATTCGCCGTGGCCCTGCTGGCCGCCGGTCTGGTCATCGAGCGCTTCTTCTGCCGCTATCTCTGCCCGCTGGGCGCGGCGCTGGCGATCCCCGGCCGGCTGCGGATGTTCGACTGGCTGCGCCGCTACAAGGAATGCGGCAGCCCGTGCCAGCGCTGCGGCAACGAATGCCCGGTGCAGGCCATCCATCCAGACGGCACGATCAACCCCAACGAATGCATCCAGTGCCTGCACTGCCAGATGCTCTACCACCACGACCACAAATGCCCGGTCATGATCCAGAAGCGGCAGAAGCGCGAGAAGTGGCAGGCGGCCGAGGCCAAGGCTGCGGCGGAGAAGGAAGCCGCCAATCCCGCCGCCGCCCAATCTGCCGCCCGAACCGCCGTTGCCACCGCCGATCCGGCCACCGGCCGGCTGACGCTGCGGCCCCACGGGCCCTGACCGCCATCCCCTCCTCATTCCCATAACCGGACCCGGTCGCAACGGGTCTTATGACAGCCCCGAAGCGGGGTCAGCGAAGGAGCAGACCATGTCGAACGAGACGAACAACACGGCAGGCGTCAACCGCCGTGCCCTTCTGGGCGGAACGGCGAAGGCGGCGGCGCTCGCCGGCCTGACCGGTGCCGTGGGCGGTGCCGCCGCCGGCGGCATTGCCGGGAACGCGCTGTTCGGCGCCTCCGCTGCCCTGGCGGCGACCCCGCAGGCCGGCCACCAGAGCGTCGAGGTGAAGCCCGGCGATCTCGACGAATATTACGTCTTCCATTCCGGCGGCCATTCCGGCGAGGTCCGCATCATGGGCCTGCCGTCGATGCGCGAACTGATGCGCATTCCGGTGTTCAACCGCTGCTCCGCCACCGGCTGGGGCCTGACCAACGAGAGCCGGAAGATCCTCACCGCCAACCTGACGGAAGAGACCAAGGCCTTCCTGTCCAAGCGCGGCGGCGAGTACCTGAACGGCGACCTGCACCACCCGCACATGTCCTTCACCGACGGGACCTATGACGGGCGCTACATCTTCGCCAACGACAAGGCGAACAGCCGGGTGACGCGCATCCGCTGCGACATCATGAAGCCGGACGTCATCCTCGAGATCCCCAACGCCTCGGCGATCCACGGCCTGCGCCTGCAGAAGTATCCGCGCACCGGCTATGTCTTCTGCAACGGCGAGCAGCGCGTGCCGACGCCGAACGATGGCAAGATCCTGGACGAGCCGAAGAAGTACCGGTCGCACTTCACCGCCATCGACGGCGATTCGATGAAGATCGCCTGGCAGGTGTGGGTCGACGGCAACCTGGACAACACCGACGCCGACTATCAGGGTAAATACGTCTTCTCGACCTGCTACAACTCCGAGGAAGGGGTGACGACGGCCGAGATGACGGCCAACGAGCAGGATTGGCTGGTCGTCTTCAACATCAAGCGCATCGAAGAGGCGGTGAAGGCCGGCAAGGTGGAGGTCATCAACGGCGTGCCGATCGTCGACGGCCGCCACGGCAGCGCCTACACCCGCTACATCCCGATCCCCAACAGCCCGCACGGCGTCAACACCGCCCCAGACGGCATCCACGTCACCGTGAACGGCAAGCTGTCGCCGACCGTCTCGGTCATGGACGTGCGCAAGCTGGACGAGCTGTTCGAGGACAAGATCAAGCCGCGCGACGTGATCGTCGCCGAACCGCAGGTCGGCCTCGGCCCGCTCCACACCGCCTATGACGGTCGCGGCAACGCCTACACCACCCTGTTCCTCGACAGCCAGGTGGTGAAGTGGAACATCGACAAGGCCAAGCGCGCCTTCAAGGGCGAAAAGGTCGATCCCATCGTCCAGAAGCTGGACGTGCATTACCAGCCGGGCCACCTGCATTCCTCCATGGGCCAGACCAAGGAGGCCGACGGCAAGTGGCTGATCGTGCTGAACAAGTTCTCCAAGGACCGTTTCCTCAACGTCGGTCCGATGAAGCCGGAGAACGACCAGCTGATCGACATCTCCGGCGACGAGATGAAGCTGGTGCATGACGGCCCCACCTTCGCCGAGCCGCACGACACGCTGATCGTCCACCGCTCCAAGGTCAACCCGAAGAGCATCTACACCCGCGACGACAAGATGTGGGAAGACGCCCGCATCCAGGCGAAGAAGGACGGGGTGGACCTGGACAACGACACCAAGGTGATCCGCGACGGCAACAAGGTCCGCGTCTACATGTGGAGCCGCGCCCCGGCCTTCGGCATCGAGGAGTTCACGGTGAAGCAGGGTGACGAGGTGACGGTCTACATCTCCAACATGGACGATGTGGACGACCTGACCCACGGCTTCACCATGACCAACCACGGCGTCTGCATGGAGATCAGCCCGCAGCAGACCGCGTCGGTCACCTTCACCGCCGACCGTCCGGGCGTGCACTGGTACTATTGCCAGTGGTTCTGCCACGCCCTGCACATGGAGATGGGCGGCCGCATGTTGGTCGAGCCGCGTTCGACCTGATCGGGGTTCAGTACCTATCCCTCGCGGAAGATTTCCCTCTCCCCCCGGGGAGAGGGGATCCGCCCCAAACAGGACCCTCCCCATGCTCCTCCGCACGGCGACCATCCTCGGCACGGTTCTGCTCGGCTCCCCCGCGCTGGCCGCCACCATCACGGTGGCTCCGGGCGAGCTGACCGCCGCCATCGCCGCAGCGAGCCCCGGCGACACGCTGCGGCTCGCCGCCGGCCGGCACAGCGGCCCGGTGAAGGTCGACAAGCCGCTGACCCTGGAAGGCGAACCCGGCGCCGTGCTGGACGGGGAAGGGAAGGGCAGCGTCGTCACCGTCACCGCCCCCGACGTCACGATCCGCGGGCTGGAGCTGCGCGACACCGGCACCAGCCTGTTCGATCAGCATTCCGGCATCTTCCTGAGCAAGACCGCCAAGCGGGCGGTGGTGGAGGACAACCGGCTGCGCGACACGCTGATCGGCATCTATGTCTGGGGGGCCGACGACAGCCTCGTCCGCCGCAACGACGTCACCGGCCGCACTGACCTGCGCGTGTCGGAGCGCGGCAACGGCATCCAGATCTGGAACGCGCCAGGCACCCGCGTGCTCGACAACAGCGTGCGCGACGCCCGCGACGGCATCTTCACCACCACCTCGCGCAAGAACCTGTTCGCCGGCAACCGGTTCGAACGGGTCCGCTTCGCCGTCCACTACATGTACACCAACGACTCCGAGGTGTCGGGCAACGTCTCGATCGGCAGCAGCGTCGGCTACGCCATCATGTATTCCAACAATCTGGTGGTGAAGGACAACCGATCGGTCGCCGACCGGGAGCACGGCTTCCTGCTGAACGCCGCCAACAGCGCGCAGTTCACGAACAACAGCGTCGCCGGCCGCTTCGCCGGCGCCGTGTCCGACAGCGGCGAGGCGCTGGCCGACAACGACATCCCCCATGACAGCGAAGCGATGGACGGCCGGCTGCGCAGCGGCACCTGGAAATGCGTCTTCATCTACAACGCCAACAAGAACCGCTTTGCCGGCAACAGGTTCGAGGGCTGCGAGATCGGCGTTCATTTCACCGCCGGGTCGGAGCGCAACAGCATGACCGGCAACGCCTTCATCGGCAACCGCACCCAGGTGAAGTATGTCGGCACCCGCTTCCTCGACTGGTCGGAGAAGGGGCGGGGCAACTACTGGTCCGACAATGCCGCCTTCGACCTGAACGGCGACGGCATCTCCGACGAGCCCTATCGCCCCAACGACGTGGTCGACCGCGTGATGTGGGCCTATCCGGCGGCCAAGCTGCTGATGAACAGCCCCGGCGTCCAAGTGATCCGCTGGGCGCAGAAGCAGTTCCCGGCCCTGCATCCCGGCGGCGTGATCGACAGCGCCCCGCTGATGGCGCCTCCCTCCATGCCCACACCCGTTCAATCCGCCGAAAGGAAACAGCCATGACCGACTTCACCGCAGAGGTGCGGGGCGTCACCAAGCGCTATGGCGAGACCGAGGCGGTGCGCGGTGTGGACCTGACGCTGGCGCCCGGCGAATGTGTTGCGATGGTCGGCCACAACGGCGCCGGCAAAAGCTCTCTCATCAAGCTGATGCTCGGCCTGACCACCCCAACGGCGGGCAGCATCCGCGTGCTGGGCGGCGATCCGGCCAGCGCCGCCTGCTCCCCCATCCGCCGCCAGATCGGCTTCCTGCCGGAAAACGTCGCCTTCCACCCCAACATGACCGGGCGGGAGACGCTGGACTTCTACGCCCGGCTGAAAGGCGCATCGCGCCGCGACAACGACGCGCTGTTCGAGAAAGTCGGGCTGGAGCCCGCCGCGATCAGGCGCCGCGTCTCCACCTATTCCAAGGGCATGCGTCAGCGCCTGGCATTGGCCCAGGCCCTGCTCGGCGGCCCGAAGCTGCTGTTCCTGGACGAGCCCACCACCGGCCTCGACCCGGCGCTGCGCCAGAGCTTCTATGCCATCGTCGCCGAGCTGCGCGACCAGGGCACCACTGTCCTGCTGTGCAGCCACGCCCTGACCGAGCTGGAGGGGCAGGCCGACCGCGTGGTGGTGATGAGCCGGGGCCGCAAGGTCGCCGACGGCTCGCTCGCCACCCTGCGCAGCCTCGCCCAACTGCCGGTCCGCATCCGCCTGACCCTGCCCGGCGACGACATCGACGCGCTCGCTGCGCGGGTAGGGCAGGGAGCCGCGCTGACCCGTCTGGCCGGCGGGGTGGTGGAGCTGGCCTGCGCCAACGACGACAAGATCGATCTGGTGCGCCGCATCGCCTGCGACGGCCCCGCTGTCGAAGATATCGAGATCGTCCAGCCCAGCCTGGACGAGATGTACGCCCACTTCCTGCGCCGGGAGGCTGCGGAATGAACACGCTACTCATCATCGCCGGCAAGGAACTGCGCGAGGCGACGCGCAACCGCTGGGTCGTCGCCACCACCCTGCTGATGGCGGCGCTCGCCCTGACGCTGAGCTTCCTCGGCTCCGCCCCCACCGGCACGGTCGGCGTCGGCCCGGTGGAGGTCACCATCGTCAGCCTGTCCAGCCTGACCATCTTCCTGCTGCCGCTGATCGCGCTGCTGCTGTCCTTCGACGCGGTGGTGGGCGAGATCGACCGCGGCACCATGACCCTGCTGCTGTCCTATCCGGTGGCGCGCTGGCAATTGCTGCTCGGCAAGTTCCTGGGTCATGCCGCGGTGATCGCGCTGGCCACCGTCGTCGGCTACGGCGCCGCCGGAGTGGCGATGGCGATGGGCAACACCGCCATCGCCACCGAAAGCTGGCGCGCCTTCGCCTCGATGATCGGGTCCAGCGTGATGCTGGGCGCCGCCTTCACCGCGCTCGGCTATCTCGCCTCCACCATCGTGCGCGACCGCGGCACGGCGGCCGGCATCGCGGTGGCGGTGTGGCTCTGCTTCGTCCTGCTCTACGACATGGCCCTGCTCGGCCTGCTGGTCGGCGGCAGCGGCATCGGGGTGGAGGCGCTGAACTGGCTGCTGCTCGCCAACCCGGCCGACGCCTACCGCCTGTTCAACCTGACCGGCTTCAAGGGCGTCAGCGCCTTCGCCGGCACCGCCGGCCTCGCCGCCCATGTCCAGCTGTCCGTCCCGCTGCTGCTGGCGGTGATGGCCGGCTGGATCGCCGCCCCGCTGGCGCTGGCCGCCGCCCTCTTTTCGAGGAAGCAGATCTGATGCGCACCATCCCCATCCTCCTCGCCGCCGCCCTGCTGCTGTCGCTGTCCGCCTGCAAGCAGGAGAGGGCGGAGGTCGCCCCGCCGCCGCCCGTGACCCTGACCGCCGACGCGATCGGCCATTACTGCGGCATGAACCTCGCCGACCATCCCGGTCCCAAGGGCCAGATTTTGGTCAAGGGGCAGCAGCGGCCGATCTGGCTGTCGTCGGTGCGCGACACCTTCGCCTTCACCATGCTGCCGGAGGAACCGAAGGAGATCAGCGCCATCTACGTCACCGACGTCGGCAGGGCCAAGGATCCCACCGCCCCCGACCTGACCGTCTGGGTCGAGGCCCGCAAGGCCTGGTACGTGCTGGGCAGCAAGCTTCGCGGCGGCATGGGCGATGCGGAGCCCTATCCCTTCGCCGAGGAATCCGCCGCCCGCGCCTTCGCCGCCGCCAACGGCGGCACGGTGCAGCGCTTCGCCGAGGTGCATGAGGACCAGATCCTCACCCCGCCGGCCGGCCCCGTCGCCGAGGGAGGCCACTGATGGCCGCAGCATTCACCAGACGCCGCTTTCTCGGCATCGGTGCGACCGCTGCCGGCCTGTCGCTGCTGCCCCACCGGCTGCTGCGCGCCGAGGGCGTCCCCGTCCGGGTCTGGCGCGGCGTGGCGCTGGGCGCCGACGCCAGCCTGACCATCGCCCATCCCGACCCCGCCGAGGCCGACCGCCTGATCGCGCTCAGCCTTGAGGAAGTCGCCCGGCTGGAGCGCGTCTTCAGCCTCTACCGCGCCGATTCCGCGCTCCGCCGTCTCAACCGTGATGGCCGGCTGGAGGCGCCGCCGACCGACCTCGTCCGCCTTCTGGCCCAGGCCGCCGCCTTCGGCCGCGACACCGGCGGCGCCTTCGACCCCACGGTGCAGCCGCTGTGGCAGCTCTATGCCGGCCATTTCACCCGGCCCGGCGCCGACCCCGCCGGCCCGCCGGACGCCGTGATCCGCGCCGCCCGCGCGCTCGTCGATGTCCGGGCGCTGCGCGTGGAGCCCGACCTCATCACCTTCGGTGCCAAGGGCATGGCGGTAACGCTGAACGGCATCGCCCAGGGCTACATCACCGACCGTGTTACCGAACGGCTGAAGGCCGAGGGCATGGACCGCGTGCTGGTCGACATGGGCGAGTTGCGGGCACTCGGCCATCACCCCTCCGGCCGCCCCTGGACCGTCGGGCTGGCCGATCCGGCCGACCCCGACCGGACGGTCGAGACGCTGGAGCTTGCCGACGGCGCACTGGCAACCACCGGCGGCTACGGCACCCGCTTCGATTCCGCCGGCCGCTTCACCCACCTGTTCGACCCCGCGAGCGGCGCTTGCGCCGCCCATTGGCAGGCGGTTACGGTACAGGCACCGGACGCCACGACGGCCGATGCCCTGTCGACCGCGCTTTCGGTGGTGCCGGAGGATCGGGTGCCTGCCATCCTCGCAGCCCATCCCGGCGTCATCGCCCGCTTCACCCACCCCGACGGCCGCATCCTGCGGTTGCCTGCTTGAGAGATCGGATCATCGTCATGGGAAGCTTCAGCCTGTTCCACTGGGCCATCGTTCTGCTGGTCGTCCTGCTGCTGTTCGGCGCCGGCAAGCTGCCGAGCGTGATGGGCGACTTCGCCAAAGGCATCAAGAGCTTCAAGTCCGGCCTGAAGGACGAGGAAGAGGAGCGCAAGCCGATCGCGTGATGGGGGAGGGGACGGCGTAATTGAACGTCGGCTCCGATGCCCCCACCCCAACCCTCCCCCGCTCTCAGCGGACCTACGGTCCGCCTGCCGCGTCAGCACAAAGCATAGCTTTGTGCGAGAGCTGGGCGGGGGAGGGAGCAGGTGCTTGTACGGGAGAGTGGCGGCAGTCCCTCCCCCGCCCAGCGGGGGAGGTTAGGTAGGGGTCTAACTTCCCCTCACGCCACCACCCGCAGCGCCCCCGCGGTGTCGTGGTAGAAGCCGTTCACCAGCGGCGCATCGATCAGCCCGCCCAGTTCCGCCGCCACCTCGGCCCCGTCGCGCCGGCCATCGAGCACCGCGCGGAACGCCTCGGCGACCCTCACCATGTCCATCGCCTGCGGCGACAGGCGGAAGCGCGAAACGCCCATCTCCACCAACTCCGCCAGTTCCGGCGCAAGACACAGGCAGCCGTGCGACATCGTCTGCGTGCCGTTGACCGTCAGGAAGGGCTGGCCGTCCATCGTCGTCACCGGCATGCCGTCCGGGTCGTTGCCGCAGACGAACTGGCAACCGTCCTTGTGCAGCCCATGGGCGCGCGCGTGATAGCAGCGGGCCGAGATGGCGAGCGGCGCCCGGCCCCAGGCCTGCACCTCCACCGCGACGCCCAACTCCCGCCCGGCCTTTGCCAGCGCCGCCACGGTCACAGCCGGCAGCTCGGCCGGCAGCGACACCGCCACCGCACCGCGCTCCGCCATCCAGGCCAGCGTCGCCTCGTTGTAGACGTTGATCGTCGGCCCGACGGCATGCGGCCGCCCGGCCAGCAGGGCCAGCGCGCCCATGTCGTTGGCCTCGACCAACCCGCCGTCCGCAAGCCCGGCTTCGGCGGACACGAGGTCGCGCATCGCCGACCGTTCGCGCTCGCTGCCGACCAGGATCGGGCTGGCGAGCCAGACGGTCTTGCCGGCCGCGCTCAGCCGCTCGACCACCTCGCCCATCGCCTCGGCGAAGAAGGGCGCCCGCTTGAAGCAGACGATCTCACCGACTACCACGGTGTCGACCGGGGCCTCGTCGGCGATGCGGGCGTAGAAGTCGCGCCAGCGGTCGACCGGCCAGTTGAACAGCACCGGCCCCAAAGTGAGTGACGCAGTCATTCCGTAATGCTCCTTGCCGCCCGATGCTCAGCGCCAGGCGCGGGTATAGGCACCGGTGGTCTGGGTTCCGCCCTCGACCATCGCCTGCAGATCGATGTGCGGCACCGGCCGGCCGGCGGCGAAGCTGTCCAGAGCCTCGCGATAGGCGCGGACGACGGCGCCGATATAGGCCTTGCCGCGCTGCCGCCCCTCGATCTTCAGCGCATGGACGCCGGCAGCCTTCAACTCGGGCAGCAGATCCATGGCGTTCAGGCTGGTCGGCTCCTCGAACAGATAGGCCGGCGCGCCGCCGGCGACGAAGCGGCCCTTGCACAGCGTCGGATAGCCGGCCTGCTCGCCCTCGCCGAAGACATTGATGGTGAAGCCGCCCAGCGTGGAGGCCAGCGCGCCGCCGCGCTGCTCGTAACGGACATGCGTGGCCGGGGAACAGACGCCCTGCTTGTTCGGCGACAGGCCAGTGGCATAGGAGGACAGCGAGCAGCGCCCTTCCGCCATCGGGCAGAGGCCGCCGAAGACGAACACCTCTGTCTCGACGTCGACCTCGGCATTCAGCTTGGCGATCTCCGGCACCGTCAGCACGCGCGGCAGCACCACGCGGCGCACGCCGAAGGCGTCGCGGTAGAGCCGGATCGCCTCCACATTGGCGGCCGAGGCCTGGACCGACAGGTGCAGGCGCAGGTCGGGATGGCGCTTGGCGGCATAGGCCAGCAGGCCCGGATCGGCCAGGATGACCGCATCCACCTTCAGCCGCGCCGCGTCGTCCACCGCCTTCTGCCAGGGACCGAGATTGCCCGCCTGCGGATAGGTGTTGATGGCGACATAGACCTCCACCTTGCGGGCGTGGGCATAGTCCACCGCGTCGGCCACATCCTGCCGGGTGAAGTTCAGTCCCGGAAAATTGCGGGCGTTGGTCTCGTCCCGGAAGCCGAGATAGACGGCGTCGGCCCCGGCATCGACGGCGGCGCGCAGAGCGGCCGGGGTGCCGGCCGGGCAGATCAGTTCGAAATTGTCCATAATTCTTACGCCTCCGCCCCCGGAACCGTCCCGGTCAGGCGGGCTTCGATCCGCGCGCCGATCCGCTCGATCCCGCGCCGCAGCGGCGGGGGCAGCAGCCGGTGCGCCGCTTCGACGCGGTCCAGCACCGGTCCGGCATTCCGGCGCAGCACCGGCAGGGCGCGGGCAAGCGGCCCGGCGATGGAGGCGGCGTCGGCCATCAGATCCATCTCGTCCTCGCCGTCCAACGTGTTTCGCAGGGCCAGGATCAGGGCGGTGTCGCCGGAGATGGTCAGCTCGCGCCGGAAGAACAGGGCATCGCCGTCGATCCGCCCCTCCAGCAGGTCGAGCAGCCGGGCATAGGGACCGCGGATGACGGCATCGGCCACAGCCGCACCGGTCCCGACCGCCCCGCGGGGCAGGGCATGCAGGGACAGCTCAGGCCCGACGCGCATCATCAGCGCGACCGGTGCATCCACCGGCTCGATCAGAACGCGGGCGTCCTGCATCTCGCGCAGTGCCTCGAAGGCGCGCGGATGGCGCTCCGCCAGCACGCGGAGAAGGCGGGCCAGCAGCGCATCGCTGACCCTCTCCCCCAACCGCGGGACGAGCCCGAGCCCCGCACGGCTCAGGCTGGCTTCGAAACGTCGGGCCCGGTCGTCGTCAATCGCGGTCGGTGCGACAGCGGGCTCACGCATGGGCTCACGCATGGGCGGAGTCCCTCCTTATCGGTCATTCCGCTACCCATCAAATCCGCTAATCGCCCGCAGTCATTGACCTCGGTCAAGTTTAAGCTTGAAAAGCCGGTCTCAGGCGGCGCTGGCCAGCCCTGCGCGGTCGATCAGGTCGTACAGTTCGCGGTCCTCGCGGCCGATGCGATGTTTCAGCGCAGCCACCACCTCGCGCGTCTCGCGGACGAAGGCGGCCGGATCCTTGGCGACCGCCACCGGGCCGGGCCAACGTGTGCGGTACAGGTCGAACCGCGCCCGCAAGTTCCCCATCTCCGCCTGGAAACGCGCCGCCGTGCTGCGCAGCTTCGCATCCGGGTGGGCGAGCAGGCGGGGGTATAGCGCGCTGTCCTCCAGCGACAGGTGGACGGCGAAGATGCCGAACAGCTCCCGCACCGTGGCGGTGAGCGCCGCCGTGTCCGACTCCACGGTCCTTGATGCGAGCAGCGCTTCGATGCGGCCGACCAGCTGGCCGACACCGGCATGGTGGTCGCGGTAGAGCGCGGTGCTGACGGTGACGTTGGCCATGATTTTGTCTCCAACCGTTGCCACCCTTCATGGGCGGCGTTGAAGCCAGCATGCCGGCCCGCCCGCCCGGCATCGTTGCGCCACAGCAAGCAGTTCTCCGAAAGATCGGGGTAACGCGGTCCCGGCCTCCGCGCACTACCTGACTGTCCATGCCGCCGACAGGTTTTGCGATACAGCAGCGCGAGGGAGGGGAGCATGACAGCGACACGACGGATGGTTCTGCAGGGGGCGATCCTGCAGGGTGCTCTGGCCGCGACAGCCATGGCGATTCAGCCGGCGTTCGCCCAAGCACAGGCCGCTCCGCAGGCCGGCGCACCGGCGATGCGGCGCATTCCCGCCACGGGCGAGGCGATTCCCCCCGTGGGGCTCGGCACCTGGATCACCTTCAATGTCGGCGACGACGACGAGCTGCGCGACGAATGCGCGGCCGTCATGGACGCCTTCTTCCGGGCCGGGGGCGGGATGATCGACTCCTCTCCCATGTACGGCTCCGCCCAGCAGGTGGTCGGATACGGCCTGCGCAAGCTGGGTCAGCCGAAGGGCCTGTTCTCGGCCGACAAGGTGTGGATTTCCTCCGGCAGCCGCGGGCCGTCGCAGATCGAACAGTCGCGCAGCCTGTGGGGCGTGCCGCGTTTCGATCTGCTGCAGGTCCACAACCTGCTGTCCTGGGAGGAGCATCTGCAGACGCTGTCCGCGATGAAGGCGGCAGGCCAACTCCGCTATGTCGGGATCACCACGTCCGAAGGCCGGCGCCACGACCTGCTGGAGACGATCATGGCCAGCCGGCCGCTCGACTTCGTGCAGCTCACCTACAACATCGTCGACCGTGAGGTGGAGGAGCGCATCCTGCCGCTGGCGGCGGACCGCGGCATCGGCGTCATCGTCAACCGCCCGTTCCAGCAGGGCGTCCTGCTGCGCCGGCTGTCCGGCCAGCCGCTGCCCGCCTGGGCCGGCGACATCGGCGCGTCCAGCTGGGCGCAAATCGTCCTGAAATTCATCATCTCCCATCCCGCCGTCACGGTGGCCATACCGGCGACCAGCCAGGTCGCGCATGTGCGGGAGAATATGGCCGCGATGAGCGGACCGATGCCCGATGCCGCGATGAGGAAGCGCATGGCCGACCATGTGAGGGCGCTCTGATGCCGGAATGGTGGACCTACTCCGCCGAGGATTTCCTGCTGTTCAGCCCCCGCGCCTACTGGCGGCTGATCGAACGCCACAATGAGGCACTCTGGCCGGCGCAGTTGTTGACGCTGCTGCTCGGCATCGCGATCCTGTGGTTCCTGCTCCGGCCCCGGCCCTGGTCGCACCGGCTGATCGCGGGCGGTCTGGCGGTCCTGTGGGGCTGGGTCGCCTGGAGCTTCCTGTGGGAGCGCTACGCCACCATCAATTGGGCGGCAGTCTACATGGCACCGCTGTTCGCGCTTCAGGCCGTGCTGCTGGCGTCGGTCGGAGGGCGGCTGCGCTGGTCGTTCGACCGGACAGGGCGTGGATCGGGAGGGCTGGCGCTGTTCCTCTATGCCCTTGTCCTGCACCCGCTGACGGCGCCGCTGCTGGGGCGCTCGATACGGGGAGCGGAGGTTTTCGGCATCACGCCGGACCCGACCGCCATCGCGACCGTCGGGCTTGTCCTGATGGCGGCCGGGCGCTGGTCGTGGCTGCTGCTCGTCATCCCATTGCTCTGGTGCCTTGTCGGCTGGTTGACCCTGTACGGTATGGGAGCGGCAGAGAGTTGGGTCCTGCTGGCAGCGGCGGGGACAGGGGCGGTGCTCGCCGTCCTGCCCACCACCCGCCGGCCCGGTCCGAAATGAACCCACCTGTGGGACGGCTCACAGCGCTGAAACGGGAATGCGCTCAGGATCGCTCCGACATCGCAATCGGCCTCCGGATGGAGCGATCCCATGACCGTCCTCTTCATCGCCATCGCCCTGTCGATCCTCAGCATTGCGCTGCTGGTCGGCTTCGACCTCTGCATCCATCTGCCTTCGGAGTTCACCGGGGCAAAGACCATTCCCTGCAACGGCGGAAGGCTTGGCGAGGACATCATGGGGTGATGGCCGGACGGGTTCGGCCGTCGGCGCCCTTACGGCTGGCCGCTGCCGCCGGCGGCACCATAGATGTGGCCGGTGGTGTAGCTGCCGTCCTCCGCCGCAAGCTGGACATAGATGCCGGCAAGCTCGGCCGGCTGGCCGGGACGGCCCAGCGGGGTCTGGCCGCCGAACTGCTTCAGCTTCTCCTGGGTGGCGCCGCCGCTGACCTGCAGCGGGGTCCAGATCGGGCCGGGGGCCACGCCGTTGACACGGATGCCCTTCGAGGCGAACTGCTTGGCCAGCGACTTGACGTAGTTCATCGTCGCCGCCTTGGTCTGGGCATAGTGGTACAGCTCCGGCGTCGGATCGTAGGACTGTTCCGAGGTGGTGCCGATGATGACCGAGCCGGGCTTCAGGTGCGGCAGCGCCGCCTTGATGGTCCAGAACGGCGCGTAGATGTTGGTCTTCATCGTCGCGTCGAACTCCTCGCTGGTCAGGTCGAGGATGGAAGTGCAGGCCTGCTGCCGCGCGGCGTTGCAGACCAGGATGTCGAGCCCGCCGAGCCCGGCGACCGCATCCGCCACCATCTGCCGGCAGAACGCCTCGTCGCGCAGGTCGCCGGGAATGGCGACGGCCTTGCGGCCCGCCGCCTCGATCAGCGCAACGACTTCGCGGGCGTCCGGCTCCTCGGTCGGGAAATAGTTGATGGCGACGTCGGCCCCCTCGCGGGCATAGGCGATGGCGGCGGCGCGTCCCATCCCGGAATCGCCGCCGGTGATCAGCGCCTTCCGCCCCGCCAGCCGGCCGGAGCCCTTGTAGCTGGTCTCGCCATGGTCCGGCGGCGGGTCCATGTCGCGGGCCAATCCGGGCCAGGGCTGCGACTGGCCCTTGAAGGGCGGCTGGGGATATTTGTACCGCGGGTCCCGCGGCGATACAGTGTCGTCACTCCGGTCCATGCGCGTCTCCTTGGTCGGGCGTCACACACAGAACCGGGCAGGGCCGGATTGGTTGCCGGCCGGGGCGGGCGGCAGCCATTCCGAAACCGGGAACGGCCGCCCCGCTCCCTGTCCTCAGCCGCACATGCCGCCACAGCAGGAGCCGTTGCGCCGCGCCAGCAGCCGCTCATAGGCGATGCTGACCACGCCGGCCGGCGGGATCACGCCCTGCAGCAGTGACAGCACGTCGGCCGCCAGCGTGCCCGGCGGGCAGTCCGTCACCTCGCAGACCGACGCGCCGCTTGCGTCCGGACCCAGCCGCGCGTCGTCGGCCGCGACCGCCACGTCGCCGTTGCGGTCGATGCGCACGCGCAGGCTGGTCGCCGCTGCCCCCTCGGGCCGGGCGATGCGGACCTGCCAGACCTCGGGACCCTGCTGCAGGTATTCCCAGGAGAAACTGGCGCCGAACAGGCTGAGGAGCTGGTGGTGCAGCGGGCGCGGGTCATGGTCGTTGACCAGCGAGAAGCCGTCGCCGGGGGTCAGATCCTGCACCGACTGGAAGATCAGCTGGTGGCGCTGGTAGGGCGGAATGGCGCGGAGGTCGAGCACCGGTTCGGCCTGCATTGCATGGGTTGTGGTCGGCATCGTCGTCCGTCTGGCTGTGGGGGAGCGGCAGGATCGCCATGCACCGCTGTAACCCGGATCGCCGATGCCTTCTTTGCTCCAGCACAAACGCCGGAGAGGGTTGGCGCCGGAGAGGGTAGGGACATCAGCCGCTCATCGCCGTGGCAAAGGTGCGGTCGTCGACAAATTGCCGTGCCGCAAAGTCCAGGCGAGGGCACCTGAAGCCGGCTGCCGGCAAATTTTGCAACCGAACCCTGCCGTCAGTACGCTTGGCGGTATAGGGCCAAGGCATCTTCATAGGTGACTTCGCGCGGATTGTTGATCAGGAGCCTTTGCACCTTCATGGCATCGGCAGCCAGCATCGGCAAATCATCGCGCCGCACGCCGACCTGCTCCAGCCGCTGCTCCATCGGCATGGCGGCGACCAGATCGCGCATGGCGCCGAGGAAGGCGTCCGTCGCCCTGGCCGGCGTGGCGAAGGCGCTGCCGGGCAGGATCGCCGGGGCGAGTTCGGCATAGAGCGTCTCGGCGGCGGGCCGGTTGAACTCCAGCACCGGTCCGAGCATGAGCGCGTTGCTCAGCCCGTGCGGCACATGGAAATGGCCGCCCAACGGGTAGGCCAGGGCATGGACCGCCCCGACCGGCGCGTTGGCGAAGGCGATGCCGGCGAGCAGTGAGCCCTGGAGCATGGCCGCGCGCGCGGCGACGTCGCGTCCGTCGGCGATGACGGTGCGGATGTTGCCGCCCAACAGGCTCAGCGCCCGCAGTGCGAGGCTGTCGGACAGGGGGTTCTTCTTGTGGCGGGTGGTGTAGGCTTCGATGGCGTGGACCATCGCATCGATGCCGGTCATCGCCGTGACGCGCGGCGGAAGCCCCAGCGTCAGATGAGCGTCCAGCACCGCCAGATCGGGATAAAGCAGGCTGGAGACCACCCCCTTCTTCTCGCTGGTGGGCGTGGTCACGATGGCGATCGGCGTCACCTCCGACCCGGTGCCGGCGGTGGTCGGTACCTGGATCAGCGGCAGGCGCGGCCCCCTGGCGAGACCGATGCCATAGATGTCCGGCAGATCCTGCGGCGTGCCGGTCAGCAGGGCGACCAGTTTCGCTGTGTCCAGCGAACTGCCGCCGCCGACCCCGATCACGCCGTCGGCCCCGGCGTCCCGCGCCGCCTGCACCGCCAGCGCGACCGACTGCTCGGGCGGGTCGGCCACGACGTCGGAGAACAGGGTGCAGACCGTCCCGGCGGTCCTGAAACCGGCCTGGACCGGCTCCAGCAGCCCGGCTGCGACCAGACCGGCGTCGGTGACGATCAGCGCGCGGCGGATCCCCAGTCCCTTTGCCATCTCGCCAAGCCGGGTCGCCGCCCCCGCCTCGCACACCAGCTTCGGGGTGGTTTCGAACACGAAGTCCATCATGTCTCGGTCCTCACCGGAAGGGGGAATCAGGCGTTTTCAGCCGGCGCGACCAGCCGTTCGAGCACGGCGCGAAGTTTCTCCGGCAGCGCTGCTGGGCGGCGCGTCTCGCGATCGACGTAGACATGCACGAAATGGCCGCAGGCCGCCGGGGTCGGATCGTCGTTGCGGAACAGCCCGACCTCGTAGCGGACGCTGCTGGTGCCCAGCCGCGCCACGCGCAGCCCGGCCTCGACCCGGTCGGGGAAGCTGATCGGCGCGTAATAGCTGCAGCCGGTGTCCACGACCAGTCCGATCACCGGGCTGTTTTCGATGTCGAGCGCACCGTTCTCGATCAGGTACTGGTTCACCACCGTGTCGAAGTAGCTGTAATAGACCACATTGTTGACGTGGCCGTAGGCGTCGTTGTCCATCCACCGGGTCGGGACGGTCTGGAAATGGGGATAGGCGGCGCGGGTGTCGTGCTTGCGGTCCATGCGGGTTCCTCTCTAGTCTCGGGTTCGATCTTGGGGGGTCAGGCGACTTCGAACAGGCCGGCGGCGCCCATGCCGCCACCGACACACATGGTGACGACGACATGGCGCACACCCCGGCGCTTGCCCTCGATCAGGGCGTGGCCGACCAGACGGGCGCCCGACATGCCGTAGGGATGGCCGATGGCGATGGCCCCGCCGTTGACGTTCAGCCGCTCGTCGGGGATACCGAGCCGGTCGCGGCAATGGATCACCTGCGCGGCGAAGGCCTCGTTCAACTCCCACAGCCCGATGTCGTCGACGGTCAGGCCGTGGCGCTTCAACAGCTTCGGCACCGCGAAGACCGGCCCGATCCCCATCTCGTCCGGGTCGCAGCCGGCAACGGCGATGCCCCGGTAGATGCCGAGCGGGTGCAGGCCCCGCCGTTCGGCCTCCGCCGCCTCCATCAGCACGCTGGCCGACGCGCCGTCCGACAGTTGCGAAGCGTTGCCGGCGGTGACGAAACGCCCTTCCTGGATTTGCTGGCCGTCGCGGAACACAGGCTTCAGCGCCGACAGTCCGGCCAGCGTGGTGTCCGGCCGGTTGCTCTCGTCACGGTCCAGCGTGACCGGGTGGCGGGTGGTCTCGCCGGTCGCCTTGTCGAGGCGGGTCATGGTGGTGGTGACCGGCACGATCTCCATGTCGAAGCGCCCGGCGTCCTGCGCCTCGGCGGTGCGGGCCTGGGACCGGGCGGCGTAGGCGTCCTGCGCCTCGCGCGGCACGCCGTAGCGCGCCGACACGATCTCCGCCGTCTCGATCATGGCCATGTAAACGTCGGGGCGGTGCTCGACCAGCCAGGGATCGCGCCAGCGGTCGACGTTCAGGCGTTCGGTCTGCACCAGCGACAGCGATTCCAGCCCGCCGCCGACCGCCACAGTCATGCCGTCGACGACGATCTGCTTGGCGGCGATTGCGATGCCCATCAGGCCCGAGGCGCATTGGCGGTCCACCGACTGTGCCGCCACCGAGGTCGGCAGCCCGGCGCGCAGTGCGCATTGCCGGGCCATGTTCATGTGGGTGGCGCCCTGCTGCAGCGCTGCCCCCATCACCACGTCGTCGATCTCGGCCGGGTCGATCCCGGCGCGGGCGACGGCATGAGCGATGGCGTGCCCGCCCAGGGCCTGCGCCTGGGTATCGTTGAAGGCGCCCCGATAGGCCTTGCCGATCGGCGTGCGGGCGGTCGATACGATGACGGCTTCCCTCACCGGTCTTCTCCCTGCTCGCCGCGTGCGTTCGGACCGGCGGCCTCCGCCGCGCGTTTCAGGATGCGGTCGACATGGCTCAGGCCGGCGTCGATCTCGTGCTGGTTGTCGAGCGACGCGATCTCGGCGAAGCGGGCGGCCACGGCTTCCGGCGTGCGCTCACCCTCGGGCAGGAAGACGCCGTCCGATTCGACGATGGCGAGCCGGGCGTAGGTGCCGGCGCCGGAGAGGATCACCGTGCGGCTCGGCGCCTGCTCCGACACCAGGAACAGCGCCGCCGGGGTGACGAAGTCGGGGTTCAGCCGGGCCAAGGCCGTCTCGTCGAGGATGTCGGACGTCATGCGGGTCGCCGCGGTCGGAGCGACCGCGTTGACGTGGATGCCGTTGCGCACCCCCTCCAGATGCAGGACGTTCATCAGCCCGACCAGACCGGCCTTCGCGGCGCCGTAGTTCGATTGGCCGAAATTGCCGTAGACGCCCGAGGTCGAGGTCGTCATCAGGACGCGGCCGTAACCCTGCGCCCGCATGATCGGCCAGACCGCATGGGTGACGTTGGCCGCCCCCATCAGATGCACGTCGACGACCGAGCGGAAATCCTCCAGATCCATCTTGGCGAAGCTCTTGTCGCGCAGGATGCCGGCATTGTTGATCAGCACGTCGATGCGGCCCCACAGGCCGAGGGTGCGCTCGACCATGGCGGCGACCTGCGCCGGGTCGGTGACGTTGGCGCCGTCGGCGATGGCCTCGCCGCCGCGGTCGCGGATCTCCGCAACCACGGTTTCGGCGGCACCCGAAGCGCCGCGGCCGTCGCGCCCGCCGCCCAGGTCGTTGACCACCACCCTGGCGCCGCGTGCCGCCAGTTCCAGCGCATAGCCGCGCCCCAGGCCGTTCCCCGCCCCGGTGACGATGGCGACGCGCCCGTCGAAGCGGATGCCGTCAGGCCCCATGCCGTTCGATTGATTGCTCATGCTGCGTCCACCTGTTCTTTCAAGAGGGTCAGAATGATCCAGTCGGCCGCCAGCGCCGGCTTGCCGCCGCCTTCGATCTCCACCGTCACCGCATAGCGTGCGACCAGTTCCCGATCCGACCGGCGGGTCGCCTCGCTCAGCACGAAGCGGGCCCGGACCCGCGCGCCGGCCCGGACCGGTGCCAGGAAGCGGACCCGGTCGAAGCCGTAATTGATGACCATCGCTTCCCCGGCAATCACCGGCAGCACGCCCGCGCCCATCGCGGTCAGCAGCGACAGCGACAGGAAGCCGTGGGCGATGGTGCCACCGAAGGGGGTGTCGCGGCTTGCGCGCTCGGGATCGACATGGATGAACTGGTGGTCGTCGATGACGTCGGCGAAGGCGTCGATGCGCTCCTGGGGGATCGCGAACCAACGCGACACGCCGATCTCGCCGCCGACGCGCCGCTCCAGGTCCCCAGGGGAAACAGGTTCGTTCATTGGGGGTCTTCCCATATCCGTTTGGCCGCTGATTGGCCGTTGATCGGATGCGGTCGCAGCAAAGTTCGCTTGCGCCACGCACAAAAAACATACCAAGTAGTATGTGAGCGGTCCGGTCCTGTCCAGGCAGAAATGTTGCCTGAGGCATGGATTGGTCCTAGCTTCGCCGAACCGACCGACGCCGCGCCGTCGCAGCGGGTCGGGGCGGGCGAAACGGGTTGGTCGTCGACGAACATATTGAGCTGGAACTGGATGATGAGCAGTGAAAAGAACCCGCTGTCGCCCCGCATAGACAAGACCGGGAACATCGACATCCTGACCGCCGCCGCCGAATGCTTCATGGAGCAGGGATACCATGCGACGAGCATCGACGATGTGGCCCGACGTCTGGGCGCCACCAAAGGCCGCATCTATCATTATTATCGCTCGAAGACGGAGTTGTTCTTCGACGTCCACCGCGAGGGGATGCGGCGCAACTTCGACGCCGTCACCCCGGTGATGAAGGGGCCGGAGCCGGCGGCGCGGCGCCTCAGCGCCATGTTCCGCCAGCACGCCCTCTCGATGATGGAGAATCTCGCTCTGGAGGCGGTGGTCGTGCAGGGCGTGGAGATGCACCGCTTCGGCGCCACGACGCCCGAGCAGCGCCGTACGCTGGCCGAGCTGATGACCGTGCGCAACGACTTCGAGAGCCTGTTCAAGCGGGTCGCCTACGAAGGCGTCGAGGACGGTTCGATCCGCACCAGCGACGTGTCGGTGGCGGTCAAGGTGGCGCTGGGCGCCATCAACTGGCTGTCGATCTGGTATCGCCCCCGCCCGGCGGAGACCCGCGACGACCGCGAGATCCTGGCCGACAAGATCGTCGATTCGATCATGCAGGGGCTGAACGCGCCGGACTGAAAATGGAGAAGCCCCCGATCCCGCATCGGGACGAGGGCTTCGATGTCCTTGGCAGGCCGCGGGCCCGTCAGGCGAGGGTTTCCCGCTTGAAGCGGATGCCCGCCGCCTCGCGGTCCCAGCACTCCTCCGTCAGCCCCTCGGCGCGCAGCGTGTGCTTCTGGAGCTTGCCGCTGGCCGTCTTCGGCAACTCCTCCACCACCCGCACATAGCGCGGCACCATGTAGTGCGCCACCCGCGCCGCCAGGAAGCCGACCAGTTCCGCCGGATCGACTGAGGCGCCGGGAACCGGGGCGACGACCGCCAGCACCTCGTCCTCGCCGACCGAGCTGGGCACCGCGACCGTCACCGCCTCGCGCACCGCCGGGTGGGCGCAGATTTCCGCCTCCAGTTCGAAGGAGGAGATGTTTTCGCCGCGGCGGCGGATCACGTCCTTCAGGCGGTCGACGAAGAAGAAGCGGCCGTCCGCCTCCATGCGGAAGGCGTCGCCGGTGTGGAACCAGCCGTTGCGCATGGCCGCCAGCGTCGCCTCCGGGTTCCGGTAATAGCCGGATCCGAGTGCCCATGGGCGATGGGAGCGGATGATCAGCTCGCCGACCGTGCCCGGTGGCAGCTCCGCGTCGTTGCCGTCGACCACGCGCAACTCGAAGCAGGGCCGCGCGCGGCCGCACAGGCCCGGCACCATCCCGTCCGGTCCAGCCGTCAGCGGGCTGGCGATCTCGGTCATGTTGTAGACGGTATGGAGTTCGACGCCGAAGCGCGCGCCGAAGCGCGGTGCGTCGTCGCCGAAGGGGACGATGAAAACCTTCCTGAGAGTATGGTCGCGGTCGTCCGGCTCCGGCGGCGCCTTCAGCAGGAAGCTCGCCATGACGCCGAGAAGCAGGACCACCGTGCTGCCGGTGTCGCGGATCGAGGCCCAGAACTCCGACGTCCGGAATTCCGGAACCATCGCCATGGAACCGCCCTTGCCCAGCATGCAATAGACGTAGAGCGTGCTGCCGCAATGGAAAATCGGCCCGCAGATCATGCAGCGGTCGTCCGCCGTGATGCTGTCGAAGGCGTCCGGCCCCATCGTGTAGATCTGGACGTAGGACGTCACGATCCCCTTGGCCGCCCCGGTCGTGCCCGATGAATACATGATCGCATGCGGATCCCAGGGCTGGATCGGCCGGTCGAGTTCCAGGTCGAGATCGGCGTCGGCGGGCGCGTCGACCAGCGGCGCGATGGTGACGCCGGGCAACGCGGGCGGATCCGAGTCCGCCGCGCCGACGGTCAGGACCGTAGCCAGAGACCCCCGGTCGATCTCCGCCAGGCGGCCGACCAAAGCCGTGTGGGCGATGAGGACTGCGGCGCCGGCATTGTCCAGCATGTGCTCCAGCGGGCGTCCCCGGCTCGCCGTGTTGAGCGGCACATAGACCGCCCCGAGATAATTGATGGCGAACCACGAGGTCAGCAATTCAGGCCCGTTCCCCATCCAGCACAGCACATGGTCGCCCTGGCGCACGCCTTGTGCGCGCAGGGCCGCGGCGCGGCGGCGGACCCGCTCCAGCGTCTTCCGGTAGGTCCACGTCTCGCCCCGCCAGAAAGCGACGAACACCGCGTCGGGCTGCCGCTCGGCCTGTCTTTCCAGAAGATTGCGCAAGACGCATTCGTCCGCCGTGGGGATCCGCCCCCGATCATCTCCGTGCATCGCCGAAAACCCTCCCTCTTCTTCCAACCTCGACGTCCGGCCGTGGGGCCGCCCACCGCCCGGCAGCGGCTGCCATCCATATGTTTGCATCACCAATCAAACGATTGCAACATACTCAGTAGAATGTTAGGTCATGAAGGCCGGCTCGGATGGCCGTCGGCTCGGAAGGAGAGGGGGCAAACGAGATGAGCTTTGTTTCGGTTGAGCCGTCGGACGGGGTGGCGCTGGTCCGCTACGACCGAGGCGGACGGGCCAATGCGTTGAGCGCGGCGGCGATGACGGAGCTGACGGACGCGGCCCGCCACCTGCGCGCCGACACCACCGTACGGGCGGTGGTGCTGACCGGCACCGCCGCGGTGTTTTCCGGCGGCATCGACCTGTCCGACCCGCAGCTCTGGCCGACCGGCGGGGATGTGCTGGAGCAGCATGCCGCCATCGAGCGCGGCCGGATCCTGTGCGACGCCTGGGCGGCGCTGCCCCAACTCACCATCGCCGCCGTCGAAGGGCCGGCGATCGGCGGCGGCGGGGTGCTGGCGATGGCGTTGGACTGGCGGGTTTTCGGGCTCGGCGCACATCTTCGCCTGCCGGAGGCCCGGCTCGGCTTCACCCTCGCCTGGGGCGGCCTCCCGCGTCTGGTGTCGCTGGTCGGCCCGGCGCGAGCAAAGCGAATGCTGTTCACCGACCTGCGCGTCGATTCGGGGCTGGCGCTCGAATGGGGCCTCGCCGACCTCGTCGCCGAGGACGGCGCGGTGGTCGCGGACAGCCTGCGGCTGGCCCGTGACGCGGCAACGGTCCCGCCGCTGATCTTGCGCATGACCAAGCGTGCCATCGACGCCCAGACCGACCAGACGCGTCTGGCCCATGGCGACAGCGACCAGTTCCTGCTCGGCCGCCTGCTGCGCGACGCCGCCGGGGCCTGAGCTTTTTTCAAAACAGCACAAGAACCGGGAGGATAAACGCATGAAGTCGCTCAAGACGGCCCTGCTCGCGGGCATGGCCACCGTTACCATAGCCAGCATTCTGATCGGCACGGCCCACGCGCAGGTTTCCGACAATGTCGTGAAGATTGCCGTGCTCGACGACATGACCGGCATCTACGCGGACCTCGCCGGGCGCGGATCGGTGGTCGCGGCGCAGATGGCCGTCGAGGATTTCGGCGGCAAAGTCAAGGGCGCGCCGGTCCAGGTCGTCTTCGCCGATCACCAGAACAAGGCCGACATCGCCGCCAGCGTCTCCCGCCAATGGATCGACCGGGAGCAGGTCGACGTGATCGTTGACGTCGGCAACTCCGCCGCGGCGCTGGCGGTGCAGGAGGTGACGCGCGAGACAGGGCGGGTTCACCTGAACTCCACTGCCGGCACCACCGAGCTGACCAACGAGAAGTGTTCGCCGACCGGCGTCCACTGGACCTACGATACCTACGCCCTCGCCAACGGCGCCGGCCGTGCCCTGACCCAGCAGGGCAACAAATCGTGGTTCTTCATCACCGCCGACTACACCTTCGGCCGCAGCCTGGAGACCAACACGTCGAACGCGGTCAAGAAGGCCGGCGGCACGGTTCTGGGCGCGGTGCGGGCGCCGGTCGCGACGCCGGACTTCTCGTCTTTCCTGCTTCAGGCGCAGGCGTCGGGCGCGCAGGTGGTGGCGCTCGCCAACGCCGGGGGTGACTTCGTGAACGCGGTGAAGCAGGCCAACGAGTTCGGGTTGACCCAGGGCGGCCAGAAGATGGTCGGCATGCTGGTCTTCCTGACCGACATCGACAGCCTCGGCCTCGAGGTGACCAAGGGGATGGTCATCACCACCGGCTGGTATTGGGACAGCGACGAGCGGACACGCGAGTTCGCCCGGCGTTTCGGCCAGCGGCACGAGGGCAAGATGCCGACCATGGCCCAGGCCGGCGTCTATTCGGCGGTGCTGAACTACCTGAAGGCCATCGATGCCGCCGGCACCGACAAGGGTCTGACGGTGGTCAACCAGCTGAAGAGCATGCCCATCGAGGACATGTTCGCTCGCAACGGGAAGGTCCGCGCCGACGGTCGCATGGTCCACGACATGCATCTTGTCGAGGTCAAGAGCCCCGCCGAATCCAAGGGCCGCTGGGACTATTACAAAATCCTCAGCACCATCTCCGGCGACGACGCCTTCCTGCCGCTGTCCGAAAGCAAGTGTCCCTTGATCAAGGGCTGAGGATGGCGGGCTGATGGCGCCGCGCCGGCTGCCGGCGCGGCGCGGGAACGGGAGGGAGGCGACGGACGCCATCGATGTCGATCGGCCCACCGGCAGACGTTGGCGCCACCGCGGCACCGGAGAATTTTCGCGCATCGTGGCGATGCACAGCGTAGATTCTGCCGGGTCGCAGGATGCCCCTCCACTCTATCCAAGGAGGTCGGTAGCTGGCGACCGATGGGGGAGACGACGGACCGTCCGCCACCCCAAGGCCGTCAAACACCCTGGAGCCGCCAAGCAGGAGACCGATCCGATGGCCGAAACCGCCGTAGGCCGCTTCACCACCGGTTCGCCGATGCGCCATGTGATGGTGATGACCGCCACCGGCTCGGTCGGGCTGATCGCGGTGTTCGCGGTCGATCTGCTGAACCTGTTCTACATTTCACTGCTGGGCGAACGCGAACTGGCGGCGGCGGTGGGCTTCGCCGGCACCGTCCTGTTCCTGCAATCGTCGCTGTGCATCGGACTGTCGATTGGCGCCGGAGCGCTGGTAGCGCGAGCGATAGGCGGCGGCCGGCGCGCCGAGGCGGAGAGGCTGGCGGGCTCCAGCCTGATCCTCACCGCGCTGGTCGCCGCAGTGGTCGGCCTGCTGACCTTGCCGCTGCTGGGGCCGGCGATGGATCTGCTGGGTGCCAGGGGAGCCACCAAGGACCTGGCTGTCGGCTATCTGACCATCCTGTCACCGACCCTGCCGTTGCTCGGGCTCGGTATGGGCTGTTCGGCGATGCTGCGGGCGCAGGGCGATGCGCGCCGCGCCATGACCGTCACGCTCTATGCCGCACTGTTCACCGCGGCGCTGAACCCGGTTCTGATCTTCGGCCTGCGGCTGGACCTGACCGGTGCAGCGGTGACGGTCGTGCTGTCGCGCTGCCTGCTCGCCGCCGTCGGCTGGCACGGTGTGGCGCGGGTGCACCGGCTGCTCGCCGCCCCGGGCTGGACCGGGCTGGTGAAGGATGCCGGGACACTTGCCGGCATCGCCGGTCCGGCGGTCCTGACCAATCTCGCCACCCCGGTCGCCGGCGTCTACGTCACCACCAGCATGGCCCGCTTCGGCGATGCGGCGATCGCCGGGGCGGCCATCGTCGATCGCATGGTTCCGGTTGCCTTCGGCACGATCTTCGCCCTGACCGGCGCGGTCGGCCCGATCCTGGCGCAGAATCTGGGCGCAGGCCGGCTCGACCGGGTGCGGGCGACCCTGCTGGCCAGCCTGGCGCTGATCGTCGTCTGGGTGTTGGCGGTCTGGCTGGGTCTGTTCCTTGCCCGCGACTGGGTGGTGATCGCCTTTTCCGCCGAGGGCGTGTCGGCCGATCTGGTCCGCCTGTTCTGCACCGCCGTGGCTGGCGGGTTCCTGTTCGTCGGCTTCCTCTTCGTCGGCAACGCCGCGTTCAACAATCTGGGCTTTCCACTGCTGGCGACCGGGTTCAACTGGGGCAGGGCGACGCTGGGAACGATGCCTTTCGTGGCGGTGGGCGGTTGGCTGGGCGGGGCGCCGGGGGTGCTGATCGGACAGGCGGCGGGATCGGTGCTGTTCGGTATCGCGGCGGTCTGGGTGGCGTTTCGGGTGACCGGACGGCTCGGCCATAAGCAGTTGGGCCGGACCGGAGGCGGCCCGGCACCGGAGGCCGTGATGGTGCCGGCCGACGTTCCGCTGTCCGACAAGGCGGCGGCCGCGCTGACCGTGCAGATCAACCGGCCGTGAGGCGGCACCGGGAGTGCCTCCACGGTGTCCTGCACCGAAGGTGAAGCGGAATTCCGCCATAGAGCGCGTACAAAACACGCACAGGATTCACGTTCCAGATTTCACCGATTTCCCAATGGAATCAAACGCAATCGCACTTTATGGTTCCTTCCAGAGAAGGGGCCGGCCGGGAACCGGCGGCGGCGAGATCGTCCAGCAGGGCGTCAAGCTCCAGCCCATAGGCCTCAGCCGCCTCCCGCACGGTCATGAAAGGCGCCATGGCGCAGCCGGGACAGGCGAGGCCGCGGCGAAGCAGGACCGGCACCACAGCGGGGCGCTCGCGCATCAGCTCGGCCATGGTCATGTCGGCGATCGTCATCTTGGCCACGGATGATGAGGCGGCCATGGCGGCATGCTCCTGCGCTGGGGACAGGCAGCCACCATAGCCGCCGGGCAGCGAGCGGTCTTTGCGCCACCGCAAGCGCCCCGCATTCGGCCCACCTATTCAGCCGTCCTGCATTCAGCCGCGCGGCGGAACCGGCGGCAGATCCTCGGCGATGGCGACCAGCGCGTGGGGCTTGCGGATCACCACCTGCTGCCGGCCGCTTTCGACGATCCCCTGGCTTTCCCAGGCCGACAGGGTGCGGCTGACGGTGTGCAGCGTGGTGCCGGTCATCTCCGCCACGTCCTGGCGCGACAGGGGGAAATCGATCTCCACCCCCGCCTCCACCCGCCGGCCGGCGTGACGCACCAGACGCAGCAGGGCATGCGCGATGCGGCGCTCCACCCGTTCGGTCGCGACCTCGCGCAGGCGGTTCTGCACTTCGCGCAGACGGCCGCCGACGATGGACAGCGCGTTGCGGGCGATGACGGGATGGCGGTCCATCAGTTCGGTCATCCCGGCGGCCGGCCAGGACAGCTCGACGCAATCCGCCACGGCGACAGCATCGGCCGGATAGAGGCCGTCGGTGAAGATCGCCAGCGTCCCGAACATCTCGCCGGGGCCGATGAAGCGCATCACCACCTGCTGGCCGTCGGGACCGGTCTGCACGATCTTCACCCGCCCGTCGATCAGCGCATGGCCGGCGGCGGCCGGCTCCCCCTGGGTGAACAGGGCGGCGCCGCGGGCATGCCGGCGCGGACGGGCGAGCGCCACCGCCTCGGCCAGCGCGTCGGCACCCAGCCCGGCGAACAGCGGCATGCCGCGCAGAACGGCGGGATCGGGGGGCGGGGGCATGGCGGTCGTCCTGGCTCGGTCCGGGTCTGGCCCGACAGTGTAGCGGCCAAAGCATACCCATTCGTAAGCGAATTTGTTGCCGGTCAAAGCGCGCCCGCCCGCCGGCCGCCAGAATGACCGGACCGGACCACCGAAGAGCCCGCCTCCCATGCATTCCCCCGCTCCCATCACCAGCGCCCCGATCACCAGTGCCCACCGCCTGATGTACCCGGCAGCCGCCATCTATGCCGCGCTTGCCGTGCCGTTGTGGCTGGCGGCGGTGTCCGGCCTGCTGCCGGTGGACTGGTCGCCGGCGCTGCATGCCCACGAGATGACGCTGGGCTATGCGCTGGCGGTGGTCGGCGGATTCCTGATGACACGGCTGTCGCGGCGGATGGTGGCGGTGGCCTTCCTGTCCTGGCTGGCCGGGCGGTTGGCGCTGCTGGGCGGATTGCCGGCGGTGGTGGCCCTGCCGGTCGGCATCGCCTATCCGCTGCTGCTGTTCGTGGTCGCCGGCCTGCCGTTCCTGCGCACCAGCCGCAGCGGACACAATGCAGTGTTCGGTCCGCTGATCGGCGCCTTCTTGGTGGCGGAGGCGCTGTTCTGGGCGTCGGAGCTCGGGCTCGTCCCGGCCGGCGGGATGCCGGTCGGGCTGCTGCTGATCGCGACGCTGCTGCTGACCATGGGCGGGCGCGTCATCCCGGCGGCCACGGCCGGCGCCCTGCGCCGCCGCGGCATCACCCTGGCGCAGCGGGTGCAGCCGCGGCTGGAGGCGATGGGCGTGGCCGGCGCCGCCCTCTGCCTGCTGTCGGCGGCGACCGGCCTGCTGCCGCCGCTGGGGGCCGCCGGTGCGGCGATGGCGGGGGCCAGCGCGCTGCTGCGGCTGGCCCGCTGGAAACCGCATCTCCTGCTGCGGCAGCCGGAGATCGCCAGCCTGCATCTGGGCTATCTCTGCCTCGGCATCGGCTGGCTGCTGACGGGTTTCGCGGAGCTCGCTGGTCTGCCGCCGGCCGCCGGCTGGCACATGCTGGGGGTAGGGGCGCTCGGCATCCTCGCCAGCGCCATGATGATCCGCACCACCCTGCAGCGGGAGGCGGAGCCCGAGCGCTTCCCGCCCGCCGCGACGGCCGCCGTCGCGCTGATGGCCACGGCCGCGGTTCTGCGCTTGGCGGCAGTCTGGTGGCCTTCGATGACGCTGCTGGCAGCGGCGGGTGCCTTCTGGACGCTCTCCCAGCTTCTGACCTCCGCCGTCCTGCTCACCCGGCCGAGGCGTGGAAAACGATGATCCCTCACCCCCGCTGCCAGATCCCCTTGCCCGGCAGCCGGTCGCGGTCGTGGCTGCGGTCGAAGTCCAGCGCCGGCCCCTTCGGCACGATCAGGGTCGGGTTGATGGCGGGATTGGTGTAGTAGCCCGCCTTGATGTGGTCGAGCTTCACCGTGTCGCGGATGCCCGGCCACTGGTACAGCTCGCGCAGATAGGCGGACAGGTTCGGGTAGTCCTCGATCCGGCGCAGATTGCATTTGAAGGCGCCGTGATAGGCGGCGTCGAAGCGCACCAGCGTGACGAACAGGCGCCAGTCGGCCTCGGTCAGATGCTCCCCCGCCAGATAGCGGCTGGCCGACAGATGATCCTCCAGTCTGTCGAGCGTGGCGAACAACCCGTCGAACGCCTCGTCGTAGCTGGCCTGCGACTTGGCGAAGCCGCAGCGGTACACGCCGTTGTTGACGCTGGCATAGACCAGTTCGTTCCAGCGGTCGATCTCTGGCCGCAGCGGTTCGGGATAGAGGTCAAGCCGGTTGCCGGTCAGGCCGTCGAAGGCGCTGTTCAGGATGCGGATGATGTCGGCCGATTCGTTGTTGACGATGCGGCGCTCCTGCCGGTCCCACAGAACGGGGACCGACACCTTGCCGGTGTAGGTGGGATCGCTCGCGGTATAGAGCCGGTAATGGTGGCGGAAGGGGCCGACGCCCTCGCCGGCATCCTGATCCTCGGCATAGACCCAACCATCCTCGCCCAGCACCGGTTCGGCGGCGGACAGGCCGATCACCCCCTCCAGCCCCTTCAGCACGCGGAAGATCAGCGTGCGCGAGGCCCAGGGGCAGAGATAGGAGACATAGAGGTGATAGCGTCCGGCCACCGCCGGCAGGGTGGGGCGCCCGGCGGCGTTCCCGGCGGCATCCCCGGCGGCATCAGGCGCGCCGTCCGGCGTGATCCAGTCGCGGAAGCGGGTCGGCTCGCGGTGGAAGGCGCCGTTCCTGATCTCGCTGGCCGCGATGTCGCCCTTTACCCAGACACCATTCACAAGCTGCGGCATCGCGGCCTCCAATCATCAGGGGAGTGGAAAAGGGAAGGGACCGGCGAACCGGTCCCCTCCACACTGCAACAGACCGGAACGGCCCTTCGGTCAGGACTTGACCGCCTCGATCTCGATCAGCAGCTGAATGTCGTCGCCGACGGCCGGGGCGCCGTACTTCATGCCGAAATCGGTGCGCTTCACCGTGCCGCGGGCGGAGAAGCCGGCGGTCTCCAGCTTGCTGGCCGGGCTGACGCCGTCCTTGTTGAAGGTGATGTCCAGAACAACCGGCTTGGTCACGCCCAGCATGGTCAGGTCGCCGTGCAGCTTGCCGGTCTTGTCGCCGGTCTTCTCGATCCTGGTGCTCTTGAAGGTCAGCTTCGGGAACTCCTTCGCGTTGAAGAAGTCGGGGGAGCGCAGATGCTCGTCACGCTTGGCGTGGTTGGTGTCGATGCTGGCGGAGTCGATGGTGACGGTGACCGAGCTCTTCTCGACCGCGTCCTTGTCGAAGCTGATGTCGCCGCCGACGGTGTTGAAGCGGCCGATCACGTTGGAGAAGCCGATGTGGTTGACGACGAAGGCAACGGCCGTGTGGGCCGGGTCGATCTTGTAGCTGACCGGGGCGGCGAAGGCCGGCGTCAGGGTGCCGGCGGCGGTCGCGACGAACAGGGCGGCGGCGAACAGGGTCTTCTTCATGAACGGAGCTCCGGGGATTGGGTTCGGATGATGGGGATGGAGGTTCAGTAGGGCGACGCTTCGCCACCGGTCAGCGCATAGGCCGTACCGATGGCGACCAGCGCCGGAAGGACCGCGACCACCGTGACGGCGGCCGACGAGGCGGCCCGGCCGACCGGGCCATGGCCCTGGGGAACGAAGCGGCTGACATGGCCGGCCAGCAGTGCCGGCAGCGCCAGCAGCAGGACGGCGGTCTGCGCCTGGGTGAAGAGGGTCAGCACGCCGGCCAGCAGAACCGCGATGCCGGTCGCAACCCGGCCCGACAGGCCCCAGCCATGGCGCTCGACCGGCCAGTTCCACAGCAGGAAGCCGCCGGCCGACGCCGCCAGAGCCAAAGCCATCTGGGCGATGGACGCCGATGAGCCGATCAGGGCCGTGCCGCCGACGGCCAGCGCCAGCGCCAGCAGCGAGGCGGCCGGCGCGGTCGGGCTCTCGCCCCTCTCCGAACCATGCGCCTGCGAACCGCGGGCAAAGGCGACCCACGCGGCGGTGGCGAGCAGGATCGCGAAGCTGACGGCCGCCGCCATGGAATCCAGGGCAGGCAGCGCGATCCACAGCAGCGAACCGGCCAGCCACACCGCCAGCGCCACCGAAACCGCCCGGCCACGCAGGCCCGCCGCATCGGCGGCGACACCCAGCAGCAGCCCGATGGCTGACGACCAGAACAGCTTGCCCATGCTCGACGGCGGGGGCAAAGCCGGAAGGCCGACCACCATCACGAAGACCACCAGGAACCCCGCCGCGATCCCGGCCGCCGCCAGCGGGCGGCGCAGCAGGTGCAGGGCACCGACGAGGATCAGGCTGACTGCCAGGGGCAGGGCGCTGGACTGGACGAAAGGATCTTGAAGCAACTCGGACATGCGGACGGCCGGCTTTGGATGGGGTGGCGCAGGATGCACTTGGTGCAGACCCTAACCTGTGCTCTGGTGAGCGCAAATTGGCGAGTTTTGCAAAAAGCATCTGCGGGAATGAGCGGGAATAAATGGGAATCGGTAACAATTGGGATGACCTGCGTTACCTGCTGGCCGTGGCGCGGCATGGCTCCCTGTCGGCAGCCGCGCGCGTCCTGGGGGTGAACCACAGCACGGTGCTGCGCCGGGTTACGGCGCTGGAACAGGCCATGGGCGCCCAACTGTTCGACAAGCTGCCCGGCGGCTATGTGCTGACCGCGGCGGGCGACGAGATGCACCGGGTCGCGCAGAAGATGGAGGAGGATCTGGCCGCCGCCAACCGCCTGCTGTCCGGCCGCGACACCCGGATCAGCGGCAGCCTGCGCGTGACCACCGTCGACATCCTGACGCTCTACATCCTGCCGCGCCACATCGCCGCCTTTCGCCGGCTCCACCCCGAACTGCGTGTCGATCTGGTGGCGGCGGAGGCGTCGCTCAGCCTGACCCGGCGCGAAGCCGACGTGGCGATCCGCGCCACCAGCCGCCCTCCGGAGAACCTCGTCGGGCGTGCCGTCTCCGGGCTGGCCTTCGCCGTCTATGGCGCATCCTCCTATCTGGAGCGGGCCGGGGATGCCGGCGACCTGGACCGCCATCCGTGGGTGGGGCTGGACGAGTCCTTCGAACACACCTCCCTCGCCCAGTGGATGAAACGGACGGTGCCGGCGGTGTCCATCGGCTACCGGGTGAATTCGGTCGCCGGGGCGGTGGAGGCGGTGCGGGCCGGGATAGGACTCGGCCTGCTGCCCTGCGGGGTGGTGGACCGCGACCCCGGTTTCCGCCGCATCGGCGATCCGGTACCGGAGGCCGACGCCAAGCTCTGGCTGCTGACGCACGAGGATCTGCGCCACATGGGACGCGTCCGCGCCTTCCTGGACTTCATGGCCGAGGCGCTGACGCGCGAACGCGACCTGCTGGAGGGGCGGTGTCCGTGGCGGGAGTGACTGAAAACGCCCTCTCCCGCCCCGGGAGAGGGAGGGGACCCGCCAAAGGCGGGGAGGGTGAGGGGTGATTCAAGAAACCAGAAGCGAATGGCTTCGCGCCTTGCCCCTCACCCTTCCCACCGCTTCGCGGTGGGCCCCTTCCCTCTCCCGGGGCGGGAGAGGGAGTTGTAAGGGATAGCCTGCCCCCGCCGCCGGGTGGACCACTGGAACTGCGGGTCGTCGGCGATCAGGTGGCGATGGTCGGACAGCCGGTTGCGCTCCAGCCAGCCGACGGTGGCTTCCAGCTCCGACAGCGTCATCTCGGAGCGCGCCTTCTTCATCAGCCGCTTCAGCACGGCGTTGTAGATGTGGTAGCCGGTCGGCCCCTCGGCGACGAGGTTGTTGTCCTCGTCCTCGATCACCTGCGCCGCGACCAGCTGGCCGATCCGCTGGCGCAGGTGATGCTCGGCGGCGCTCGGCGTCAGCGGCAGCTCTCCCGGATCGCGCGAGTGCGAGCCGAAATCCGGGCCGGGCGCCACCACGGCGAAGCTGAGCGCGGTGGCATTGGATTCCAACGGGATGATCTCCGGCTCACGGTCCGTGCTGCGCTCGAAGGGAAGCTCCTGCTGGGGGCGGCGGGTCTTCACCATGGCGCGGGTGCCCTGCTGGGTCTCCACCATGGTGCGGAACTGTTCGAACAGCGCGTCGGATGGGTGGTAGATCAGCGCCCGCTGCCGGTCATAGGGGCCGCCATGCGGGTCCACCCGCGTCGCCCGCGCGATCGCCTGTTCCAGCCAGGGGCGCGAGCGGATATGGGTCAGGCAGGCGACATGGGTGATCGACGGCGCGTCCAGCCCCTCATAGGCCATGGCGACGGAGACCAGCACCGCCGGCTCGGGCCGCAGGCGGAAGGCGGCCACCACCTCCTGCGCATCCCGGCAGTCGGAAATGGCGAGGCGCGCCATGCGGCCGGCCTGATCCCTCGGCATCCAGCCCTGCAGGGTCTCCAGATAGAAGCGCGCCGTCCCCTGATCGGGGGCGATCACCAGCAGCTTGCCCAGCCCCGGATCGTCGCGCCCGCGCGGCAGCTTCAGCTCCGCCCGCCGCTTCGCCCGATGCTCCCGGCAGGAGCGGTAGGCCTCGCGCAGCATCGCCTGGGCGAAGCCGGTGCGCAGCGCGGTGAACAGGGCATCGCGCGTGTTCTCCCCCGCCTTGGACAGCGCATCGACCCAGCGGTTGGTGCGCTCCGCATCCAGCCAGGAGGCGGACCCGTCCATCGCACCGAAGGTGACGGGCAGGATCGCCTTCTCGGCCAGCGCCTGCCGGCGGGAATAGCCGACGACCGCCCAGCCCGGCGCCTTGAAGTCGATCTCCCGCACCTTGCGGGTTCCCTGCGGCGCGCGGTAGGGCAGCCACAGGATCGGGCGGCCGTCGGCGCGCTCCAGCGTCCCGCTCATCAACAGCCGGGCCGACGCATTCTCAAGAAGCGGCAGGATGGACCGGCTCCAGGCGGTTTCCTCCTCCACCGCCGCCATGCGGTCGGTGTCGAACACCGCCGGCAGATGATGCAATTCGTCCACCGCCAGCAGGTAACGGTGACGGCGGAACTCCTGCAGATGCAGGTCCGGCGCCGCGGCCACCGCCTGATAGGTCGTGATGTAGCCCTGCAAGCCGCGGCAGAGGTCGCGCCCATTCTCCGCCGCGCGCAGGGCAATGTTGTGTCCCAACACCTCGCGCCAGCGCGGATCGACGAAGGCCTCTTCCGCCTGCTGGCGCAGGCTGTCGCGCGGCACGATCCAGCACACCCGGTCGATCCGCCCCGCCTTGTGCAGCGCCGCCGCCATGATGACCGGCAGCAGCGATTTCCCCCCGCCGGGCGTGACCGCCGCCAGAACGTCGCGAACCTCCGTCTGCTCCTGGCCGATGGCGTCGGCGATGGCGCTGACCAGTTGCTGATGGGTTCTCAGCTGCGGCATTCAACCCTGCTCTCGCTGTGGCACGAGGGAGGAGCAAGCCTAAATTCCCGCGAGTCCCCCGGTCATGGGTTCAATCGGAGGTGAGGGGCCCCATTGGGAGTAGCGCAGTCTCCGGTCGGGGGCAGCGATTCGCGCCGCACAAACCCTATGATGATGGCGGACCGCCACAGTCTGATGTGCGTACCTGAAGGAGCATGAACCAAGCGCTGCCATGCTCCAACCAAAAGGCCAGCCACGGCTCGTACCTCAAAATCTGAGTTGCGTACCTCAATCCCCGGGAATATGGTTTGCGGCATGAACAATCAAATCAACGATGCACCCCTGACCCTGCGCGACGTGGCGGCGGCGGCCGGCGTCAGCCTTGCGACGGCCGACCGGGTCATCAATGGACGGCCCGGCGTCAGCGCCAAGACCGCGCTCAAGGTGCATGAGGCGGTGCAGCGGCTGGGCTTCCGCCCGCTGGCGGCGGCGGCGGAGCTGGCGCGGTCGCGCTCCTGGCGTTTTGCCGTGGTCCTGCCCGGCGGCGGCAACCGCTTCATGATGGACATCGCCGACAATGTCCGCGCCCAGGCCGACTGGTTTCGCGCCCGGCGCATCGCGGTGGAGATCGTCGAGACCGACGTGTTCGACGCCGACACCCTGGCGGCGGAACTGGCCGGACTGCCGGGACGCTTCGACGCGGTGGCGCTGGTGGCGTTGGACCATCCGCGCATCCGGGCGGCCATCGACGATCTGGTGGAAGGCGGCATGGCAGTGGTAACGCTGGTGTCGGACGCCCCATCGTCGCGGCGCCAGCATTATGTCGGCATCGACAACATCGCCGCCGGCCGCACCGCCGGGTCTCTGGTCGGCCGTTTCCTCGGCCCCCCACGGAATGGCGGGGCAGGCGGCTCGGTCGGCATCGTCACCGGATCGGGCAGCCTGCGCGACCATGCCGAACGCCGCTTCGGCTTCGGGCAGGTGCTGGCGGAGGAATATCCCCACCTCACCCGCCTGATCCCGGTGGAGGGCCGCGACGATCCCGACCGCAACCGCGATCTGGTCCGCCGCATGCTGACCGACACGCCCGATCTGGTGGCGATCTACAACACCGGCGAAGGCTCCATCGGCATCGGCGAGGCGCTGGCCGAGGCCGGGCTCGCCCGCAAAATCCTCTGCGTCGGGCACGAGCTGACGCCCGCCACCCGCCGCATGCTGCTGGACGGCACCTTCGCCGCCCTGGTCGCCCAGGATCCGGGGCACGAGGCGCGATCGATGGCGCGGGTGCTCCACGCCCTGGTTACGGGCCAAGAGATCGTCGCGGCGCAGGAACACATCCGGGTCCAGGTCATCCTGCGCGACAACCTGCCCTGAAGGGGCATCAGAAAAGGTCGACCGTCATGTTTCTCGGGATCGACATCGGCACATCCAGCGTCAAGGCGGTTTTAACCGACGCCGACGGGACCGTTTCCGGCAGCGCGTCCCGCCCCTGCACCGTCTCCCGCCCCCATCCCCTGTGGTCGGAGCAGGAGCCGGAGGATTGGGTCGTCGCCGCCGTCGCCGCGGTGGACGAGCTGGCCGAACGGCATCCGGCCGCACTCGCCGCCGTGCTCGGCATCGGCTTCTCCGGCCAGATGCACGGCGCGGTGCTGCTGGGCGCCGACAACCGGGTGCTGCGCCCCGCCATCCTGTGGAACGACGGCCGCTCCCACCGCCAATGCGCGACGCTGGAGCAGACGCTCCCGACGCTGCGGGCCATCAGCGGCAACATCGCCATGCCCGGCTTCACCGCGCCCAAGCTGCTGTGGATGGCCGAGGAGGAGCCGGACATCTTCGCGGCACTCGCCAAGGTTCTGCTGCCCAAGGCCTATGTCCGCTGGCGCTTCACCAGTGCGATGGTGGAGGAGATGTCGGACGCCTCCGGCACGCTGTGGCTGGACGTGGGCCGGCGCGACTGGTCGGACGAGCTGCTGGCCGCCACCGGCATGACCCGCGCCCACATGCCGGATCTGGCCGAAGGCTCCGATGCCGTCGCCCGGCTGTCGCCCGATCTCGCCCGCCGCTGGGGCATGCGGGAGCCGCCGGTGGTGGCGGGCGGGGCGGGGGATTGCGCCGCCAGCGCCGTCGGGCTCGGCGCCATCACGCCCGGCGACGGCTTCCTCAGCCTCGGCACCTCCGGCGTGCTGTGGCGGACGACCGACCGCTTCCTGCCCAATCCGGCGATGGCGGTCCATGCCTTCTGCCACGCGCTGCCCGGCGTCTGGCACCAGATGGGCGTCATGCTGTCGTCCGCCGCCTCGCTCGCCTGGGCGGCCTCCACCCTCGGCGCGCCGGAGGCGGAACTGCTGGCCCCGCTCGGCGATGCGGTGGACGGTCCGTCGCCGGTCGCCTTCCTGCCCTACCTGTCGGGCGAGCGCACTCCGCACAACGACGCCACCGTGCGCGGCCTGTTCGCCGGCCTGTCGGCGGAGACCGGCCGCGACGCGCTGGTTCAGGCGGTTCTGGAAGGCGTCGCCTTCGCCGCCCGCGACAATCTGGTGGCGCTGGGAGAGGGCGCGCCCAAATCCTTCGACCTTGCCGGCGGCGGCTCGCGTTCGCGGCTGTGGGCGCGGATCTGCGCCGATGCGCTGGGCGTCACCATCCACCGCATCGAGGACGGCGAGGTCGGTGCCGCGCTGGGCGCCGCCCATCTCGGCCGCATGGCGGCGACCGGCGAGCCTCCCGCCACCGTCTGCCTCAAGCCCCGTCGCCTCGAAACCTTCACCCCCGATCCGGCCCGCGCCGAGGCGTACAGCCAAGCCTGGCTGCGCTGGCGCCGGCTCTACCCCCTTGCCAAGGAGTTCGCGTCTTGAGCACCGCCTCATTCTTCGGCGACCTGTCCCCGGTGGCCTACCGCGGGCCGGACAGCCGCGACCCGCTGTCCTACCGCTGGTACGACAAGGACCGCATGGTGCTGGGCAAGCGGATGGAGGACCATCTGCGGCTGGCCGCCTGCTACTGGCACAGCTTCTGCTGGCCGGGCGGCGACCCCTTCGGCGGCGAGACCTTCCAGCGTCCATGGATGCGCCCCGGCCAGGACCCGATGGCGGCGGCGCGCGCCAAGGCCGACGTCGCCTTCGAGATGTTCCGCCTGCTCGACGTGCCCTTCTTCTGCTTCCACGACCTCGACGCCGCCCCGGAAGGTGCCACGCTGGCCGAGAGCGTCGACAACCTGAAGGCCATCACCGAGCTGTTCGCGGCCAAGATGGAGACCGCCAAGGTCCGTCTGCTGTGGGGCACCGCCAACCTGTTCTCCCACCGCCGCTACATGGCCGGCGCCGCGACCAACCCCGATCCGGAGGTCTTCCTCTACGCCTGCGGTCAGGTGCGCGCGGCGCTGGAGGCCACCCATGCGCTGGGCGGCGCCAACTACGTCATGTGGGGCGGGCGCGAGGGCTACGAGACGCTGCTGAACACCGACCTGAAGCGCGAGCTGGACCAGATGGGTCGCTTCGTCTCGATGGTGGTGGAGCATAAGCACAAGATCGGCTTCGACGGCCCGATCCTGATCGAACCGAAGCCGCGCGAACCGACCAAGCACCAGTACGACTTCGACGTCGCCACCGTCTACGGCTTCCTGGAGCGCTACGACCTGTTGGCCGACGTGCGGGTGAACATCGAGCAGAACCACGCCATCCTCGCCGGCCACAGCTTCCAGCACGAGGTGGCGCTGGCGCTGGCGCTGGGCATCTTCGGCTCGCTCGACATGAACCGCGGCGACGCGCTGCTGGGCTGGGACACCGACCAGTTCGCCAACGACGTCAGCGAGCTGACCGTGGTGATGCACGACATCCTCAGGGGCGGCGGCTTCAGCACGGGCGGCCTGAATTTCGACGCCAAGATCCGCCGCCAGTCGCTCGATCCGGAGGATCTGCTGCACGGCCACATCGGCGGCATCGACGCTTGCGCCCGCTCCCTGCTGCAGGCGGCGCAGATGCTGGAGGACGGCGCCCTGACCGGGCCGCTGGCCGAACGCTACGCCGGCTGGGACGGTGCTGAGGGTCAGGCGATCCTGTCCGGCAAGCGCGACCTCGCCACGCTGGCCGACCGCGCGCTGTCCGGCAACCTCAACCCCCAGCCGCGCTCCGGCCGTCAGGAGTATCTGGAGAACATCGTCAATCGGTACGTCTAACCCCCGCAACAGAATCCCCTCTCCCCCCGGGGAGAAGGTTAGGGTGAGGGGGTCGCACAGCAAGGATCTTCAAGAATCCCGCACTTCCCGCTCCCTATCGAGTCCACGCCTTGCATCCCCCTCACCCCGACCCTCTCCCCGGGGGGGAGAGGGGGAAATCGGAGACTTCTCGTCGATCAACAAGGCCGCCATGACCGGACGGCCACACAGGGAGGAAACACGATGAAGCACCGCCTCGCCGCGACCGCCGCCGGACTGTTCCTGACGCTGGCCGCCGTGATCACCATGACCTCGACCACCGCGCTCGCCGCCGGCACCACCGTCGGCGTGTCCTGGTCCAACTTCCAGGAAGAGCGCTGGAAGACCGACGAGGCGGCAATCAAGGCGGTGATCGAGAAGGCCGGCGGCAAATACCTGTCGGCCGACGCCCAGTCCTCGCCGGCCAAGCAGCTGTCGGACATCGAATCGCTGATTTCCCGCGGCGCCCAGGCGCTGATCATCCTGGCGCAGGACGGCGACGCCATCCGCCCGGCGGTGGAGAAGGCGGCGGCGGAGGGCATCCCGGTCGTCGGCTATGACCGGCTGATCGAAATCCCGTCGGCCTTCTACATCACCTTCGACAACAAGGAAGTCGGCCGGCTCCAGGCCCGCAGCGTCTTCGCGCTGAAGCCCAAGGGCAACTACGCCTTCATCAAAGGAAGCTCCACCGATCCCAACGCCGATTTCCTGTTCGCCGGCCAGATGGAGGTGCTGAAGGCGGCCATCGACCGCGGCGACGTGAAGAATGTCGGCGAGGCCTACACCGACAAATGGCTGCCCGCCATCGCCCAGCAGAACATGGAGCAGATCCTGACCAAGACCGGCAACAAGGTCGATGCCGTGGTCGCCTCCAACGACGGCACGGCGGGCGGCGCCGTCGCGGCGCTGGCGGCGCAGGGCTTGGCCGGAACCGTGCCGGTGTCGGGCCAGGACGGCGACAAGGCGGCGCTGAACCGCATCGCGCTCGGCACCCAGACGGTCTCGGTGTGGAAGGACGCCCGTGAACTCGGCCGCCGCGCCGCGGAGATCGCCATGGATCTCGCCGGCGGCAAGAAGATGACCGACATCCCCGGCGCCACCAGCTTCGACGGCGGCCCGAAGAAGCAGAAGATGACCTCGCTCTTCCTCACCCCCATCGCCATCACCAAGGACAATCTGGGGCAGGTGATCGACGCCGGCTGGGTCACCAAGGACGTGGTGTGCCAGGGCGTCAAGCCCGGCAGCGTCAAGGTCTGCAACTGATGGCCGAGCCGTCCACCACCCTGTCCCCGGCGTCTTCTCCGGATGCGCCGGCCGGACGGCGGGCCGGCATCGGCGACGCCCTGCGCGCGCTGGAGCTGGACACCCGCATGGTCGGGATGATCGGGGCGCTGGCCGTCGTCTGGATCGGCTTCGACATCCTGACCGGCGGCGCCTTCCTGACTCCGCGCAACCTGTGGAACCTGTCGGTGCAGACCGCGTCCATCGCGGTGATGGCGACCGGCATGGTGCTGGTCATCGTCACCCGCAACATCGACCTGTCGGTGGGCTCCATCCTGGGCTTCACCGGCATGGTGGTGGGCGTGCTCCAGGCCCGCATCCTGCCGGAGATCTGGGGCTTCGACCATCCGCTGACCTGGGTGGTGGCGGTCATGGCGGCGATTGCCGTCGGCGGGGCGGTGGGGGCGATGCAGGGCGCCGTCATCGCCTATCTCGGCGTGTCGTCCTTCATCGTCACGTTGGGCGGATTGCTGGTCTGGCGCGGCGCCGCCTGGTGGGTGACGACCGGCCAGACGGTGGCGCCGATGGACGGGCTCTTCAAGCGGCTGGGCGGCGGGTTCGAGGGTGCCATCGGCGCCGGCCCCAGCTGGGCGGTCGGCATCGCCGCCATCCTGCTGTCGGTCGCCGCCATCCTGATGACCCGGCGGCGGCGGGCCGGCTTCGGCTTTCCCGTCCGGCCCTTGTGGGCGGAAGGGGTGGTGATCCTGCTGGTCGCCGCCGCCATCACCGGCGCGGTGATGGTGGTGAACGCCTATCCCCTGCCGGTCCCGGTGGTGCGCCGGATGATGGAAGCGCAAGGGATTTCCCAGGGGCTGGCCACAGACGGCACGCTGCCCTTCGTGGCCCACGGCTTCGCCATACCGGTGCTGATCGCATTGGCGGTGGGGGTGGGCGTGACCTTCCTGTCGCGGCGTACCCGCTTCGGCCGCTATGTCTTCGCCATCGGCGGCAATCCGGAGGCGGCGGAGCTGTCCGGCATCAACACGAAGCGCGTGCTGGTGATGGTGTTCGGGCTGATGGGGGCGCTGTGCGGCCTGTCCGCCTGCATCGCCACCGCCCGGCTGAACGCCGCCACCAACGCCAACGGCACTCTGGACGAGCTGTATGTCATCGCCGCGGCGATCATCGGCGGCACCTCCATGGCCGGCGGCGTCGGCACCATCCTGGGCGCGATGCTCGGCGCCATGGTGATGCAGTCCTTGCAGTCCGGCATGGTTCTGCTGGGGGTGGACGCGCCGATGCAGAACATCGTCGTCGGCATCGTGCTGGTCGCCGCCGTCTACATCGACACGCTCTACCGCAGGGGGATGAAATGACCGGCCTTGCAACGGCATTCCCGGCGGCGGAACCGCTGGTGGAGATGCGCGACGTCTCCATCGCCTTCGGCGGCATCAAGGCGGTGGACGGCGTCAGCATCGACCTCTATCCCGGCGAGGTGGTCGGTCTGCTCGGCCACAACGGCGCCGGCAAATCGACGCTGATCAAGATCCTGTCCGGCGCCTATGCCGCCGATCATGGTGAGATCCGGGTGAACGGCGAGCCGGTCCACCTCGCCAGCCCGCGCGACGCCAAGCGCTGCGGCATCGAGACGATTTATCAGACGCTGGCGCTGGCCGACAACGTGGACGCCGCCGCCAACATCTTCCTCGGCCGGGAGAAGCTGACGCCCTGGGGCACGCTGGACGACCACGCGATGGAGGCGGAGGCGCGCAAGGTGATGGGCCGCCTGAACCCGCATTTCCGCCGCTTCAAGGAGCCGGTGAAGGCGCTGTCGGGCGGTCAGCGCCAATCGGTCGCCATCGCCCGCGCCATCCATTTCGACGCCCGCGTCCTCATCATGGACGAGCCGACCGCCGCGCTGGGTCCCGCCGAAACCCAACAGGTGGGCGAGCTGGTGAAGCAGTTGAAGCAGGAGGGCATCGGGATCTTCCTGATCTCCCACGACATTCATGACGTGTTCGATCTGGCCGACCGCATCCACGTGATGAAGAACGGCAAGCTGGTCGGCACCGCCCGCGTCGCCGACGTGACGAAGGACGAGGTGCTGGGCATGATCATCCTCGGCAAATGCCCGCCGGGTGCCGTCCCCGGACCGGGCGCCGCCGGCTGACGGGTCAGCGCGGTACCGGTGACGACACCAGTGTGGCGGGCTGGAGTTCCTTCATGGCCGTTCTGCCTTCTGCTCCCTGGCGCAGCCACTGCTCGGCGGGCTCGAAGCGGGTCCAGCCGGGCACGTCGGCGGCCAGATTGACCTCCTTCCATTTCGGATGGCGCGGCGGCTTCAGGAACTCGTCGAACCTGCCGAAGAAGGCATCGACGAAGCGGGCGACCTTGCGGTGCCGTTCCAGGTCGCGTTCCCAGCCATAGACGGCCATGACGGCGCCGACGGCGACGGTGTCGACCTGTTCGCCGGGCTTGATCAACCCCTCATAGTCGGCGCTGGTCAGGCGCGACGGCAGATAGGTGTCGAGCAGGGCCGCGCTCATGGGGATCGACAGGAAATGCAGGCCGTCGCCCGCCTTCAGGTCGCGGAACAGGCGGGTCGGCTTGCCGGCGACATAGGCCATGGCCGCGATCTCGCCCCGCCGCAACTTCTCCAGCGCCAGGGACTGGTCGTTGCCCTGCGGCTCCACCTTGATGCCCAGAATGTCGAAGACCAGCGACGCCGTCATGTGCGTGCCGCTTCCCTGCACGTCGAAGTTCACCTTGCGCCCGGCGAGATCCTCGATGCGCGTCACGTCGGGTGCGGCCAGGATGTGCATTTCCTCGTTGTAGAGCTTGGTGATGTATTTGACGCGCCGGTCCAGGTTGGGCAGAAGCCGTTCCCGCTTGGCATAGGCCAGCACGTCGGACTGGACGATGCCGACGTCGATCCCCTTCAGCAGAACGATGTCCTTGAGGTTCTGGACCGACCCCTTGCCCAGCATCGGCAGGACGCGCAATGCGTCGCCGTCGTCGAGCACTGCGGCCAGATCGGCGGCGATCCGCACATAGGTTCCCTCGACCCCGCCCGACACGATCCCGACGGTCCCGCCATTGGCGCTGACGCCGCGCGGATCGGCAGCATATGCCGGATAAATGGCGCCCGCGAACAGGCACGCTCCCAGAAGAAGAATGCGGACGATCGATGCCTTCATGATGGCTCCCTCCCTGGTTCCCGACATCTTGCTACCTGGATTTGCCGGCGAGCCAGACTGTCAGCTTTTGCAGTTGCTGTTCCGCGTCGCCGCTGCCGGCGGCGACCGCCCGGCGGTACCAGACCGCGGCCTGTTCGGGATCGGATGGAAGCCCGCGGACGCGAAGCCGCTCGTGAATCAGCGGATCGTGGGTCCGGCCGAGCGCCAGGGCCGCCGCCGCATTGCCGGTCTCGGCGACCATCTCGTAATAGAGCCGCGCCCCGGCCAGATCGCCCTGCGCGAACAGGTCGTCGCCCCGCTTCATCAGCGTCGTCTCCGCAACGGCGGAGGGAAGACGCGCCGGGCGCTGCACCGCCGCCTCCCGCGGCTGCGCCCGCTCCGGGGCCGGCTGCGGGGCGGCAACCGGCGGAGCGACCGCCACGGCGACCGTGGTGACAGGGGCGATGACCACCGGCTCCGGCGGGGCAGGGGGTGGGGAGGCCACGGCCGGCTGAACGGCCGCCGGCGCATCGACGGGCGGCGGGGTGGCGGCGATGACCGGGGTTTCCGGCACGATTTCCGGTGCCGCCGCCGGGGCAGGAGCCGATACCGGCACGACTGCCGCCTCGACCGGCTGTTCCGGCGCCCATGCCGGCGCAGGTTCGGGTGCCGCCTCCGCGACGGGATCCGGCGCGGGTGCAACGGCGTCGCTTCCGGACGGCTCCGGCGCAGCCTGCGGCGCCGACTGTCCGGATGCCGCCGGGTCCGGTTCGGCCCTGTCGCCAAGCGCTGCGGTCTCGATGCTCTGCGACGAGCCGCCCTGGGCGGGCGGCGGGGTGCCGTCCGGTTCCGGCGTGGCGGCGCTGTCAGCTGCGGCGGTCTCGGTGGCCGTCGGCAGGATCGGTATCGTCAAATCCCGGGCCTGCTTGGCGATCACGCCGCCGCCGTGATCGGTCACCGCGGTGAGGTGCAGCGTCACGCTGCCCGCCGTCTCGGGGGGCAGGGTCATGGTGAGACCGGGCAATTCCTCCAGCCGCACCCGCCACGTGTCGTCGGCGATCTTATCGCCGCCCGACAGGGTGGTCCCCGGTGGCAGATCGTCGATCAGCACATAGGTGATCGCTTCATGCTGTGGGTTCGGCTGCCCATAGGGCGAGGTGACGGCGATGGACAGCAGGGTGGGCTGTCCCGGAATGCCGCCGGATGCCTGTGCCGCGATGAAGGGGATCAGCCGCCAATCCGTCTCCGCCTCGCCCCCCTTCTGGATCACCGTCGTCCGGGTGGGGGCCGCCTCCGCCTGCGGCATGGGGGCGGGTGCCTTCTCCCGCGTTCCGAGCCAGGATTCCAGCGTGTTGTCCACCGGCCCCTCGGCCGCGCCGGTCCACACGAGGCAGCAGCCGGTTCCGAAGGCATCGGAATTGAGCCGGGCGGACACATCGGCCGGTTGAAGGGGAAGCGCAAGAACACCCAGTACGGCAAAACAAGGCCGGACGCCGCCTGTGATGGGAAGTAAAGAGCACGCGCTTTCCCATCTTCCTCCGCGTCGGAGAACATAGGCACGATGCAGAAAACGGCGCAGCGAACCGGACTGCGTTTCTCGCATGGCGGCATCCTCCCTGGCAAAATCCCCTTAGACCCGCCTTGACGACAGGGTGCATTCCGGGACTTTTGAAAGACATGCGGCGTTGATTTCCGCCGCGAGTTGTTTCGAATTATTTATTATCTGAACGACCGGCCATGATCGTTTTATTCTATGATGTGACAGAAGAAAAACAACCATCCCGTAGAGGTCATTTTCCGCTTTGCGGTAAAAGGGAGGATTACTTCGTAATATTTGGATATGGATCGGATGGAGAAGCACCGGCACCGGCGGCTGGACCCTCCGCCGGAACGGGGTGCCGCCACCGGTCCGGCGACACCCCGCCCGCAAGGAAACGGATCAGCGGATCCGCGCCGGGTTTCCCATCACCGTCGCCCCGGCCGGCACGTCGCGCGTCACCACGCTGCCGGCGCCGACGATGGCATCGTTGCCGATGGTGACGCCGGGCAGGATAAGCGCGCCGCCGCCGATCCAGACATTGCGGCCGATATGGATGGGCCGCCCGAACTCCAGCCCGGCCTCCCTGGCGGCGAAGTCGCGCGGATGGTCGGCGGTCAGGATCTGGACCCCCGGTCCGATCTGCGTCCTGTCGCCGATGCTCACCGCCACCACGTCCAGGATGACGCAGTTGAAGTTGAGGAAGACCCCGGCGCCGAGGCTGATGTTGTAGCCATAGTCGCAATGGAAGGGCGGGCGGATGACAGCCCCTTCGCCCACCGCGGCGAAGCGCTCCAGAAGCAGTTTGCGCCTTTCGCCGGGAGGCAGGGCGAGTGCGGCGTTGTAGCGGATCATCCACTCCTTGGCGGCGGCTTGATCGGCCTGGATCTCTGGAGCCGAGGCGTCATAGAGATCGCCGGCCAGCATCTTTTCCTTTTCGCTGCGTCCATCGGACGTCTGCATCGCTCATCCTCCGCATCATTCGCTCGTCCGGCGACAACGTCCGATTGTTGTCCGCCATGGGCGCCCGATTAGAGCAGATGTCGAAATGCGATGCGCCGACGCGTGAGGATGGGTCAGCCTTCACCCTGGCCGGAGCGGGTGCCCAGCAGGTTGCCGCGGCGGCGGCGGACTTCGACGCTCTGGCCGGGGGTGATGGGCATGAACTCCTTCGGGCGCTCGTCGCTGCCGGCAATGGCACGATAGGTGGCGGCGTTCGCCTCCTGCACGTCGTTGCCGCGGCGGACCTGATCCAGGAATTTCTGGCTCGGCATCATGATGTATTCGATGTCGTTGATGCGCCGCCCGTCCTTCGACACCGTCTTCTCCACCCGGTCGAGAATGCCCTCCTCGACCAGGGAATCGACGGCCAGGGTCACCGTGCGCAGCGTGTCGCGCCGCCGGCTCCACTCGTTCATGCCGCTGTTGTTGATGATGTCGTCGGCCGACAGGATCATCGGCGGCACGCTGTGCACCCCGTCGGGCAGGCGAGCCAGATCGAGGTCGCCATATTCGATCGACAGCCGGTTGTAGAGCCAGCGTGCCACCGGGCTCTTCAGCCGCATGATCCACTGGTAGGAGATCGGCTTGAATTCCAGGTTGCGGATGGCCGAGGCGACCAGCGCGTTGAATTCCAGATAGGTGTCGTTCTCGTCCTCCTCGCCACCCTCGCCGGTGCGCGGGCGGATGTAGAGCGTGGGGAAGACCGAGGATTCCAGCACCGGCCGCGCCGACTTACGGCCGCTCTCCGGCACCTTGCTGATGATCATCCGCGTGCGCGCCAGGATCTCCAGCGCCTCGCGAATCTCCGCCGTGTCCATGGTGCGGTTGACCGCGCGCAGCTCCCGCCGGATCTCGTAGAGCGAGAAATGGACGCGCACCCGGTCCTGCTTGTCGCCCATCAGCGACAGGCGCGACCGGTCCATGGCGAGGCGGCGCACCACCTGTTCGACGATCTGCTCGCGCTCGGACGGGAACACCTCATACTCGACCATGCGCTTGTCCGCCGGATCCTCGCCGGGACCGGGCTTGGCCGGGCGGTAGATGCGGGCGGGCTGCAGGGTCAGCGTGAACAGGGCGTCCTTGAAGGGAAACTCCTTGTGCACCGACTGGACGAACGCGTTGGCAGCCGGCAGCTCCGGCTCCGTCCCCCGGCCTTTGGACACGAAGACGAATCGCGGCGCCGTGTCGTAAAGCGCGATCATATGGGACTGACTGCGGTCTTCCATCTCGAACAGAGTCAGCTGGACCGCGTTCGCCTTGCTCATGGCTCATCCCTCCTCGCCAAAGGCCACGATAGGAGGTGCCGTCGGACGGAGGCAACCGGCAGGGCGGAGTCCGCCCGCAGACCTGTGTCCCGTTTGCCCGCGTTTGTGTAGGAAATGCCCGCGCCTGTGTCCCGTTTGCCCGCGCTTCGGTCGCAGGCCGCCGATTGGTGCCGCTCCGCGGGCGTCGGGTGGACCGGATCCGTGCGAATCGCGCGGCGCTTCGGCGAAACGCGAGCAAATGGGACAGAGACTCGGGGGCGCGGCTTCCCTCCATGAGGCCATGAAGCGCGAGCAAATGGGACAGCCCCGGCGCCGGAGGACTCCCAAGCGCGAGCATTAGGGACACAGTGAATCCCGTGATGCGCCTGGCCCGACCACGAAACGCGGGCAAATGGGACAGATCCGGCCGGCGAGGCTGGCCAGCGGCCTTCCTCCGCGGCAAAAGTCCGCGGGCCGGACCGCAGACCATGGCCTCAAACCGCGGGCAAGTGGGACAGCCCGAGGCGGCGCGGATGGTGCTGGTCGCCGGCAAAGCGCGGGCAAACGGGATCGAATCCGATTCGCAAGCCAAGCGCGACCAAAGGGGACACAACCGCGACCAAGGACGACACAGGCGCGGGCCGTTGGGACACAACCGCGGGCGAAGGGGACACAACCGAATCGGTCCCTTTTGCCCGCGATTCGACGGATGCCGCAGTCGGCGGAATCCTTCGCGCAAGTTCGCCGGCCCCATCGATGCCGGTCCCAAAGCCTCGCGGAGTTTTCCCCATGCTCACACCGACGCCGTCCGCATCAGCGGCAAATCCTCCCGATACCAGACGGTGGGGACGGATTCCCGCCTGGTGGCTGGACCATCCCGGCCTGGACGCCGACGGCTTCGCCGTCCTGGCGGCGCTCGCCACCTTCGCCGACGAGGACGGCCTGTGCTGGCCGTCGCAATCGACGCTGGCCGCCAAGCTGAAGCGCTCGCGCCCCACCATCAACCGCATCATCCAGGGCCTGAGCGACATCGGGCTGGTCAGGGTCGAGCATCGCCGCGGCCGCGACGGCGCCCGCCTGTCGTGCCTCTACCGCCTGCGCTTCGCCCCGCTTGATGACGCGGTCGATGCTGCCGAAGACTCCGACCGGGAGTCCGTCTCCACCCGCCCTGTCCAGCTTGCCGACAGGGATGACTCGGACACGCACAGTCCCTGTCCGCCGGCGAGTCAGGAACAGGTCCATTTCAAACAGATTCCAGACTCGCTCGCTTCGGGCGGGCACGGTCAGGCGCAGACGGTTCCGGAGGACTGGATGCCGACCGCCGACGACCTCGCCTGGGCCAAGGCCCGTCACGCCGAAATCGATCTCGGCCGCCATGTCGAGGGGTTCATCCTGCGCTGCCGGGCCCATGGCTACCGCTACCGCGACGTCTCCTCCGCCTGGCGGGCCTGGCTGGCGCAGGATGCTGCGGCGGGCAAGGCCCCGGTCGTCCGCAACCGCCCGTCTGCGGCAATGAACCCGCCAACCACACGTCCATCCGCAGCCGCAGAACAGCGGCTGGGCGCCTGGGCCGCCGCCGCCGCAGAACTGCGCCAGCGCGCAACCACCCCCTCCTGGTCCTAAAAGGGGAGACCGATGAACGCCCCCAAGAGAAGCGCCACCGCCACCGCCACCATCACAGCCCTGCCGCGCTCCCCAACCTCGCTGGCGGCGGCTTTCGATCCGGCATTGCCGGCACCCAATCGGCAGGCCTGCCTGACCGCCGCGCTGCCGCCCGTGCTTCGGCAGCGTCTGGCCCAGGGCCGGACCGACCGCCGCCCGCGCTTCGGCGACGACGGCTTCGACGGCATGATCGAGCTTTGGTCGCCGCCGGACGGCGTCACCGCCGCTGAGTCCTCGCTTGCCCGCCGGTGCCTTGATGAGCTGTACGCCACCGTGCTGGCTCCGGCCGACAGCGACCATCTGCTCGGCCGCGTGCTGACCCTGCTCAGCCATTTTCCCGCCAAGGGGCTGTCGCCCGAGGTGGAGCGGATGATGGCGCTCGACTGGGCCGAGGATTTGGGCGAATACCCGGCCTGGGTGATCGACGCCGCCGCCCGCAACTGGCGCCGCAGCCGGAAATGGCGCCCCTCCATCGCCGAGATGCGGGCCCTGTGCGAGGAGCTGTGCGCACCCGAACGGGCGCTGGCCGACCGGCTGGGCGCGCTCGCCGCAGCCGCCCTGCGGGATGCCTGCGGCACGGACCTGCAGGCGGTTGCAACCGGGGCGCTGCGCCGGATGGGCGGGATGGGGTGAGCCCGCCGGTCCCTGCGGTGAACGGCCCCGGTGGACGGTGGGTGTCGGCGGTCCATATCAAGTGGCCCGTCCGCTTCACGTTGCCGACCGATGCCCGACAGCCCTCATCCCGCGTCCTCCTCCGCCCCCCGCTTCGGCTGGTGCTGCCAGTATGTGCCGCCCGATGGCGACACCGGACTTGCCAAGCGCATGAACCCCGGTACCGTCACCATCGCGACGCTGACCAAGCTTGGCCCCGCCCGTGCCGAGGAAAAGCTGACGGAGGTGCTGCGCCGCAACCTGCTGGCCCTGCATCTGCAACTGGACGAGGTCGCCCGCCATCCGGCCTACCGCCGCCTGCTGCGCGTCAACAGCGGGCTTCTGCCGGCCTACACGCACGAGGTCGGACGGCCGCTCTACCGCCAGCCGGGCATCCAGGCGCTGGTGCGGAGCGGTTTGGAGCATGCCGGCCGCAAGGCGATCGAGGCGGGAATCCGCATCGGACTGCACCCGGACCAGTATTGCGTGCTGAACAGCGCCAACCCGTCCACCCTCGACAATTCGGTGGCGGAGCTGGAATACCATGCCGACGTCCTGCGGATGATGGGGCTGGCCGGCGGCTGGCACCCGCAAGGCGCGCACGTCAACATCCATGGCGGCGGGCGCGGGGAGGGGATCGCCGGCTTCCGCCGCGGCCTTGCCCTGCTGTCGGAGGATGCGCGCAACCTGCTGACCGTCGAGAACGACGAGATGTCCTTCGGCCTGGACGACCTGCTGCCGCTGGCCGACGCCGTTCCGATCGTTCTCGACCTCCACCATCACTGGGTCCGCACGCAAGGGGAATATCTGCGTCCCGACGATCCGCGCATCGCCGTCGTCATCGGCTCCTGGCGCGGGGTGCGACCGGTCGCCCACATCAGCGTGTCGCGCGAGGATCTGCTGGCGGACTGGCCGGCCGACAGCCTGCCGGACTATGCGGCGCTGGCGGCGCGCGGGCTGACCACGAAGGATCTGCGCGCCCATTCCCAGCGCATGTGGAACCGCGCCGTCAACCGGCTGGTGGCGGACCATCTCTCCTGGGCCGATTTCGAGGTGGAGGCGAAGGCCAAGAACCTCGCAGTCGACGATCTGGAACTGGACGCCCTCGGCAGCGGGGCCGTGGCCGCCTCGCCCGATCGACAGCCTTGACCGACAGTTGTACTCAACTACTCTGTTGGCGGAGACGAATGACAGCCGATTGATTTCATGTGAGGGTTTGACGTGGCCGACGACATCCGGGATGAAAACCTGGACGCGCTTTCGCAGTTGCAGGCGATGCTGGACACCGTGCCCGACGGGGTCGTCGTCATTGACGCCCGCGGCCGGATCAAGACCTTCAACCCTGCCTGCGAGCGCCTGTTCGGCTGGACCGCCGAAGAGGTGATCGGCCGCAACGTCAAGATGCTGATGCCGCCGCCCTATCGGGAGGAGCATGACGGCTATCTGGAACGCTACCACCGGACGGGGGAGCGGCGGATCATCGGCATCGGCCGCGAGGTGACCGGCCTGCGCAAGGACGGCTCCTGCTTCCCCATGGATCTGTCGATCGGCGAGGCGAGCCAGGACGGCGCCCCGGTCTATATCGGCATCATCCGCGACCTGACCGCGGCCAAGCAGGCGGAGGCGGCGCTGCGGGAGCGCGAGGCCCGCCTGACCTCCATCCTGGAAACGGTGCCGGAAGCCATCATCGTCATCGACGAGAAGGGGCTGATCGAATCCTTCAGCCCGGCGGCCGAACGGCTGTTCGGCTATGCGGCGGCGGAGGTGATCGGCCGCAACATCAGCATGCTGATGCCCTCGCCCTACCGCGAGCAGCATGACGGCTATCTGGAGCGCTACGGGCGGACGGGGGAGCGCCGCATCATCGGCATCGGCCGCATCGTCTCCGGCCAGCGGCGCGACGGATCGGTGTTCCCGATGGAATTGGCGGTGGGCGAAGTGCTGCTGGGCGGCCAGCGCCGCTTCACCGGCTTCGTCCGCGACCTGACCGAGCGGCAGGCGACCGAACGGCGCCTGCAGGAGCTTCAGTCGGAACTGCTGCATGTCAGCCGGGTCAGCGCCATGGGCCAGATGGCCTCGACCCTGGCACACGAGTTGAACCAGCCGCTCACCGCCGTCATCAACTACGCCAAGGCCGCCAAGCGGCTGATGGAGCGGCCGGAAACGGTGGCCAAGGCGATGGACATGGTCGACAAGGCGAGCGCCCAGGCGACCCGCGCCGGCCAGATCATCCGCCACCTGCGCAGCTTCATCGAAAAGGGCAAGACCCACCGCTCCGTCGAGCCGCTCAACAAGGTGGTGGAGGAGGCGAGCGCGCTGGCGCTCGTCGGCGCCAAGGAGCGGGAGCTTCATGTGCGCTTCGACTTCGACGCCGCCGACCCGCTGGTCCTCATCGACAAGGTCCAGGTCCAGCAGGTGATCCTCAACCTCGTCCGCAACGCGATCGAGGCGATGGGGCAGGGAAGCCCGGCAGGGGCGCAGCGGGTGCTGACCGTCCACACCGGTGCGGAGCCGGGCGAGCCCGCCTTCCGCCGCGTCGCCGTCAGCGACAGCGGTCCCGGCGTGCCGGAGACGGTGCGCGCCCAGCTGTTCCAGCCCTTCGTCACCACCAAGAGCAGCGGCATGGGGCTGGGCCTGTCGATCTGCCGCTCCATCATCGAGGCCCATGGCGGACGCCTGTGGCTGGAGCCGCCGGCGACGCCGCCGGCATCGGGCGCCAGCTTCGCCTTCACCGTTCCGCTGTCCGCATCGGATTCCGGTGGGGATGCTGTCCCGGAGGCCGGCGATGCCCGCTGACGCCATGCCCACTGCGGACTCCGACCTCACCGTCTTCATCCTCGACGACGACGACGCCATCCGCGATTCCCTGGAAGTCCTGCTTGAGTGCGCCGGATTCCGGGTGGAAAGCTTCTCCACCCCGCTGGGATTCCTGGAGTCCGGCGCGCCGTCGCGTCCCGGTTGCCTGCTGGTCGATGTGCGGATGCCGCAGATGAGCGGCCTGGACGTGCAGGAACGACTGACCCGCGGCGGCCATTCCATGCCGGTGGTGGTGATGACCGGCCATGGCGACGTGCCGCTCGCCGTGCGCGCGATGAAGGCGGGGGCGGTCGATTTCGTCGAGAAGCCGTTCGAGGAGGAGGCGCTGCTCATTGCCGTGCGCTCCGCCCTTGCCCTTGCCCGCGCGGCGGACAGCCGGACCGCAGATGCCGCCCCGCCGGCCGCAGTCTCGGAACAGCCGGCATCACCGCCCGCCGCCCCGCCGGAGATTCTGGACCGCCTCGCCGTCCTGACGCCGCGGGAACTGGACGTGCTGCGCTGGCTGGTGGCCGGCAAGTCGAACAAGGTCATCGCCTTCGAACTGTCGATCAGCCCGCGCACCGTGGAGATCCACCGCGCGCGCGTGATGGAGAAGATGCGCGCCGACAGCCTGCCGACCCTGGTGCGTATGGCGATCGCCGCCGGCGTGGTCCCCGGCGGCGGGTGATCTGCATCAAAACAGTGCCGCATACGCAATGGTCCGTATATCGGCGTCCTCCCCGGACTTTTATCTTTCATGACGCGCCGCACCCTCGGCGCCGTCATGTCTGCATGGAAGTTCGGAGGCTGTCATGGATCACCTGGGCAACAAGCCGGGCAACGGACCGGGTGGAATGCCGGGTGCCGGAATCGTCCACATCGTCGACGACGACGAGCCGGTCCGCGACTCCCTGAAGGCCCTGCTTGAAGCGTTCTCCTTCGACGTGCGGGACTTCTCGTCCTGCCGGGAATTCCTCGACGGTTTCGACGGCAATCCGCAGGGTTGCCTGGTTCTCGACCTGCACATGCCGGTGATGAGCGGGCTGGAGTTCCTGGAGCGCCATCGCGGTGATCTGCACGGCATGCCGGTCATCATGGTGTCCGGGCGCGGCGACCCCGCGACCTTCGCCCGCGCCAAGGAGGCCGGTGTGGTCGCCGTGCTGGAGAAGCCGTTCGACGAGGACCAGCTGATCGACATGCTGAACGGTCTGATGCCGTCGCCGGCCGCCGCCGCCTGATCGGATACGGCCCGCTACGTAGGTACACTTACGTACGCAAACTTCCTTAGGTACATCACCGAACTGCACAGGACGGCGGCGGATCGATAGCTTCGGGCCATCAGATGCACCCCGGAACGAACCGGAGCGCACCGCACCGAAAAGGTCGAGGCCACCATGTCCACGCACGCCGCCATTGCCGCCCACGCCAACCGCGCCGTTCCTGGTTATCTGGTCTCCGCCCTGGCGATTTCCCCCGCGTCCGGCATGGGCGCCGCCATTCAGCCGCGCAACCCCGCCGACCCGCTCGCCAGCCTGGGTCACTCCAAGGTCTACGAGCGCGAGACCACGGTGTTCAGCGAAGGCGATGCGGCCGGCTCGGTGTTCCGGGTGATGAGCGGCATGGTCCGCCTCTACAAGATGCTCCCCGACGGCCGGCGCCAGATCATCGGCTTCCTGCAGGCCGGCGACATGATGGGGCTGGCCTTCGCCGCCCAGTATCTCTACACCGCCGAAACCGTCACGGCGACCACCATCCAGCGCATCCCGCGGCTGGAACTGGACGCCCTGATGGACGCGCAGCCAGCCTTCGCCCGCAAGCTTCTGTCGGCGACCACCTCGGAACTGATCGCGGCGCAGGACCAGATGGTGCTGCTGGGCCGCAAGTCCGCCGCCGAGAAGGTCGCCACCTTCCTGCTGCGCCTCAGCGACCGCAAGGGTGGCGAACAGACCATCGACCTGCCGATGGGCCGCAGCGACATCGCCGACCATCTGGGCCTGACCACCGAGACCGTGTCGCGTACCCTGACCAAGCTGAAGTCGACCCGCCTGATCCGCATCCTCGTCGGCGGCAAGCTGGAACTGCTCGACCGCGACGCCCTGGCCGACCTCGCCGGCGGCTTCTGACCCCTACCGCTTTTTTCAAGACCTTGGCCGTGCACCGGGCGCTTCAGCGTCCCGGAGCGCAGCGACCTGCCCGAACAGCGCAGCGGCGCGCCCAAACGGCGCAATCCCGAACTCACCACCGCGACGGCGTCACGGCGTTCCTCGCGGACAGCAAGTGGATTATGACCATGACCGTCACGACCCTCTCCGACCTGAACGCCCTGATCTCGCGCGTGAAGGCGGCGCAAGCGCGCTTCGCCGAGTATCCGCAGGAGAAGGTCGACCTGATCTTCCGCAGCGCGGCGCTTGCCGCCGCCGACGCCCGCATCCCGCTCGCCAAGATGGCAGTGGCGGAGACCGGCATGGGCGTGATGGAGGACAAGGTCATCAAGAACCACTTCGCCGCCGAATACATCTACAACAAGTACAAGGACGACAAGACCTGCGGCGTCCTCTCCGAAGACCATGACGCCGGCATCCTCACCATCGCCGAGCCGGTCGGCCTGATCTGCGGCATCGTCCCCACCACCAACCCGACCTCCACCGCCATCTTCAAGGCGCTGATCGCGCTGAAGACCCGCAACGGGCTGGTCCTCTCCCCCCATCCCCGCGCCCGCAAATCGACCTGCGAGGCCGCCCGCCTGGTGCTCGCCGCCGCGGTCGAGGCCGGCGCCCCCGACGACATCATCGGCTGGATCGACGAGCCCTCGCTGGAGCTCTCCAACGCCGTCATGCACCATCCCGACATCAACCTGATCCTCGCCACCGGCGGGCCGGGCATGGTCAAGGCCGCCTACTCGTCGGGCAAGCCCGCCATCGGCGTCGGCGCCGGCAACACCCCCGCCGTCATCGACGAGTTCGCCGACATCAAGCGCGCCGTCGCCTCCATCCTGATGTCCAAGACCTTCGACAACGGCGTGGTCTGCGCGTCCGAACAGTCGGCGGTGGTGGTCGATGCCGTCTATGACGCGGTGCGCGACCGCTTCGCCCATCACGGCGGCTACATCCTGTCGGCCCGCGAGGCCGATGCCGTGCGCAAGGTCCTGCTGACTGACGGCCACCTCAATGCCGACATCGTCGGCCAGCCCGCCCATGCCATCGCCGCCATGGCCGGCCTGACCGTCCCGCACGCCACCAAGGTGCTGATCGCCGAGGTTTCGGACGTCGACGACAGCGAACCCTTCGCCCACGAGAAGCTCTCCCCCACCCTGGCACTCTACCGCGCCAAGGACTTCGCCGAGGCCTGCGACAAGGCCGCCGCGCTGGTGGCGCTGGGCGGCATCGGCCACACCTCGGCGCTCTACACCGATCAGGACCAGCAGGCCGAGCGCATCCGCCATTTCGGCGACAAGATGAAGACCGCCCGCATCCTGATCAACACGCCGTCCTCCCATGGCGGCATCGGCGACCTCTACAACTTCCGCCTCGCCCCGTCGCTGACGCTGGGCTGCGGGTCGTGGGGCGGTAACTCGATCTCCGAGAATGTCGGGCCGCAGCACCTGATCAACAAGAAGACGGTGGCGAAGAGGGCGGAGAACATGCTGTGGCACAAGCTGCCCAAGTCGATCTACTTCCGCCGCGGCTGTCTGCCCTTCGCCCTTGAGGAGCTGCGCGGCAAGAAGCGCTGCCTGATCGTCACCGACCGCTTCCTGTTCGAGAACGGCCATATCGCCGACAGCGTCCGCGTCCTGAAGTCGCTGGGGCTGGAGGTGGAGACCTTCTTCGAGGTCAGCGCCGACCCGACGCTGGCGGTGGTGCGCAAGGGCGTCGCGCTGGCGAACGCCTTCCAGCCCGACGTGATCCTGGCGCTGGGCGGCGGCTCGCCGATGGATGCGGCCAAGATCATCTGGGTGATGTACGAGGCGCCCGACGTGGCCTTCGAGGATCTGGCGCTACGCTTCATGGACATCCGCAAGCGCATCTACACCTTCCCCAAGCTCGGCGTGAAGGCGCAGCTGGTGGCGGTGCCGACCACCTCGGGCACGGGATCGGAAGTGACGCCGTTTGCCGTGGTGACCGACGAGCGCACCGGGACCAAGTATCCTATCGCCGACTACGAACTGACGCCGACGCTGGCGATCATCGACGCCAACCTCGTCATGGACATGCCCAAGGGGCTGACCGCGGCGGGCGGCATCGACGCGGTGACGCACGCGCTGGAGGCCTATGTCTCGGTGGTGGCGAACGAGTATACCGACGGTCAGGCTCTGCAGGCGCTGAAGCTGTTGAAGGAGAACCTGCCGTCCGCCTACCGCAACGGGTCGAAGGACCCGAAGGCGCGGGAACTGGTTCACAACGCGGCGACGCTGGCCGGCATCGCCTTTGCCAACGCGTTCCTGGGGGTGTGCCATTCGATGGCGCACAAGCTGGGGGCGGAGTTCCACATTCCGCACGGCATCGCCAACGCGCTGCTGATCGCCAACGTGATCCGCTACAACGCGGCGGACATCCCGACCAAGCAGACGGCGTTCAGCCAGTATGACCGGCCGAAGGGCGTGGCGCGCTATGCGCAGATCGCCCGGCATCTGGACCTGGGCGGCAGCCGCGACCATGAGCGGGTGGAGAAGCTGATCGGCTGGGTCGAGGATCTGAAGCAGGCTTTGGAGATCCCGGCCTCGATCCAGGCGGCGGGGGTGCCGGAGGCGGCGTTCCTGGCGCGGGTCGATGCGATTGCCGAGGCCGCCTTCGACGACCAGTGCACCGGCGCCAACCCGCGCTATCCGCTGGTCGCCGAGATCAGGCAGCTGCTCATCGACAGCTACTATGGCCGCGCCTATGCCGAGCCGGAAAGCGACCGGAGCCCGGCGGCGTTGAGCGTGGTCGGCCAGACGAAGACGGCCGCCGAGTAAACCGCAAGCGCAGTCCTACGTGACCGTCGGGGGCCGTCGGGCCGGGGTGACAACCCCGCGTCCGGCGGCCCCGCCGCGTTTTCACACGCCTTCGCCCTGTTGCCCCTGCTGGGTCAGGGTGGCGATGAAGCGCTGGGTGCGCTCGCGCTTGGGGTGGGTGAACAGCTCGCGCGAGGGGCCGGTCTCCACCACCTCGCCACCGTCGAGGAACACCACCTCGTGCGCGATGCGCGAGGCGAGGCGCAGGTCGTGGGTGGCCATCACCATGGTGGTGCCCTCCGCCGCCAGCGTGCCCAGCACCTCCACCACCTCCCCCGACAGTTCGGGGTCCAGCGCGGAGGTCGGCTCGTCACACAGCAGCACGCGGGGCGACGGGGCCAGCGCGCGGGCGATGGCGACGCGCTGCTGCTGGCCGCCCGACAGGGTCGCCGGCCACGCATCGGCCTTGTGGGCCATGCCGACCTTGTGCAGCAAGGCCATCGCGCGTTCGCGCGCCTTTTCCGTCGGCCATTTCTGCACGGTCACCAGCCCTTCCATCACATTCTCCACCGCCGTGCGGTGGGGGAAGAGCTGGAAGTTCTGGAACACCATGCCGGTCTGGCCGCGCAGCCGCTGGATGTCCTTCCAGGCCGGCTTGCCGCCGTGCTGGAATGTCAGCTCCTCCTCGCCGATGCGCACGGTTCCGGAGGTCGGGATTTCCAGCAGGTTGATGCAGCGCAGAAGCGTGCTCTTGCCGCCGCCGGACGGGCCGATCAGGGCGGTGACGCGCCCTTCCGCCACAGTCACGGATACGCCCTTCAGCACGGTCAGCTCGCCGAAGCGCTTTTCGATGTTCGACAGCCGGATCACGACTTCGCCTCCAGGAAACCGCCATACTGGCCGAACCGGCGTTCCAGCCGGACCTGCAGCGCCGACAGGATGGAACTCAGCGCCAGATAGATCAGGGCCACTTCAACATAGAGGATCAACGGCTCGTAGCTGGTGGCGACGATGCGCTGCGCCGCCTGGAACAGCTCCGGCACCGTGATGGCGGCGGCGAGCGAGGTGTCCTTGACCAGCGAGATGAAGGTGTTGGACAGCGGCGGCACCGCGACGCGGGCGGCCTGCGGCAGGATGGTGCGGCGCATCGCCTGCGACCAGCTCATGCCGATGGAATAGGCGGCCTCCCACTGCCCCTTCGGCACCGATCCGATGACGGCGCGGATGATCTCGGAGGTGTAGGCGCCGACATTCAGCGTGAAGCCGATCAGCGCCGCCGGGAAGGCATCCAGCACGATGCCGGCGCTGGGCAGGCCGTAGAAGATCAGGAACAGCTGCACCAGCAGCGGCGTGCCGCGGATGATCCAGACATAGAAGCGGACGATGGCGGCCAGCGGCGCCGGTCCGAACAGCCGGACCACCGCCGCCACCAGCCCGACCGTCAGGCCCAGCGCGAAGGAGGCCAGCGTCAGCGGCACGGTGAAGACCAGTGCCGCCCACAGCAGCGACGGAAGCGAGTCCGCCATCAGGGTAAGCCAGTGCAGCAAGGGGGAAGGTGCCTCTCGTGGTGAAGGAACGACAATGCCCCCGGCCCGGATGGGGCAGGGGGCATTGAGGACTGTCCGGTGCTTGGCCGGCGGTTACTTGGAAACGTCGGCGCCGAAATACTTCTGCGAGATCGTGGTGTAGGTGCCGTCGGCCTTCATCGCGGCAAGCGCCTCGTTGATGGCGGCGACCAGCTTCGCCTCGCCCTTGCGGACGATGATGCCGGACTGGTCGGCATTGTCCTGGGTCGCGGCGATCTTCACGTTGGCGTTCGGCTTCTGCTTCTTGAAGTCCAGGAAGGACAGGCTGTCGTTGACCGTCGCGTCGGCCCGGCCGTTCAGGACCAGCTGGATCGACTGGTCGAAGCCGTCGGTGCCGACCAGCTGCGCGCCCGACGCCTCGGCCAGCTTGCCGAAGTTGCTGGTCAGCGACTGCGCCGATTTCCTGCCCTTCAGGTCGTTGAAGCTCTTGATGGCGTCATTGTCGCCCCGCACGATCAGCACCGCGCGGCTGGTGATGTAGGGGTCGGAGAAGTCGTATTTGGCCTTGCGCGCCTCCGTGATGCCGACCTGATTGATCACGGCGTCGTAGCGGCGGGCGTCCAGGCCGGCGATCAGGCCGTCCCATTTGCCTTCCAGGAACTCCGCCTTCACGCCGATGCGCTTGGCAACCTCGCGCCCGATCTCGACGTCGAAGCCGACGAGCGCGCCCGACGCGTCATGATAGGTGAAGGGGGCATAGGTGCCCTCGGTCCCGATCTTCATCACGCCGTCCGCCTTGATGCGGTCGAGGTCGCTCTGGGCTTGGGCGGCGGAGACGGCGGCGACCTGCAGAAGGCCGGCGACGAGAAGCGATTTCAGCCAATTCATCGGTTGATGCCCGGTGTTTAGGGAGTGGATCTTGGGTTGGTCCGCCACCTTGGACGCAGTTTTGCGCTGGACGGTTGCCGTCACGCTACAGGAAAGAATATTCCCTAACAAGGGAATCCAATACCTATTTAGCACATATCAATTGTGCTTTGTGTGTACCGCAAACGGATCAGGCTGGAAAATCACGGACCTGTCCGGCTTTCACCGCCATCGGCGTAAACAGCTTGGAACCGGAATTAATGCGGGTTAATGAACCCCGCCTTGTCAATGATAATGACTATCATAATCATCTGGGAAACGTCACCGGCCGGCGCCGCGCCAGCCCTCTTGAGGATTTTCCCCGATGCCCGACACCTCCCTGCCTTCCATCGAGGCGCCCACCGTCACCGACACCGCGACCGGCCATCTGCGGCTGGAGGTGGACTGGCCGGCGGTGCTGCCGCGCCTCGACGTCCTCGGTCCGGTCCGGGTCGTCACCGCCAACAGCGCCATCACCCATGAGAAGGTCGGCCGCTTCGGCAATGTGTCCGGCAACGGCCATGCCATCATCGTGCTGAACCGCGACGTCGATCTGCGGATCTTCCCCCGTCACTGGCGCCGGACCGCTTACGATCCGGCCGCCGGCGCCATCCTGATCCGCAATGCTGCCGGCCATCTGGTCCACGCCATCCATCGCACGGCGGAAACCGACGCCGCGGCATGGGATACTCTCCTGGACGAGCACCGGGCGGATGGCGACTTGGCCGACGAGGTCGAAAGCGGCGAGCCGCCGGTCCAGACGGTCGCCACCGTCCCGGCCGACATCGACGTTGCCGGTCTGCGTGCCGCCTGGGCGGCGATGGCCGACGTCCACGAATTCCACGGGATGCTGAAGCGGTTCGGCGTGGCCCGTCTCGACGCCATGCGTCTGGCCGGCGGCGACTTCGCCCGCGAAATTCCGCTGGCCGCGGTGACCGGGCTTCTGGAGTCCGCCCGCGACGACCGGATGGAGATCATGATCTTCGTCGGCAATGCCGGCTGCATCCAGATCCACACGGGCACAATCGCCACGCTGCGGACGGACGGTGCTCTGCTCGGCATCGACGATCCCGCCTTCCGCCTGCACTGCGACATGGCGCGCCTGTCCAGCGCCTGGGTGGTGTTCAAGCCGACCGACAAGGGCGGCATCACCACCGTCGAACTCTACAACGCGCAAGGGGAGAACTGCGCCATCCTCTGCGGCCAGCGCGACGAGGACAAGCCGGAACGGACGGAATGGCGAATGCTGGCCCGGTCTATGCCCGACCTGCCGGGCGTCTCCTGAGATGCGGGAGCCCGTGATGATGCGCACAATACCCCGCCGCCTCTTTGCCGCCCTCGCCATTGGCATTGCCGCCTGCTTGACGGCGCCGGCCGCCGGGGCGGCAGAGGGAATGGCGCAGATGCGCCTCGTCACAATCGGGGCGCCTGTGACCGAACTGGCCTTCGCGCTGGGGGCCGGCGATGCGGTGGTCGGGCGCGACACGGTCAGCCGCCAGCCGGCCGCGGCGGCGGCGAAGCCCGATGTCGGCTACATGCGTACCCTGTCGGCGGAGGGGCTGATGTCGCTCACCCCCACCCATGTGCTGGCCGTCGAGGGGGCCGGGCCGCAGACCGCCTTCGACCAGCTTCGCGCCATGGGCGTGACGGTGGAGATGGTGCCGGAGACCTCCAACCCGGCCGGGCTGACCGCCAAGATCGCCGCCATCGCCCGTGCCCTGGGCCGTGAGGAGGAGGGCCGGCGCCTCGCCGCCGAACTGACCGGCCGGCTGTCTGCTCTGTCGGCCGAGGCGCAGCAGGCCGCCGGTTCCGGCAAGGCGGGCGCGCGCATCCTCTGTCTGGTCGGCGGCGGTCCCGGCGGCATGATGGCGGCCGGGCCCGGCACCGTGCCGGATGCCCTGATCGCGCTGGCCGGCGGACGCAACGCCATCGACAGCGACCGCGACTTCCCGCCGCTGTCGGCGGAAGCCGCCCTGGCGGCCGAGCCGCAGATCCTGCTGGTCAGCCGGACGCTGGTGGAGCGGTCCGGCGGGCTCGACGGCCTGCTCTCCCTGCCGCAGCTGGCGATGACCCCGGCGGCGCGGGACCGCCGCGTCGTCCAGATCGACGCCGCGCTTCTGGTCGGGCTGGGACCGCGCACGCCGGAAGCGGTCGAGGCGCTGCTGCGCGCGCAAACCGGGAAGGCCGGGCCATGAGCGGCAGCGCCAGCCTGTCCATCGCCGCAGTGCCCGCCGCCCGTCGGCCGCGCCTCGCGCCCGCCCTGGGGCTGCTGGGCGTTGCGCTCGCGGTCGCGGTCATGATCGCTTTGTCCACCGGAAGCATCGCCCTGCCACTCGACCGGGTGCTGTCGCATCTGACGCAGGCAATCGGTTTGCCGGGCGAGCCGCTGGGCGCGCGCGACGCCGCGGTCCTCTATGCCCTGCGCCTGCCGCGCATCGTGCTGGCGGCGGCGGTCGGCGTCACGCTGGGCGTCGCCGGGGCTTCGCTGCAGGCGATCTTCCGCAACCCGCTGGCCGATCCCGGTCTGGTCGGGGTGTCGAGCGGCGCGGCGTTCGCCGGGTCGGTCACCATGATGCTGGGGGTTGCCGGGCTGGGGTTGTCGCGCAGCGGCCTGTCGCTGTCCACGCTGCTGCCGGTGACGGCCTTCCTGGGCGCGCTGGCCGCGACGATCCTGATCCTGGCGCTGGCGCGGCGCGACGGGCGCTGCTCGGCCACCGACATGCTGCTGGCCGGCATCGCCGTCAACGCGCTGGGCGCCGCCGGCATCGGCCTGTGCAGCTATCTCGGCGACGATCAGGCGTTGCGGCAGATGACCTTCTGGATGATGGGCGGCTTCGGCGGCGCCGGCTGGACGCAGATCGGGCCGGCGCTGGTCCTGATGCTGGCGGCGACCGCCGGCCTGCTCGCCAACGCCCGGCGGCTCGACCTCTATGCGCTGGGCGAGCGCGACGCCTTCCTGCTCGGCCTGGAGCCGCACCGCTTCGCCGTCCGCACCGTCCTGCTGGTGGCGCTGGGGGTGGGGGCGGCGGTTGCCGTCTCCGGTTTGATCGGCTTCGTCGGATTGGTGGTGCCGCACATGATCCGCCTGTGGCTGGGTCCGGTCCACCGCAGGCTGCTGCCGGCGACGGCCCTGGCGGCGGCGACCCTGCTGATCCTGGCCGACACCGCCGCCCGCAGCATTGCCGCCCCGGCCGACGTGCCGGTCGGGCTGCTGCTCGGAGCCGTCGGCGCGCCCGTCTTCCTGTGGCTGCTGCGCGCCCGCGGCGGACGCTCGTTCGGTTGAGGAGCTTCTCATCTTGCTGCAAGCCGAAGATGTTTCCTTCGCCGTGGGCGGTCGCCGGCTGGTCGACGGCGTGACCGTCCATCTGGTCCCCGGCCGCTTGCTGGCGATTCTCGGTCCCAACGGCGCCGGCAAATCGACCCTGCTGGCCCTGTTGTCGGGCGAGCGCCGTCCGACCGCCGGCGCCGTGCGCCTCGACGGCCGGGACCTGCGCGAGATGCCGCCGCGGCTTCTCGCCCGCCACCGGGCGCTGGTCGGCCAGCATCCCGCCGCCGGCTTCGCCTTTTCGGTGGAGGAGGCGATTATGCTGGCGGTCGAAACCGCCCCCTGCAGCGCCGCCGAGCGGCGGCGGCTGATCGCCGAAAGCCTGCGGGCCGCCGATGCCGAGGGCTTGCGCGACCGCCTGCTGCCCCAGCTGTCGGGAGGCGAAAGCCAGCGTGTCGCCTTCGCCCGTGCACTCGCGCAGCTCGCGGCCGGAGCGCTCCACCGCGACGGGCTGGACGGGGCTCCTTGCCTGCTGCTCGACGAGCCCACCGCCAGCCTGGATCCGGCGCACCAGCATCACCTGCTGCGGGCGGCGCGGAACTGGATGGAGCGGACCGGCGGCGCCTGCGCCGTGGTGCTGCATGACATGACGCTGGCCGCCCGCTATTGCGACAATGCGCTGGTGCTGGCGGATGGGCGCGAGGCCTGGAGCGGCCCGATGTCCGCCCTGCCGGTACCGGTTCTGGAACGGGTCTTCGCCACCCGCTTCGTCCGGATGCCGGCGCCGGACGGGCAGGGGGCCGTCTTCGCCACGACAGGGCAGCCGCCATCCGGGCTGGACAGCCGATTTGCGACTGATTATTAATATCATTTCTTATGAAAGGAGGAGGCGTTGCGCGTTCTGGTCGTCGAGGACGATGCGGCCGTCAGCTATTGGATCGGGGCTAGGCTCAACGGCTCCGGCCATTCCTGCCGCTTCTCCGGCGATGGCGAGGAGGCGTTGCGCCTGCTGGCGGAAGAGGCGTTCGACGTCGTCGTGCTCGACCGCATGTTGCCGAAGCTGGATGGCATGGAGGTGTTGAAGCGGCTGGACGGCATGCGCCATCCGCCGGTTCTGGTGCTGTCGGCGCTGGACGAGACCTCCGACCGGGTCGCCGGGCTGCGCGCCGGGGCCGACGATTACCTGGGCAAGCCCTTCGACTTCGCCGAACTGCTGGTGCGGCTGGAGCATCTGTCCCGCCGCCACGGGCAGGTGGTGGCCGCTCCCGGCGACCTGCTGACGGTCGGCGATCTGGTGATGGACGTTGCCCAGCGGCGGGTGACCCGGCAGGGCGTGCCGATCGAGTTGACCGACAAGGAATTCCGCCTGCTGCACATTCTGATGAGCAATCCGGGCCAGACGGTGACCCGGACCATGCTGCTGGAAAAGGCCTGGGGCTACGGATTCAACCCGCCGACCAATCTGGTGGAGGTGCATGTCTTCAAGCTGCGCAGCAAGATCGACAAGGATTTCGATCCGCCCCTGCTGCGCACCGTGCGGGCCATCGGCTATGCGCTTGGTTGAGCGGCTTCCCGCCCGCATCCGCCCGCTGCTCGACACCCGCAGCTTCCGCCAGACCATGACCATCGGCGCGGTCTTCGTCGTCGTCACCTCCGGCGCGGTGCTGTGGAGCCGCAGCCTGCTGACCGATCTGGTCAAGGACCATGTGGTCGAACTGCTGGAGCGCGATACCGCAACCCAGCGCCAGCTCGGCCGCTTCGGCGACGCCCTCGATCTCGCTGCCGACCTGCGCCGCCGCGCCCAATTCGAAACGGAGACGGCGCGCAAGCGGCTGGTGCTGGATGCATCGGGACGGCTGCTCTACGGCGACGACGCGACGGCGGCCCGGCTGCTGGACGTCCTGTCCTGCGATCCCGCCCGTCTCGCCTCCTGCCCGACCGGGCTGGTCGAACGCCGGGGCAAGGACGCCACCGACGGCTGGAAGATGCAGGCGATGGTGGTGGCGCTGCCCGATGGCGGACGCTTCATCAACGCCTACGACATCCAGCCGATGCTGAGCCAGATGCGGGCGGTGCCGCTGGCGGCCGGAGTCGGCGTGCTGCTGTTCCTGCTGACCAGCCTGACCTTCGGCGTCTATTTCAGTTCCGGCACGCTGCGCCGGGTCGACGCGATGAGCGAGGCGCTCGCCGCCTATGCCGGGGGCGACCGCAACCGCCGGATCGACATCGGCCGCACCGACGACGAGTTCGCCGGCCTCGGCCGCGAGATCAACCGCACGCTCGACCGCGTCAACCGGCTGGTGGAGGAGGTGTCGAGCGTCTCCAGCAGCATCGCGCACGAGCTGCGCACGCCGCTGACCCACCTGCACAACCGGCTGGCCGGCATCGCCGAGGACTGCGCCGACCCCGAGATCCGCCGCGCGCTGGAGGATGGCATCGAGGAGACCCTGCGCATCCAGCAGTTGTTCCGCGCCATCATGCGGTTGGGCGAGATCGAGACCGCCCGCTGCAGCCTGAGCATGGAGCCGCTGGACGCCGAATCGCTGCTGGAGGAGATCCGCGAATCCTACCTGCCGCTGGCCGACGACGCGGGCGTCGCGCTGTCCGTCGCGGTCGAGCCGGGGCTGCGCATCCGCGGCGACCGCAGCCTGCTGTTCCAGGCCGTCGCCAACCTCGTGGACAACGCCCTGAAATATGCGGCCCAAGGCCGGGAGATCCGGCTGTCGGCCGGCATTCGCGACGGCTGGGAGGAACTGTGCGTTGCCGACCGCGGGCCGGGCCTTGTCCCTGGCCAGCGGGCGCTGGCGGTCCAGCGCTTCTTCCGGCTCAACCCGCAGAACGGGGTGCCGGGCTACGGGCTCGGCCTGTCCATCGTCGGCGCCATCGCCACGCTGCATGGCGGCGGGCTGCTGCTGGACGACAACGCGCCGGGGCTCCGCGTCTCCGTCCGGATCGGCCGCCATGCCCAGATGGATCGGATGGCCCCGCCACATTAAGCGGCGTTAAGGGAAGCGCGGTTGAGCTTAAACGCGACTGCGAATTATTCTCATAAATATCACCGGACAGTCGCCTGTCCCCCACCGTCCTGCCCATCCGGAACACGCCATGACCGCACAGAACACCCCCGCCGCCAGCCAGGATGCAGCCATGGAGTCGCTGCGCGCCCGGCTTCTCGCCGAACCCGGCGGGGTGCTGGAGGCGGTGGCGGCGGAGACCGGCGTCAGCCTGCGCACCGTCGTCGATTGCCTGCCGGCGGCCATGCGCGGCTTCGCCCCCGGTTCGGCGGCGGAGGCGGCGATGACCGATATTGCCGGTTGGGGGCCGATCACCTTCCTGGTCCACAGCGCCGATCTGGTGCTGGAATGCAAGGGACCGCTGCCGCTCGGCCAGTTCGGGCGCGGCTTCTACAATCTGGCCGGCGGCAGCCCGATCGGCGGCCACATCCGTCTGGACCGCTGCGCCGACCTCGCCTTCGTCCGCCGTCCCTTCATGGGCAGCGGTGACAGCTGCGCCGTGATCTTCTTCAACGGCGACGGCGAGGCGATGTTCAAGATCTTCGTCGGCCGCGACGAGAAGCGCCAGCTTCTGGCCGATCAGGTGGACCGCTTCCTGGCCTTGCGCAACCGGCTCTGCCTGCCTGCCGCCTAAGCCGGCATCCCCTCCGCAAACGTGGCAGTCCGGCGGAACGCGCGCCAGCATGCCCGTTCTGCGTCCAGCAGTTGCGAATAATAATTAATAGCAAAACTCCGACATCAGCGTGCCGGCCGGGTCCGGTGCGACCCCAAAAAGAGCGAGGAGAGACAGAGATGACCGGAATCCCCAGCATTCCGCGGCGGATTGCAGGGCCTGGACGGCTGCGCCGGGCGCTGTGGCTGTCGGCGTCGGCACTGACCCTGGCCGGCGCCGGTGCCGCGCTCGCCCAAACGGCGGTGCAGACGGCGGCGGCTCCGCAGGCGGGCCAGCCTGCGACCGTGCTCGACGCCGTGACCGTCTATGGCGAGCGCGGGGAGCGGCGGCTGGACGAGGCGACCTCCACCATCTTCGTGGTCGGGGAGGAGCAGATCGAGACACGCGGCCTGCACCGCCTGCAGGATCTGACTCGCTACGAGCCGGGTGTGACGGTCAGCAACTCGCCCGCCCGCGCCGGTGCCGGCGGCTTCGCCATCCGCGGCATCACCGACAACCGCGTGCTGATGCTGATCGACGGCACCCGCCTGCCGGAAACGCCCAAATCCGCCGGTCCGTCCGCCGGCTACAGCCGCGACGCGGTGGACCTCGATTCCCTCAAGCAGGTGGAGATCGTGCGCGGGCCATCCTCTGCGCTTTACGGGTCGGACGCGCTGGGCGGCGTCGTCGGCTACGTCACCAAGGATCCGGCCGACTACCTCTATCCCGGCAAGGATTTCTACGCTTCGCTGAAGGGTGCCTACGACAGCGTCGACAGCTCCTTCTCCGAAACCGGCACCGCGGCGATGCGTGCGGGCGAGTTCTCGCTCCTCGGCGTCTTCACCCACCGCGACGGCGAGGAGTACAAGTCCAAGGACAAGAGCTTCCGCAACCCGCAGGACTATCAGGTCAACAACGCGCTGGCCAAGCTGGCGTGGGAACGCGGCCCCGACAAGGTGACGCTGACCGGCGAGTATTTCCACCGCGACACCGACACCACCCTGCGCAACGACGTCGGTGCCGCCGCCAGCTACATCTTCTCGATGGCCCCGCCGCGGACCACCCGCGGCACCGTCGCCAATTCGGTCAGCGACGACGAGGCGACGCGCTGGCGCATCGGGCTGGAGCATTCCCACGACGCCCCCATCGGCTTCATCGACCATCTAGACTGGCGGCTCTACGCCACCGGCTACGACCATCAGGAGAACCGCACCCGCACCGCCGGCGTCACCACCTCCACCAACACGCTGTTCCCGGCGCGCTCCACCCTGCGCGAAGAGACCAACAACGAATCCGAACAGCGCATCTTCGGCGGCGGCGTCAACATGCGCACCGACACCAGCTGGTTCGGGCTGGCCAACCGCCTCTCCTACGGCTTCAGCGTCGATCACATCCGCACCGAGCGCATGCGCGACGTGACGCTGACCAACACGGCGACCGGTGCCAGCGCCAAGAGCTACAACGGCGACACCTATCCCAGCCGCACCTTCCCCAACACCAGCACGCTGATGCTGGGCGGCTATCTGCAGGACGAGATCACCATCGACCGGCTGCGTCTGGTGCCGGCACTGCGCCTCGACTATTACCGGATGAACCCGGAGTTGGATGCGGCCTATCTCGCCTCCAACCCGTCCTCCACCCCGTCGAAGCTGGACAAGCTGGCGCTGTCGCCGAAATTCGGCGTCACCTACGACCTCACCCGCGAATATTCGCTGTTCGGCCAGTATGCCCACGGCTTCCGAGCGCCGCCCTATGACGACGCCAACCTGGGCTTCTCCAACCCGGCCTTCGGCTACGAGGTGCTGCCCAACGCCAGTCTGAAGCCGGAGACCAGCAATGGGGTCGAGGCCGGCTTCCGCGCCAAATACGCCGACGGCTCCAGCTTCCAGGTGTCCAGCTACTACAACCGCTACAGCAACTTCATCGCCCAGCGGGCGGTCGGCCGCAGCAGCGCCGGCCTGCTGCGCTACCAGTCGCAGAACATCTCGAAGGTCGAGATCTTCGGCGTCGAGGGCAAGGGGGAATGGCGCTTCCGGCCGGGCTGGTCGCTGTTCGGCGCGGCGGCCTTCGCCCGCGGCTTCGACCTCGACGCCAAGACCGCCATCGACGAGGTGGCGCCGCTTACCCTGAACGCCGGCCTGTCCTACACCGCGCCGGACAATTTCTGGGGGGCGGAGGTCGTCACCACCCACGCCTTCGCCAAGAAGGCCGACGACGTCAGCAGTTCCACCTATCTGAAGGCGCCGGCCTACACCACCGTCGATCTGTCGGCCTACCTGAACCCGACCGACCACCTGTCGCTCGGCGCCTCCGTCAAGAACCTGTTCAACCAGGAATACTACAACTACATCAACGTGGTGAGCGTGGCAGAGACCTCCACCGACCGTCGCCGCTACCTGGAGGCCGGACGCTCCTTCCTCGTCCACGCCACCGTCAAATGGTGATCTGACCCAGAGGCGGGCGGGCAGGCGAACGGCCGGCACGCTTCCTTCGTCGCTGCTGGCCCAAGTGGGGCTACACCTTGGTTCAGCAGGTCATTTCACGGATCATCGCGTAGGGTCGCTCGGAAGGAACCTTCCATGGAGCGTCCCGGATGACCGATGCCGCCACGCCAACCCGGGGATCGGACCAGCAGCCGTCCCCACCCCCGCCTCCACTTCCCCCGGCGGCACCGCCGCCGGTGGCCTGGAGCCCGTGGGTGGTGCGGCTGGCGGTGCTGGGGCTGGCGGTCCTGCTGGTGGTGGTCTTCGCCACGCGCTGGGACCGCTGGGTCGCTTCGGCCGCCAGTCAGTCCACCAACGACGCCTATCTGCAATCCGACATCACGCCGCTGTCGGCCCAGGTATCGGGCATCGTCCGCGAGATGCCGGTGGGGGATTTCCAGCGGGTGCGGATCGGCGATCCGGTGGCGTTCATCGTCGACGACGACTACCGCGCGCGGGTGGAGCAGGCGGAGGCGGCGCTGGCGGCGGCCGACGCGGCCATCGCCCAGTTCGATATCCAGAAACGGACCCAGCGTGCCCTGGTCGATCAGGCCGAGGCCAACGTCCATGGGCTGGAGGCCGACGCCTGGCGGGCGCGGCTGGAGGAGTCGCGCCAGCATTCCCTGACCGAACAGGGACTGGCCGGCACGCTGCAGGCGCTGCAGCAGGCCCAGGCGACCTCCCGCCGCGCCCAGGCGTCGCTTGAAGCCGGGCAGGCATTGGTCGATCAGCAGAAGGCGGCGCTCGACGGCATCGACGTGCAGATCCGTCAGGCCCGGGCCACCCGGCTGCAGCGGCAGGCCGACCTCGATCTCGCCCGCATCACGCTGGACCGCACGACGATCCGCGCGCCGGCCGACGGCATGGTCGGCCAGCGGCAGGTCCGCCCCGGCCAGTATGTCGCGCAGGGCAGCCAGATCATCACGCTGGTGCCGCTGCCGTCGGTCTGGGTGATCGCCAACTACAAGGAAACCCAGATGACCCGCATCCGGCCCGGACAGCCGGCGACGGTGCGGATCGACAGCTTTCCCGACACGCCGTTGACCGGCCGGGTCGCCGGCGAGTCTCCGGCCAGCGGCAGCCAGTTCGCCCTGTTGCCGCCCGACAACGCCACCGGCAACTTCACCAAGATCGTCCAGCGCATCCCGGTGAAGATCGTGCTGGACGATCCCAACCCGTTGCGCGACCGGCTGCGGCCGGGCATGTCGGTGGTGGTGACCATCGACACGGAAGGGGATACCGGCAAGGACACCGCGAAGTGAGCGCCGACCTCGACGGCGCCCGGCCGCCGGGCCGCTTTCCGCTGCCGTTCCTGCGGCGGGAGGCGGCGCCGGCCATCACCCACCATCCCGTCATCGGGCTGCTGGGCGTGCTGCTGGGCGCGCTGATCTCCACCCTGACCGCGCGCGTCACCGCCTTCGGGCTTGCCGACATCCGCGGCGCCATCGGCGCCGGCTTCGACGAAGGGTCGTGGATCCCCACCGCCTACACGGTGGCGCAGATGCTGGTGGCGCCGGCCGCAGCGTTCCTGGGGGTGGTGTTCGGACCGCGGCGGGTGCTGCTGGTCTCCTCCGTCACCTACGGGCTGGCGACGCTGGCCCTGCCGCTGACCGGCACGCTGACCGGCGTCCTGACCTTCCAGGTGCTGGCCGGCCTGTCGTCGGGGACCTTCATCCCGCTGACCATCGGCTTCATCGTCCGCAACCTGCCGCCGCGCTATCTGGTCTACGGCATTGCCGTCTATGCGATGAACGTGGAGCTGTCGCTGAACTTCTCCGCCTCCATCGAAGGCTGGGTGATCGAGAACCTCGACTGGCGCTGGCTGTTCTGGGACACCGCAATTCTGGCGCCGCTGATGGCGCTCTGCGTCCATTTCGGCATGCCGGCCGAACCGGTGCGCCGCGACCTCCTGAAGGGCGCGGACTGGTGGGGCATCGCCTATGCCAGCCTCGGCTTTGCCCTGCTCTATGCCGGGCTGGACCAGGGCAACCGGCTGGACTGGTTCAATTCCGGCCTCATAACCGGGCTGTTCCTGGCCGGCGGACTGCTGGTCGTCGCCTTCATCGTGCAGGAGCTGACCTGTCCCAAGCCCTGGATCACCTTCAGCGCACTGTTCCGCGGCAACATCCCGCTCCTGTGCCTGCTGCTGGTGCTGCTGCGGCTGGTGATGCTGTCGACCGCCTTCCTCGTCCCGCAATTCCTGATCACGGTGAACAATTACCGGGCGCTTGAGGTGGGGGACACGCTGCTGCTGATCGCGCTGCCGCAGTTCCTGCTGGCCCCGCTGGTCGGCACGCTGCTGCGCCACGCCGATCCGCGCGTGCTGATGGCGGTCGGCTTCGCCGCGGTGGGTCTGGCCTGCTGGCTGGCCTCGCAGCTGACGGCCGACTGGGTCGGCGCCGATTTCCTGCCGTCGCAGATGCTGCAGGCCTTCGGCCAGTCCTTCGCCATGACCTCGCTGATCTATTTCAACATCAAGAATCTGAATCCGGCCTACATCCTGGCGCTGGGCGCGCTTTTGCAGACATCGCGCCTGCTGGGCGGCGAGCTGGGCGCGGCCTTCATGCAGACCTTCGTCCGCATGCGCGAGCAGTTCCACAGCTTCCGCCTCGTTTCGGACGTGGTGGCGGGGGATCCCGACACCGTCCGCCGGGTGGCGGGCACCGCCGCCGGTATCGCCGCGCGTTCCGCCGGAAACGAGGAGGCGTCGTTGCGCGCGCTGTCCCTGCTGTCGTCGTCGGTGCGCAAGCAGGCCTATGTGCTGGCCTACATCGACGGCTTCATCGTGATCGGCTGGTTCATCGTCGGCGGGCTGCTGCTGATCGCGCTGCTTCGTCCGACACCGAAACAATAGCTCCGAAAACAGTGACGCCCCGCGCGTCGGGCACGGGGCGTCACGGCATGAATGCGGCAATCAGACGGCGGCAATCAGACCGCGGCAATCAGACCGCGGCGGTGACCACCACCTCGATCTTGATCTCCGGCGCGCCCAGGTCGGCGACGCCGATGGTGGCGCGGGCCGGCAGGTCGTTGCCGTCGAGCCAGGCGAGCCACGCCTCGTTCATCTCGTTCTTCAGGCTCATGTCGGTGATGAACAGCTGGGCGGACAGCAGCTTGGTCTTGTCGCTGCCGGCCATCGCCAGCACCTGGTCGAGCTTGCCGCAGATCTGCGTGACCTGGCCGCCCATGCCGACGCTGACGTCGTCGGCGATGATGCCGCCGAGATAGGCCGTGCCGTTGTTGACGACGACGCGGTGCATGATCTTGGTCTTCTCGATGCGCTTGATCACTGGAAACTGCTCCTTGGCTTGAAAAGAACTCAGGGGGTGATGGAGAAATCGACGTAGCGGGCGGCGATGCGCGCTAGCGTGCCGTCCTGCACGACCGCGCGGATCGCCTCGTCGAAGGACTGCTTCAGGCTCTCGTCCTCCTTGCGCAGGCCGACGCCGATGCCGGGGCCGAACACCTCGGCGTCGATCACCGGCTGGCCGACCAGCTTGACCGACGTGCCGCCATCGCCCTTCACCCAGTCGGACGCGGTGGCGCCGGTGGTGATGGCGGCGTCGATCCGCCCGGCCTTCAGGTCGGCCAGCAGGTTGGAGGCGGTGTCGTAGGTCTTCAGCGTGGCTTCGCTGCCGAGATGCTTCTCGACATAGCGGGAATGGGTGGTGGAGACCTGGGCGCCGATGGTCTTTCCGCGCAGGCTGGCGGGCGAACCGTCGATGGCGGACTTGACAGGCGCCACGAAATAGGCCGGCACGACCATGTAGGGGGTGGAGAAGCCGATGGCCTTCGCCCGTTCCGGCGTGATGTTCATCGTCGCCATGATGGCGTCGTACTTCTTCGCCAGCAGCCCCGGAATGATGCCGTCCCATTCCTGCGCCACGACGGTGCAGGGGCGCTTCATCCGCTCGCAGAGCGCGTTGGCGAGGTCGACCTCCAGCCCCGCCACCTTGCCGTCGGGCTGGGTGAAGTTGAAGGGCGGGTAGGCGCCTTCGGTGGCGATGCGGATCTCCTGCGCTGCGGCGATGCCGCCGGACGCAAGCAGAAGAAGGGCGGCAACGCCCGTGACGAGGCGCTTCATGGCAGGCTCCAACGGTGGAAGGGGTGAGAGGATCAGCGCGCGGCGACGACGACGATCTCGACCAGGATCGACGGGTCGGCCAGCTTGGCTTCCACGGTCGCGCGGGCCGGCGGGTTGGCCTTGTCGACCCAGGCGTCCCAGGCGGCGTTCATCTCGGGGAAGGTAGCGATGTCGGCGAGATAGACCGTTGCGGTCAGGATGCTGCTCTTGCTCGTCCCGGCTTCGGCCAGCAGGGCGTCGATCTGGCGCAGCACGTCGCGGGTCTGCGCCTCGACGGTGGTCGATCCGTCATCGACGATCTGGCCGGCGAGATAGACGGTGTCCTTGTGGATCACCATGTCGCAGAGCCGCGGGGTCGGGTGGAAGCGCTGGATCGTCACGGGATGATGCTCCAAAGGTCAGGCGGCGAAGCGGCCGATGCGGAAGGGGTCGATGGGCAGGTCGGTGGACCCGGCCGTGATCAGGTCGGCGGTGATCCGCCCGACGATGGGGCCAAGCTGGAAGCCGTGCGCCGAGAAGCCGAAGGAATGGTAGAGGTCCGGTTCGGTGCCGCTGGGGCCGATGACCGGGATGTCGTCCGGCATCCGCGCCTCGATCCCCGCCCAGCTGCGGACGATGGTGGCGCCGCGCATGGACGGGAACAGATCCCACACCGTGCGGGCGTTCACCGACACCTGGGAGAAGTCCAGTTCCGTCCGGTTCTCGTCGCGCACCGCCCGGCCCAGCAGGCCGCCGCCGATCAGCACGGTGCCGTTGGGGAACTGCTTGAAGGACAGCGTGCGGCCGGTGGCGCCGACCACCGGCTTGATGAAGGGAGCGACGCGGGCGGTGATCATCAGCATCGGCGCGATGGCCTCCAGCGGCACCGGCTCCCCCACCTGCGCGGCGATGCGGTCGGCCCAGGCCCCGGCGGCGTTCACCACCACCGGCGCCTCGAACCGGCCGCCCTCCGCCGTCTCCACGCTCCACAGCCCGCCCTTGCGGGCCAGCCGCGTCACGGCGCCACCCTCCTGGAAGCGGGCGCCCAGAGCGATGGCCTTGCGCCGGAAGGCGAAGGTGGTGCGGAAGGGGATCGCCGCCCCGTCGCCGCGCGACACCAGCGCGCCGACGCAGTGATCGGCGATGGCCGGCACCAGCGACCGCAGCTCGTCCCGGCCGATCATCTCCTCATGGGTGAAGCCCAGCCGGTTCAACTCGGCGACGCGGGCGTTCAGCGTCGCCAGCTCGCCCTCGGTCTCCGCCACCTTGATCTGGCCGTGGCTTTCGAAGCCGCAATCGTCGTCCACCAGATCCCGGATGCCGTGCCACAGCGCCATGGAGGCGACGGACAGCGGCACCTCCGCGACATGGCGGCCAAGCTGGCGCACGCCGCCCGCATTGACGCCGGAGGCGTGGCGGGCGACATGGTCCTTCTCCAGCACCAGCACGCGCACGCCGCGCATCGACAGGTGCAGTGCGGCGGAGCAGCCGTGCAGGCCGCCACCGATGACGATCACATCGGGGTGAGGTAAGGCGGTGGCGGTCATCGGGCGGCTCCGCTCAGTGCTTGAACACGGCGTCGATGTCGGCGTCGGTCTTCGGCAGGGCCGCCAGTTCGGCCAGCGTGATCGGCTTCACCGGCGGGCGCAGGCGGTAATAGCCGACCTCCGCCGGGGAGACGCCGCGCTCCGCCGCGATGACCTCGGTCACCGTCGGACCGCAGAGCCGGCCCTGGCACGGTCCCATGCCGCAGCGCAGGAAGCTCTTGGCCTGGTTGGGGCCTGAGCAGCCCAGCCGCACCGCCTCCCGCACCGCGCCTGCGGTGATCTCCTCGCAGCGGCAGACGATGGTGTCGTCGGCCGGCACGCGGAACGTCTCCGCCGGGGTGTACAGCGTGTCGAGGAAGGCGCGGCCGGTCAGCGCGCGGTCCAGCGCGGTGCGGAAGGGGGCGGCGGACTGGTCGCGCTGCTCCCGCCCGATGCGGCCCAGCCGGTGCAGGGCGTCGAGCGCGGCCAGACGGCCGGCTTCTTCCGCCGCGCGGGCGCCGCCGATGCCGGCGCCGTCGCCGGCCAGCGAGATGCCCTCGACCGAGGTCGCGCCCCACTCGTCGGTGGTCGGCCGCCAGCAGCGCTGCTGCTCGTCCCAGCGCTGGGCGCAGCCGGTGGCGTTGGCGAGATTCAGGTTGGGGACGACGCCCTGGTGCAGCAGGAGCGTGTCGGCCGGCAGCCGGTGTTCGGTGCCGTTGCGGGTGTAGACGACACTCTTCAGCACGCCGCCGCCGCCGATGCCGCTTTCGGCGCGCAGCGCGGTGACGTTGCCGATGACGGTCAGCTTGCGCCGCACCTCCAGCATCAGCTTCATGCCCTTGCCGAGATAGGGCGAGCGCAGGAAGCCGGGCAGCAGCGGCAGGGCGGCGCGCCAGTTCTCCTTCGGCGTGGTGTCGAGGATGGCGTCGATGCGTGCGCCCGCCCGCAGATACTGCCAGGCCAGCAGCCACAGCAGCGGCCCGCTGCCCGCCATCACCGTGGCGCCCGATGGCACGAGACCTGAGGTCTTCAGCAGCACCTGCGCCGCGCCGGCGCCCAGCACGCCCGGCAGGGTCCAGCCGGGGATCGGGAAGGGACGCTCCAGCGCACCGGTCGCCAGGATGACGTGGCGCACGGTCAGCATGGCCGCGGCGCCGTTGCGCGACAGCCCGATCTGGATGGGACGGGACCCGTCGGCGGCGTCCTCGCGCGGGCGGGCGACGCTCCAGACGGTGCTGCCCGGCCAGTGGACGGCGCCGCTGTCGCGCAACGGTCCCAGCAGCTCGGCGCCATGCCAGTAATCCGGGCCGAGCACCTTGCGGTCGCGCACCGGCGTCTCGGTGACGGCGCGGTAGATCTGACCGCCGGGTTCCGTCTGCTCGTCGAGCAGCACCACCGACGCGCCCTTGGACGCGGCGAGCGCCGCTGCAGCAAGGCCGGCCGGCCCGGCGCCGACGACGGCGATGTCGAAGTCAAATGCGCTCATCGCTCCACCTCGCGCTTGCCGTTCTGGGTCTCCACCGCCATGCCCGGCGCCACGCGCACCTGACAGCCCTGGCGGTTGCCGGTCCCGTCGATGGTGACGAGGCAGTCGAAGCAGACGCCCATCATGCAGTAGGGGCCACGCGCCGCACCGCTGACCGGCGTGTTGCGGCAGGCGGTGACGCCGTTGGCCAGCAAGGCGGCGGCGACGCTGTCGCCGGCCCGCGCACTGGCCGGACGGCCGTCGATGGTGAAGGAGACCGTCTGGCTGGTGGCCTCGATCTCAGGCAGCCTGCGGAACATGGAACCTCCGGGCGCTGAAGGGCGCAAATCGGTCGCCGAGGCCGCCGGCCGCGATCAGCGGCGCCAGCGTCAGCGCATGGTTGGCGGCAAGGGTCACGCCGCTGTGGCAGGTGGCGACGAAGGCGCCGGGGGCCGTCTTCGACTCCTCATAGATCGGGAAGCCGTCCGGCGTCAGCACGCGCAGCGCCGCCCAGCTCCGCACCACGTTCAGCTTGCCCAGCAGCGGGAAGAAGCGGATGGCGCGCTCTGCGATGGCCGACGAAATGCCCGGCTGCAGCGTGGTATCGAAGCCGGTTTCCTCGAAGCTGTCGCCGATCATCACCCCGCCTTCGTCGGTCTGGCGGACATAGACGGTGGGGTGGTGCAGGAAGGGCGCGGTCTTCTCGGTGACGATGACATGGCCGCGCTGCGGGCGGACGGGGGCCGACAGCCCGACCATCGGCGCCAGCCGCGCGCTGTCGTGGCCGGCGGCCAGCACGATCTTGCCGGCGCGGACTTCGCCGCCTGCGGTGCTCATGCGGAAACCGCCGTCGCGATGCTCGATCCGCTCGACCCGGTGGTTGGGCCGGTAATCGACGCCCAGCATGCCGATGCCCTTGTGCAGGGTGCGCAGCAGCCGCAGCGAGTTGCAGTGGCCGTCCAGCGGGCAATAGGTGCCGCCGACCACGTCCGGCCCGATGAAGGGCAGCTCCTTGCGCAGCGTCTCGCGGTCCATCACCTCGTAGGGGTAGGGGATCATGTCGGGCTGGTTGTGCAGCCGCATCATGGTGTTGGCGCGGGCCTGCAACTCCTCCTCCGACAGCATCGGCATGAAGCCGCCGGGGCGCCGGTAGGCGACGTCCAGCCCGGTCTGCTGGTGCAGCAGGTCGGCGAAGCCGCTCCAGTCGTCGGAAGACTGCTTGGTCCAGCCGGCATATTCCGCCATACCGAGACCCTTGCCCTGCACCCAGACCAGGGCGAAGTTCCCGCGCGACGGGCGCACGGCGACGTCGCCCTCGTCCAGCATCGTGACCTTCTGGCCCGACCGGGCGAGGCCCCAGGCCAGCGCCGATCCGACCAGCCCGCCGCCGATCACGGCGACGTCGTACTCTCCGCCCCGACTGGGCTGCGTCATCGTCTCCACTCCCGCCGCTGCCGCACAGTGCCCGTGCGCAGCGGCCGCCGCCGTTATCGTGATGCGCGCATCGCGGCATTCGGCACTCGTATACAGTGCCGAATATTTGCCGATGCACCGTATATCTTTGAGACCGCGCCGGATCTGCCAGCGTTACACATGGATGTATTGCAAACAGCAGGGTTTCCTTTGCCGGAGCGCCGCGGGATTCTGCCCGGCGACACCCAACCGCTCCCTTGATCCTTGCGACAGCATCGGCAGCCAACTTATAACTGTCAAATCAGATCGAAGGGGTGTTTCATGACTGAATGTTATGTGTCGGCCGACGGCAAAGGACCGGCGCCATGATCAATCCACGCCAGATCGAGGCCTTCCGCGCGGTGATGGTGACCGGCGGCATCACCGCGGCGGCCGAACTGCTGAACATCTCCCAACCCGCGGTCAGCCGCCTGATCAGCGACCTGCAATATGCGCTGAAGCTGACGCTGTTCGAACGGCGCGGCCCCCGCATCGCGCCGACCAGCGAGGCGATCTCGCTGTATCAGGTGGTCGACCGCGCCTTCGTCGGGCTGGAACTGATCGAGCAGACGGCGCGCGACCTGACGGCCCGGCGCAGCGGGGCGTTGCGGGTGGCGGCGATGCCGGCGCTGGGCGTCGGCTTCCTGCCGCGCTACGTCGCGCGCTTCCTCAGCGAACGGCCGCGGGTGGACATCGCGCTGCGCGGCAGCACCTCGCCCACTATCCTCGATTGGGTGGCGACCGGCCAGTGCGAGTTGGGCTTCGCACACACCCCCATCGACCACGCGGCGGTGCTGACCGAGAAGATCCACGGGATCCCGGCCGTCGCCATCCTGCCGCCCGGCCATCCGCTGGCCGCAAAGGATGTGCTGGTTCCGAAGGATTTCGAAGGGGAGAGCTTCATCTCCACCACCCCGCCGGCCCTGCTGCGCTCCCGCATCGACACCGTTTTCGCCGACCATGACGTGTCGCGGGTGATGCGGGTGGAGGCCCAGCTGACCATGAACGCCTGCGCCATGGTGGCGGCCGGCTACGGCGTGTCGGTCGTCGATCCCTTCACCGCCCAGGATTATGTCCCGCACGGCCTGATCGTCCGCGCCTTCGAACCGCGCATCGGCTTCGACATCGCCATCCTGCGCTCCGCCCAGGTGCCGCTGTCGATGATCGCCGAGGACTTCCTCAACGGCTTCATGGAGGAAGCCACGCGCTTCCGCGACAGCCTGATCGGATCGGGTGGGACCGAGAACGGCCCTCAACTCGTTCGGAACACGGAATTATAACATTTCCGGATGAATGATGGCGCGAATTCGATTTGACGGTTATGTGACCACACCAGCACCCTTGACCCGCGTCCTGACCGCGACCTTCCCGAAAAACAGCCTGCGACAACGGCGGCGGCAAGGTAAGGGATGGTAAAACGGCGATCCGGATCCGTGTCGCGATGCGGTCCGAAGATCAGGCCCAGATGAACCCCCGAGAACAGCGGACAGCGACCGTGAACAGGGACCAAGGCTCAAGAGGAGAATGACGATGCGCTCCATGATGTGCGGGTTGATGGCGACGGCGGCCCTGTGGTGCGGCATGGCCGCGGTCCAGACGGCAGAGGCACAGGACAAGACGCTCTATGTCGCCGCCTATGGCGGTTCCTTCGAGCAGACCATGCGCAAGGACATCATCCCGGCCTTCGAGAAGGCGATGGGCGTGAAGGTCGAGTATGTCGCCGGCAACTCCACCGACAACCTCGCCAAGCTGCAGGCCCAGAAGGGCAACCAGCAGATCGACGTCGTCATCCTCGACGACGGCCCGATGTATCAGGCGGTGGCGTTGAACTTCTGCGCCGACCTGGAGAAGGCGCCGGTCTACGACCAGCTCTATGATCTGGCGAAGATGCCGTCGGGCAAGGCGATCAACTTCGGCGCCGTCGGCACCGGCATCCTCTACAACAAGGCCTATTTCGACGAGAACAAGATCCCGGCCCCGACCTCGTGGAAGGACATCGAGGATCCGCGCTACAAGAAGAAGCTGGTGGTTCCGCCGATCAACAACAGCTACGGCCTGCACGCGCTGGTGATGATGGCCCGCCTGAACGGCGGCGGCGAGACCAACATCGAGCCGGGATTCAAAGAGTTCAAGGACAAGATCAACCCCAACGTGCTGGCCTACGAGCCGTCGCCGGGCAAGATGACCGAGCTGTTCCAGAGCAACCAGGCCGTCATCGCCGTCTGGGGTTCGGGCCGGGCCAAGGCGCTGGCCGACACCGGCTTCCCCGCCACCTTCGTCTATCCGAAGGAAGGCGGCATCGTGCTGGGCTCCGCCGCCTGTCAGGTCGCCGGCAGCAAGAACGCGGCCGAGGCGCAGAAGTTCATCCAGCACATGCTGGGCGTCGAGGCGCAGACCGCGCTGGCGGTCAACGCCGGCTTCGGTCCGGTGAACAAGACTGTCGAACTGCCCGCCGAAAAGCAGGCCGGCATCCCCTATGGCCCGGAACAGGTCGGCAAGCTGCTGGTGGTGGATTGGGACACCATCAACAAGAACCGCGAGCAGTGGAACAAGCGCTGGACCCGCGAGATCGAGCGCTGAGGATGTGAGGAGCAGAGCCCCTCTCCCCATGCGGGAGAGGGGTTGGGGTGAGGGGTAGCAAATCTGGATTCCCTCCGGCCTTCGGCCGGCTGCACCCCTCACCCAACCCTTCTCCCGCAGGGAGGAGAAGGACTATCCGCCCACGACGGTTGCAGCCATTCGCAAGCGCTATGGTGTGGATGCTTCAAGGGCGAAGGGAGAGGGAGACGACGGCATGACTTATCTGGTTCTCGACCAACTGACCAAGCGCTTCGGAAACTGGACGGCGGTCGATCACGTCTCGCTGACCGTCGAGAAGGGCGAGCTGATTTCGCTGCTGGGGCCGTCGGGCTGCGGCAAGACCACCACCTTGCAGATGATCGCCGGCTTCCTCGACGCCGATGGCGGCCGCGTGATGCTGGACGGCCAGGACCTGCTGGCGAAGAAGCCGAACGAGCGAGGGCTGGGCATCGTCTTCCAGAGCTACGCCCTGTTCCCCCACATGACCGCGGCGGAAAACGTCGCCTTCGGGCTGGAGATGCGCAAGATCAACCGCGCCGACCGCGACCGCATGGTCGCCGACGCGCTGAAGCTGGTCGGGCTGGAGCAGTATGGCGACCGCCACCCCCGCCGCATGTCCGGCGGCCAGCAGCAGCGCGTGGCGCTGGCGCGCGCCCTGGTCATCAAGCCGAGCCTCCTGCTTCTCGACGAACCGCTGTCGAACCTGGACGCCAAGATGCGCGAGGAGATGCAGATCGAGTTGCGCCGCATCCAGCGCACCGTCGGCACCACCATGATCCTCGTCACCCACGACCAGTCGGAGGCGATGGCCCTGTCCGACCGTGTCGTGGTGATGAACAAGGGCCGCGTCCAGCAGGTCGCCTCCCCGCAGGAGGCCTATGACCGCCCGGCCAACGCCTTCGTCGCCAACTTCCTCGGCCGCACCAACCTGCTGCCGGGCATGGTCGGCAGCGGGGCGGGGGGAAGCACCGTCATCACCGTGGCGGATTCCGTCTGGCCGGTGTCGCAACCGGTTCCCGCGGGACCGGGAGCACTGGCCGTGCGGCCGGAGAAGATCGGCTTCGTCGAAGACGGCGGCCTCAGCGGTACCGTGCTGGCCCGCGTCTTCCAGGGCACGCAATGGCTGTTCGAGATCGAGACCGCCGCCGGCCGTGTGATGGTGATCCGCCAGCATGACGGGTCTCCCCTGCCGGCGGAGCGCGAGCGGGTGATGATCGGCTGGCGGCCGCAGGACATGGCGGTGATGCCGGCCGATCCGGAGACGACCTCTCTCTCCCGGGAGGCGGCATGAGCATGGCGGCCTCCACCGATACCCAGATCCAGACGTCCGCCGCAAACCCCTCGACCCACGCGCCCCCGCCGCGCCGTCCGCGCAGCTTCCCCTGGGCGCCCTATCTGCTGAGCGCCCCCGGCCTGGCATTGTTCGCGGTGCTGCTGCTGGTGCCGCTGGTGATGACCTTCCTGCTGTCGCTGAACAGCTTCAGCTTCTACGGCGGCATCGAGAATGTCTGGCAGCTCGGCAACTATGCCGACATCATCGCCGACAGCTATTTCCACGAGGTGTTCCTGCGCACCTTCCGCATCGCCGCGGCGGTGACGATCCTCTGCGCGGTGTTCGGCGCGCCGGAGGCCTACATCCTGCGCCGGATGAAATCGCCCTGGCGGGGCCTGTGCCTGCTGATCGTGCTGGGGCCGCTGCTGATCTCGGTGGTGTCGCGCACGTTGGGCTGGGCGCTGCTGTTCGGCTCGACGGGTCTGGTCAACCAGGGGCTGATGGCACTGGGGCTGATCGCGACGCCGATCGAGTTCATGTACACCGAGACCGGCGTCATCATCGCGCTGACCCATGTGCTGGTGCCCTTCATGGTGCTGTCGGTCTGGGCCTCTCTCCAGCGGCTCGACCCGCAGGTGGAGAACGCGGCGCTGTCGCTGGGCGCCGGGCCGCTGACGGTGATGCGCCGGGTGGTGCTGCCGCAGATCGTGCCGGGCATCCTGTCGGGGTCGATCATCGTCTTCGCGCTGGCGGCCAGCGCCTTCGCCACCCCGGCGATCATCGGCGGGCGGCGGCTGAAGGTGGCGGCGACGCTCGCCTATGACGAGTTCCTGAACACGCTGAACTGGCCGTTGGGCGCCACGGTGGCGGTGCTGCTGCTGATCGCCAACATCGTCATCATCGTCGGCTGCAACCGGCTGGTCGAACGTCGCTACAAACAGGTGTTCGAATGAACCGCAACGGTCCGATCGCGCTGATCTTCCACGTCCTGTTCCTGGGCTTCCTGCTGGCGCCGATCCTGATCGTCTGCGCGGTGGCCTTCACTTCGCAGGGCTATCTGTCGCTGCCGACCGAGGGGCTGTCGCTGCGCTGGTTCCGAGCCATCGGCGACAATCCGGAATTCATCCGCGCCTTCAAGGACAGCCTGCTGCTGGGGGCGGTGTCCTCCACCCTGGCGATCCTGGTGGCGGTGCCGGCCGCGCTCGCCATCGCCCGCCACCAGTTCTTCGGGCGCGAGGCGATCCAGGCGCTGTTCCTGTCGCCGCTGATGGTGCCGCACATCGTTCTCGGCATCGCCTTCCTGCGCTTCTTCACGATGATCGGGCTGGGCGGCACCTTCCTCGGGCTGGTGCTGAGCCACGTCATCATCATCCTGCCCTTCGCGCTGCGCCTGATCCTGGCGGCGTCCACCGGCATGGACCGGGCGGTGGAGAATGCGGCATCGTCGCTCGGCGCCTCCTCCTGGACCTGCTTCCGCCGGGTGACGCTGCCGCTGATCCTGCCGGGTGTCGCCAGCGGCTGGGTGCTGGCCTTCATCAACAGCTTCGACGAGGTGACGATGACCGTCTTCATCGCCTCGCCGGAGACCACGACCCTACCGGTGCGCCTGTTCCTCTACATCCAGGACAACATCGATCCGCTGGTCGCCGCGGTGTCGGCGGTGCTGATCTTCCTGACGGTCGCCGCCATGCTGGTGCTCGACCGCGTCTATGGGCTGGAACGGCTCTTGGTCGGCAAGGGCCGCGACTGAGCCGCCCGCGGTGGCGCGCCGCCACCGGTGAGGCGGATGATCGTGCAGAACACGACGCCCGCGGCGAGGCTGGTGTGGCCGCTGAGCATGACGAGGCCGAGCCCCCAGCCCTGCCAGTTCACCAGCACCCCCAGCGCCAGCAGCAGGGCGCTGGTTCCCGTCACGCGCAGGGCGCGCGTGACCGCGGGTGGGAGCCGGCGCCCGAACAGGTCGTGCTGCTGGCGCTCCATCGCCAGGGCCAGCGCCGCGAAGCCGGCGAGGCTCAGGGTGAAAGACAGCAAATGCATCATGACCGCCCCTCCTCCAGCGCGCCGCCGATGACGCCGACCCGCCCCGTCGCGCCTGCCGCCCGCAGCTTCGGCTGGTGGCGGGCGGTGCGGACCGCCAGCACGGCGTGGAGCGCTGCCAGCGCCCAGCACATCAAATCCGTGCCGATGAACACCCAATCGCCCTGACTCAGGCTGTGCCACAGCGGCCGGTCGGTCGTGACGGCGTTCAGCACCGGCAGCAGGGCCAGCAGCGCCGCCGCCGCCCACAATTGCTCGATCCAGGCCGCCTTGGCCGGACGCAGCACGGCATGGCCCAGCGTAAGCGCCCAGACCGCGAAGAACAGGTGGATCTCCCAGGCCGCGCGCTCCGCCATGCCCGCCGGCAGCAGGCGGTTGCCCCACAGATAGGCCGTCATGGCGACCGACAGCCCGGCGATGCCGGCGATGTTCAGCGGTTCCACGATGCGGAAGCCGATATGGGGCCGTTCGGGATCGGCCAGCTTCTGCCGGCGCTTCACCGTCCACATCACCAGCCCGGTGCCGACCATTGCCGTGCCCATCAGGCTGACGAGGAAATAGAGCCAGCGCGTCACGCCGTCGCTGAACCGTCCCAGATGCAGGGCATAGAGCACGCCGCGCGTTTCGGCCGCCGAACCGACGCCCTCGCGGACTTCCAGCAGCCGGCCGGTCGTGCCCTCGAACAGCATGTATTGCGGGCTCATGGAGACGCGGCCGGATTCGCCGCGCGCCACCGCCACGCGGGCGGTGGCATCGCCGGGATTGGTGGCGGTGACCCGGCCGATAGTGTCATGGCCCCAGCGCTCCTGCGCGTGGCGCACCATCTCCGCGACGGGGGCGAGCGGCACCGCCTGTCCGCTGGGCTTGCCGGGCTGGATGAAGGCGTTCAGTTCTGCGGTCATCTGCTGGCGCTCGGCCTGCGTTTTGATCGCCATCTGCTCGCCCCAGGGCATGTAGAGCGCCATCAGCGTGACCAGCCCGGTGTAGGTGATCATGAAATGGAAGGGCAGGCCGAACACCGACAGCGCGTTGTGCGCGTCGAGCCACGACCGCTGCCCCTTGCCGCCGCGGAAGGTGAAGAAATCGACGAAGATCTTCTTGTGGGTGATGACGCCGCTGACGATCGCGACCAGCATGAACATCGCCGCCGCCCCGGCGATCCAGCGTCCCCACAGCGCCGGCATGTAGTGGAACTGGAAATGGAAGCGGTAGAAGAAGTCGCCGCCCAGCGTGTCGCGCGCGGTGACCTTGCCGCCGGTGGCGGGATCGAAATTCGCCTCCCCGAAGGCGCGCCGGCCCCCCTCCGCGCCCGCTCCCCCCGGCGCCGTGCGCCAGAAGGCGTAGACGCTGTTGGTGCGCGCGTCCGGCAGGCGCATGCTCCATTGCGGGCTGCCGGGCACGCTGGCGACCAGCTCGTCGGCGATGCGCTGGGCCACCAGGGCCGGATCGGGCAGCTCTGCCTGATGCGCCAGTTCCGGCCGCATCCATTGCGACAGCTCGTCCTTGAAGTAGGACACCGTCCCGGTCAGGAACATGGCGTAGAGGATCCAGCCCATCAGCAGGCCGGCCCAGATGTGCAGGCCCGACATGCTCTGGCGGATGCCGCGGCCGGCGGGATGCTGCGCTTTATCCGTCTTCACGAGCCCTCTCCCCCTCACCAGACCGACCACGCCGCCGCTGCCAGCGGCACCGCCGCCACCAGCAGCCCGGCCCAGGCCCGCGGCGCGCTGCGCGCCGCGAAGACCCAGACCACCGCGCCGGCATAGATGGCGAAGCTCGCCAGCATGCCGGTGAGCACCGCCTGCGGCTTGCTCATCGGCAATGCCAACGCCGCCACGCTGCCGAGCGCCGCCAGCGCATAGCCGCCGAACAGCGCGGCGACGATGCGCGAGCAGAGCGGCCCGACGCGGCGGGCGCGGTCGACCAGCGGGGTCATTGGTGCGGCGCTGCCGCCGGACCGGCGGGAAGCGGCGCCAGGCCGTCGCCATGGACGTAGGTCACGGTGGTGGCGTAGCTCACGGCGTCGTAGCGCTCGGTGCCGCTGGTGCCCGGACGCTCGCCGGGGGTGGGGTCGGTGAGGCTGACCTCCGCCACATAGGTGCCCTTCCACGGCAGGTCGAAGCTGACGAGACCCTGCTCGTCGGTGTAGCCCTCCTTGGCCCAGCCGGACTGGGTCACCAGCGACACCTTGGTCTTCGCCTTGGGCTGGCCCTTGAAGAACAGCTTGAAGCTGCCGGGCTGGCCAGCGGGCACCAGGTCCAGGGCCAGCTTCGGCTTCTGTTCCGTGAAGCCGGTGATCAGGCGCGCCGACGGGTGATACCAGTTGGCGGTCTCCTTCCCATTCTCCTTGCCGGGATAGAGCGGATAGAGCGGGTCGTCGGCGACGATGCTCTCGCCCTCGCCGGCCTTGAAGGGCAGGGTGAAGCCGGTGGCGGTCTTGGCCGCTTCCGACGCCCGTTCGCCCTTGGCGGAGACCAGCGTGCCGGCCGGCTTGACGAACTTGTCGAGCAGGCCGGGCGACGCCTCGCGCAGGTTCTCGCCGAACTCGCCGAAGCGGATCACCGCGTTCTGGCCGTCGGGCTGCTCGATCCAGATCTGGTGGGCGTTGGCGGGCACCGCGAGCCCCAGCAGGGCGACGATGGCGATGGACAGTCTGTTCATGGCTAATCCAACTAGATCGGGGAGAGGAGGATCAGAAATCGGCGGAGGCGGACAGCAGCACCGTGCGCGGCGCCCCGACGGTCACGTAGGTGCCGGTGGTCAGCCAGTAGTCCTTGTCGAACAGGTTTTCGACATTGGCGCGGAAGGTGACCGGCGTGCCGACGATGGTGGTGGCATAGCGCGCGCCGATGTCGAAGCGGGTCCAGCCGTCGAAGCGCTGGGTGTTGGCGTCGGTCAGGTAGGAGCCGGAGGTGTAGATCACCCGCCCGTTGAGGGCGAGGCCCTGCACCCACGGCGTTTCCCAATCCAGCCCGGCCGAGAAGGTCTTGTCCGGCACGCCGGCGGCGTCGTTGCCCTGCACCGCGGCGTTGGCGGTGCGCGTCAGCTGCGGGTCCATGAAGGAGGCGCTGGCCATGCCGCGCAGGCCGGGCAGGATTTCGCCATAGACCGACAGCTCCAGGCCGCGGTTGCGCTGCTCGCCGTCATAGGCAAGCTCGTTGGCGGCGTTGCGGATCGAGTTCGGCCGGGTCAGCTGGAACACCGCCGCCGTGGTGGTGACCGAACCCCAATCGACCTTGACCCCGGCCTCATACTGCTTGGACTTGTAGGGGGCCAGCACCGCGCCGGTGTTGGCATAGCCGGCGCCGACCACGGTGCCGCGCGTCAGCCCCTCTGCATAGTTGGCGTAGAGCGAGACGTTGGACAGCGGCTTGACCACCAAGCCGGCCAGCGGCGAGGTCGCGCTGGCATCGTAGGTGCCGGTCTGCAGGCCGGTCGCGGTGCTGAAGCTGTCGACATGCACCTTCTGGCGGCGGGCGCCCAGCGTCAGCATCACCCGGTCGTCCAGCACCGACAGGGTGTCGGCCACGGCGAAGCTGGTCAGCGAGGTTTCCGCCGACTTGCGCGCCGAGGTGCGGGCGGCGGTGACGGCCGGCAGCGGCACCGGGTTGTAGATGTTCGACAGGGCGGAACCGGCCGACTGGATGTAGGCGTTGCCCTCGTCGCGCTTGAAGCCGCTGTAGCCGACATTCAGCGAGTGATGGACCGGACCGGTCTCGAAGCGCCAGCGGACGCCCGCGGTGCCGCTGACCGTGCGGGAGTAGGAATCGTAATAGGCGTTGCGGACCGTGAAGTTGCCCAGCGCGTTCACCGCGGTGGTCGAACTGGGGAAGGTCTGGTCGTTCTCGCCCTTGCGGTAGCCGATGCCGGCATAGGCGGTCAGGCTGTCGGTCACGTCCACCTCGATGTTCGAGGCGACGGTGACGTCCTTCTGCACCAGCACGGTGCCGGGATACCAGTTGCTGCGCGCGTCGGGCGGGGAGGGGATGGCGGTGGTGGTGGGAAGGATGCTGATCTGCGGACGGAAATTGTCGGTGTCGTCGCGCTGGGTGATGGCGTCCATCGACCAGCGCAGCCGCTCACCGCGGTAATCGACCGCCAGGGCGCCCAGGCCCGAGCGCAGGTTGCCGCCGTCGACCGACGCCTCGCCGTTGCGCATCAGGCCGTTGAAGCGGACGCCCCATTCCCTGTTCTCGCCGAACCGGCGGCCGACATCCACATGCGCGGCGAGATTGGCGTCGCTGGTGTAGGTGGTGGTGACGCGGGTGAGCGGCTCGTCGCCGGCGCGCTTGGCCAGGATGTTGATGCCGCCGCCGGTGCTGCCGCCGGGGGCGATGCCGTTTACCAGTGCGCCCGGACCCTTCAGCAGCTCGATCCGCTCGACGATCTGCGCCGGCACGCGGTTGGACGACACCAGCCCGAACATGCCGTTGAATCCGACATCGCCGGCTCCCACCGCATAGCCGCGGATCTGGAAGGTGTCGTCGAAGCCGTTGCTGCCGGTGGTGAGCCGGACGGAGGCGTCGTTGATCAGCGTGTCGGCCGCGGTGCGCGCCTGCTGGTTTTCGATCAGTTCAGAGGTGTAGTTGACCGTGCTGAACGGCGTGTCCATGACGTCGCGGCTGCCCAGCAGGCCCACCGATCCGCCGCGCGCCACCTGCCCGCCGGCATAGGGCTGCGCCAATCCGCCGGGCATCATCCCGTTGGCCGTCACCTGCAGGGCCGGCAGGGTCGTGCCGTCCGAGGACGCTGTCGGGGTGGTCGCCGGAGCAGCCGCGCTCTGCGCGACCAAGGCATAACCCGATCCCACGCGGGCGATCCCATAGCCACTGCCCGCCAGCAGCCGGCGGAAGCCGTCTTCCACCGTGGTTGCGCCCTTCAGGCCGGGCGAGCTCTTGCCCCGGATCGCCGCCGGGTCCGCCTGGACCGTGACGCCCGCCTGCGCGGCGAAGCGGCTCAGCGCCTCGCCCAGCGGGCCGGCGGGAATGTCGGCGTTGACGGTGGCCGCCGTCGCCTGGGCATGGGCCGCGGGCGCGAGGAACGCACCGCCCGCCAGGACCGCAGCGGCCAGCCCGGCCGCGACGGCGGCGGGACGCAGGCCGGATTTGCGGGTATCAGGCGCGGCTGAACGGTCGCCACACGGATGGGCGGTGTGGCGGACGGCGGCCTTGCCGCGAACTCGTTTCATGCTGTCGGCTCCCCTGCCAAACGATGCCTTCAGCACGACAGCGGCGACCGGCACGGTTCCCCCCACGCCGGTCCGGATGTCGATGCTAAATTAGCGAATGCGTATTACTCGCATCGATAATGCGAATCGTTCGCACTATAAACACCGATTCTTGCCGGGCGCAACAGGTGTCTGGCTTCGTTGGATTTTTTCCGCAAATGCCGTGAGCGGAACCTGCGGACCTAAAAAGACGAGCGCCGCCGGTCCCAAATCCTGCGGCGCTCGTCTCAATCGGCGAACAGGCGGCGGGGTGCGCGTCAGGCCGGCGTTTCGCGGTGGATCTTGAAGGGCGACCAGGATTGGCTGACCGGCATGATCTCCACACTGTTGATGTTGACGTGGGGCGGCAGCGACACCACCCAGCGCACCGTCTCGGCGATGTCCTCGGGCTGCAACGGGTTGGCCCCGGCATATAGCGCGTCGTAGGCCGCCTTGTCGCCGCCGGTGCGCACCAGCGTGAATTCGCTTTCCGACAGGCCCGGCTCGATGGAGGTGACGCGCACGCCCTGGGCCGACAGGTCGCAGCGCAGGCCGAGCGAGAACTGCTTCACGAAGGCCTTGGTGCCGCCATAGACGTTGCCGCCGGGATAGGGCCAGCTGGAGGCGACGGAGGCGAGGTTGACGATCAGCCCACGCTGCGCGATCAGCCGGTCCAGCAGCAGCCGGGTGATGGTCACCAGCCCGGTGACGTTGGTGTCGATCATCGTGCGCCACTGGTCCAGGTCGCAATCCTGCGCGGCACCGGTGCCCAGCGCCAGCCCGGCATTGTTGACCAGCACCGAGATGTCGGCGAACGTCGCCGGCAGGGACTCCAGGGCGGTGCGCGTCGCCGCCTCGTCCCGGATATCGAAGCAGAGCGGATGCACGACCGCCGGTCCGCCCAGCGCCTCCACCAGGGCGTCCAGCCGATCCTGCCGCCGGCCGGTGGCGACGATCCGCCAGCCTTCCACCACCAGCCGCCGGGCGATGGCATCGCCGAATCCCGACGTGGCGCCGGTGACCATCGCCGTCTTCGGGTTGGTGGCGGTCTTCGGGGCGATGTTCGACATTGTGCGATCTTTCCTCATGACGGATGGAAACTCTGGCCCGCCGCGGCAGCGGACCCAGGCAGATACACACAATATCACAGCTTGGGAATATCCCCCTTCGCCCGCTTTCGGCGGACCTATGGTCCGCCTGTCGCGTCAGCGCAAACGAAGTTTGCGCATTAGCGGGGAGGAGAGGGGAGTCCCCGCAACTCCGCGACCGTCCGGCAGCCCAGCAGGGCCATGGTGCGGGAGAGTTCGTCCTGCAGGATCGTCAGCGCATGTTCCGCCCCGGGCTGTCCACCTGCCGCGAGTCCGAACAGCGGTGCCCGGCCGAGCAGCACCGCCGCGGCGCCGGCCGCCAGGAGTTTCGCGGCGTCGCTGCCGCGCCGCACGCCGCTGTCGGCCAGCACCGTCATCCGGCCGCCGACCGCGTCCATGATCCGCGGCAACACCGCAAGCGGCGAGGGCGCGCAGTCCAGGTTGCGTCCGCCATGGTTCGACGCCACTACGGCCTCGACCCCGGCCTCCAAGGCGCGCAGCGCATCCCCCGGCGCCAGCAGGCCCTTGAGGATGATCCGCCCCGGCCAGCGGCGGCGCAGCTCCGCCACATCGTCCCAGCTGACCCGGTCGCACAGCCGGATCGGATCGTGCGCGGCGGCGTCGGTGATGCGGGTGCGGAACTGCGGCGGATAATGCGCATATCCCGGCCAGCCGCCGTCGGCCAGCAGGCGCAGCAGCACGCCGCCCGCCCAGGCCGGATGGCGCGCCACGTCAAGGGCGCCGCGCAGGGACGGCGTGACCGGCACATTGAAGCCGTTGTGTCGGTTATACTCGCGTTTCGGTGAAACGGCGGTGTCCACCGTCAGGATCAGTGTGTCCACGCCGCAGGCGGCGACCCGGTCCAGCAGGGCATGGGTCAGGCTGCGGTCGCGCCAGACATAGAGCTGGAACCAAAGCTCGGCCCCGGCCTCGGCAATCGCTTCGATGCTGGTGATCGACTGGGTCGAGACGCAGAAGGGAATGCCGGCCGCGCGGGCGGCCCGTGCCAGCAGCACCTCGCCGTCATAGCGGACCAGACCGGCGGCGGCGGTGGGCGCGATGACGAAGGGCAGCGGGCGCTCGCGGCCGAACAGCGTCACGCCGGTGTGGCGCTCGCCGCAATCGACCAGCACCCGCGGTGTCAGCTCGGCCTGCTCGAAGCTGTCGCGCAGCCGGCGCAAGGCCGATTCATCCTCGGTGCCGCGGTCGATGTATTCGAACAGGCCGCGCGGCAGGAAGCGGCGGGCGCGCTGGCGCAACTCGTCGATGTTCAGGCATGCCTTATGGGCCGCCATGGGGTCACCGCCTCCCGCGGGGTGGGGCGCTATCGGGAATAGCTGCCGAATTTGTGGACGGAGATGGAGGCCGCGGCCACCTGCACATGGCGGGCGAGTTCCTGTTCGACCTGCTCCGGCGTCCAGCGCGTGGCGGGGACGGAGATGCTGAGGCCGGCCACCGCGCGGCCATGCTCGTCGGTGATGGCGGCGCCGACGGAGATGTCGCCCATCACCGTCTCGTTGACCAGCAGTGCATAGCCCTTCTCGCCGGCCTCGCGCACGCGGGCGCGCAGCCGGTCGGGATCGCAGACGGTGAAGGGGGTCAGCGGGCGCAGGTCGGTGCGGGCCAGGATGTCCTCCCGTTCCTCCTCCGACAGACGCGACAGGATGGCGGTGCCGGACGCCGTGTAATAGGCGGGCAGGCGGCTGCCGACCATGAACTCGATGTTGACCAGATGCTTGCCGGGGAAGCGGGCGACGAAGACGATCTCGGCGCCGTCCAGTTCCTGCAGGTTGGTGGTCTCGCCGACGCTGCGGCTGATGTCGAGAAGATAGGGAAAGGCCTTCTCGATCAACTCGTTGGCGCGCAGGTAGTTGTAGGAGAACTGCAGCAGCTTCGGTGTCAGCGCATAGTTGCGCGTGCCGTGGACACGGCGCAGATAGCCCAGCACTTCCAGCGTGTAGACCAGCCGCTGGGCGGCGCTGCGGTCCAGGTTGGCGGCCTTGGCGATCTCCGACAGCGGCATCTGCCGGTGCGGCCCGTCGAAGGCGTGGAGGATCTGGAAGGTCTTCTCGGTCGAGCCGACGAACAGCGAGGACTCGCGCGGGTCGGCCTTCTTCGTGTCCGAATCCGCCTCCGTTGCACTCGTGCCTGTTTCCGTCACGGCCCCTTCCGCCTTCGGCGTCCGTCCTGCTGTCCGCGTCATCGGCAATCCCCCAAGGCTTCTTCGTCCGGCCGGGCCATCACCCGGCGCCTCCGCGCCAACGCATAGCATCCGGCGGACCGAATGCCACGCGCCGCGCGATGCAACCCATCATACCGGCTGGGCGGCCGGCATTCCCTCGTAAGTGACGAGCAGGCGCGACAGCTCGCGCCGCAGCGACCGCTTCAGCGGCTCGGCCGGCTCGCGCAGCGGCGCCAGCATCGCCGGGGCGTCCACGCCGATCAGGTCCATCACCGACTTCATCGGGCCGGGATTGGTCTCGGCGAAGGCGAGGTTCATCATCGGGATCAGCGTGCGGTGGATCTCCAGCGCCTTGTCCAGCTTGCCGGTGGAGGCGAGGTCGTGGATCAGCCGCCACGCCCGCGGCAGCAGGTTGGCCGTCACGACGATGCCGCCCTTGGCGCCCGCCGCGACCTGCAGCGGGAACAGCGTGTCCTCGCCGCTCAGCACCGCGAAGGACGGGTCGACCCCCGCCACCGTGCGCAGGAAATGATACATGTCGGTGTTGCAGGCCTTCATGCCGACGATCCGCTCGTGCCGCGACAGCTCGTGCAGGATCTCCGGATCGATGGCGATGCGGGTGCGGTAGGGGATCTCGTAGATCAGGATCGGCACCGGCGATTCGTCGGCGTAGCGCAGGAAGTAATCGCGGATGCCGGCCTGCGTCGGGTTGGTGTAGTAGGGCGTCAGCACCAGCAGCCCGTCCACGCCCGCCGCCGCGAAATCGCGGCCAGCGGACAGCGCGTCGTAATAGCCGGTGTCGAGCACGCCGGCGATCACCGGGCCGCGCTTCTCGCCAGCGCCAGCCATCGCCTCCACCGACAGCTCGGCGAAGCGGATGCGCTGGTCCTTGGCCAGCGCGCCGTATTCGCCGGTGCCGCCGAGCGGGACCAGCCCGTCGATCCCCTGGCGGAACAGCCAGGAGAACAGCGCCTGGGAGGCCGCCACGTCGATGGTGCCGTCGGCTGTCACCGGGGTCGGAGTGGCGGGCAGAATGCCGCGAAGCTTCGTGGCGTCAAGCATGTCTTGTCCTTGGAAGAAGCGGGTGGTGAAAGGCGGTTCGGGAACCGGGCTCAACTGGCGAGGCTGCGCCGCCGCAGCCGGTCCGCGACATAGATCAGGGTCGCGACGAACAGCAGCAGCCCGGTCGACACCGCCGCGATGACGGGGGAGACCTGCAGCGTCACCTCGTCCCAGAACTGCTTGGGCAGCGTGGCGCTCAGCCCGCCCGAGGAGAACAGGGAGATGGTCAGCTCGTCGAAGGAGGTTGCGAAGGCGAACAGGAAGGACGACAGCATGCCGGCCCCCAGGATCGGGAAGGTGACGTGCCGCAGCGCCGCCAGCGGCCGGGCGCCCAGGCTCTGCGCCGCAAGGTCGAGCCGGGTGTCGTAGTTGCGCAGCACCGCCATCATCGTCATCACCACATAGGGCACGGCGACTACCGTGTGGCCGATGACCAGCCCCAGGACGGTGCCGACCAGACCCATCTGGGCGAAGACATAGAACATGCCGACGGCGATGATCATGCGCGGCACGACGATGGGCGACAGGATGAAGGCCAGCATGGCGCCCTTGCCCCGCATCTGGCCGCGCACCATCAGGAAGGCGGCGGGAACGCCGATCGCCATCGACAGCAGGCCGGTGCCGAAGGCCACGACGATGGAGCGCCACAGCGCCTGCATCCAGATCGGCGAGTCCAGCAGCTGTTGGTACCATTGCAGCGTGAAGCCCGACGGCGGCCAGGCGAGTCCGCCCTTGCCGAAGGACAGCGGGATCATCAGGAAGGCGGGCAGGCTGATCAGCACCAGCAGCAGCCAGACGAAGGCGGTCAGCGCCAGCGGACGCTCGGACCGGCCGCGGATCGGGTGGCGGCGCGGCATCAGGCCGATCAGCGCGTCGCTGGCCGACCCCAGCGCCCCCAGCACGCGCCCGCCCAGCCGCCGCATGGCGGTGTCGCGGTTGCGCACCACGGCGCTCTCACCGGTCAGCGACGCGAAGCCGAAGACGCGGTCGTACAGCACGAAGACCACCAGCACGACCGTCAGCAGCAGGACCGAGATGGCACCGGCCAGACCCCAGTTCAGCGTCTGCTGCACCTGATCGATGATCAGCTGGGTGATCATGGTTTCCTTCCGGCCGCCCAGAAGGGCGGGCACGATGAAGAAGCCGATGGCCGACACGAAGACCATGATCGCCGACGCGGCCACGCCCGGCAGCGACAGCGGGAAATAGACGGTCCAGAAGGCCGTGCCGGGACGGGCGCCCAGCGTGCCGGCGGCGCGCGGCAGGGTGCGGTCGATGTTCTCCATCACCGCCAGCATGGTCATCACCGCCAGCGGCAGCATGGCGTGCACCATGCCGACCAGCACGGCGCCGAAGCCGTAGAGCAGGTCGGCCGGGGTGTCGATGATGCCCAGCGACATCAGCGTGCTGTTGATCACGCCGTTGCGGCCGAGGATGACGACCCAGGCGAAGGCGCGCACCAGGAAGCTGGTCCAGAAGGACAGCAGCACCCAGAAGATCAGCCGGCTCTTCGCCGGTCCCTTGGCGATGGAGATCAGGTAGGCGATGGGATAGGCGGCCACCACGGAGACCAGCGTCGTCGCCAGCGAGATCTTCAGCGTGATCCACAGGACGGTGACGTAGAGGCTGGAGGCGAACAGCTGCGCATAGGGCGCCAGCGTGAAGCCCTGCCCGTTGTAGACGCTGAGCGCCAGCAGCTGCCCGACCGGGAAGACCAGGAAGGCGACGAGCAGCAGGACGAGTGGGGCGCCCATCAGGACCGGCTTGCGCCAGGCGGGAGGGGGCGAATGGCGTTTGGCGCCTGCGGCTTGGGTCATGGTCATGGACTGTCCGCTCATCTCACGCCGTCCCGGCCGCACGGGCCGCTTCGGCGATCACCACGGCGTCGCGGCCGCTCCAGGACAGCGTCAGCACGTCATCGATGCGCACCGCGTCGGCCTCGTTGCGGGTGGGGAAGGCGGCGACCAGCGGCGGCAGGTCGCGGTCGAGCGGCTGCATGTAGACCTTGGTCAGGCTGCCGGTGACCATCACCTCCGACACCCGCCCCTGCAGGCTGTCGGGAGCGTTTCCGGCGTTGCGCACGACCGTCAGGTTCTGCGGCCGCACCATGACGCGCACCTCGGCACCCGGCGGCAGGTCGTTGCCGTTGGCCAGCGCCCGGCCGGAAACGCCCATCCTGCCCAGCCCGACCTCGACCTCGTCGCCGCTGCGGTTGCGGAGCGCAGCGGGCAGGATGTTGGATTCGCCCAGGAAATCGGCGACGAACAGCGAGCGGGGACGGAAATACAGGTCGGCCGGCGTGCCCAGCTGTTCGATCCGCCCGGCATTCATCAGGCAGATGCGGTCGGACATCGTCATCGCCTCTTCCTGGTCGTGGGTGACGTAGACGACCGTCGTTCCCAACTCGCGGTGCAGGCGCTTGATCTCCAGCTGCATATGCTCGCGCAGCTTCTTGTCGAGCGCGCCCAGCGGCTCGTCCATCAGGATGATCGAGGGTTTGTAGACCATGCAGCGGGCGAGTGCGACGCGCTGCTGCTGGCCGCCCGACAGCTCGCGCGGGTAGCGGCCGGCGATGTGCGGCAGATGCACCATCTCCAGCGCCTCGCGCGCCCGCCGCTTGGCCTCGGCCGCCGCCACCTTCCGCATCTTCAGCGGGAAGGCGATGTTTTCCTCCACCGTCATGTGGGGGAACAGCGCGTAGTTCTGGAACACCACGCCGATGTCCCGCTCATAGGGCGGGGCGTAGGTGACGTCCTGCGACCCGATGCGCACGCTTCCCTCGTCGGGCGGCACCAGCCCGGCCAGCAGGCTGAGCAGCGTCGTCTTGCCGGAGCCGGACGGGCCGAGCAGCGTCAGGAATTCGCCGTCGGCGACGATGAGATCCGTCGGGGCGAGCGCCACGAAGTCGCCGTAGCGCTTGGCAAGGCCCTGGACGGAAAGGCTGGAAGAAGACATGCGCGCCTCCTCGCGAAGGGGGTGGGGCCGAAGGGGGAGTGTGGACGGCGGGGGGGGGGGGGGGGGGGGGGGGGGGGGGGGGGCCCGCCCGGGGGCGCCCCCCCCCCCCCGCCGCGCCTCAGCTCAGCAGCCAGGCGTTGTAGCGCTCCAGCCCCTTCTGCTGGTTCTTCAGCCAGTAGTCGGCGTTGATCTGCACGCCGCGCTCGATGTTGGCCGGGAAGGTCGGGCAATCGGCGGCGATCTTGGCGTCGATGTGCTTGAAGGCGTCGGGCTGGGTGACGCCGGCCGGGAAATACTTCACCAGCTCGGCCTGCCGCTTGGGGTCGGAGGCGAACTTGATGAACTGGCGGCAGGCGTCGGCATTGGGGGTGCCGGCCAGGATCGCCCAGCTGTCGAGGCCCCAGATGTTCTGATCCCAGACGATGCCGACCGGCGCACCGGCGGCGATGGCCGCCTGCGGACGCGACACCCAGGTCGGGACCATGTCGACTTCACCGGACAGCAGCATCTGTTCGACCTGCGCGCCGCTGGTCCAGAAGACGGAGACGTCCTTCTTGATGCGGTCCAGCGCCTTGAAGGCGCGGTCGAGGTCGCAGGGATAGACCTCGCCCGTCGGCACGCCGTCGGCCATCAGCGCCTGCTCGATGGTGTCGAACGGATGCTTGCGCAGGGCGCGGCGGCCGGGGAAGTTGGCGACGTCGTAGAAGTCCTTCCAGGAGGCCGGCGCCTTGCGGCCCTTGAAGGCGTCAGTGCGGTAGGCCAGCACCGTGGTGTAGACGTTGGTGCCGACGCCGTATTCCGACATGTACTGCTTGGGGATCGAGGCGACGGCCGGGTCGGCCTCCAGCCCGTGCTTCTCCAGCAGCGGCTTGTCGCCGCCGGTCAGCATCAGGATGGCCGGCTGGCTGATCTTCGCCATGTCCCAGGTGTAGGACTTGGCTTCCACCATCGAGCGGATCTGCGCGGTCGGCTCCGCATTCGCCTGGACGCCGATCACCTCGATACCGGTTGCCGCGGTGAAGGGCTTGTAGAACACCTCGCCATAGGCCTTGGTGTAGATGCCGCCGTCGTCGCGCACGACGATCCGCTTGTTCTGTGCGCGCGCCGGGCTCCAGATCGCCGGCATGGCAAGGGCGGAAGCGCCGACGGCGCCGGCTTTCAGCAGGGTGCGGCGGGACCAACCGGATTGGCGGATGCTCATGTCGGAACTCCTCTTGGTGGGCCGGAACGGCGGAAGAAGGGACGGAAAGGGTGCTCAGCCCGGCGGCAGCAGGCGGCCGGGATTGAAGAGGTTCTGCGGGTCGAGCGCCTGCTTCACCGCGCGCATCAGCGCCAGTTCGGCGGCGGGCTTGTAGCGTGCCATCTCGCCCAGCTGGACGCGGCCGACGCCATGTTCGGCGCTGAAGGTGCCGTTAAGTCGGGCGGCCTCGTCGTTCACCGCATGGCGGATGGCGGCGGCCAGCGCCTCGCGGTCGGCGGCCCCAGTCCCCACGGCATTCCAGGCGTCGAAGGTGAAGAAGGGGATGAAGTGGACGTTGCCGTCGCCGAGATGGGCGACGACGATCACCGGCAGGTCCGGCACCAGCGCCCGCACCGCGGCGGTCGCGGCGGCGATGAAGGCGGGCACCGCCGACAGCGGCACGGCGCAATCGGTGGTCAGCCCGACGCCGGCCTTCTTGTTCGCCTCCGACACGCTGTGGCGCACCTCCCACAGGGCGTGGCGCTGGGCGTCGCTGGCGGCCAGCGCCGCGTCGGTCAGCAGCCCGTCGGCGAAGGCGTCCTCCAGGATCGCCTGAAGTTCGGCGTCCAGCGCGTCGCCGCCGCTGTTGTCGGACAGCTCGATCAGCACATGCCAGTCGGCCGGCGTATCGACCGGGCTGCGGCGGCCCGGAACCTGCTCCACCACCAGATCGAGCTGGAGGCGGTTGATCATCTCGAAGGCCGACAGCCGGGCGCCGCAGCGTTCCTGTACGCGGGTCAGCAGGGTCAGCGCGTCGGCGGGATCGGCCATCCCGACCCAGGCGACGGCATGGCGCGTCGGCAGCGGGTGAAGCTTCAGCGTCGCCGCGGTGATGATGCCGAGCGTCCCCTCCGACCCGATGAACAGGTGCTTCAGGTCGTAGCCGGTGTTGTTCTTGCGCAGGCCGTACAGCCCGGACCAGATCGTGCCGTCGGCCAGCACCACCTCCAGCCCCAGCACATTGTCGCGCGTGTTGCCGTAGCGCAGGACCGAGGTGCCGCCGGCATTGGTCGCGATGGTCCCGCCGATCTGGCAGGAGCCTTCCGCGCCCAGGCTGACCGGATAAAGCCGTCCCGCCGCCGCCGCCGCTTCCTGCACGGTGGCGAGCACGCAGCCGGCTTCGACCTCCATCGTGCTGTTGACCGGGTCGATGCTGCGGACCGCGCGCATGCGCGCCAGATTGAGGATCACCGGGGCCGGGCCCGTTTCCGAAGGAACGGCGCCGCCGCACAGGCTGGTGTTGCCGCCTTGCGGCAGCAGCGGAATCCCGTGCCGCGCGCAGCAGCGCACCACCTCCGCCACCTGTTCCGTATTCGCCGGCCGGACAAGGCAGAGCGCCGGACCGCGATAGCGCCCGCGCCAGTCTTCCGTCGCGGCCTCCAGGTCGATTTTGGATGTCAGAACGGCGTCGGCGCCGATCAGGCCCGACAGCTCAGCGATCACGTCCACACGCGATCTCCTTGATCTGCATGGTGTCTGTCTTTGTAATCGCTATTCGATTACATCAACTGAAATATGATACCCCGTGATTGGTGCGCCAACAATCCACTTTTTGCATAGAGACCGAATTTTTGGTTAGGCACCGAAATATCAGGGGCGGGAGTGATGGGTGGCCGGATCGGACGAACCGCCGTCACTGCGACGGCAGGGACTATCGACCTGCGGTGGCGGACCTGCTTATAGTCGGCGGGTATGTGAACCGGCAGGACCGTCCTGCCTCCGGGGCGAGAGTTCATGAGCCGTTTGACCGATGCAGTGCTTGCCCGTCCGTCGGCGGCGGCGAAACCCGTCCGGACGCAATCATCCGCCCGCCGCTTCGTCGTCATCGACTGCGAGACCACCGGGCTGTCGACGGCCGGCGGCGACCGCATGGTCAGCTTCGCCGCGATCGAACTGGCGGAGGCGACGCCGACCGGCCGCTGTCTCAGCCTCATCTTCAATCCGGGGCGCAAGTCGAACCCGCATGCGCTGAGGGTGCATGGGCTGCCGGATCACCTGCTGCGCCACCAGGATCCGTTCCACAGCGTCGCCCAGGATATCCGTGGCTTCCTGGACGGCGCGGTGCTGGTCGGCCACAATGTCGGCTTCGACATCGAGTTCCTGCGGCATGAATTCCGGCTCTGCGGCATTCCCTGGGCGCCGGCCCAGTCGCTTTGCACCATGCAGCATGCAAGAGGGCAGGTGGCGGGGCGTGTGTCGCTCGACGCGGTGGCGACCCTGTACGGCATCGATGTCGGCATCCGCGCGCGCTTCCATGGCGCCTTCGTCGATGCCGAGATCACCAGCCGCCTGTTCCAGAAGATGATGCTCGGCAGCGCCGACATGCTGGCGGTTCCCCATCTGGCGCCGACCAACCAGATCGACCCGCCGCCGGTGGTCCGACATCCGGCCGCGCCGATCACGCACGGCATCGCTGGTTATGCCTTCGCCGTCACCGGCGAACTGACCGGCCTGTCGCGCGAAGCCGTCATGGCCCGCATCCTGGCGCTGGGCGGAAGCTGGCATCACAGCGTCCGCAAGGACACCGACTATCTCGTCGTCGGCCACGCCCCCGGCGCCACCAAGCTGGACACCGCCGCCGCCCGGCGCGCCAAATACGGCAAGCCCGACACCATCGACGAGGCGCAGTTCTTCGCCATGGTCGCGGCGTCCGGCGGTGGAAGGCGCAGTTGACGGCAGGTGAGCCACGCCGGACCCTAAGCTTCTGGCTTTCTCGCGTATTCACGCTTCAAGCGATTCCGCTTGAACCGATCACGCGCTAGAAGATCGGGTCGATGACCGTGAAGCGCAGGTCCTGCACCATCGTGTCGAGGACGAGGAGGCTGTCTCCACCGCCAAAATCGATCCGCACACCGTCTCCCTGCGCGACGACATGCTCCGCCCGCCATGCCGCAGTGCCGATGGCCGCCTCGAACCCTTTCAGGATGATGACGTCCAACGACGGGTCAAAGGAGGTCAGCACGTCGGCGCCGCTGCCCGGGGCGAAGAAGAACTGGTCGCTCTCGCCGTCCCGTTCGGCCAGCAGCACATCGTCGCCGGTGCCGCCGTCGACGATGTCGCGTCCCGCCCCCGGAACCAGGACGTCCCGTCCGGACATGCCGTACAGGCGGTCGGCGCCATCCGCCCCGTCGATGTAGTCCGCGCCGGCGCCGCCGTTCAGCCGGTCGTCCCCGGCGCCGGCCAGGATCCGGTCGTTGCCGCCCAGCCCGTGAATTCTGTCCGCGCCATCCAGCCCCCACAGCGTGTCGTCGCCTTCGGTCCCCTTGCGGATGTCGTCCGGTGCCGCGCCACCCGGCGCCGCGATGACGCCCATCAGCTTGGCCGTGTGGTCCCAGTAATCGGACCCGCTTCCGGGGGGAAGCTCCGCCAGCACGATGGTGCCGTCCGCCGTGCCGTCTGACAGGAAGAAGCGGTCGATCTGGGCCGAATAGTCGCGGTCGAACCCCAGCACGCCGCCAGCGAACTCCCCGAGCAGCGTGTCGCCGTAGGCTCCCCCTGCCGTCTGCCACAGCTGGCGGGTGCCTTCGGATGTTCCGTCGGTCACCCACAGGCCGGCGGGACCGGCTTCGCCGTGATCCGTCAGGAAGAAGGCGCGGTCGCCGGCGAGCTCGATATCCCCATACATCCAATCGGTCTGATGGAGCTGGGAGGTCCCCTCGGGCGTGCCGTCGGTGACCAGCAGGCGTTGGGCCCCCGACCAATAGTTCTCGTCGAGGAAAAGCAGGCGGTCGCCGTCCCCGCCGGCGCTTCCCTGATCGAACCAGCCGAGCGGCTGGGCGAGGTCCTGTCCCGGCAGGTAGCCCACCGCGCCAGTGGCGGTGTCCAGCACGCCGATTCTCGAGGCGGCGCCCTGTTCGATCCGGTAGGTGTCCATATTGCTCGTGAACATCACCTGGCCGTCGCGCGATCCGACCACGGCGCCGAGATCCCAACCCTGCATCGTCAGGTCGCCGAGGTACCGGGTGCCCTGCTGCGTGCCGTCGGTGGCCCAGAAGGTCGAATGACGGACGGCGGTCGGCCACTCCATGCTGCCGGTCCACTCGGTCACGGTCGTGACGGAGGCCACCAGACCGTCGGGCGTGGCGGCATAACGGACGGCCCCGGCGTCGGGAACGAGCTGCGTGAAGGCCGTCGCTGTGCCGGCGGCGTCGACGAAGGTGAGCTTGGACGGCCAGGATGCCGATCCCTCGTGGAAGGCCAGCCCTCCGTCGGGCATGCCGATCAGCGTGATGCCCTGGGACCATGGGGCGAGGGGCGCCATCTCATGAAAAAGGCGGGTTCCCGCGGCGGTGCCGTCGGAGCTCCAGATCCCATCCTGCGCCCCGCCATCCGCATGCAGGTAGAGCCGGCCATGGGCGGCCGTCAGCGCCGACGGCGAGGCCCCCTGGCCCCCCGGCATGAGGTCCGCCACCATCCGCGTGCCGGCCGCGGTTCCATCGCTCACCCAAAGCTCGCGGCCATGAACGCCGTCGTCGGCGGTGAAGAATAGCCGATCGCCGACCACCGTCAGGTCGTCCGGGGTGCTGGATGCGGCACCGGCCGCGGCATCGAACAGCCGGGTTCCGCCGCCGGTTCCGTCGGTGACCCAGAGCTCGCGGCCATGCACGCCGTCATCCGCGGTGAAGAACAGCTTGCCGCCGGCGACGACGGAATCGCTGGGGGCGCTTCCCTGCTCGCCCGCCCTGATGTCGGCGAGCAGGCGGGTCCCCGATGGCGTGCCGTCGGTGATCCAGGGCTCGGTCCCCGTGCTTTGCATCGTGGCCGTGAAAACAGCGATCTTTGCCTGTGCCATGCCCCCTCCAATCGGATGAAGCATTGCCCGGAGCAGATGAAGTCATGCTGTGATAATTTCGGGGCAGTCAAACGCGGCTTATGTAAATCTAAAGACGGCAGATAAACCTGTTTGATTTCTCCCTAATTTCAAATGACCAATGCTGCGGCGTCGGTATAATTTAGCGGAACAAACTCTGCAACCGTCTCACCTTCAACAATTAGAACTGGGGAAGTTATCGGCTGTTCCGACTCCTTCCGGTTGGCTGGGAAAGTCCGGAAAAGAAAAAGGCCGCTGCCAGGACGGCGCGGCCTTTAGTTCAGGTTCGGGAGGAAACGATGAACCTGGAGAGACCATAAGGCCCTACAGATTAACGCACTGTGAATGGCCTCACAGGTCTGTGCCTATACTACTTTATTGCAATGGCTTCGAACCGGCTGATGGTTCCCGCCGGCGGGTGCGGAAAGCTGCGGTCAGACAAGCGCCATCTGCCGGAGAACCTCGTTGCTGCCGCGCCAGATCATGTCGAGGGCGACATAGGTGATGATGAGCAGGCCGACCCAGCCGATCCAGCGGTGCTTGTGCAGCGCATGGGCGATCATGTTGGCGGCCGCACCCATCAGCACGACCGACAGCACCAGCCCGATCACCAGGATGGTCGGGTGCTCCTTGGCGGCGCCGGCCACCGCCAGCACGTTGTCCAGCGACATCGACACGTCGGCGACGACGATCTGCCAGATGGCTGCCCCGACCGTGGTGGCTCCGACCGCCGCGACGGCGGCATTGCCGGCAGAACCGGCGGTGGCGACGCCCGCGGAATCGGGCATGTCCATCGCCTCGTCGGGGGCGATCTCGTCCTCCCCATGGCTGCGCAGTTCGCGGAACATCTTCCAGCAGACCCACAGCAGCAGCACGCCGCCGGCCAGCGTCAGGCCGATGATCGCCAGCAGCTGCGTGGTGATGAGGGCGAAGAAGATGCGCAGCACGATGGCCGCGGCGATTCCCCAGAAGATGACTTTGCGGCGCTGGGCCAACGGCACCGCGGCGGCCGCCATGCCGACGACGATGGCGTTGTCGCCTGCCAGCACAAGGTCGATGGCGATCACCTGAAGCAACGCGGCCAGCGCGTCGGCCGTGAACAGATCGGTCATATGGTGCTTTCCTCTTACATCGGGCAAGAGAGTGGCACCCACGGGGCCGATCCGGACATACGGAATGAACGCTGCCGGCAGGCACGGGTCGGGGCCACTCTGAACGTCTTTCCAGTCCGACATCACAGTTCGACGAACTGTCAGAGGGGCCCGGCCTGGCAGGGCCGACTTTTAGACGAACGCTCCGCACATGACAATTGCGGTTTGGCTGCAACGGCCATGCAGCGGACGGCGTTCGGCGCGGGAAAGCTCCCGGCCGCAAAACGGCGATTTTCATCCCGTGCTTAGCGGCGGCCGCCGGTGGTGGTAGAACCCGGTGACCCCCTGTGTTTCATCCGGCGGAGGGAAGGCATGGCCCGGTGGCGGCGGTTCACTCGTCCTTCTTCCGAAACAATCGAGCGAAACCGCCGTCTTCGCGGCCTGAACCCGGCGTTGCGCATCCATGCGGCCGGCGGATGGAACAATGAAACAGGCCCGGAAAACCGTTCCACGGCGTTTCAAACGTTCCATCCGGGGCCGGTCCGGATCCTTGCGTCAGGCCGCGCGGACCTCGCCGATGAAGGCCTGGATCCGCTCGCGCAGGCGGTCGGAGTCGCGGGACAGGCTGTCGGCGGCGCCCAGAACCTCCCCGGCCGCCTGACCGACCTGCCCGGCGGAGCTGCTGACCGCGGCGATGTTGCCGGTCACCAGTTGGGTTCCCTGGGCCGCCTGCTGGATGTTGCGGCCGATCTCCTGGGTGGCGGCGGTCTGCTGTTCCACCGCCGCGGCGATGGCGCCGGCGATGGAATCGACGTCGTTGATGGTGCGGCCGATGGTCTGGATCGCCGTCACCGTGCCGTCGGTCACCGTCTGGATTTCGGCGATCTGGCTGCCGATCTCCTCGGTCGCCTGGGCGGTTTGGGTGGCGAGCGCCTTCACCTCCTGCGCCACCACGGCGAAGCCCTTGCCGGCCTCGCCGGCACGCGCCGCCTCGATGGTGGCGTTCAGCGCCAGCAGGTTGGTCTGGCTGGCGATGTTCTGGATCAGGCTGACCACGTCGCCGATCTTCTGGGCCGCGTGCACCAGCCGGGCGACCAGCGCGTTGGTCCGCTCGCCTTCCTCGACCGCGTTGCGGGCGATGGCGGCGGCGGCGTTGACCTGCCGGCCGATCTCGCCGATGGAGCTGCCCAGCTGTTCCGACGCCGCGGCGACGGTGGCGACATTGGCGGAGGATTGCGCCGTGGTGGCGGCGACGGTCGAGGCCTGCTCCGTCGTGTGGGAGGCGATGGCGGTCATGGTCTCGGCATTGCCGCGCAGGTGGCGCGCGGCCAACGCCACCGCCTGCACCACGTCCTGCACGTCGGCGTCGAAGCGGTCGGCCAGCGCCCGCATGGCGGCCTGCCGGTCGCGCTCGGCCTGCAGCTTCTGCGCCTCGCGCTCCTCCTGCAGGCTGCGCATGGCGAGGCCGTTGCTCTTGAACACCTGCAGCGCGCGGGCGAGCAGCCCGACCTCGTCCCGGCGCGCCGCGCCCTGGATGTCGACCGCGAGGTTGCCATCGGCGATGGCCGTCATGTCGGCGACCAGCCGGTGCAGCGGCCGGACGACGAAGGCCACGATGATGGAGCCGAACAGGCCGAAGGCGACCAGCAGACCGACGCCGGCGACCGCATACAGGCGGGTCATGACGCTGGAGGACAGGGCCAATGCCCGCTCCTCGGCGCGCTTGGTCTCCTCCAGGCTGTGGTCCACCCGCTCCGACAGCGCCAGGGTCAGCTTCTGCCGGACCGGGCGGCCGACGTCGATCGACACGCGAATCGCGCTGTCGGTGTCGTAGGCCCGCGCCAGATCGACCGCCTTCTGCGACACCCGTTCATACTCGCCGACGATGGACTTGATGCCGGCAATCGCCTCGCGGTCGGCCGGGGCGTCATAGGCCGCGGCCAGGCGGTCGATGGCGTCCGTCGCCTTGCGGATGTTGTCCTTGTAGGTCGCGAAGGCGGCGTCGATGCGCTCGCGCGTGCCGGCGACCAGCGCGTTGGACTCCGCGTCCATCGCGTCGCTCATGGCCGACTGGATCGCCAGCGCCGCCGACAGCCGTCCGGCCACCACATCGGTCACCCGGCTGGTGGAAGCGGTCAGGTCGATCAGCGCCGACCGGGCGGTCCAGACCACGCTTCCCATCACGGCAAGCAGCAGGACCGCCGGGATCAGCAGCTTATGGACCAGTTTCCGGTCGGAAAACCAGCGGTGCAGGGCCATGGCGTATCTCTTTCCGAGGATATTGGGTGGGCCGAGTGGGGGCTTTCTGCCCAAGGCAACCGGCTGCAGCGGGAGCAGGAGATCCCCGGCCCGAGTAATTGCTATACGATTGCATTGACTGAAATATGATAGACAATAGTTTGTGTCCGAACAAACAGTTTTTCTTGCCGACCGTGTGGCCCGCACCGGCGGCCGGCGTTGGTGCGGCGCTACTCCAGTGACGCCATGGTGGGTGCGTTCGGGCAGATGCGGTCATGATCGTCGCGGGTGCCGCCGGCCAGCAGCCGGGTGCAGGCGCGGGACTTGCGGCAATGCATGCACACCCGCGCAAGGTCGTGCATGACGTCGCCCCGTTCGGTCTCCAGCGCGGCACCGTCGAGGCCGTGCAGAGCAAGCGCGGCCGGCAGCAGGGTTTGCACATGGCCGCCGCGGGCAAGGGCCGGCAGGTCACCCTCGGTCAGCCCGGCGTCCTGCAGCACCGCCTTGCGGTCAAGCGGCTCCAGCGCCGCCAGTGCCTGCATCTGGCGCCCGCTGCGCCAGCGCGCCAGCAGGGACGCGCACCAGCCGCCGCGGGCGATGGTGCGGGCGGGAGCGGCAGGGGATGCGGGAAAGGAGTTCGGCATGATCGGCGCTCTCTAATTGATCGACCGATTAATAAGGCCGCAACAGGAGGTGGAGGCGCCTTGATGCAGATCAGTTTTGCCCTTGAAGAGGCGGGGAAGGGGGCCGGAGCCCCCTCAGGGTGCCGGAGCCAGCATGCCGGCGGTGACGAAGCTGGTGATCGCCTTCAGGATCTCCTCCGGATCGTCCGGGTTTACGATGCCGGGCGCCATCTCCTCCAGCCGGTGGGTGTCGGAGAAGGCGTAGAGATAGGCGCCGATCATCAGAGTCATCCGCCAGTAGACGTCCTTTTCCGACAGATGCGGCAGGGCGTCGCGCAGCGTTTCGGTGAACAGGCGGGTCGAGGTCTCGTAGGCCTCGTTGCGCAGCTTGTAGGAGATCTCCGGCGGTTCGGTGTGCAGCCGCGCCTGCAGCCGCATGAAGGTGCGGCCGGCCGCGGTGGAGCGCATCGACAGGGCCGGCATCAGGAAGGCGCGGACGATGTCCGCCACCGCCGGGGGCTTGCCGCTGCGGCGCAGCTCCTCCAGCCGCTGCATGCGGTCATCGGCGATCTGCCGCCCGCGGCGCAGGAAGACCTCTTCGAACAGGCCGTATTTGGAGCCGAAGTAATAGTTGATCAGCGCCTGCGTCACCTGGGCGGCCTCGGCGACGTTGCGCAGGCTGGTGCCGGCATAACCGAGGTTGGCGAATTCGATCTCCGCCGCGTCGAGGATCTCGTCGCGCACGTTGCTGACGCCTTCCGGACGGCCGGGACCGGCCCGGCGGCGTTGCGTCGGGCGTCCCCTTTTGCCTGCCGATTCCGGCGGCGCCGCCTCCGGTTCCGGGGCCGCCTTGGACTGTGAACTCGCTGATTTCATGGCTTCCGCGGAGGAATCGTCCTTGTCGCGGACACGTATATCATCCTTGGGCAAGGGCGCATCCACTCCTTTCACCCCGTCACGGCGCCAGCACACGCTCGGCGGGTACGACGTCACCGTATTTCTGGGCGATGTCGAACAGGTTGGCCTCGTGCGGGGCGATGGCCCGGTCGCCGACGCAGTCGGACAGCACCACCGGCCGGAAGCCGTGGCACATGGCGTCCACCACGCTGGCCCGCACGCATCCCGATGTGGTGCAGCCGGCGACCAGCAGCGTCTCCACCCCCATCCGAGTCAGCCAGGGGGCGAGGCCGGTGCCGAAGAAGGCCGACGGGTTGGTCTTGCGTACCACCAGCTCGCCCGCGGCCGGTCTCAGTTCCGGGACGATGGCGCTGGCCGGGGCGTCCTCCGTCAGCGTCAGCATGCCCGGCACCTTGATCGAGAAGACCGTGGCGTCCGATCCGTCGTCGGCATAGACGATCCGGCTGTGGGCGACCGGCCAGCCGCGTTTGCGCGCCTCTTCCAGCACCGTCACCGTGCGGGTGATGGCGACGGGGATGTTGCCGCCGCCGAACACCGCCGGGTCGGCGAAGCCGTTGACGAAATCGACGATCAGCAGGCCGATCCGCCCCTGGATGCCCAGCGACTGGCCGAAGCCCTGCCGCTCGTAGACCGCTTGCGTCGGCTCGCTCATGCCACGGACTCCTCTTCCAGAAGGCGGCCGGCGCGGACCACCTCGCGGCCGTCCAGCCGGACGGTGCAGTTGCGCATGGGGATGTCGATGTGGCAGGCGGTGGTGCGCGACCCGCCGCCCTCGTTGTTCGGCCCCATGGAGAACAGGAAGTTGCCGGCGAAGGCGCGGGCGTCCATGCCGATGGTGCCCTCCCGGTCATACAAGCCGAGCGTCGACCAGCGCGCCCGCTTCTGCAGGCCCCAGCCGACATGAGAGACGGCATAGGCCTCCGGATCGTCGAAGACCTCCATGTAGTCGTTCAGCAGATCGGCATCCATCCCGCCGGTGATCGAGGTGACATAGCCCTTCTCCACCGTCATCTCGATGCGGTCCATGACGTAGGACTTCATCGGCAGCAGGATGTCGCCGCGCTCAAGCACGACGCGGCCCTCCGCCTTGCCTTCGTTGGGGAAGGTCAGGCCGAAGCCGCTCGGCCAATGGTCCCAGCGGCCGGGCTCGTCGACGAAGCCGTATTCCTGGATCGCCGGGAACTCCCCCAGCGGCAGCCGCAGCTCGGTGCCGGCGGCCGAGGTGACGGTCATCTCCTTCGTCCCCGCCAGCAGGGCGGCGGCCTCGCCGACACGGGCCTTGTCCTCAAGGCTGGGCAGCAGGCGGACCAGCACCTCCGGCGGTTCGACGGCCAGCAGGATGCGGGTGCCGCTCTCCAGGATTTCCGCCTGTTCGGGCGAGAACAGCAGCGTCATCAGGTCGAGAACGATGTCGCTTTCCTTCAGCGCCGCGATGGCGGCGCGGTTCCCGGTCAGCGGCGTGGTGCCGAGATAGGCCAAGCTGTCGCGGCTGTGCGCGAATTCGGCATTCATCGGCGGCAGGTCGAGCCGGTTCACCACCGCCCCCATCATCCCGGCGGCGATCCGCGCGGTCTGCAGGGTCTGCGGATGGGTGTTGGCGCTGGTCAGCAGGGTGACCGTGTCACCGGGCTTCAGGTTGGACAGGGTGAGGACATGGGTCCAGGCGCGGACCATGTCGGCATCGCTGACGGACATCGCGGGGGTCCTTTCTGTTGGGGGTCAGACCGGCTTGCCGAGGAAATCGCCGAACGCGCGGTAGAAGCCTTCCTCGTCGTCCCAGGGGATCATGTGCCCGGCGTTCTCCACCCGGACCATGCCGATGACCGGGTTGAGGTCGCGGATCTCCGCCTCCTCGTCCGGCAGGATCACGTCCCCGCGGCCGGCGGCGATCAGCAGGGCCGGGCAGCGCAGGCGCGGCAGGTCGGCGTGGATGTCGTCGGTCCGGAAGCCCTCATAGGCGGCGACGATGGCCCGCTCGTCGCAGGTGTGCAGCCATTCCGCTCGCAGGCGCAGCTGTTCGTCGGTCCAGGTCGGGCAGAAGGGACGCATCGCCTCCAGATCGGCGCCCTGCGCCATCAGGCGGATGGAATCGACATACCAGGGAAGCTGCGCCGGGTAGGGGCGGCGGCCCGGTCCCGACACCGGCGGATCGACCATGACGAGGCAGCCGGGCTCGGCCCGATGACGGCTAACCGCCCGCAGCCCGATGCGCGCACCCATGGAGTGCCCGACCAGCGCATAGTCCTCCAGCCCCAGCTCCACCGCGAAGGCGGCCACGTCGGCGGCCATGGCGTCCAGCCCGTAATCGAGCGTGTCCGAGGCTTCCGACAGGCCGCGCCCGCGGACGTCCAGCACATAGGTGTCGAAGTTGCGGCCGAAGCGCTCGGCGACGAAGCCCCACGTCGGCGCCGGGCTGGTGATGCCCGGCACGATCACGACCGGACGGCCGCTGCCGCCATAGCGCAGGTAATGCTGGCGGATGCCGTTGGCGCGGATGTTGGCGCCGTATTGGAAGGTGCTGCTCATGCCGTTTCCCCCCCCTCAATAGGCGCCGGACAACAGCGCACCGGCGCCGGGCACCACCGTTTTCAGATCGAGCGCCTTCAGCATGGCGTAGGTGGTGGCGACGGCGGCGGTGACCACCGGTTTGCCGGTCATCGCCTCCACCTTCGCGATCACCGGCAGCGACGGCATCTGCACGCAGGCCGACAGCACGATGGCGTCGACGTTGCGGGTGTCCATCCCGGCGACGATCTCCGGCAGGCGCTCCGGGTCATGGCGGCCGACGGCGATATTGTCGGGGATCTCCAGTGCCCGCCAGTCGGCGACCTCCACCCCTTCATGCTCGATGTAGTCGATGACCAGCTTGGTCAGCGGCTTCATGTAGGGGGCGACCAGCGCGATGCGCTTGGCACCGATGACGGGGAGCGCATCGACCAGGGCGCCGGCGCTGGTGATGACCGGCGCCGGCGCCCCGTTCTCCACCGTGCGGCCCTGCAGCCGCTCCTGCGAGACGCGGTGGTAGCCGCGGCCCATGCTCATGATCGCGACGAGGCAGGCATAGCCCAGCACGTCGACGCGGGCGTCGGTGAGTTCCAGCGCGCAACGGTCGGATTCGCCGTCCATCGCCGCCAGCTCTTCCTTGGCGACCGTCTTCATGCGCATGCGGCTGGAGTGGAAGGTGAAGCGGGTGCCGTGCGCCAGCGAGTGGGCGGTCAGCATCGCCGGGATCTCCGTCTCCATCGTGGTGTTGGAGCTGGGGACGATCTGGCCGATGCGATAGGTGCGGGTGGTCATTGCGGAGCGTCCCTCAGGCGGCGAGTTCGGAGGCGGCGGCGACGCCGGGGCGGAACTTGCGGGCGTCGTATTCGTAGACCCAGTTGGCCTGGATGCCGGTGGCCTGCGGGTTGATCAGGCCGCGCAGCCAATAGACGAAGTCGCGCTTGGCCTGGGCGATGGGCGAGGGCAGGTGGTAGGTCCGCCCGCGCTCCCGTGCCTCCAATTGGACCCGGCTGGTGCGGGGCAGCCGCTCGCGCTCATAGTCGCGCAGGGCGGCGGGCACGTCGCGGCCGTGGCCCTCCAGCGAGGCGGCCAGCACATAGGCGTCCTCGATCGCCATGGCGGCACCCTGCGACAGGAAGGGCAGCATCGGGTGGGCGGCGTCGCCCATCAGAGTCACCCGGCCCTTCGACCAGCTCGTCATCGGATCGCGGTCGAACAGGCCCCATTTGTAGACGGTGTCCACCCGCTGGAAGAGCGTCTCCACATTGCGGTGCCAGCCCTGGAAGGCGCTCAGCAATTCGCTGCGGCTGCTGGGCGCGTTCCAGCTTTCCTCGACCCACTCGCTGGTCTCGGCAACCGCGACGATGTTCACCGCCTTGCCGCCGCGGACATAGTAGGTGACGACGTGGCTCTTTGGGCCGAACCAGAAGGACGCCTCCGGCGCCACGAAATCCACCGGGCCGCCGACCGGCACCACGGCGCGGTAGCACATGTGGCCGGTGAAGCGCGGCGCCTCCTGACCGAACAGGGCGGTGCGCACGGCGGAGCGCACACCGTCGGCGCCGACGATCAGGTCGGCCTCGAACTCGCTGCCGTCTTCGAAGGTGGCGACGGCGCCGTTCGGTTCCTGCCGGACACCGGTGCAGCCAACGCCGAAGGTCGCGATCGACTCCGGCACCACCGAAGCCAGGATGGAATGCAGGTCGGCGCGGTGAATATGGATGAAGGGGGCGTCGTACAGGGTCGGGCAGTCGGTCAGCGGCGTGCGGAAATTCTCCCGCGCCGTGCGCCAGTTGCGCCCGACCAGCGCCTGCGGCAGGAAGCCCGCCTCCAGCATCTTGTCCAGCAGGCCCAGGGTCTTGATGACCTTGACGGCGTTCGGCGTCATCTGGATGCCGGCGCCGATCTCGCCGAAGCCGGACGCGCGCTCGAACAGACGCACCTCGAAGCCCCGTTGCAGCAGGCAGCCGGCCAGCGCCACGCCGCCGATGCCGCCGCCGACGATTCCGATCCGCGGTTTGCTTCTCACTCTATCCCTCCTTCAGGGAGACGCCGACAATTAATCGGCCGGCTGTTTAATTAGTATTTGCGTTTGGCGCCAGAGGTTTGGCGCGGCTTGCCCCCACCCTGACCCTCCCCCGCTGGGCGGGGGAGGGTCAGGGTGGGGGTCTAACGCCGCCCGCCGCTCACCCGCCAAGATAAGCCTTCAGCAGTTCCGGGTCGCCGCGCAGCTCCGCAGCCGGGCGGGCGGCGGCGATGCGGCCGGTCTTCACCACATAGGCGCGGCTGGCGACGGCCAGTGCGTTGTGGATGTTCTGTTCGACCAGCAGCACCGTGACGCCATGGGCGTTGATGGCGCGCACCACGTCGAACACCTCCTCGGCCATGCGCGGGCTGAGGCCCAGGCTGGGCTCGTCCAGCATCAGCAGGCGGGGTTCCGACATCAGCGCGCGGGCGATGGCCAGCATCTGCTGTTCGCCGCCGCTGAGCGTGCCCGCCATCTGCCGCGCCCGTTCGCGCAGGCGCGGGAAGCGGTGGAAGGCCATGCCCATGCGGGTGCGCACCTCGTCCTTCGAGCGGCAGAGATAGGCGCCGAGCGCGATGTTCTCCTCCACCGTCATGCCGGGCCAGACATGGCGTTCCTCGGGGCAATGGGCGATGCCAGCGGCGACGATCTCCTCCGGCGGGCGGTTGGCGATCGATTTGCCGTTCCAGGCGATGCTTCCCGACCGCGCCTTCAGCAGGCCGGAGATGGCGCGCAGCGTCGTGCTCTTGCCGGCGCCGTTGGCGCCGATCAGCGCCACCGTCTCCCCGGCATGGACGTCGAGCGAGATGCCGTGCAGCGCCGCGGTGCTGCCGTAGGAGACATGCAGGTCCCGCACCCGCAGCACCGGTTCCGCCACGCCTGCGGCCGTGTCCGGGGCTTCCATGGTGATCGCGCTCATGCCGCCGCCTTGCCGAGATAGGCCTCGGCGACCTTCGGGTTGTCCAGGATCGCGCGCGGTTCGCCTTCCGCCAGCATCTGGCCGAAGTTCAGCACGACGATGCGGTCGCACACCCCCATGACCAGCTCCATGTTGTGTTCGACGATCAGCAGCGACTGCACCGCCTTGCCGACCAGGGTCTTCAGCGTTTCGCCGAATTGCATCGCCTCGTGGCTGTTCAGCCCGGCGGCGGGTTCGTCCAGCATCAGCAGGGTCGGCTTGGCGGCCAGCGCCACAGCGACCTCCAACAGGCGAAGCTCGCCGCAGGACAGCAGATGCGCCGGGGCGTTCATGCGGCGCGACAGGCCCATGGTCTCGACGATGGCGGCGGCACTCTCCCGCGCCTCGCGTTCGGCGCGGCGGACCTTCTCGCCGGGGAAGAAGGTGGCGAGCAGCGATTGGCGGCCTTCCATGTAATGGCCGGTCAGCACATTCTCGAACACCGTCAGCCGCTTCATCACGTTGGTCTTCTGGAAGCTGCGGATCAGGCCGAGCCGCGCGATGGCATGCGGCTTGTAGCTGGTGATGTCGGTGCCCCTGAAGAAAACCCGGCCCTCCGTCGGCGTGTAGAAGCCGGTCAGCATGTTGAAGCAGGTGGTCTTGCCGGCGCCGTTCGGGCCGATCAGCCCGACGATCTCGCCGGGAGCGACCGCGAACCCCACCTGCTTCACCGCGGTGATGCCGCCGAAGCGCATCGTCAGGTTCTCGGCCCGCAGAAGCGGTTCGGTCATGCGAAGGGCGGTCATACGGTGCGCTCCTCGATGGCGGGGGAGAGGGACGGGGCGTCGCCGCGCTGTTCGCGGCGGCGGGCGATGAAGCCCATCAGGCCGTTGGGCAGGAACAGCACGATCGCCATCACGATCAGCCCGAACAGGGACAGGCGCAGTTCCTGCAGTTCGCGCAGATATTCCTCCAGCAGGGTGACGATGACCGCCCCCACCACCGGACCCAGCAGTGTGCCCTTGCCGCCCATCAGCACCATGATGATGATCGTCGCCATGAAGGCGAAGCGGAACACCTCCGGTCCGACGAAGGAGATGTAGAAGGCATAGAATCCGCCGGCCAACCCGGCCAGAAAGGCGCCCAGAACGAAGGCCTGCATGGCGGTGCCGAAGGGGTTCACGCCGATCGATTGCGCAACGTACCGGTTCTCGCGCACCGCCACCGCGGCGCGGCCGGCGTTGGAATAGACGAAGCGGTAGGACAGGTAGAAGGTCAGCGCAGCCAGCCCCAGCACGATGGCGAGGAAGGCGCTCTTGTTGGCGATGCCGCCCTGGCCGACACCGGCCAGTCCCATCGGACCGTTGGTCACGGCGATCCAGTTGTTGGCGACGATGCGCAGCACCTCGGCGAAGGACAGGGTGACGATGACGAAATATGGACCCTGCAGGCGCAGCGTGATGGCGCCGATGGCAAGCCCGAACAGCGCGGCCACCACGCCCGCCGCCGGTATCGCCGCCCACATCGGCCAGCCGGCATTCACCGACAGCAGCGCCGCGGTGTAGGCCCCGGTGCCGAGGAAGGCGGTGTGGCCGAGCGAGAATTCGCCGACATAGCCCACCACCAGGTTAAGGCTGTTGGCGAGGATGGCGTAGAAGATCGCCATGATGGCGAGATGCAGGATGTACTGGTCGGTGATCGCGAAGGGCAGCAGCGCCGCCAGGACCCCGAGGCCGAGGAGGATGTTGCGTTCGAGCGTCATGTCAGGCCCTCTCCGCCCGGATCGAGAACAGACCCTGCGGCCGCAGCACCAGGATCAGGATGACCAGCAGGAAGCCGATGATGTCGACCATGCCGGTGGCGACATAGCCGCCCCACAGCGCCTCCGCGACGCCCAGCAACAGGCCGCCGGCGATGGCGCCGGGGAAGCTGCCCATGCCGCCCAGGATCACCACGACGAAGCTCTTCAGGCTGACCAGCCCGCCGACCGACGCCTGGGCCGAATAGATGCTGGCCAGCAACATGCCGGACAGCGCCGACAGGGTGCAGCCCAGCGCGAAGGTCGCGGCATAGACCTGTTTGGTGCGGATGCCGGCGAGGCTGGCGGCCATCGGGTCCTGGAAGGTGGCGCGCATGGCGCTGCCCAGCCGGGTGCGGTGGATGATGGCATGCGCGCCGAAGATCAGCGCGACGCCGATGACCATCGCGAGCAGACGCATCTTGGTGATGGTGACGGGGCCGAGGAAGATCGGCCCTTCGGTGATGGCGCGGGCGACCTTCAGCGGCGCCGGGCCGATGGCGAGCAGGGTGATGTTGACCAGGAAGATCGACAGACCGATGGTCAGCAGGATACCCGGCTCCTCGCCCTGGCCGCGGACGCGCTCGATCAGGAAGCGGTCCACCAGCCAGCCGAAGCTGCCGATCGCCAGCGCCACCAGCACCAGACCTGAGAAGAAATCGAGCCCGAGGTAGGTGGTGACGAACCACCCCACCACGCCGCCCAGCATGTAGAATTCGCCATGGGCGAAGTTGACCACCCGCATCAAGCCGAAGATCAGCGTCAGCCCCAGCGCCGACAGCGCATAGAAGACGCCGACCACCAGCCCGTTGGTCAGGAATTGCAGGAACAGATCCATTGCAGTCTCAGCCTCGCTCGTCGCGTGGGGCATGGGGCTTAGGGCCGTGCCGCCTCACTGCGGCGCTTCGACGGGGGAGGAGGCGACGACCTTCGGCGTCCCGCCTTCGATGCGCACCAGCACGGCGTCGAAGCCGTAGGCTTGACCCTTGGCGGTGAAGCGGTATTCGCCGTTCGGCGCCTTGTAGTCGGTCTTGCCCAGCGCCGTGCGGATGGCCTCCGGATCGGTGCTGCCGGCCCGGGCGATGGCCTGCGCCGTGATGTTCAGCGCGTTGTAGCCGGCCGCGCCATACTTGCCGGGCTTCACCTTGTACTTGGCCTCATAGGCCTTCACGAAATCCTGGTTGCGCGGGGTGTCGACGCTGGAGACGTAGGGAACGGCGGCATAGATGCCTTCGGCCGCGTCGCCGGTCAGGTTGATGAAGTCAGCGGTCGCCCAGGACCCGACGCCGAACACCTTGCTCTGCACCCCCATTTCCTGAAGCTGCTTGACGAGGATCGAGCCGTCCTGCGTTTCCGCCGCGACGAAGATGCCGTCGGGCTTGGCGGCGCGCAGCTTGGTCAGCAGGGTGAAGAAATCAGTGGAGCCGTGGTCGAAATACTCGGTCAGGGCCGTCTTCACGCCCAGCGCCGACAGGTCGCGGGAGAATTCCTCCACCCCGCCGCGGCCCCAGTCGTCGTTGACGCCGACATAGGCGACGGATTTCAGTTTCAGATCGTTGGCGAGGATCTTGGCGAAGGCCTTGGCCATCAGCGCATCGGTTTCGGCCGCGCGGAAGAACCAGGGATTGTTCTGTTCGGTCAGGGCGGCGCTCGACGACACGCCGGTCACCAGCGGGATCTTGTACTTCGCCGCCACCGGCATGATCGCCGCGGTGGCAGAACTGCAGAAGGCGCCGACCAGAACGGCGACCTTGTCCTTCTGCACCAGCTTTTCGACGGCGTTGACCGAGTTGGCCGGGGCGCATTGCCCGTCCTCGATCACCAGTTCCACCGGCTTGCCGAGCACGCCGCCCTTGGCGTTGATCTGCTCGACCGCCAGCTTGGCGCCCTCGACCACCGATTTTCCGTTATAGGCGACGGAGCCCGTCAGCGGCTCGACGAGGCCGATCTTCACGCTGTCCTGCGCGTTGGCCGAACCCGATGCGGCGACACCGGCCGCAAGTGCGCATCCCAGAACATAGCGGTACATCTCTAACCCTCCTGTCCCTTGGGAAATCTGTGGAATTGGTCGTGATCCCACGCCTGCGCGGGTGCCGGATCTTGCCGGTGACGCGCGCAGGGGTTGCCCCCATTCGGGGTGCTTATGAACCGTATTCCATACGGTTAGGCGATTTTATTATTCGCCCAATTAATTCTTGTCCCAACGTTAACGAGGGCCGACGCCCCCTGTCAATCCCGATTCTTGGCCTGTCCGGCGATCGGATCGGAGGATTTCACGCTGCATCGCAAAATGCGGGCCAGAGGGCGGCGCCGGTGGAACCCGGCGGTTCCCGCCGCCCGCTGCGAGGATCGCGCGAATAGTCAGCCGTGCCGCAGTGCCCAAAATCCGCGCATGCACATGCATTCCATGCAGTCCGCCCAATTTTTGGGCGGCTGCCGGGCGAAAAGACGATGGCGCTGCGGAGGGGTCAGCCGGCTGCGGCCATCAGGGCGCGATAGGTCATCTGGTCTTCGTGAAGGCGCAGGAAAACGCTGTACTTGGCGTCGTGGTAGACGCGCAAACGCCCTTCGGCCGGTGCGATGCTGCGGCCGGCACGGGTCATGCCGGCCATGCCGGCGGCGATGTCGGGGAAGGCGCCCGCCGCGACCGCGCCCAGAACGGCGGATCCCAGCAGCACCGCCTCTGGTTCCTCCGGCAGGACCAGGGTGCAGCCGGTGGCGTCGGCATGCGCCTCCAGGAACACCGGGTTCTTGGTGCCGCCGCCGCAGGCGAGGATGGTATCGATGGCAAATCCGGTGTCGTTCATCGCGGCGACGATGTGACGGGTGCCGTAGGCCACCGCCTGCACAGTCGCCAGATAGAGCAGGGCCAAATCCTCCAACCCGTCCGACAGGCGAAGCCCGCTGACGGCACCGCGCAGGCTGGCGTCGGCGCGCGGCGAGCGGTTGCCATGGAAGTCGGGCAGCACATGCAGGTCGCGCGTCAGCATCGCCATCGGCCCGCCGCTACGCCCGGCCAGTGCGGCCAACGCGTCGTTCAGCAGTTGGTAGATTGTGGCTCCGCGCCGCTGCGCTTCGGCAACGAGATCGGCATGGCGGGGATGGCCCTGCACCACATGGTCGATCAACGCACCGGTCGCCGACTGCCCGCCCTCGTTCAGCCAGAGGCCCGGCAGCATGGCGGAATGGTAGGGTCCCCAGACGCCGGGAATGAAGCGCGGTGCGGCCGGGCTCATCACCATATGGCAGCTCGACGTGCCGCCGATCAGCGCCAGCCGTCGGTCGTAATCGACAGTGGCCGATGCAGCGAGCGGCACACCGATGACGCCGATCCCGCCGGCATGGGCGTCGATCATGGAGGTGCCGACGGCGATGCCCGGCGTCAGGCCAAGCTCGCGCGCCGCCTCGACGGTCAGGCCGCCGCCGATGGCGCTGCCGACCGCGCCGACATCGGTGCCGATGCGCGCATGCCCCTCGTCGACCAGATCGCCCAGCCCGATGGCGCGGAGATAGGAATCGTCCCACCGTCCCTCATGGCCGAGATAGGTCCATTTGCACACCAGCGAGCACAGCGACCGCCGCGTCGCTCCGGTGGCGCGCCAGGTCAGGAAATCCGGCAGGTCGAAGAAATGGGCGGCGCGGCTCCAGCTTTGCGGCAGATTCTCCCTCAGCCACAGCAGCTTGGGGGACTGCATTTCCGGCGACAGCCGGCCACCGACATAGCGCAGAACCTCATGACCGCCGGCATTGATGCGGTCGGTCTGGTCGATGGCGCGGTGGTCCATCCAGACGATGACGTTGCGGGTGTCGTCCCCCTCCGGATCGACCGTCACCGGCCGCCCGGCGTCGTCCAGCACCACCAGCGAGCAGGTGGCGTCGAAGCCGATGCCGACCACCTCCGGCCGTTCGCCGCAAGCCTCCATCGCCTCTTGCACTGCGGCGCAGACGGCGGCCCAGATGTCGTCGGAGGACTGCTCCGCCCATTCCGGCTCGGGTTTCCACATCCGGATCGGGCGCGATGCGGCGGCCAGCCGGTGGCCGGCAAGGTCGAAGATGCCGGCGCGGGCACTGCCGGTCCCCACATCCACCCCGATCACGGCGCGCGTCATGGCATGTCCTCCGTCCGACGCTTCGAGTGTGATCGCTTCAGACGGAATGGTCTGAAGCGTGAATCGCACGGAAAATCAAAAAGCTACAGGCTGGCGCAGAAGGCCTCGAACGCCTCGCGGGTGGCGTAGGATTTCTGGGTGCCCGGCCGGGTGATGCTGTCGGCGGCATAGCGCACCGCCATGTGCAGCGCGGCGTCGAGGTCGCGGTTCTCCACATAATAGCGCGCGAAGCTGCCGATGAAGGCGTCGCCGGCCCCGGTGGTGTCCACCGGCGTGACCCGCACCGGTTCGATCCGCCGCGTCTCCTCGCCCTTCGTCACCAGCAGGGCACCGCGCGCTCCCAGCGTGACGATGACGGTGCGGATGCCGCGGTCGATCAGGGAGCGCGCCGCCGTCTCGGCCTCCGCCTCCGAATTCACGGCCAAGCCGGAGATGGTCGCCAGTTCCGTCTGGTTCGGCACCAGGAAGGTCACTTGCTCGATCCTTTTGGGGTCGAGATCGGCGGGGGCGGGTGCCGGGTTCAGCAAGGTTTCGATGCCATGCCGCGCGCCGAACTCGATGGTGTGGTAGATCGTCTCCAGCGGGACTTCCAACTGCATGACGATCAGGTCGCAGCCCTTCAGATCCTCCGCCGCGCGGTCGACGTCGGCCGGCGACAGCAGGGCGTTGGCGCCCTTGATGATGAGGATGCTGTTCTCGCCCGAGGGCTCGACGAAGATCGGGGCGACGCCGCTGGAGGTGCCGGGCACCCGCTCGACATAACGCGTGTCGATGCCCGATGCCTCGAAGTTGCGGATGGTGTTGTCGGCGAAGATGTCGTCGCCGACCTTGGTGACCATCATCACGTCGGCCCCCAGCCGTGCGGCGGCGATGGCCTGGTTGGCGCCCTTGCCGCCGCAGCCCATCTCGAAGCGGGGCGCCTCGATGGTCTCGCCGGGGCCGGGCATGCGGGCGGTGTAGGTGATCAGGTCGACCATGTTGCTGCCGACCACGGCGATCTTGCCCATCTTCGGTATCTCCTTGTCACAGCGCCCTAAATCACAGCGCCCGGATGGCGCATTCCTCGGCTTCGGCCTCGTCGGCGGTCAGGTAGCCCAACCGGACGGAAAAGCGCCGCGTCTCGCCGCCCGCCAGTGTCTGGACATTGCCCTTCATCGCCTCCGCATTATAGCCCTCCGGTTCGCAGGTGGAGGGCAGGGCGAAGGCGCAGACCTTCTGGTCGCTGTTGACCAGCACCCAGCGCACCGTCTTGGGGAACTCCCGCGTGCTGTAGGCGATATGGAAGGCGTCGCCCTCCCGCCGCCGCATCATCAGTGCGGTGCCGCCCTCCTCGTCGGTGCGCAGGCCGCGGATGTAGAAGACCTGCTCCGGGTCGTAGCGGTGCGGCTCGTCCAGCACCTCCATCACCGCGGGATCGCGGGCGAGGTCGGACAGCAGCGCGTCATAGGCGGGGCTGCGCGGCACATGGGCCGGCACCACCGTGCGCACCGCCGTCGCCTCCGGCGTGAAGGGAGCCGGCTGGACGATGCGGGCACCCTCGGCGAAGGCGAAGTTGACGTGGCACATGTACATCAGGTCCATGGCCGCGCCCGACAGGTTCTCCACCTCCATCCTGATGTCGAACAGGGCGGAACCGGGGCGCAGAACCACGCGCGGGCGGGCAACGTAATGGGCGCCGAAGCCCATCACATACTCGCGCCGGCCCGTCACCGCCATGTAGGGGCCTTCGTCATCTTCCCCCACCTCCAGCCCGGCGGCGTCCATCGGCGCGCAGGGCATCTCGCCGTGCAGAGGATGGCTGTCCTGCGGGCCGGGGCAGCCGTTGCGCAGCAGCCCGGAATGGAAGGCGAAGCAGCCATAGGTACCGACGATCTCGCTGGCTGGACGCGGCATGTCGAACATGTTCGCCATGGTCAGGTCGACGCCGTCGAACACGGCGTCCCACACCATCTGGCCGTAATAGGGCAGCACCACCAGATGCCCGCGCCGGTTGGACAGCCGCACCGCCTCGATCCCGCTGTCGTAGCGAAACAGGCTGGCGGTCATGCCGTGCGCCTCGGCGATCGGGCGCTTCGCCTCGCCGAAGAAGCTCTTGCGGAAATGGATCGCGGTTCGGACGTTCATGGCTGGTCCCCCGAATGAGCGGGCTAGCGGGTGCGGTTCTTGTAGGCGTTGATCACGATGACCAGCAGCAGGAACGCGCCCCAGATGAAGTCGATCAGGTGGTTTGAGAAGCGCAGGATCTGGAAGCCGCTCGACAGCAGCATCAGCGCCACCACGGCGATGGTGATGCCCAGAACCGTGCCGCGCCCTCCGGCCGGGTTGGTGCCGCCCAGCACGGCGATCAGCACCGCCTGCAGCAGGTAGGAGTTTCCGTAGTCCGACTTCGCCGCATTGGTCCGCCCCGACAGGATGATCCCGGCCACCGATGCCAGCACGCCGGTCAGCATGTAGCTGTAGAGCACCATCCGTTCCCGCTTCAGCCCGGCGAACAGCGCCGCCTTCGGGTTGGTGCCGATCAGCATCAGGTTGATGCCCAGCGCGGTGCGGGTCAGCATGAAGGCGATCAGGGCGGCGATGGCGGCGAACAGCACGAAGGGCGTCGCCAGCCCCAGGATCTTGCCGTTGCCGAGGAAGGCCCAGGCGGTCGGAAAGCCGACGATGGCCGGTCCGCCGGTCAGCACGATGGCGAGCCCGGTGAAGACCTGCCCCGTTCCAAGCGTCGCCAGGATCGGCGTGATGCCCATCCGGGTGATTAGCAGCCCGTTCACCGTCCCCGCCACCAGCCCGGTGCCGAGCGCGATGACCCCGCCCAGCAGGACGGTCAGGATGCCGGTGTCGGCGATGCCCGCGGCTCCCGCCAGCTTGTGGAACAGCACGCCGGCCAGGATGCCCGACAAATTGGCGACCCCCACCACCGACAGGTCGATGCCGCCGGTCAGCATGGCGATCATCATGGCGATGGAGAGCAGGCCAAGCTCGGGGAAGATGTAGGTGATGGACTCGAAATTGTAGTAGCGCAGGAATTTGTCGGGGCTGAGAGCCGTCATCACGGCGAAGATCAGCACCGTCATCACCAGAAGCTGGACGATGTTGTTGTCGCGGTTGACCAGACTGCGGATGTTCATCTGTGCCTTCATGATCCGCCTCCTCACGCCATCCGGCGACGGTCGCGCCACGCCGACAGGGCGGTCGCGACGATGACGATCAGACCCACGGCGACCAGCTGCCAGGTGGTGTCCACTTTCATGATGATCAGGCTGTTCTTGACCATCACCAGCATGAAGACGCCGAGCATGGTGCCGAGAACGCTGCCCCGCCCGCCGAAGATCGACGCGCCGCCCAGCACCACCGCGGCGATGACGTCCAGCTCAAGGCCCACGAAGTCGCGCGGGTTGGCGAGCCAAATCATGCCGCTGTGCAGCAGCCCGGCGAATCCGGCCAGCGCGCCGGCGACGCAGTAGATGAAGAAGATGGTCTTGCGCAGGTCGAAGCCGGCGCGCCGCGCCGCCTCGGGATCGCCGCCCAGCGCATAGGCGCTGCGGCCGATCATGGTGTAGCGCAGCACCAGATGCATGGCGACCGCCAGCCCCAGATAAATCAGCACCATCGCCGTCAGGCCATAGGTGGTGCCGTCGGCCTTGGTCACGCTGATCACGTCGGTGCGGGCGAAGTCGATCAGCGCGGTCGGCATCTTGTTGATGTTGATCATGCTGGTGCCGACGACGCCCAGCAGGAAGCCGCGGACCATGGCGCTGGTGCCCAGCGTCACGATCAGCGGGATCATGCGGAATTTGTAGACGAAGAATCCGTTTACCGCGCCAAGCAGCAGACCCATCAGGGTGGCGGCCAGCAGAGGCAGCACGACGCCATTGTATCCCAGCGCCAGCATGCCCTTGATCGTCAGATACATGGAGGCGACGGCGAAGGCCGGGAAGGACACGTCGATGCCGCCGGAGATCAGAACCAGCAGCACGCCCAAGGCCATGATGCCGATGATGACGTTGCTGCGCATCAGGCTGAACAGGTTGTCGAGCTGCCAGAAGGCAGGGTTGATCGTGCCGATGAGGACCATGGCGAGCAGCAGGATGCCCGCGATGACCATTTCCGACCGGCGGAGCAGGGCCATCGGTTCCTCCCCTAGGTAAAGGTCTTGAGCCGGTCGCTGACCGTCTCTTCGGTGACGTCGGCGGCGGGCAGATCCTCGATGAAGCGCCCGCGATGCATCAGCACGATGCGGTTGCAGTTCTGCACCAGCTCCGGCACGTCGTCGGAGATCATCAGCACGGCAAGGCCGTGATGCTGCGCCAGCTCCCGGATCTTGGCGTGGATTTCCGCCTTCGACCCGACATCGACGCCGACGGTCGGGCCGTTGAGGATCAGCACGCGGGCATCGGTCAGCAGCCAGCGGGCCAGAACCACGCGCTGCTGGTTGCCGCCCGACAGCTGCATCACCGGCTTCTCGGCGGTGGGGGTGGCGATCTGCATGGCGCGAACCATGCCCTGCGTCATCTCCTCCGCCCGGTCGCGGTCGATCACCAGCTTGCGCGCCAGCCGCTCGTAGGAGGTGGCGAGCATGTTGCGCTTGATGCTCTGCGGCAGGAACAGCCCCTCGCTCAGCCGGTCCTCCGGCACATAGGCGATGCCGGCCTTGATGGCCTCCTGGGTCGAGCGCAGCCGCACCGGCGCACCGTCGATCAGGATTTCGCCCTCATGGCGCGGGACCATGCCGAACAGCGCCAGTGCCAAATCGGTGCGGCCGGAGCCGAGCAGGCCCGACAACCCGACGATCTCGCCCGGCCGGATGGCTAGATCCAGCCCCTCGCATTTGCCGGGCACGGTCAGGCCGCGGATCTCCAGACGCGGCACCGGAGGCGGGCCGGGGGGCGGGGTCCAGACATAGGGTTCGTTGAGGATGTCGCCGCCGGTCATGTGGCGGGTGATCGACGCCTCGTCGAAGTCGCCGGTCGGCCCCTCCGCCACCTTGCGGCCGTTGCGGATGACGGTGATGCGCTCGCTGATCTCCAGCATTTCGCGCATCTTGTGGCTGACGAAAAGGATGGCGATGCCGCGCGCCTGGATGTCGCGGACGATGCGGAACAGCGTCTCGACCTCCTTGCGGGTCAAGGCCGTCGTCGGCTCGTCCATGATGATCAGGCGGGCGTCGGACATCAGCGCGCGGGCGATGGCGACCAGCTGCTTGCCGGCCGTCGGCAGCGAGGCGACCTCGGCATTCAAATCCAGCTCCACGCCGAGCCGGTCGACCGCCTCGCGGGCGATGGCGCGGGTGCGCCGCCAGTTCATCAGGCGCCGCTTCTCGCCCAGATGGACGTTCATCGCCAGATTCTCGGCGACCGTCAGGTTCCCGAACAGGGAGAAGTCCTGGTAGATGACCTGGACGCCGTGGGCGATGGCGCCGATCGGCGTCATGCCCGGCACCGGCTTGCCGTCGATCAGGATTTCGCCGCCGTCCGGCTGATAGACGCCGGACATGATCTTGATGACGGTGGATTTGCCCGACCCGTTCTCTCCGGCCAGGCAGTGGATCTCGCCGGGCTTGATGACCAGGGACATGGCGTCCAACGCGACGACGCCGGAAAATACCTTCCGGATGCCGCGGAGTTCGATGAAACCGTCTGACATGTCTTCCGCCCGGCGGTTCGAGGATAAGGATGAAGACACGGACGCCGGCAGCCTTTATGGACCGCCGGCGGCCGCCTTCAGGTCATCAGAAGTCGTAGGCGTCCATGTTTTCCTTGGTCACGCCGACCCAGCCCTGGCCGTACAGCAGGTTGGCCTTGGCGCCCTGCGGCGTGGTCAGGTTTGTGTAGCCGGGCAGGCCGAGGTTCAGGCCGGCCTTGATCTGGTCCTTCTTCCCGTCCAGCGCCATCACCGCCATCATGTTCATGGCATAGCCGGCGACCGCGGGATCCCAGAACTGGATGTACTGGATGTCGCCCTGGGCCAGATACTGGCCGGCGACCGAAACCAGACCGGTGCCGGAGAAGAACAGCTTGTTCTTCAGACCGCGTTCGGCCACCAGACGGCCGGCGCCGGCCGAGGTCGGCATCGGGCCGCCGATGATGCCCTTCAGATCCGGATATGTCGTCAGGACTTCCTTCAGCTTGTTATAGTCGGTGTTGGCGTCGTCATAGGTTTCCAGACGGTTGGTCACCATCTGCATCTTGGGGAAGTTCTGCTTCTGGTAGGCGATGGCGCCGTCGATCCATTCGTTCTGCGACTTCGAGGTCAGGCTGCCGACGGTGCAGACATACTTGCCCTCGCCGCCCATCGCCTTGCCCAGCACTTCCATCAACTTGGCGCCGTAGGCGAAGTTGTCGAAGGCCTCCAGCACATAGTCGGCGTTCTGGATGTTCGACGCTTCATGCGCGATCACCACGATGCCGCGGTCGCGCGCCTTCTTCAGCACCGGCTCCACCGCCTCGACGGAGAAGGGGACGATGGCGATGGCGTCCACGCCCTGGGCGATCAGGTTCTCGACCAGCTGGACCTGCGCCGCCGCGTCGGCCTGGCTCGGCCCGACCATCCAGGTGTCGTGGCCGGTGTCGCCGGCGAACTGCTTCACGCCGTCGCGCATGCGGTCGAACCAGGCGATGCCGTCGACCTTCACCACGGTAGCGATGGAGTATTTCTTCTTGGTGGCGTCGGACTTCAGCGTCTTGACGGCATCCGGGGTCGGAACCGGATCGGCGGCCACCGCCGGCCCGGCGACCAGCGACGCGGCGACGATGAGCGAAGACAGCAACTTCTTCATGTTGGCGTGACTCCCATGGCAGGCGATGTGCGCCGCAAGGTGGAGTGCGAATAGCCACGCCCCACCGTGCGCCGCCGGGGTGTTTGCCACCCCCTGCGCGTTCCGTTTTTGGTGATGCCGTGCCGGCTGGGACGGACGGAACACCCGCCCGACCGGCACGCTGTGCGGCGTGGGCCCGCGGCGTCAACCGCCGACGATCGCCACGCTGGCGCTGGCGCCGATGCGCGAGGCACCGGCCGCGATCATGCGGCGGGCATCCTCGGTCGTCCGCACGCCGCCCGATGCCTTGACGCCCATCTCCTCGCCGACGGTGCGGCGCATCAGCGCCACATCCTCGACGGTGGCGCCGCCCCCGGCGAAGCCGGTGGAGGTCTTGACGAAATCGGCCCCGGCCTCCTGCGACAGGCGGCAGGCCAGAATCTTCTCGTCGTCGGTGAGCAGGCAGGTCTCGATGATGACCTTCAGCAGGGCGTCGCCGCAGGCGCGCTTGACCGCTGCGATGTCGTCGCGGACTTCCGAAGTCCTGCTGGCCTTCAGCAGGCCGATGGGGATCACCATGTCGACCTCGCGGGCGCCGTGGCGGACCACCCATTCGGCTTCGTCGGCCTTGATCGCCGTGGGATCGGCGCCGAAGGGGAAGCAGATCACGGCGCAGGGCGCCACCGGCGATCCGGCCAGCCGCTCCGTCACCAGCGGGATGAAGATCGGATTGACGCAGACAGCCTTGAAGCCATGCGCGCGCGCCTCGTCGCACAGCCGCTCGACATCGGCGGGCTGGGCGTCCGGGCGCAGGATGGTGTGGTCGATGAACGGAGCCAGACCGGCCGACTCCGTCGGGACGCTGGGAACGGGCATCTTGGTCCTCCCGGGGAGCCCCTTTTCGCCGGGCCTCTCCTCGATTGTCGCCGGGATGCCAACATCTCGCGTGCTGATGTTAACATCCTAACATTTTCTGAAAGGATAGTTTCACGCTGCCGCGCAGTGTGTCAAGATCAATGCATGCGATTGTGAGTTTGGCTACGGCCATGCCGTTCCGGGCATCGCGCCATTGGGATTAACCCGTTGGGATTGTAGGCTGCGGCCGTGCCCGCGAAGGGCGGAGCTGGCTGGGCGGAAGCGCTACGGGATGCGGATATGTCGATGAGAAGGGCCGATCGCCTCGACCGGTTACAGACTGCGCTGGATGCCGGCGGCTATCTTCGGCTGAAGGACGCGGCCCGGCTGCTGGGCGTCTCCGAGATGACGGTGCGGCGCGACATCGCGTCCTGCGGCGGGCGCTTCGCCTATCTCGGCGGCTACATCGCCGGCGGGCTGGAGAGCAGCGGCGGCATGGGCTACATGCTGGACCGGGAGCGCGACGCCCATATCGAGATGAAGCGAGCCGCCTGCGAAGCGGCGGCGACCCTGCTGAAACCTGGCGAGACGGTCTTCATCGACTGCGGCACCACCACCACCCATCTCGCCAGCCGCATCCCGGCCGACAGCCAGATCACGGTGGTCTGCTACGCCATGAACATCGCGGAGATCGTCTGCAAGAAGCCGGGCGTGCGCGTGGTCATGCTGGGCGGCCTCTATCACGCCTCGTCGGCGTCCTTCTCCAGCCCCGAGTCCCTGGAGATGCTGCGCGGCATCGGCATCAACACCGCCTTCATCTCGGCCGGCGGCGTGCACGAGTCGCTGGGAATCAGCTGCTCCAACTTCCACGAGGTGGAGATCAAGCAGACCGCCATCGCCAATGCCGTCACCAAGGCCCTGGTGATCGACACCAGCAAGTTCGATCAGGTGAAGCCGGCCTTCTTCGCCAAGCTCGACAGCTTCGACATCCTGTGCTGCGACCGCGGCCTTGATGACGAGCGGGCAGGGCGGCTCACCGCAGCGGGGGTCCGCATCGTGCCGGCCTGAGCCGCCGGACGCCGATCAACCCGACTTGGCGTCGCCCGCCGCCTTGCCCAGCGCGCTGCCGGCGGACGCGCACATGATGCAGGCGATGGCCGCCCACTGCACCCAGCTCAACCGTTCGCCCAGCATCAGGAAGCCGATCAACGCCGCCACCGCCGGCGACGCGCTGACGGCGAGGCCGAACACTGGGCCGGGCAGACGGCGGAGCGCCATCATCTCCAGCGTGTAGGGCAGCATGCTGGACAGCGCCGCCACGGCGAGGCCGACCGCCAGCACGGACGGGACCAGCAATCCGCCGCCGGCATGGGCGACCCCCAGCGGCACCGTGAAGCTGGCGGCGACCAGCATGCCCCAGGCCACCGCCTGTCCGCCGGGCAGGGAAGACGCGCGCTTGCCGAACACGATGTAGAGTGCCCAGCACAGCGCCGCCGCCGCCGCATAGACGACGCCGAGCGGATGGAGCGCGGTCGCCGCCTGTTGCAGGGGCAGCAGCAGGGCGAGCCCGGCCGCGGCGCAGGCGATCCACAGGAAGTCCTTCAGCCGGCGGGAGCCGAGCAGCGCCACCGCCAGCGGCCCGGTCACCTCGATGGCGATGGCGATGCCGATGGGGATCAGCTCCATCGCGCGATAGATCGACAGGTTCATCGCCCCCAGCGTCATGCCATAGACCAGCAGGTTGCGCAGATCCCCGCGGCCGGGTCGGTTGCGCCAAGGCCGCAGGATCGCCGCCAGCATCAGCGCCGACAGCCCGACCCGCAGCGCCGTGACCCCTTCCGCCCCCACCAGCGGGAACAGCGACTTGGCCGATGCGGCGCCGACATACTGCGACAGCAGCGAGGCCAGCAGGAGAAGCAGGGGAAGCGCCGCGGGCTCCGTCCTGCCGGCGGTCGTCGGGTCGGTGGAGGCGTTCGCCACGCTCAGGGGCTCCGGATCGGGACTGGGGTCGAACGAAAAGATACTGTGACGTTGCGGCGCTGAGCGCTTAAGTTTCGCCCCATCGACGCATCGTTATTTCGCAAGAGCCCCCATGCGCTCAACAACCGCTCGGCCGCCGGACCAGCTCGACGACCAGGACCGCGCAATCCTGCGCATCCTCCAGCGCGACAACAAGACCTCGCAGCGGGCCATTGGCGAGGCGGTCAATCTCTCAGCCCCGGCGGTGCAGCGCCGCATCGCCCGAATGGAGGCGGCAGGCATCATCCGCCGCAACGTCGCGGTGGTCGATCCGGGCAGCGTCGGCCAGGGCGTGACCGTGGTGGTGGAGGTCCAGACGGTCAACGACCGCTCTCCCGTCATCGCCGCCGCCAAGCGCCTGTTCCGCGAGGCGCCGGAGGTGCAGCAGTGTTATCTGGTCACCGGCCGTGCCAGCTTCATCCTGATCCTGCTGGTCCCGGACATGGCAAGCTACGAGGTGCTGTCGCGCCGCCTGTTCGCCGACAACGAGCTGGTGCAGTCCTTCCAGACCCTGGTGGTGCTCGACCCGGTGAAGGTCACGCTGGAGGTGGACGTTTAGAGCGTTTGCGCCGTTTGGCCGCTCAGTCGTCCCAATCCTCATAGCCCCAATCCTCGGCGTCCGGGTCGGCGGTGCCGAGCGGAGCAACCGTTGCCCCGGCGTCCAGCGCCGCGGCCAGCCAGGGTTCCACGCCGGTGACCGGGGACATCCGGCACCAGCGCCGGCGGCGGCCGTCCCACCGGCACTGGCCCTGCCGCTTCATCTCCTCCCGCAGCTCCCAGGACGGAATGGACGGGAAGCGCAGCTCAAGGCCGCGGTCGTTCTGGGCGATCTCCACCAGCTCCCCGGACAGCGTCGTATGGGTCAGCCCATTTTCCAGCACCCGGCGCAGTTGGGAGGCGCGTTCTTCGCGGACACGGGCCTCGGCTTCGCGCTGGCGGCGGCGCTCCGCCATGGTGTCGGCGATCCAGTCGGGCGGTTCCTCCAGCACGCGGTAGCCGGCGCCGCCGCGCGGGCCCGGCGCCTCTTCGATCAGCCCTTCCTGCACGAGGTCGGCAAGCATGGCCTTCAGCCGGTCGCGGTCGGTCCGGTTGCCGAGCGGCCGCTGTGCCGTGGCATCGGCGGCGGTGAAACGCTCGCCGGCTCCCCAGCCCTCGTAGAGTCCGGCGGTCAGCGCGTGGAGGTCGGCGATGCGGCTGCGCTGGTCGGACAGCCGCTGTGCGACGATCGGGTTGGGGGCCAAGTCGGTGCGCCCGCTCAGCCCGCAGGTGCCGCATTGCCAGCCGCCGGGATCCGACAGGAGGATGCGCGGCGCGCAGCGACGGTTGCGGCAATGCTCCTCGCTGCCCGGCTCCGGCAGGCCGCGTCCACTGTCCAGCAGGGTGCGGATCGCATCCAAGGGGCTGTCGGCGATGATCCGCAGCCTGTCCAGCACATCCGCCGGCAACCAGACCTCCGCACCGCCGGATTCATCGGGTTCGGCGAAGCGGCTGGTCAAACTTCTGCGGTGGGCGGGGGCAAGCAGGGAGAGCACCCGCTCGGCCGTATAGCTCTCGTCGAAAGTATCGGCGAGGGCTTCGACCAGTTCGGCCAGCGATGCGGTCGGCGCCAGAGCGCTCCGGTCATCGGCGGCGACGATGCGGCGGGCTTCGGCAAGGATCTCCGCGCTTTCCTTCGGTCCGGCCGCCCTGTGTCCGTTCTGGCCCTTCGCCGCCATGTGCGCCCTGGTCCCATGCCGCTTCACCCTACCAAGCTAGTCGTCGCCGAAACGGTCTTCAAGCGCAGGCGGAACGGCCTTGCGAACGGCGCTGTTGACGATGGGCATCCAAAGGCATCGGCGCCCCGCCCAGCGGCAAGGACGCCGGACATGATGAGGTTTCCCATGCCAAACAGCGCGCATTTCGCTCCGCCCGGCCCGCTCGGCTTCGGTGGCGCTCCCCTGGGCAACATGTTCGAGGAGGTGGCGGACGACATCGCCGAAGCCACGCTCGACGCCGCCTGGGACGCCGGGATCCGCTATTTCGACACGGCTCCCGAATATGGTCCGGGCATTTCGGAGCACCGGTTCGGCCATGTGCTGCGCAACCGCCCGCGCGACCAGTTCGTGCTGTCCACCAAGGTCGGGCGGCTGCTCCGCGCGGACCAGAGCAAGGGCGGACGCCATGGCCCCTTCGTGAAGGGGCTGCCCTTCCGCGTCGATTACGACTACACCGCCGACGGCGTTCGCCGGTCGATCGAGGACAGCCTGCAGCGGCTGGGCATGGCGCGCATCGACATCGCCTATATCCATGACTGCGCCGAGGACGCCCATGGCGACCGCTGGCTGGAGGTGTTCGACACCGCCATGACGGGGGCCGCCGTGGCGCTCACCCGACTGCGTGAGGAGGGGGTGATCCGCGCCTGGGGCCTGGGCGTCAACCGGGTGGAGCCCTGCGTCATGGCGCTGGAGCGCGCCGACCCGGACGTCTTCCTGCTGGCCGGCCGCTACAGCCTGCTGAACCAGCCGGCGCTGGACGAGCTGTTTCCGCGCTGCGGGGAGCGCGGCGTGCATGTGGTCGTGGGCGGCCCCTACAATTCCGGCATCATCGCCGGCGGCAAGACCTTCGAGTATCAGGAGGCATCATCCGACAAGGTCGCCGCCCGCGACCGTCTGGCGGAGATCGCCGGCCGCCATGGCGTCGACCTGCGCGCGGCGGCCCTGCAGTTCTGCGCCGCCCATCCGGTGGTCGCCTCGGTCATTCCCGGCACCAAGAACCCGGCGCGGGTGCACGAGAACGTCCAGCTGATGGCCCAGCCGGTCCCCGCCGATTTCTGGCGGGAGCTGAAGGCGTCGGGCGTCCTGCCGGAACAGGCGCCGACTCCGGCATGATGGTGTCCGGCTTGATGGGATGACCGGTGAGCGCCGGCCCGTCAGGCGCTCACCACCATTCCAGGGAAGGCCGCCTCGAACCGGCCGGGCTCGATGCCATGGCCGGCCAGCGTGGCGCGCAGCCGCTCGGGCGGCTCCTCGCGCGCCTCGTCGGTCAGGGCGAAGGTGCCCCAATGGATGCCGACGGCCTTCCGCGCCCCGACGTCCAGCATGATCCGCACCGCTTCCTCCGGGTCGCAATGCTGGGCGGACATGAACCAGCGCGGATCGTAGGCGCCGATGGGGATCAGCGCGAGGTCGCAGCCGCCCAGCCGCCGGTGGATCGCCTTGAAGGCCGCCCCGGTGCCATAGCCGGTGTCGCCGGCGAAATAGAGCGTGCCGGCTGGCGTGCGCAGGTGGAAGCCGCCCCACAGCGCCATCCGCCGGTCGCGCACCGTCCGCGACGACCAATGGTTGGCCGGTACGATGTGGACCTCCGCGCCCGCGGCAAGCTCGAACCGGCTCCACCAGTCGCCGACCGCAGTCCTTATTCCGGGAATATGCCTGTGCAGGATGGTGTCGTTGCCGAGCGGCGTGACGACCAGCGGCCGGTCGCGCTCATGCAGCGGCCGCAGGGTGTCGATGTCCATATGGTCGTAATGGTTGTGCGACAGCAGAACGGCGTCGATCCTCGGCAGGTCGTCGAACCGGATGCCCGGCGCCGTCGCCCGCTTCGGCCCGGCGAAGCGCACCGGGCTCGCCCGCTCCGACCAGACCGGATCGGTCAGGATGTTCAGACCCGGCGCCTGGATCAGCGCCGTCGCATGCCCCACCACCGTCACGCGCAGCGCATCGACACTCGGTTCCGGCATGGCCGGAGTGACCGGCACCTCGCCCGGCCATTTGACCTTCCGGCGGCCGAACTGCCAGCGCAGCAGCTGGCGCAGCGAGCGGTCGGTGTCCGGCTCTCCCGGATTGAAGAAGCGCACCCCGTCGAAGTTCGAGGAGACGGGGCCTTGCCAGTAGGGATTGCGCATGCCGGACTGATCCTCTTCAGTGAGAGCGAGGGGGGACACACCATGTGCGCAGTCGGGTTCACGCTTGAAAGGGGGGGCTGCAAATCGGCATCGAGGCTGATCGCCACTGGACCGCGGGCGGCCGGGCAGGCTACTGTGCCGCCTTGATTCATGGTTTGATCCCGGTTTGGACCCAATGCAATCCGATACGCCGACCGACGAGCAGCACCGCGCGATCCAGGCGATCGATGCATGGTATACGGACGACCAGGCGCCGCAGGTCTTCTGGCTTGCCGGAGAGGCGGGAACGGGAAAGAGCAAGACCACCGCCTTCGTGCTGGAGCATCTGCAGGAACGCCGTCGGCTGACGGATTATGTGGTCGGCGCGCCGACCGGCAAGGCCGCGCAGGTCCTGCGCCAGAAGGGGATCGAGGGGGCGGCGACCCTGCACTCGCTGCTCTACGCCCCGCGCAAGGACGGCGACACCGGCGAGCTGTTCTTCGCCCGCCGCAGCGACGGCCCGATTGCCGATGCCGACCTGATCGTCTGCGACGAGGGGTCGATGATCGGCGACGACGTGGCCCGCGACCTTCTGCGGACGGAAAAGAAGATCCTGGTGATCGCCGACGACTATCAACTGCCGCCGGTCTCCGGCCAGGGCCTGTTCACCAGCGGCGAGCCCGATTTCCGCCTGACCGAGCCGCACCGCACCGCGCGGGAAAGCCCGGTCATCCGGCTCGCCCACCTGCTGCGCCGGCAGGAGATGCCGCGCCGCTTCGGCGCCGTCGGCAAGGTCCATGTCCTGCCGCTGGAGCGCAGCACCCAGTCCCTGGTGATGCGTCCCTCGTCGCAGGCGATCTGCGGCACCCATCGCGTCCGCACCACCTACACCAAGCGGATGCGCTCGCTTCTCGGCCATGAGTCGATGATGCCGCAGGCGGGGGAGCGCGTCATCTGCCGGCGCAACCAGAAGGACGAGGGGCTCTACAACGGGATGATCGGCTCGCTGACCCGTCCCGCGGCCGAGGCCCAGGGGCGCGACGCCGGCCTGTGGTCGCTAGGCGTGCAGATGGAGGACGAGGTGCGGTCCCGCGGCAAGCTGATGGTCCATCCCTGGATGTTCCAGGCCCATTATACCGAGGGCATGGTCCAGCCGCGGGTGGGCAAGGACATCCAGATCTATGATTGGGCGTGGCTGATCACCTGCCATGCCGCCCAGGGGTCGGAATTCCCGTCGGTCACGGTGGTGGACGATTCCGCCGCCTTCCGGGAACACCGCTGGCGCTGGCTCTACACCGCCGTCACCCGGTCGCGCGACGAACTGGTGCTTCTGCTGCGCAATGCCGCGCTCGGTGGACCGTGGCAGCTGCCGGATTTCGACGACTGCCTGCCGGACCGAGCGAACGCTCGATAAATTGAACTGATCGAACGCATCAGGTTTTTGCGTTGGATGTGATCGGTCGCGGTCTCCATAGTCACTGCATCGGAGCGGCAGCGACCGCAGGCGCCTGAGTTGGTTCGGCGCCTCCGGTCCTGTGCGCGGCCTCCGACCGCACCGCCTTTGGAGACCTCTTCCATGCCCCCTGACGCCGTGGCACCCGCGAGGCTGGTGCCGGGACGCCCCGTCCTTACCCTCGTCCTAGCCCATATCCGCACCGCTCTGCCTGGCGTGGCCCTCTGCGCCGCGGTCACTGCGCTGGCCTTTGCCGCCGTCTGGGGGGAGGTGCGGCTGTTCGGCGAGCCGTGGATCGAGGCGCTGGTGCTGGCCATCCTGATTGGGACCGTGTTGCGCACGATGTGGGCTCCGTCCGCGTTCTGGCGGCCGGGCATCGCTTTCTCGGCCAAGATCCTGCTGGAGGTGGCGGTCGTGCTGCTCGGCGCCACGGTCAGCGCCGCCACCATCCTGGCGGCGGGGCCGGCCCTTCTGCTGGGCATCGCCGCCGTGGTGCTGGTTGCGGTGGCGGCGGGGTTCGGGATCGGGCGGCTGCTCGGCCTGCCGCCGCGCATGGCGCTGCTGGTCGCCTGCGGCAATGCCATCTGCGGCAATTCGGCCATCGCCGCGGTGGCGCCGGTGATCGATGCGGACAGCGACGACGTCGCCGCCTCCATCGCCTTCACCGCCGTGCTGGGTGTGGCGGTCGTGCTGGGCCTGCCCCTGGTCGGCCTGGGGCTGCATCTCAGCGGCGTGCAGTATGGCGCGCTGGCGGGGCTGACCGTCTATGCCGTGCCGCAGGTGATCGCCGCCGCCGCCCCGCTGGGGACCACGGCGGTTCAGGTCGGCACGCTGGTGAAGCTGGTGCGCGTGCTGATGCTGGGGCCGGTCTGCCTGCTGCTGTCGCTGCTGTCGCCGAGGCTCGACGGGAATGCGCCGGGCACCCGCCGTTCTGCGACGCCGCCCGTCCATCATCTGGTGCCGTGGTTCATCCAGGGCTTCCTGGCGATGATCGCCTTGCGCTCCCTCGACCTCATTCCGCAGGCGGCCCTGGTGCCGATGGGGCATGCGGCGACGCTGCTGACCGTGGTGTCGATGGCGGCACTCGGGCTGGGAGTCGATGTGCGGACGGTGGCGCGGGCGGGCGGGCGGGTGACCGCGGCGGTCGTCCTCTCCCTCCTCATGCTGGGCGCGGTCAGCCTTGGCCTGATCCATGCGATCGGCCTGGCCTGAAAACGGGCGGGATTCTACATCCGGCAACCGAAGGCCGCATTGACCCAGATTAATGCGTGATTTTTCAGATGTGCGATCCTGACCTCATCAAGTCCCCGCCACCCCCGAGCCCCTTCAGCGGCACCGGGGGTCGCGCCGGGCCCCGCGGGAGAGAGGCCGTTCAGGTCCATTCCGCGCGCCGAACAAGGAGTATGGACATGCGTCAACCGTTGCAGATCGCCTTCCGCAACATCGACCCGTCTCCCGCCCTGGAGCATCTGATCCGCGAGCATGCCGAAAAGCTCGACCGTTTCTTCGGCCGCATCCTGGCCAAGCGCGTGGTCTTTGAGGTTCCCCACCGCCACCAGCATCAGGGCAAGCAGTTCACCGTCCAGATCGCCCTGACCGTCCCCGGCGAGGAACTGGTCGTCCACAGCGACAAGTCCGGCGGCCATGGTCATGAAACCGCCGACGCGGCCATCCGCGATGCCTTCGACGCCGCCCGCCGTGTCCTGGAACGCTTCGCCGAGCGGCACCGGCACGAGGTGAAGTCCCATACTCCGGCGCCCGACGCTGCCCTGTCGTAAGCGCCCAGTCCGGCATATCCGCGTCTATCCGCCCAGCGCCACGCCCGTCCGACCATCCCGGACGGGCGTGGCGTTCTTGCTGTTCGGACCATTTGAACATAAAAAAATTGTTTATAAACCAGAATCTCTCTCAAACAACACGAAAAAAGCACATTTTCCTACTTGATGAATAGGCATTTCTGGTGTTCAATCCTGCCGTCCACCGTCGGGCACGGTCCGCGTCGCCCCGGTCATTCCTGTTGCAGGAGCATGGATCCATGACGATCGGCACCACCCCCGCCCCTGCCCCCGCTTCCCACCAGGCCTCGTTCGATCAATTGGTCGGCGTGATCGGCGAGAATCTGCGCGGCTTCCGCCGACGCCAGGGCCTGTCGGTGGATGGGCTGGCGCAGTTGTCCGGAACGGACCCGGCGCTGCTGACGGCCATCGAGGAAGGACGCCACCGCCCCGACATCGGCACGTTGTGGACTGTCGCCAAGGCGCTGGACTTGTCCTTTTCCAGCCTGCTCAGCACCGGCGGCGACGCCGGGACCACGGTGATCCGGCGGGCCGAGCAACGCAACCTGACCTCCCGCGACGGCCGCTTCACCTCGCGCGCGCTGTTCCCGCTCAAGGGAGAGCGGCAGGTGGAATTCTATGAGCTTCGCCTGTCGCCCGGCGCCGACGAGGCCTCCGACGGCCATTCCCCGGGCACGGTCGAGAACATCCTGGTCGGCCGCGGGCGGGTCGAGGTCACCACCGCCGACGGCGAGCACTGGTTGGAGGAAGGCGACTCGATCCTGTTCGAGGCAGACGTTCCCCATCGCTACCGCAATGCCGGCGACGGCGAGGCGGTGCTGTATCTCGTGATGTCCTACATCCTGTGAGCATGGGGAAATCTCCGGTGCCGGATACCCTCCTGCCGCTTCACCGCGATCCGCTCGACCCCCAGGTCGCCGCACTGGGCGAACTGGCCGCCCGCGCCGGGCTGGCGCCGGCCGATCCGCTGCGCCTGACGCTGGCAGAGGCGCGCGCCGCGGCGGAACGCTACCATCTCTTCCTCAACGGCCCGGCACTTCCGGCCGATATGCGGGAGGTCGAAACAGACGGCCCAGCCGGTCCGCTGCGCCTTCGCCTGATCCGGCCGGCAGCCGACGACGATCGCGCGGCCGGCCATCCCCTGCCGGTGCTGATCTACTTCCATGGCGGGGGCTTCGTTCTCAATTCCATCGACACCCACGACCGGCTGCTGCGGCTGCTGGCCCGGCACAGCGGTGCGGCGGTCTGTGCCGTTGGCTACAGCCTTGCCCCGGAACAGCGCTTTCCCCATCAGCGGGGGGAGGCGCTGGCCGCCCTGCGCTGGGTGGTGAGGCATGGTGCCGGCCATGGGCTGGACCCGGAGCGGATCGCCGTCGGCGGCGATTCGGCCGGGGCCAACCTGGCGCTCGGCTTGGCGCTCGACGCGCGGGACGAGCCCGGACCGCCGCTGTCCTTCGGCATGCTGCTCTACGGCATGTTCGCCCACGACTTCGACACGGAGTCGCACCGGCTTTTCGGTGGCGGGCGCTACGGCCTGACGACGGAGCGGATGCGCTGGTACTGGCGGCAGTATCTCGGCCATGGCGGGATCACCCGCGATCCGGCCGCCGCCCCACTGCTTGCCGACCTGCAGGGGCTGCCGCCGCTGCATGTGGCGGCGGCCGGGCTGGACTGTCTGCGCGACGACAGCCTGCACCTTGCCCAACGGCTGGAAATGGCGCGGAGTCCGCACCGTCTGGTGCTGCACGGCACGCTTCCCCATTCCTTTGCCGGCATGACCCGCCATGTCCGGAAGGCGGAAGGGGCGGTTGTCCTGGCCGCCGGGGAGGTTCGCCGCCACCTGTTGCGGTGAACCACCGATCGGATGGGCTGTTGTCTGCTCCAGGCGCCCGCACACAGGGGGCGTCGATGCCAAGGGAGAGCAGACCATGACGACCACCCGATGCCGCCGCATTCTCGCACCTTGCGCTGCGGCGCTGGCCCTCATCGCCGGCACCGCCCTGGCCCAGCCCGCCAATCCGTCCGCCAACCGGCCGGGCTCCGGCGCGATGCCGGGGCATGAGCGGATGCAGGGGCACGCCCAGGACCACGCACAGGGTGATGCCATGCCCTCCGATCACCTGCCGCAGGACCAGTTGACCCGAGATCCGGCCTCGCAAGCCTATATGGACGGCATGCGCAAGATGAACCGCGACATGCGCAAGCCGATGACCGGCGATGCCGACCAGGATTTCGCGCGCATGATGCTGTCCCACCACCGGGGAGCCATCGACATGGCGAAGGTCCAGCTGCAATACGGCAAGGATCCGGAACTCCGGGCCTTGGCCCAGAAGATCGTCGCCGACCAGACCAGGGAGATCGCGCAACTGCAGGATTGGCTGAAGCGGCGTCCAGCCAAGCCGGCACAGAATGAAGGGGCTGCTGCGAAGACGCCGAAATGATGTGAATCCCACCGGACCGGATGTTCCTGCTTGCGCGTGCGATGCACATCATGGTTGCATATGCCATTATTTTAAGCAGGCTCCCGGAAGATGATCGAAAGCGCCAGCGTCATTCTGGAGCGGCATAACGCCACCCTCGTCGGGTCGGGGGATGAGACGCTCGTGCTCATTCCCGGCTTCGGAACCGAACAGTCGGCTTGGCGCCACGTCGTGGATGTATTCAAGGACCGCTACCGCATCCTGTCCTTCGATCTGGCAGGGGTCGGGCCGGCCAACCAGATCCACTACGACCATGCCCGCTACGGCACGCTGGACGCCTATGCCCGCGACGTCGTCGCGGTTCTCGGCGCCCTCAAGGTGGAGCGCTGCGTCTGCGTCGGCCATTCGACCGCGGGCATGGTGGTGGCGCTCGCCTCGGTCAAGGCCCCCCGCCTGTTCCGCAAGCTGGTCCTGCTGGGGGCGTCGGCCTGCTATCGCAACATCGGCAGCTATCGCGGCGGGTTCGAGCGTGCGGACATCGACGGCCTGATCGACGGCGCAACCCGCGATTACCTGCGCTGGACCGCGCAATTCGGACAGCTGGTCGTGTCCGCCCCGGCGGAGGATCCGACCGTGCAGGAATTCGTCGCCGCGCTGCGGGCTATGCGTCCGGACATGGCCCTGTCGCTTCTATTGACCATTCTGAACAGCGACCTCCGCAGCCGTCTGCCCGAGGTGACGGTGCCGGCGGTCGTCCTCCAGACGCGCGAGGACCCCGCGGTAACCCGGGAAGCGGCGGAGTATCTGCGCGACCATCTGGCCGGCAGCGTCTTCGAGCTGCTCGACGCGTCGGGGCATCTGCCCCACATGTCGGCCCCCGGAACGGTGATCGACGCGCTGACCCGCCACCTGCCGTAAGGTTCGCAGGCCGGCAGCGGCGCGCCATGGGCGGGCACGTGACGACGCTTGTGCGTTCTTTGCTAATTTAGTGTCGTCTCAGCAGAAAGTTCACACCGACAGGTAAGAACCTAAACCAAGGTCTAGGGACACTCCACCTAAACACTGCCGCGGTTTATCTGTGTCTAGTGGTGTGCGGCATGTGGCCGCGCCTACCCTGTGTGCAGGCAAGTCGGGGGCCGAGCCGGCCGTTCCGACATGGCTCGCCCGCCGGTCTTCCGGATGACGGAAGCGGCAGCCTGCACGCAAGCCCACGGAGACACCCATGGCCACGGCCTTTCAGAGCAATCTCCACCTGCGCTACGTCCCGATGCCGGAAAAGCCCGAGGTGCTGGTCCTTCGGTCGCCCCGTGGAACGGTGGGGGTCGCGCGGGTCCGTTGCCAGAGCGCCGGCATCGGCCGCTTCAGCAGTCCCGAATCCGAGGATGCGTTCCTGGTGAGCCATCACCTGTCGAACTTCCGGTCCGATGTCCGGGTCGACGGCGTGCTGGTGGAAAAGCCCGCCAACATAGCAGGGCTGACCACAATCCACGATTACCGCCGCACCATCGACTGCCACATGCATTCGGCCTTCGACACGCTGACCTTCCATCTTCCCCGCTCTCTGCTGGAAAGCGTCTGTCCGGATGTCCGCGGCAGCCGGCTGGAGGATCTGGCAATCGAGCCCAGCCGCCCGGTGAAGGACCCGACTGTCACCGCATTGGCCTCCGCAATGCTGCCGGCGCTGGCCTTTCCGGAGCGGATCAGCCTGCTGTTCCATGACCATCTCTGCTCGGCGCTGGCGACCCATCTGGTCACCGCCTATGGCCGGACCAACGAGGTCAGGAGCGGCGGCACGCTGGCGCCCTGGCAGGAAAAGCGGGTGAAGGAGATGATCGCGGCCAACCTGGACGGGGAAATCCGGCTGGCCGACCTCGCCGCCGAATGCCGGCTGTCCGTCGGCCATTTCGTCCGCGCCTTCCGACGCACCGCCAACACCACCCCCTATCAGTGGCTGCTGCAGCGGCGGATCGACCATGCAAAGACACTGATGCGCGACGGAGCCCAAACGTTGGCCGACGTGGCGCTCGCCTGCGGCTTCGCCGACCAGAGCCATTTCACCCGCACCTTCAGCCGCCTCGTCGGCGTCTCCCCCCGCGCCTGGCGGAACCGCAATGCGGCGACGCCGGCAAGGCAGGTCAAGGCGGCGGCCTGTTCAGATCCGTCAACTCATCGCCAGATCCTTCAAGAAGCGGGCGCCGCCCGCATTTAGGCTGCTGGAAACGGAACGGCACAGCGCGGGGGCTGGAGGCGGACGCATGGGAGCGGGCGGAGGGGCGGTGCCGGGCGGTTCACCTATGGCCGGGCGGCCGAACGAGCGCCGGCTCGGCATCCTGGCGATTCCGCTGGCGCTTGCGGTGTTCGTCATCGACACCTTCACCGACATCGAGAGCGCCATCGCTGTCCTCTATGTCCTGGTGCTTCTCCTGGCGGCGACCACCCTGTCGCGGCGGGGCATCCTGCGGGTGGCGGCCGGCTGCGGGCTGCTGGCGGTGTTGTCCTTCCTGCTGTCCCACTGGCAGGACATGGACCTGTCGGCGCTGCTGCGCTGCGGCGTATCGCTGTCTGCCATCCTGATCACCGGCGCGCTGCTGGTGCGCGACCATGAGTCCCGGGCGCTGCTGGTGCGGGCCAACGGGGCGCTGGCGCGCAGCGAGAAGCGTTACCGCAGCATGTTCGAGCAGGCGCGCGTTTCCCTGTGGGAGCAGGACTTCACCGCCGTTATGGCGGCGCTCGACGCCCTGCGGGCCGATGGCGTGACGGACCTTGCCGCCCACGCGCAGGCCAATCCCGGCTGGGCGCGGCAGATGGGGGCGCTGATCGTCACCACCAACGTCAACGACGCCACCCTCGAACTGCTGGGTGCGGCCGATCGGACGGAGGTGCTGGGGCCGCTCGAACGTTTCCTGCCCGAAGACGACCCGGCGATGCCGCAAGCCCTTCTGGCGCTTTGGGAAGGGCGCGACCGGTTCGAAGGCCGGGCGCAGCTGATCGCCGCCGACGGGCGCGTCCGGACCGTGCTGCTCGGCATCAGCTTTCCCGACGACGGGATCGGCTTCGATCAGGTCGTGGTCGGCATCGTCGACATCACCCAGCGCGAACGCACGCAGGAGGCGCTGCTGGCCGCCCAGGCGGAACTCGCCCGCGCCGCGCGCGCCGCCACGCTGGGCGCCCTGTCCGCTTCCATAGCCCACGAGCTGAACCAGCCGCTGGGCGCCATCGTGCTGAACGCGCAGGCCTGCCTGCGCTGGCTGCGCCGCGACCCGCCAGACATCGACACCGCCGCCAAGGCGGTGGACCGCATGATCCGCGACGGCAAGCGGGCCGCCGAGATCGTGCAGCGGACCCGCGGCATGCTGGTCAAGGACGCCCGCTGCGACGAGACCATCGACCTGCGCCAACTGGTGGAGGAGGTGTCGCTGCTGCTGGAGCGCGAGTTGTCGGCCGCCACGGCGGTCCTGTCCACCGACTTCGCCGCCGACGTTCCGCCGGTGCGGGGAAGCCGGGTGGGGCTGCAGCAGGTGGTGATCAACCTCGTCACCAACGGCCTGCACGCGATGGCGGAAGCCGGCAGCCCTCGGCGCGACCTGACCGTGACCGTCGATAGTCCCGAGGACATCCAGGGCATGCCGCAGGTGCGGGTCTCCGTGCGCGACCGCGGCCGGGGCATCGACGAGGGCAGCCGCGCCCGCCTGTTCGATCCCTTCTTCACCACCCGGCCGGACGGCATGGGCATGGGGCTGTCGATCTGCCGCTCCACGGTCGAATCCTGTGGCGGCACGCTGAGCGTTCACAACCATGCGGAGGGCGGCGCGGTGTTCGAGTTCACCATTCCCGCAGCCTCGACCCCGCCATCCATCCCATCGCCATCCACCCCATTGCCGTCCACCCAATCGCCAGTCGCGCCGCTGGCGCCGGCAAGAGAGGACTGACCGCCATGCCGCCGCCACCCGCCGCGCAACAGGCCCCTTCTTTGACCAAGGACGATCCGCTGGTTCTCGTCGTCGACGACGATGGCGGCATGCGGGAGGCGGTGGTCGACCTGCTGCGGTCCGTCGGCGTCGAAAGCCGCGCCTTCGGCAGCACGGCCGAACTGCTGGCGGCGGCGGTTCCCGACCGGCCGGGTTGCCTGATCCTCGACGTGCGGCTTCCCGGCCTGGGCGGGCTGGAGTTCCAGACGAGGCTGGAAAGCCTGGGCATCGCGCTGCCCATCGTCTTCATGACCGGCTTCGCCGACGTGCCGATGTCGGTGCGGGCGATGAAGGCCGGGGCGATGGATTTCCTGATCAAGCCCTTCCGCGACCAGGACATGCTGGACGCGGTGGAGGCCGCCATCGCCCGCGACCGTGCCCGGCGGCGCGAACGGACCGCCGCCATGACGGTCGAGGCGCAGGCCGCGACCCTGACCCCGCGGGAGCGCGAGGTGATGGCCGCGGTGGTCAAGGGCCGGCTGAACAAGCAGATCGCCGGCGATCTCGGCATCAGCGAGGTGACGGTGAAGCTCCACCGCGGCAAGGTGATGCGGAAGATGCAGGTCCGCTCGGTCGCCGACCTCGTCCGCAAGGCGGAGATGCTGCCCCCGGAGGAATGACGGCCGGCGCCGGAGGTCAGAAGGTCATCGAGAAGGCCAGTTCGGCCGAGCGCGGGCGGCCGAGCACCCAGCTGTTCGTGCTGCCGGCCACCGCATAGACCTCGTCGAACAGGTTGAAGGCGCGCAGGCTCAGCTTGGTGTTGCCGGTCGGCCGGTAGTCGAGCCCGGCATTGACGACGGTGTAGGCCGGCCGAACGCTGCTGTTGGCGGCGTCGGCGTAGGTCTTGCCGACATATTGCAGGCCGGCCCGCACCTCCCAGTCCGGCAGGAAGGCCCAGTTGGCCCAGACATTGGCGGTGCGCTCCGGCACGCCGGTCGGTACATTGCCGGCATAGGACACCGCGCGGCCCGAGACGGACTGGGTGAAGTCGTCATACTTGGCCCGCAGCAACGCGCCGTTGACGTCCACCCGCACGCCCTCCCACAGGCCGAGCGACAGGGATGCCTCCAGCCCCCGCGACGATTGCCGGCCGACCTGCATCGTCACGCCGGGCCGGTTGGGATCGGTGGTGAGCAGCTTGTCCTTGACGATGCGATAGGCGGCCAGCGTCCACTCGCCGCGTAGTTCAAGGAAAGACTGCTTGACGCCGATCTCGACCTGCCGGCCGGTGGACAGGTCGAAATCCTTCTGCGTCGGCGACAGCGAAATTAGGTTTCCGACCGGATCGACGGCGGTGGCGTACTGGCCGTAGAGAGCCAGACCGGGCATCACCTCGTACACGGCGCCGGTCCGCCAGCTGGTGGCGCGGAAGTCCTTGGTGTAGCTCGTTCCCGTCACCAGATCCCGGCGCTCCACGGTCGGCGCGTCGTGGCGGATGCCGCCGACCAGCGACAGCTGCGGCGTCAGCGACAGCCGGTCCTCGGCGAACAGCGAATACTGGCGGGTGCGAGACCGGCTGCGCGGGGTGGTGCCGGCGCTGTTGAGGAACAGGCCGGGCACCGGGTCGAACGGATCGACCGTGCTGGAGCCGCCATAGGGCGAGTTGTTGGCGTGCGTGAACTCGATCCGGTTCAGGTCGAAGCCGCCGACCAGCTCGTTCTTCATGCCGAAGAGGCTGCTGCGCCACGTCGCGTCGAAGCGGTCGCCGACTTGCCTCTGGTCGTGGTAGATCTCGATGTAGCTGTCACGCAGCACCCGCCGGTTGGCGGCGTTCCAGGCGTAGCTTTCCACATTCTTCCAATGGCGGTGGCTGGTCAGGTGATAGGCGGTGTTGCGCAGGGTCAGCGCGTCGGACACCGCCCATTCGGCCTTCATCTGGGTCCAGTTGTCGCGATAGCGGATCTCGCCGTCGGCCACGTTGAAGTTGCGGTGCCGCAGCGCGCGGTCGAGCCGGCCGGCGATCAGCGGCGTTCCGAAATACTCCTGCGGCTGCTGGTCTCCGTAGTCGTTGGACAGGGTGACGGCGAGGTCCGGCGTCGCCTGGAGCTTCACGGCGCCGGAAACGGCGAGTGACTTGTTGTCGCCGCGGTCCACCCAGCCGTCGGAGCGGTTGCCGCCGACATCCAGCCGGTAGGACAGCTTTTCGCTGACCGGACCGCCGCTGCCCGCCGCGGCGCGCCGTGTGCCGTCGGTGCCGATGGCGACCATCGCCTCGTTGCGGAACCCCGGCGTCGGCCGCTTGGGCACCACATTGACGACGCCCCCGATGGCCCCCTCGCCATAGAGGACGGAAGCGGGGCCGCGCAGCACCTCGATCCGCTCCGTCGACCATGTGTCGAAGGGGAAGGTGACGGTCCCCGACCCGACATAGAGCCGTGTGCCGTCATACAACTGCATCACCGAGCCGTGGCCGGCGAAGCCGCGCGTCGCCAGCGACGTGCCGCCATTGCCGGGCGCAGCCAGCGTGGTGAAGCCGGTGGCGTTCTGGGTGACGGCTTCCGTCACGCTGGTCTGGCCGCGGTCGCGGATGGTCCGGCCGGAGATCACCTCGATGCTGGCCGGGGTTTCCAGCGGGGTGAGGTCCAGCCGGCTGCCGCCGCTGTTCGGCCGGTCGAGCGCCAGCCCGGCGGGTGCCGCGTCCGTGGAACGGCCGGTCACCGTGACGGGGGACAGCGTGAGCGGCGCGTCGCTGTCCTCGGCACTGGCGGTCGCAGGTGCGACGGAGGCCGCGACCAGGAACAGCGTCGCCAGTGGAGCGGGCCGGCGGCGATGGCGGCGGGAACGGGCAGGCGGCATCGATGATCCTCCAGTTTGACTTGGAAAAGGGCATGGAAAGGCGATCCGCGAAGGCGGTCCTTCGAGGTCGGTTCGGGTTTTCCCAAGAGGGCGCTCCGGACTTTACGGGTCTGAGCGGCGGCGCATCAGCCACAGGAAGAAGGCGCCGCCGACTAGGGCCGTGGCCACGCCGACGGGGATCTCGCGCGGGGCGAACAGCGTCCGTGCGGCGACATCCACCCACAGCAGGAGCAAGGCCCCGCCGAGGGCCGCCACCGGCAGCAGCGTCCGCAGATGCCCGCCCACCAGCAGGCGCGCGATGTGGGGCAGCACCAGCCCGACGAAGCCGATGCCGCCGCAGGCGGACACCAGCGCGCCGGTCATCAGCGCGGTGACGACGAACAACTCCAGCCGCAGCCGCTGCGGATCGGTGCCGAGCGAGCGGGCCGCATCGTCGCCGAGCGCCAGCGTGTTGACCGTCTCGGCCCGCAGCCACAGCCAGCCGAGCCCGCACAGCGTCAGCAGGGCTGGCGCCGGCAGGACGCTCCAGCGCGCGGTGCCGAAGCCGCCCATCATCCAGAACAGCGCGGCATCGGCGCTGCGGTCCGCCGCCGCGACGATCAGGGTGTTGGTGACGGCGTGCAGGACGAAGGCGACCGCGACGCCGGTCAGCACCAGCCGCTCGCCGGTCACGCTGCCGTCACGTCCGCGCGCGGCGGCGAAGACCGCCAGCATGGCGGCGAGCGCGCCGAGGAAGGCGGCGGCCGGCAGGCTCAACGTTCCAGCCACCACGCTGGCGAACAGGATGACGCTCACCGCCCCGACGGACGCGCCGGCCGACACGCCGAACAGGTAGGGGTCGGCCAGCGGGTTGCGCGTCACCACCTGCAGCACCGCCCCCACCGCCGCCAGCCCGGCGCCGGCCAGCGCGCCCAGCAGAACGCGCGGCAGCCGCAATTCCCAGACGATGTTGCGCTCCGCCCGGCCGAAGCCCTGCGCCGGGAAGGCCGCCGGCCAAAGCTCGTGCGAGACGACCGACCAGACCGTGGCGACTGGGATGCGGGCGGCGCCGAAGCCGACCGCGGCGACCAGCGACAGGATCAGGGCGGCGGCCAGCACCAGGCACAGACGCAACGCGCGGGAGCTGTTCATGGCGTGAACAGCTCCGGGTGCAGCGTCCGCACGATCCGCTCCAGTGCATCGACGTTGCGCGTCGACGGGGTCTGTTCGGCATAGGTCAGGACGATGAACTGCCGCTTGCGCACAGCCTCCACATCGGCCAGCTGCGGGGCGGACAGCAGGTAGCGGATGGCGGCTTCGGCCGGGATGCGGTGGTCGCTGACGATGATCCATTGCGGGTCGCGCCGCGCCATCTCCTCCCAACTGACCCGGACATAGCTGTCGGCGATGTCGTCGAAGATGTTGCGGCCGCCGGCCAGATCCATCAGCAGGCTGGTCATGCCTTCGCGGCCGACCGACAGCGGGGCGTCGTCGGTGTGGCAATCGTCGCAATACATCACCCGCGGCCGCTGTGCGGTGGTGCCGGTCAGCCGGGTGACCGCGGCGACGCGGCGGCGGAAGTCGGCGACCATGGCCTCCGCCCGGTCGGCGATGCCGAAGATCCGGCCCAGCGCCAGCAGGTCGGCGTAAAGCGTCTCCATGCCGATCGGCTCGCGCGGGCCGATGCGGATGCAGCTTTCCCGCAGCGTGTAGGTGGCGACGCCCATCTCCGCAAGGCGGGCCGAGGTGAGGCCGCGAGCCTCGTTGAAGCCATAGCTCCATCCGGCGAACAGGAAATCTGGGTCGGCGGCCAGCACCGCTTCCAACGTCGGGGCGCGGTCGGGCAACTGGGGCAGGGCGGCGACCACACCCGGCGGTGCGATCAGGTGGCGTTCGGCCCCGGCGATGCCGGACACCGCGACCAGCCGGTCCGCCAACCCGAGATCCAGCATGGTCTGCGTCATGTTGACGTCATGGACCATCGGCCGCTTGGGAGGAGCGTCGAACCGGGCGGTTTCGAAGCAGTTGGCGACCTCGACCGGATGGCTCTGCGCCTGGGCGGAAGCGAAAGGCAGCGCAAGCCCGGCGGCGAGCAGGGCGCTGCGCACAATGGGGCGGAACGGGACCGGGGTCATGCGAGGTCCAGTCGGTTCGGCGCCAGCGGTGACAGGTCGATGCGCAGCCGGCCGTCGCACGGGCGGCGGTCCACGGCGGCGGCGACCCGGTAGACGGCGGTGAGCCGCTCCGCCGTCAGCGCCTCTTCCGGCGCAGCGTCTGCCTGCAGGCGGCCGTCCTTCAGCAACAGCAGGCGGTCGCACCAGCGCGCCGCCAGTTCGATGTCGTGCAGCGTCATCACGACGGTGATGCCCAGCGAACGCACCAGATCGAGGACGGCGAAGCGGTGCTGGATGTCCAGATGGTTGGTCGGCTCGTCCAGCAGCAGGATGCGCGGGCGTTGCGCCAGGGCGCGGGCGATCATCACCCGCTGCCGCTCGCCGCCCGACAGGTGTTCGACCGGCCGCTCGGCCAGCGCCTCCAGTTCCAGCCGGGCCAGCGCATCCTCGACGATGGCGCGATCCTCCACCCCGCTTGCCGAGAAGACCGAGCGGCGGTGGACCAGCCGGCCCATGCCGACCACGTCGCGCACGGTGAAGCCGAGTGCGGCGGCGGAGTCCTGTGCCTGGAGCGCCAGCCGGCGGGCAAGCTCTGCCGGGCGCAGGGCGCGCGGATCGGCGCCGTCGATGCGTACCTGCCCGGCGGAGGGCGCCTGCAGGCCGGCAAGGCAGCGCAGCAGCGTGGTCTTGCCGGAGCCGTTCGGTCCGAGAATGCCGAGGATAGCCCCGTGCGGAACGGAAAATCCGATGTCCGACAGGACCTTGCGGGCGGCCAGTTCGCAGCTCAGCCCCTCCACCGAGACGGCGTGGATCCGGCGGGGGTGGGGTGCCTGTGTAGGGGAAGGCGCTGGCGTCATCCGTGCATCCTGCCGTTGTGGGCGGGAGGGTCGAGGCGGACGCATTGCGGAACACGCGGGCAATCCGGCGCGGAATCCGGACGTGCGGTGGCAAGCGTTCCACCGGGACACCCCGCCCGAGGACGTTTCGTTTTGGCGCTGGCAGGTCTCCTGGCTTGCGGGTCATCACCGGTCCGTCCGGCCTTCCCAGCGCCGACAGGCGCCAGTGGCAGGAAATGACGGAACGGCTCACCGCTCACAGTTGCGGGGACAGCTCCGGTCTCGCCGCGCGGCGCGGCTCACCGGATTCCCTCTTAGCTTCCGGCGGCGGCCGCCGGAAGAACCAGTACCAGGGCCATTCATGAGCGACCCGGCTGCGGAGGTCAAGGTTCGAAAATAAATGGCCGCGGGAAATTTTTTTGCGGCGCGACCCTGACTTGGGCGCCGATGTCGGCCCTGCTCATGTCGGGCAGGTCAAGGGACATCTTCTCGCGCGCGGGAAGCGGCGGGGGGCCGGGGAGGGCGTCCGCAAATCGATCCGCAAATGGGTCATCGTCATACCGGTCCGCTCGTTGCTCGGTCACGTTACGCGTTAGAATGTAACATTATAACATTACATATCCGGTCGGCACGCAACCCGCAAGGAGGAAGATCGGCAGGGGCGGGACTTTGCCGCCGCGGGCAAAAACGTCGTTTGCCGCCGCCATCACGCCAAATTGGCGAGCAGGGCCTCCAACATGCGGTCGCAGGCGGCCAGTTGTTCCTCGGTGATGAACTCGTCGGGCTTGTGGGCTTCGCCGATGCTGCCGGGTCCGCACACCACGGTGGGCATGGACAGGCGGCGCTGGAACAATCCGCCTTCCGTTCCGAAGGAGATCTTGCCGGTGCTGTTGCCGCCGGTCAGCGTCTTGACGAACGCCACCACCTCCGCGTTGCCGTCGGTGTCGAGCGCCGGATAGCTGGACAGCTCGCCGATCGACAGTCCGGCGGTTGGGAAATCGGACCGCAAGCGACGGACGATGCCGTCGGCCTCCTCCCGGATGCTGTCCAGAAGCGGTTCCACCGGATCCTGCGGCAGATGGCGGATTTCGAAGTCGAGACGGCAGCGGTTCGGCACGATGTTCAGCGCTTCGCCGCCCTGGATGACCCCGGCATGGATCGTGGTCCACGGCACGTCGTAGGCGTCGTCACGCGCGCCCTCAACCCGCAGCCGGTCCTGGATGCGGCGCAATCCCGTCAACAGGTCGCAGGCCATGTGGATCGCGTTCAAACCCTGCGGCGCAAGGCTTGAATGGCATTCGACGCCGTGGCAGTCGGCGCTGAGGGCCGTCTTGCCCTTGTGGGCGGTGACCACCTGCATGCTTGTCGGCTCGCCGACGATGCAGAAGCGTGGACGGACGGGCAGGGCCGCCATCATCTCGATCAGGCGCCGGACACCGAGGCAGCCGATCTCCTCATCATAGGACAGGGCCAGATGCAGCGGCTGGGACAGGGTCCGTCCGGCGGCGCGGTCGAACAGGGCGAGGCTTGCGGCGATGAAGCCCTTCATGTCGGCGGTGCCCCGGCCGAACAGCTTGCCGTCGCGGCGGATCAGCCGGAAGGGATCGCCGGTCCAGGCCTGCCCTTCGACCGGCACCACGTCGCTGTGCCCCGACAGCATCACGCCGGGACGATCCGCGGGACCGAGCGTCGCGAACAGGTTGGCCTTGCGGCCGTCCTCGCTCGGCACCAGCCATGTGGTCGCGCCGGCGGCCTCCAGCCGCTCCTGCGCCCAACGGATCAGCTCCAGGTTGCTGTCGCGGCTGACGGTGCGGAAGGCAACCAGCCGTTCCAGAATGTCGATGGTCGCCGTCATGGGATTTCCCCTCGCTTCTTCGATGCGCCTGTCAGGCGGCGTTCAACCGGTCGACGGCATGGCGCCAGCCCTTGGCGATGGCGTCGCCATCGACATGCCGGCCGTCCCGCACCACCAGCCGTCCGCCCGACACCACGTCGCGCACCGCGTCGCGGGCGCCAGCGAAGACGTAGGAGTCCAGCAGCATGTCGTCGGTTCGGCCGTACAGCCGCGGATCGTCGGGGTTCAGCACGATAAGATCGGCGCGCTGGCCCGTGGCGAGACCGCCGGCCGGCCCCGGCAGGCCGAGCGCCTGCGCGCCCCCGGCGACGGCCGCCCGGTAGAGCGCCGCTCCGGTCGAGGCGCCGGCCGCCGGTGCCAGCAGGTTGCGCCGCCTCGCGGCCAGCCGTTGCCCGAACTCCAGCAGCCGCAATTCCTCCGCGGCGTCGATGATGACCTGACTGTCGGACCCGATGCCGAAGCGTCCGCCTTGGGTCAGGAACTCGCGGGCCGGGAACAGCCCGTCGCCTAGATCGGCCTCCGTCGTCGGGCAGAGGCCGGCGACGGCGCCCGACGCCGCGATCCCCGCCACCTCGTCCGGGGTGACGTGGGTCGCATGGACGAGGCACCAGGAGGGCCCCAGCCAGCCGCGGTCGAGCAGCCATTCCACCGGCCGCCGGCCCGACCAGGCGAGGCAGGCATCCACCTCCGCCGTCTGTTCGGCGACATGGATGTGGACCGGCGCCGCCGGGTCGAGCGCCGACAGACCGTCCAGTGCCGCCACTATGGCGTCGGGCGACACCGCGCGCAGGGAATGTAGGGCGAGGCCGGTGCGGTGGCCGCCGGGTGCGGCGCGGCAGGCCTCGACGATCGCCAGCAGCCTGTCGGGATCGTTCAGGAAGCGGCGCTGCCCCTCTCCCGCCGGCTGTCCGCCGAAGCCGCCCTGGGCATAGAGCACCGGCAGGTGGGTCAGTCCGATGCCGGTGGCGTCCGCCGCGGCGAGGATGCGCTTCGACGTCTCGGCCACATCGGCATAGGGCCGGCCGTCGGTGTCGTGGTGGAGGTAATGGAACTCCGCCACCGACGTGTAGCCCCGCTCCAGCATCTCGGCATAGGCCATCGCCGCAACCGCCTGGAGGCTGTCGGGATCGATGCGGCCGACGAAGCCGTACATCACCTCCCGCCATGTCCAGAAGCTGTCCTCCGCCGGCCCGGCCCGCTCGGTCAGCCCGGCCATCGCTCGCTGGAAGGCGTGGCTGTGCAGGTTCGGCATGCCGGGGATGACGGGGCCGGCGGCGCGCTCGGCGCCGGTGGGCGGAGCGTCGAGCCCCGCCTCCAGCCCGGCGATCATCCCTTGCGCGTCGAAGCGCAGCAGCACTCCCGATGCCCAGCCGCCGGCCAGCAGCGCCCGCTCGCAGAACAGCCGGTCCAGCCGGCGCGCGGCAGTCATCGTCCGATCCTCCCCATCGCAATCACCTTGCCGCCGTCACTTGGCGTCGAAATAGCCGGCCTGGATGGTCTTGCCGATCAGGTTGCAGATGATGCGGCCGGCGGTGATGGCGGTGATGCCGTTGAGGTCCTTCTTCGGCGTGATCTCGACGATGTCCATGCCGACGACCCGGCCCTTGGCCACCAGCCCGTGGATGAGCGTGCGGATCTGCGGATAGGTGACGCCGCCGGGCGCGGGGCCGTTGACCGCCGGCATGATGGTCGGGTCCATGCCGTCGGCGTCAATGGTCAGGTAATAGCGGCCGCCGTCGGGGATGCGGTCCAGAACGGCCTTCATCCCGATGTCCTGCAGTTCCACGTCGGGGACCAGCACCGCGCCATAGGACAGCGCGGCCTCGACCTCTTCCGGCCGGGCGCTGCCGGCCGAACGCAGGCCGATCTGGAAGATCTGGCCGATATGGTCCATTTCCGCGGCACGGCGGATCGGGCTGGAATAGCCGTTGCGGGCGCCGTTCACGTCGTCGCGCCAATCCAGATGGGCGTCGATGTGGACCAGCGTGATCGGCCCTTGGTCGTCATAGGCGCGCAGAACCGGAATCGGGATGCCGTGGTCGCCGCCGATGACGATGGGCAGCATGCCCTTGGCCAGCATCCGGCGCACCACCGCCTCGGCGTTGCGGTAATGCAGGTCGAGGTCGCGCGGATCGGCCTTCACGTCGCCGCAATCCACCACCTTGATGTCCTTGCCGCCCAGCAGCGGACCGCCGATGTCGAAGTCCCAGCGCTCCAGCTTGCGCAGCGCGCGCTCGGTGTAGCGGCGCACCCAGGTCGGGGCGTTGGTCTGGTCGTTGGTCACCTCGTCGATCGAATAGGGATCGCCGTAGGGGATGCCGAGGATGCCGATATGGCCGTCGAGCTGGTCGATGTCGGTGCAGATCGGGAAGTCCAGGAAGCTCTGCAGCTCGCGGCGCGGCGGGTTGGTCAGGCTGGTGCTCATGGCGGCGGTTCTTCTTGTCGGTTGGGTGGACGGTTGGCGGCGGGACCGGAGACTCAGGCGTCGGGGATCACGGCGGTCGCATCGACCTCAACCACCCATTCCGGGCGGGCGAGCGCGCTGACCACGATGCCGGTCGACACCGGGTAGACCCCCTTCAGCCACTTGCCAATGGTGCGGTAGACCGGCTCGCGATAGCGCGGATCGGTGATGTAGACGGTGATCTTGCAGATGTGCTCCAGCGACGAGCCCGCCTCTTCCAGCAGCATCTTGATGTTGGCCATCGCCTGCTCGGTCTGGCCGGCGGCGTCGCCCACCGCGACGCTCTCGCTGGTGTCGAGGTTCTGGCCGATCTGGCCGCGGACGAAGACCATGGTGCCGCGCGCCACGACGGTCTGGCACAGGTCGTTGTCCAGCGCCTGCTCGGGATAGGTCTTCTTGGTGTTGAACTGGCGGATGCGGGTGTGGACGGTCATGGCGGGTTCCCTGATTCGGATGGTCGGGGGTTCGGATGGTCGGGATCGGTTCGAAAGGGTAAGGGGAGGGCGTTCGGCGCCCCCCGCGGGTGCGCCGGTGACGGACGCGCCGGGACGGCGGGTCAGTGCCGGGCGTCGCCCCCCATGAGTTCCGGAAAGACCGACGCCCGTTCGGCCAGCGTCGCCAGCGGGATGTGGCAGGCGATGCGGTGGCCGTCGGCCGTCTCATGGACGGGCGGGGCCTGTTCGTCGCAGACCGCCCCCAGCTTGCGCGGGCAGCGGGCGGCGAAGGCGCAGCCCCGGCCGCCGGGGGCGGCGGCGGCATCCTCCAGAAGGATCCGCGGCGTCTCCTGCCCGTCCTCCGCCAGCCGGGGCACGGCGGACAGCAGCGCCTCGGTATAGGGATGGTAGGGCGGGCGGAGCACGCTGGCGATCGGGCCTTCCTCGCAGATGGTGCCGCCATAGACGACCAGCACGCGGTCGGCGATATGCGACACCACGGCGATGTCATGGGTGATGAACAGGTAGGACAGGCCCATTTCGTCGCGCAGTTCGGCCAGCAGGTTCAGGATGTTGGCCTGCACCGACACGTCGAGCGCCGACACCGCCTCGTCGCAGACGACGAAGTCCGGATCGGTGGCGAGCGCGCGGGCGATGTTGACGCGCTGGCGTTCGCCGCCGCTCAGCTCATGCGGGTAGCGGTCGGCGTAGGCGGCCGGCAGCCCGACGCGGGTCAGCAGGCCGGCGATGGTCCGGCCCCGCTCCTCCGCGTCGCCTTTGCCGGCCAGCACCAGCGGCCGATCCATCGCCGCACCCACGGTCTTGCGCGGGTTCAGCGAGGCGGCGGAGTTCTGGAAGACCAGCTGGGCACGGCGGCGCAGCTCCTGGTCGCCGCGCCTGACCCGCTCCGTCAGGTCGGCGCCGTCGAACAGCACGGTGCCGGCGCTGGGTTCGGTCAGCGCCAGCAGGGCACGGCCGATGGTGCTCTTGCCGCTGCCGCTTTCGCCGACCACCCCCACCACCTCGCCGCGGCCGATGGTGAAGGACACATCCTCCACCGCCACGGTGCCGGCGCGGCGCAGCCAGGGCAGGATGGAGCGGTTCGCGCCGTAGACCTTGCGCAGATGGTCCACCTCGACCAGCGGACCGGACCGCTGCGGCAGCGCCCTGGACGGGCGGGCGGCGCCGGCATCCTCGTCCGGCCACGGCGTGCCGGCCAGGGCGTCGGCCTTCCAGCAGCGCACGCCGTCCCCGGCCTCGTCCATCCGCATCGTCTGCGGCAGGCTGCGGCAGGTCTCTTCGGCGAAGGGGCAGCGGGGGGCGAAGACGCAGGCGGTGACCGCGCCGCTCAGCTTGGCGACCGTCCCGGGGATGGAGGGCAGGCGGTGGCGCCGACCCGCGGTGATGCGGGGCAGGGCAGCGACCAGCCCCTTCGCATAGGGATGGGCCGGGCGGGACAGCACGCGGCCGGTCCGCCCCGTCTCCACCACCACCCCGCCATAGAGCACGGTGACGGTTTCGCAGATCCGGTTGACGATGCCGAGATTGTGGGAAACGAACAGCGCGCTCAGCCGGTGGCTGTCGCACAGCTTCGCCAGCAGGTCGATGATGCGGGCCTCCACCGTCACGTCCAGCGCGGTGGTCGGCTCATCCAGGATCAGCAGCTTCGGTTCGCAGCCGAGAGCGGTGGCGATCAGCGCCCGCTGCTGCATTCCGCCCGACAGCTCGTGCGGGTAGGAGGCGGCGACCCGGCGGGGATCGCGGATGCCGACCTCGGCCAGCAGGTCCTCCACCCGGACCGCTGCCTGCCGGGATGAGAAGCCCTTGTGCTGGATCAGCGGCTCGGCGATCTGCCGGCCGACGGTCAGCGCCGGGTTCAGGGAGGTGAAGGGGTCCTGGAAAACGGCGGCGATCCTGTCGCCGCGCAGCGCCCGGCGCTCGGCCGCCGGCAGCCGGCGGAGGTCGACGCCGTCGAACAGGATCTCGCCCGAATCCACCCGTCCCCCGCCGCCCAGCAGGTCGAGGATCGCCATGGCGATCGTGCTCTTGCCCGATCCGGATTCGCCGACCAATCCCATCACTTCGCCGGGACGGATGGCGAAGCTGACGTCGCTGGCCGCGCGCAGCGTGCCGCGGGCATTGCCGTAGCTGATGGTCAGGCCGCGGATGTCCAGCAGAGGCTCTGGCTCGGGCGTCGTCGCCGGGGCGATCACCGGCGGCACGGCCGGACGCGCTTGCGGAGCGGTCATCATCTCAGTGCGCTCCCGTGTTGCGGGGGTCGAGCAGGGCACGCAGCCCGTCGCCCAGCAGGTTGATGCCGATCACCGCGATGGCCAGGGCGAAACCGGGGCACAGCGCGATCCACGGCGCCTGTTCCACGAAGGGGCGCGCCTCGCTGATCATCAGGCCCCAGTCGGAGGAGGGCGGCTGCGCCCCCATGCCGATGAAGCTGAGCGAGGCGCCGAGCAGGATGGCGAAGACCACGCGCAGGCTGGCCTCCACCGCCAGCGGCGGCCAGATGTTCGGCAGGATTTCGTGGAACAGGATGTAGGTCGCGCTCTCTCCGCGCAGGCGGGCGGCGGTGATGAACTCCTCCTGCATCAGTTCCAGCGTGATGGCGCGGGTCAGGCGCACCACCTGCGGCACATAGACGATGCCGATGGCGGCGATGGCCTTCCACTGAGCCGGCGGGGTGACGGCCAGCACCAGAATGCCCAGCAGGATCGGCGGGAAGGACATCAGCACGTCCATGGCGCGCATGATCGCCTCGCCGACGCGCCCGCCCTTGTAGCCGGCGACCAGTCCCAGCGGCACGCCGGCCAGCAGGCTCAGCGCTGTTGCGGCGACGCCCATCACCAGCGAGCTGCCGGTGCCGACCAGGGTGCGGCTGAACACGTCGCGGCCGAACTCGTCGGTGCCGAACCAGAAATCGGCGCCCGGCGGCTGCAGCCGGCTCAGGATGTTCATCTCGTCGTAAGGGTAGGGCGCGAGCCAGGAGCCGGCGACGGCCGCCACCACCAGCGGGGCCAGCAGGACGATGCCGACGATCAGCGAGCCGGGCAGCGCGGACATGCGCAGGCGCCGCGGGGCCGGTCGGATGGAAGTCGCGTCGGTCATGTCAGGAGGCCCTCATGCCGTGGCGGATCTTCGGGTTCACGAAGGCGTAGAGCAGGTCGGCGGTCAGGTTGGCGAGGCAATAGGCGGCGGACACGATCAGGATGGTCGCCTGGATCAGCGGCAGGTCATGGCGCTGGATGGCGAACAGCAGCAGCCGTCCCATGCCGGGATAGGAGAAGATCGTCTCGATCACCACCACGCCGCCCAGGATCAGGCCGAAATCGATGGCCAGCACCGTGATCGTCGGCAAAAGCGCGTTCTTCAGCGCGTGGCGCAGGATCACCACCGATTCCGGCATGCCCTTGGCGCGGGCGAACTTCACGTAGTTGGTCTGCAGAACGTCGATCATGCTGGAGCGGGTCAGCCGGGCGATGCGGGCCAGCAGCATCAGCACCAGCGTGACGACCGGCAGCACCAGATGGGCGGCCCAGGGCAGGAAACCCTCGGCGATCGGGGTATAGCCGCCGGTGGGCAGCAGTTTCAGGTAGCTGCCGAAGATCAGGACCAGCACGATAGCCCAGAAGAAGTCGGGGACCGCGATGCCGAGATAGGAGATCCCGGAAACCACCTGGTCGGTCAGCTTGCCGCGCCGCACCGCCGCCAGCACGCCGAGCGCGATGCCGACCACCGCCACCACCGCCAGCGCCACGACGGCCAGCACCAGCGACCGCGCCAGCGCCTCCATCAGGATAGGGCCGATCGGCTGTTCCAGCACCAGCGAGCGGCCGAGGTCGCCCTGCAGGATGCCGGCGGCCCAGCGGCCGTACTGGACGATCAGCGGCTGGTCGAGCCCCAGCTTGACCGCGATGGCGTCCACGACCTCCTTGGAGGCGAACTGGCCGGCGATCATCGAGGCGACGTCGCCCGGCATCGCCTGGGTCACCAGGAAGATCAGGACCGACATGACCACCAGGATCAGCGCCAGGGAGGCGAGCCGGGTCAGGATGTAGGCGAACATGGCTGCATTCCCGTCGGAAAGAGGAGGGGACCGGCGGCGGCGGGCGCGGCCGGTCCCCGGTTCGGCCTCAATCGACCGACACGTTGCGCAGGTCGAGGAACATCATCGGGTGCGACTGGAACCCCTTGACCTTGGCGTTCAACCCGTTGATGTGGTTGATGACGTAGGGAATGACGCCCGGCGAATCCTCCACCGCCAGCGCCTGGACCTGGGTGTAGAGCGACTTGGCCTCATCCTCGCTCTTGGCCTGGCGGGCGCCGTCCAGCAGCGTGTCCATCTTCGGGTTGGAATAGCTCCACAGCGCGGTGTTCCACGACCCGCGCGAATGGTACCAGGGGTAGACGGACGTATCGATGGTCGGGCGGCTGAAGAAGCCGTCGATGTAGAAGCCGGCCTTGCCCTCGATGTCCTTCAGGAAGACGTCGAAGGGCACGCGCTGCACGTTGACGGTGATGCCGGCCGGCTTCAGCAGCTCGCGCACGGCAAGGCCGAGCCGTTCGCGGGTGGCGCGGCCGGCGGGCGTGTGCAGCGTGACCTCGAACCCGTTGGGATATCCCGCTTCGGCCAGCAGCTTCTTCGCGCCCGCCGGATCGCCCTTGGCGATCTTCAGGTCCTTGTTGAAGAAGGGGTGGCTGGGCGGGATCGGCGAATGGGTCGGCGTGCCGTTGCCGAACAGCGCGATCTGGGTGATGGTCTGCTTGTCGAGCGCCATCGCCACCGCCTTGCGCACGCGCGGATCGTCGAAGGGCTTAACCGTGTTGTTCATGATGACGCCGTCCCAGGTGGATGTCGGGACGGAATCGACCTTCAGCTTCGTGTCGGCCTTGACCTTCTCGATGGCCTCCAGCGGCAGGTTCCACACCAGATCCAGCTCGCCGGTGGTCAGCGCCGCCACCTGGGCCGCGGATTCCGGCAGGATGCGCACCACCACCTCGTCCAGCTTCGGCAGCCCCGGTTCGAAGTAGTTGGCGTTGCGCTTCAGGACGACGCGGTCGCCGGGGGCGAAGGACACGAACTCGAACGGGCCGGTGCCGACCGGCTTGGTGGCCAGCGTGTCGACGGCATCGCGCGGAACGATGCGCGCCTGCCGCTCGCCGAACAGCTCGGCGAAGCCTGCATAGGGGCTCTTCAACTGGAACTGGACGGTCGCCGGGTCCAGCGCCTTCATCGACTCCACGATCTCGAAATTGACGCGGGCGGTGGAGCCGGTCGCCTTGTCCTGGATGCGGGCGATGGTGGCGACGACGTCCTCGGCCTCCAGGTCGCGGCCGTTGTGGAACTTCACGCCCTTGCGCAGATGGAAGGTCCAGGTCTTCAGATCGTCGCTGTGCTCCCAGCGTTCGGCCAGATCGGGTTTCACCGTCATGTCATGGCCGATGATCGTCAGGCCGTTGAAGATCAGGTAGGCGGCGACATACTCCTGCCCGCCCTTCATCTTGGCGGGATCGAGCGTGTTCAGGTTGGAGTCCACCGAGACCTTGAGCGTGCCCGCGGCCTGGACCGACATCGCCGTTCCGGACAGGAGGATCGCCGAGAGCACGGCCCGTGCCACCAAACGTCGCATCATCATGAAAGCCCCTCTGTTTTCCGGTCCTTGCGGTGGACCTTGGTTTCCGCTCGATCCAAACGGTGTCACAAGGCTGCGGCAGGAGGAAAGGGCGGCGGAAGGGCGGCCGATCGGGCAAAATTCTGCCCAAATGTTGCGCAAGCGAGCCGTGCGGACGGTTTTTGTGCAGCGCACGCGCCGGAAAGTTGCTGGAAATCCTGCGTTTTTTGCCGATTGTTCGGCATCGCAGCCTGATCGGAAAACAGGCGGTCACGGACACGCCAGCGGCGGATCATGACCGTTTTTCATCGGGATCATGAATCGTCGCCATGGTGCGGAGCTGAAGCAGGCTCGAAAGGTCCGTTTCGAGTTCAAGGTTCTGCAATTTCAAATGGAGGCGCTCCGCTCCCTCCGCCCCGACCGCAAGGGCGGCGCAGCTTTTGAACTTGGCGGCATGCTCCGCTGCCGACAGCGGGCGGGCCACCGTGCCGCGCGCCGACGGGCAGAAGCGGGTGATCCGCTCCCCCGCCACCGTTTCGACGGTCACCTCCGCGCCCTCCGGCGCAAGCCGCGCACGGTCGGCGTCGGCGTTCCAGTCCGGATCGGCCGCCATGGCGACGCGCCCCATCGCCGCACCCAGCGCCGGATCCGTCAGCATGGCCCGGCTCAGATGCTCCAGCGCCAGGGTGCCGTGCAGCATCACGCAGGCAACGGCGAAATGCAGGCTGAAGCGGGCCTCTCCCGCCGTCGCCGGGCGGTCATAGGTCAGGTTGGCCGCCACCACCGGCGGAACACGGCAGTGGACGGCCGCGATGTCGGTGGCGCCGAGCCCCCGCTCCGCCATCAGGTCGCGCAGCGCGTCCATGGCGGCATGGGCGGACAGGCAGACCGGGTAGAGCTTGGTGTCGATGCCGGGATCGAGAAGACGCCAGCGCCTTCCGAGCGACTCCAGCGCCGCCCGCTCGAACCGGTCCTCCGCCACCAGCCGGGCGAAGCCGCGCGGATCCTCCACGACGCCATGCGGGACGGTGAGGCCGCGCGCGGCAAGGCGGGCGGCACGCACCCCGTTCGCCGCCGCCTGTGCGGCAAGCAGCGGCTTGGCTCCGGTGCCGAAACAGGCGCGCATGCCACCGGTCCCGCAGAGCGCGAAGGCGACGGCATCGGCGGCCGAAATTCCGTCCAGTCCCAGAGCCTTGGCCGTCGCCGCCGCGGCGCCGACCGTGCCGAACAGGGCGGTGGTCCACCAGCCGGCATGGTAGACGCCGTTGCCGACCGCCTCCGCCAGGGCATATTGCGCCTCGGCACCAGCCACCACGGCGGTGAGCAGGTCGCTGCCCGTGCCGCCGGCCATGTCGGTCGCCGCCAGCGCCGTCGGCACCAGGATGGCGGACCCATGGACGAAGCCGGCATAGCTGTTGTCGTCGAAATCCAGCGCATGGGCGGCGGCGGCATTCGCGAACGCGGCTCCCTCCATGCACAGGCGTCCGCCCGCCAGAAGCGGCGCCGGACCAGGGGCGTAGGTGTCGCGCGCGACATCGGCGGCCAGCACCGCGGCCTCCGTACCCGCGCCGGCCAGCGCCACACCCAGCGTATCGACGATGCAGGACAGTGCGACGGCTGCCGCCGGTTCCGGGATGTCGGCCCGCCGCAAGCCCGCCACCCAATCGCCGATGCGACGGGCCGCCGGGGTGGGAAGGGCAGGAGGGTCAGGGGGCGTCGTCATGGATGGAGCTCCGGCAGGGGATCGATATCCCTGCGAGGCTGCCGCGGAAGCGCGCGCACCGGTCAGATGAAGAAATTTATTTCATGATCGGCATGAATGCCGTTCATGGCGACTCTGTTCACAAGCCCTATACATAAGATAGTATGCAGATCGCTGTCCGAACCTGCCGGCCACCGGGAGCCTGATCGAAGCCCCATGCATCACCGAGACTTCGACCTTGGATCCCTTGAGGTGTTCGTCGCCGTGGCCGAATTGGGAAGCATGACGGGCGCCGCCCGCAGGCTTGGACTGACCCAGTCGGCCGTTTCGCATGTCGTGCGTCAACTGGAAACCGCCTTCGCCAGCCAGTTGCTGGACCGCAGCATCCGGCCGATGGCCTTGACCGCCGCCGGCCAAAGGCTTTGGCATTGGAGCAACCGCATCCTGACCGATGCGCGGCAATTGCCGGCCGCCATCGGCGGGGCCGACGCGTCCTTCATGCCGGAACTGCGCATCGGCTGCATCGACACGCTGGCGGCCCCCTTCATCCCGCGGCTGCTGCAACGGCTGCGCGACAGCGTGCCGTCCTTCAGTATCGCATCCGGCCTGTGCGGACAATTGCGCGAGCAGTTCCTCGCCCGCCGGCTGGACGTGCTGTTCACCATCGACAGTTTCGACGACATGGACCAGGTCGACAGCCTGCGCCTGCTTGTCGAACCCTTCGTGCTGCTGCTGCCGCGCAACTGGCCCGACGTCGCGGACGAGGCCGCCCTGCGGACCCTGTCGCGGACGCTGCCGCTGATCCGCAGCACGACGGACAGTGCGCTGGGCCGGCTGGTGGACCAGCATCTGCGGCGGCTGGGCATGGAGGTGCCGCGCAGCTTCGCCTTCGACGCCACGGATACGGTGATGGCCATGGTGGCGGAGGAGATGGGGTGGAGCCTGCTTCCGCCCACCGCCCTGGTGAAGAGCCGCCAGCACCTCGGCCATATCCGCGTTCTGCCGCTGCCCACCTCGGGATTCCGCCGGTCCATCCATCTGGTGACCCGGAAGGGCGAGTTGGGCGGGTTGCCGGAAGGCATCCACAAGGCCGGGCGGGCGGTGATCCGGCAGGGCTATTTCACCGAGGTCTTCGCCAATTCGCCCTGGCTCAAGCCGATGATCGGCCGCTAGCGGTCCCGATTCCGGCTGCCGCTCCCGACGCGCAAGATTTTCGGCGGCTTCAGCGGATTATTCCGGGCGCCCGCGCGTAATCAAGGAAACGAACGATCGAAACGAGCGTCGCCATTCGGTGGCGCGAGATGACCGGATCGAGCCATCCGAACCGCGGAGGCCACCATGACCTATCCCCGCTGGGCCACCGGCCTTGCCATCACCGTGATCGCCGCCATCGGCGTCCTGCTGGCGCTGGACTGGGTTACCGACGAGCGGCTCGGGGCCTGGGCGCCCTATTCCATCGGGGTCGCGCTGATCCTGCTGATGCTTCTGTCGTTCGGCGCCATGCCGCGGGCGGCTGCGACCCGTGCATCACGGCGCCGCAACGGCGGGGAACTTTGAAAGCGGAGGGACATCATGAGCCTGCACACCGATCCCGACGAGCGCACCGGCCTCTTCGCCGAGGGATTCGAAACCTATGTCGCGCGCGAACATTGGGCGCCGATCCTCACCCAGGCGCTTCTCTATGGAACCACCCTGGTGGTCGTCGCGCTCATGCTGGGCCTGCCGGTCCTGAACGCGCTGGCACTGGTGCATGTGGTGGCCTCCGTGTCCGGCTTCTTCGGCGGCCTGCTGGCGATGCGGCTGGACGAGATGGAGCCTGGACCGGCCGCGGTGGTCATCGCGCGGCGGAGCCTTGCGGCGCTGCTGGTGTCGGGAACCGCGCTGCTCCTCGTGCCCTTCGCGCAGTGAGGCAGATTCCGCATTGGCCGGGGAGATCAAAACGCCGGAGGATTAAAATGGCCTGCCGCGCGAACACATAGAAGAAGCCCCATCCATGGAGCGACGATGTGACGTTCAGCCTGCGAAGCCAGTTGTCGGATCACGTCCGCACATTGCGCCGCTACGCGATGACCCTGGTGCGCAACCGGGACGACGCGGAGGATCTTGTGCAGGAGACGCTGGTGCGGGCCATCGCCGGTGCCAGGACCTATCGGCCGGAGGCCAGCCTGCGCTCCTGGCTGTTCGGTATCCTGCACAACGTCCATGTCAGCGACCGGCGCCGCGATCAGGTGCGGACCCGTGCGGCGGCGTCCATCGAACCGCTCGTCCGCAGCGACATCGCCCCCAATCAACCCGACCAGGTCGAGCTTGCCCGGACCATGGAGGCCTTCGCCCGGCTTCCCGAGGACCAGCGGCGGGCGCTCATGCTGGTCGCGGTCGACGGGATGAGCTACCAGGAGGCCGCCGGGATTCTCGGTATTCCGCTTGGAACGCTGATGTCGCGCCTTGCGCGTGGGCGGGAGGCCCTGCGCGCCGATGTGCGCGGGGATGGAGGCCGTGGGGATGACGGCCGGCCGGCCCCTTTGCGGGTGGTGAAGTAAGCCATGATGGGGAACGGGATGAACGGTGAGTGGCAAACCGACCTGCACGCCTACATCGACGGCGAACTCGATGCCGAGCGCCGGTTGGCGTTCGAAGCGTTCCTCGCCTCCAACCCGGCGGCCGCCGCCCGGCTGCACGACTATCTCCATCAGAGGGAGATCCTGCGGCACGGCTTTGCGCGGATGGCCGGCGATCCTCCCCAACACACGGAAAGCCTGACCGGTCGCCTGTATGGCCGCTTGCGCATGGAGCGCACCATCCGGCGCTTCGGCCCGCTCGCGGCGGCGGTCCTGCTGCTGGTGGGCGGCGCCAACATCGCGGCCCTGGTCCATCACCAGCAGAAAACGGCCACTTACGCGGTGCCGGAATTCGCGGAGGAAGCCGCCGAGATGCACGCGACGGCCGTCAGCCAAAGCCTGGCATTCTCGGACCTGTCCCCGGTGGATCTGAATGCCATGGCAGAGGGGATTCCCCACCGCCTCGGCGCGATCACGGTCAACCTGCCGGCCTTGGACCCGAACCTGCTGACGCTGGTGCGGGCGACCCCGGTGCCGTTGAGCAGCGGCGTCGGCCTGCAGTTCGTCTACCGCGAGAGGGACGGCGAGATGCTGACTCTTCTGGTCGTCGCCGAGGATCCGATCGACGACAGGGGCCTGCACGCCGTCGAACAGCGCGGGCTTCAGCTGGTCTATTGGCGCAACGGTGCCACCGCCTACACGCTTGCGGGCAGCCGGTCGGACGGCGACCTTCTCGTGGTTGCCAAGAAGATGGCCGACAGCGTGAGACGGTCCTGATCGAAATCGGGCGAGGCGAAGCCTTTCAACGCGACAGTGTGGCCCGGGCCACAGCGGGCGTACGGCCGGTCGCGGCAGGATGAGGGTCTTAACGGCCCTGGTCCTTGCGTGAAGGAAATGCCCGATGTGCAGACTTGCCGCCATCCCCCTGCTCCTGACCCTCCTCGCGGCGATTCCGGCCGCCGTCCAGCCGGCCTCGGCGTTCGAGGTGCAGTCCGGTGGCATTCCGCTGCCGGCCGCAGCGACCCTGATCCCGGCGCACCGTGCCGGCACTGCATCGCCGCCCGCCGGCGTTGCCTTTCCACCCTGGATGGGCGGCGGTCGGACGGGGGCGGAAGCCATGGCCGCCGGGTTGCCGGGGATGAGGAGCGCCGGGGCGCTGCCCCAGGGCCGGGCAACGGGGGCGGGTGCCCCTGACCGCGCGGCGATGAACGAACAGCTGTTCGGAATCAGGCGCTGACCGGTGCCGACCGCGCGCATTGCACGTCTCGCACCCCCATTTCCGGAATTGCCGCAAGTATGGGGAAGCCGGCCGCGATTTTCGGCCAATTCGGAAGCAGGCTGCGCTGAACCGGTGCGGTTTCAACGGGATGGGATTACCCAAGAATTCGGGGGGACCCTGCTTCCCGGACGAAGACTAAGATGCAGGTCATCAGACAAAGGGCAATGAAGAAAACAGGGGGAAATCATGCTGCGGACTGCCGTCATCGCAGTCGGCGCCCTGCTGCTTCTGCCGCTGTTTCTGGCTGGGCAGGGAATGGCCGACCGGGCGAAAGCGCCCGACGACGCGCGTGCCTACATCCTGTGGCCGTCCAACGCGACGGTCATCAATGGCGGAAAGTTCTGGGTGCGCATGGGGCTCCAGAACATGGGGGTGGCGCCGGCCGGCATCAGCCATGCCGACACCGGGCACCATCACCTGCTGATCGACACCGACCTGTCGAACCCGGACGAGCCGATCCCCAACGACAAGCAGCACCTGCATTTCGGCGCCGGCCAGACCGAAGCGCGGCTGGAGCTGCCGCCGGGAACCCACACGCTGCAGATGGTGCTGGGCGACGCCGACCACATTCCGCACAACCCGCCGGTGATGTCGGAGAAGGTGACCATCACCGTCCGCTGACCGGCCCCGGCCGGCTGATATCCGCCGGTTCATGTTCGTCAGGGAGGGCACCATGAAGACTGGATTGTCCGTGCTTGCGGCCGGCCCCGGTCCGCACGCCGCTTTGAAACTGGCGCTGTGGGGGGTGCTGTCGGTTGCGCCGCTGTCGGTCGCGCCATTGATCGTGATGGCGAGCCCCGTGGCTGCGGCCGAGGCGTCTCCCGACCAGAAGGCCGAGCGAAGCCCCGCGACCGCGGAGCAGGCGCAGCCGGCCGCGCCGCGGACGCCCGGCCGCAAGGAGGCATGGCTCTACATCGGCTGGCCCAACAACGGCGAGGTGGTGGGAACGCGGTTCAAGGTGTGGTTCGGCCTGCGGAATTTCGGCGTCGCGCCGGCCGGCGTGCGCAAGGACGGCACCGGGCACCACCATCTGCTGATCGACACCGACCTGAAGGCCCTCGACGAGCCGATCCCCAGCGACAAGCAGCACCTGCATTTCGGCAAGGGCCAGACCGAAACCATCCTGGAACTGCCGCCGGGGCGGCACACGCTGCAGTTGGTCCTGGCCGACGCCGACCATGTGCCGCACGACCCGCCGATCATGTCGAAGAAGATCACCGTCACCGTCCGTGCCGACCGCGGCCAGCAACTGTCGGCACGGTGACGGCCAAAGCCGGAGAACCGGACCCGGCCCCGGCCCTGAATGCCCCAACCCACAGGAGACAGCGCCGATGAGCATGGTCCGGTTCCTTGGTTCGCTCGGGGTTTCCGCCGGCCTGACGCTGGCGCTGGGCGGCTGTTTCACCTCCGGCGAGATGGCCCGCGTGGTGCAGCAGCCGAAGACACCCGCCGTCCGCACCATCAGCAGCTTCAGCGAGGCGCTGCGCTGCATGGACACGCTGCTGTGGACCCACGGCAAGCGCGACATCTACATCACCGCCAACGGCCTGCCCGACGCCACCGGCCGGGTGGCCGGCGGCACGAAGGAGATGCTGATCACCGCCGTCTCCCGCATGTCGGAGACGTCCAGCGCCTTCCGCTTCGTGGATTTCGAACCGGCGCTGGACGACGTCAACGCGCTCTACTGGATGATCGGGGTGCAGCCGAACTTCCGCGCGCCCTCCTACTACATCCGCGGCGCCATCACCCAGCTGGACGACAATGTGGTCAGCGAGGCGGCGGGGGCGGGACTGTCGTTGCCGAAGCTGGACCTCGGCGTGTCGGCCGATCAGGTGGTGTCGATGGTCTCCGTCGACCTCAATGTCGGGGAACTGGTGACCCGGCAGATCATCCCCGGCATGTCGGCGTCCAACACGCTGGCCGTGGTGTCGTCGGGGCGCGGGGCGGATGCCGGCGGGGTGATCGGCAAGGCCGGACTGTCCTTCAACATCTCGCTGAACCGGTCGGAGGGGCTGCACCAGGGCGTGCGCACGCTGGTCGAACTCAGCACCATCGAGGTGCTGGGCAAGCTGACCCGCGTGCCCTATTGGCAATGCCTGGGCATCGACCAGACCAACCCGGCCTTCATGGCGGAGGCACGCGGCTGGTTCGACGGCATGGCACCGGCGGAGCGCGTCACCTTCACCCAGCGGGCGCTGTCGGCGCAGGGCTATTACGACGGGCCGGTCAACGGGCAGCTCGACCAGCGGACCGCCGAGGCCGTCGGCCGCTTCCAGGCGGACAACGACCTGATCGCCACCGGCCGCATCGACTTCGACCTCTACCAGCGCCTGCTCGCCAAGCCGCCCGGTCAGGGCGGCCAAGGCGGAGCACTGCCGGCCCGGCTGCAGAGCGTCAGCAACGCCGGGGGCGAGGGGCTGCCGCGTCCCCAGCCGTCGCCGGCCAAACTCGACCTGTTGCTTTCGTCGGACCGCGGCCCGGCACCGCGCTATCGCGCCGGGGAGGCGCTGGTGGTGCGGATGCAGCCGACGGCGGACGGCTTCGTCTACTGCTATTACCGCGACGCCGCCGGCACGGTTTCCCGCATCTTCCCCAACCGCTTCCAGCCCGACGCCTTCGTCGAGGCCGGCCGGCAGGTGGAAATCCCGCCCGGCGTGCAGAAGCCCTTCAATCTGCGGATGGATCGTGCGGGCGCGGAAGAGACGGTGGCCTGCATCCTGTCGCATGACGAGATCGGCTTGCGGATCCCGGAAGCGCTCAAGAGCGAGGATCTGCAGCCCATCCCCGGCACGGCGCTGGATGACGTGATCAACGCCTTCGCGACGGCCAAGGGGAGCGACGCCCGCGCCAAGCGGCTGTCGGTGAAGGTGCTGCCGGGCACGCTGGCGCAGGACGGGTAGGCCCGTTCTCTCCGGAAAACCGCCACCGACTGTTGGCCGGCTCACAGCGCGGGGGAGGGGGTGGCGATAGAACCAGGGGCAACGCCGTTCCTTCTCCTGCCCATGGAGCCTCAGATGACGAAGTCCATCCTGTCCCCCTTCCTGGCCCATGCCCTGGCCGCCACCCTGCCGATGCTGGCCGCCGTTTGCGCCGGACCGGCATCCGCCCAGAGCGTGGAAGGGTCCGGCCCGTCGAAGGTGATGATGTTCGACCGGCCGCCCAGTGTGGAGGAACTGCGCGAGGTGGTGGCGCCGGAACCGAAAATCCGCACCCGCAGCATCGAGATCATCGGCGGAGCGGCCGGTGCCGCCGCCAAGCGCCCGCGCCCCATCGACGAGATCAACTACGGCACGGCACCCATCCCGCCCGCGGCGCAGCCGGCTCCTCAGTATAATGCCCAGCCCACCGCCCAGCCTGCCGCCCAACCGGCGCCGAGCCGCCCTGCCCAAAAGCAGCGCCGGCAAGAGGCGCGGATGGAGGCCCCGGCCGCCGAGCCGCCCCCCGCCGCGCAGGCGGGTGAAGCGCCGCAGGCTTTCGGGTTCCGCATCAACTTCGCCCTCAATTCGGCAGAGATTCCGGCGGACTCCGCCTCCTACATCGACGCTGTCGGCGCGCTGATGAAGGAGGACCCGAATCTGGGACTGACGGTTGAGGGGCACACCGACGCCAGCGGGAGCCTTCCCTACAACCTGCTGCTGTCGCAGCGCCGCGCGGTGTCGGTCGGCGAATACCTGGTCCGCGTCCACCAGATCGATCCCAAGCGCATCACCGTGGACGGCAAGGGGCCGACCGCGCCGCTCGCCGCCAATCCCTATGACGGCCGCAACCGGCGCGTCGAATTCAAGCCGACCCGTTGAGCGGCGGCCGGAACGGAGGGGATGTCATGAAGCACGCCTTGCTCCTCGCCGCCTGCCTCGGGCTGGCCGTCACCGGCGCCGCCGATGCCACGCTGGTCCGCAAGAAGAGCCCGGAGAATTCCGGCGCCACAAGCAGCGGTGCCCAAGGCGGCGGTGTCCAGGGCGGGGTGGACGTCGCCCCGGCCGGAACGCGGGTCCGCGTCCAATGCTGGCAGGACGGCCACAAGATCATCGACGAGGCGGACCTCGCCGTCGTCTCGCTCAGCATCGCCAGCCAGATCAACGGACTGCGCTTCCGCCGCAACGGCGGGACGGATGGAACGGTGTCGGTGATGACGCAGTCCCGCACCGCTTGCCTGCTCGCCCCCGATGACGGGAAAGGCCGCAGCCGCGACTGATCCCCTCCCAAGCCACAAGGTGACCATCATGTCCAAGAGAACTCTTTCCCATCTGCTGGGTGCCGCGGCCGTCGCGGCCCTGGGCTGCGGCCTCGCCCCTGGGGTGCGGGCGGAGGCCGTGGTGGTCGCGTCCAGCGCGCCCGGCTATGTCCAGGGCCAGCTCGTCTCTGACGGTCAGGCCGTCCGGCTTCCCGACGGGGCCAACGCGACGCTGCTGTTCGCCAACGGCCGCCTGTTGCGGCTGCGCGGCCCCTATGACGGGATCCCCGGCGAGATGGCCGACAGCGCCGCTTCGGCCCGTGCCGGCCCCGTCGACGACCGCTTCATGCAGAGCGACCTGGGTGCGGCCCGCGCCTTGGGAAACCCGCTGGAGGCGGCGCTGGAGCGTGCGCTGGCGATCGACCCGTCCGTTCCCGGCACCCGCTGCGTCAGGGCGGGAAGCCCGCCGACGCTGCGCCGCCCGGTGGACGGCGGGCTGGACGGTATGCTGCTGCAGGATATGGCCGCTGGAAAGCGCGCATCGATCAGCTGGGCCGGCAGCGCTTCGGCGCCCTGGCCGCCGGGTCTTCCGCTGACGGACGGGGCGGACATTGCGGCCCTGCGGCCGGATGGAACGCCGATCGGCACCCTGCATGTCCGACTGGTGGACGCGACGGCTGGACCGGCGCTGGCGGTGGGCATGGCCTCGGCCGGCTGCACCGGGCAGATCGGCGCGGCGATGGCGGCCTTGCGCGACGCGACGGTGCCGCTCGGCCTCTTTCTCTCCGCGGATCCGGCTTCCGCAGCCAGCTACCGGCCGGGCGAGGATATCCGGCTGCTGGTCCAGACCGATCGCGACGCCCACCTTTACTGCTATCTGCGCAATGCGCGGGCCCAACTGATCCCCATCTTTCCGGCCGGCGCCAGCATGAGCGCCCATGTGGCGGGCAATGCGCCGGTCAGCCTGTCCGGTGACCGCATGCCCCTGCGGGCCGGCGACGGTCCCGCCGATCTGGAGGTGCGCTGCATCGCCGCCAGCCGCAATCTTGACGGCGAGATGCCCGGCCGCACCGACGCCTTCCGCCCGCTTGCCGAGGAGGCCGCCGTCCAGCTCGACCGCGCGGTGTCCCGCCTGCGCGAGACCGAGGTGGCATCCGCACAGCTTGTCCTGAAGGTTCGCTGAGGAGCCGCATGGACGGTGCACCCGCGACCCCCAGCGAGAGACCGCCGGCCTCTCCCGCCGCAAGGCCGGAGCCGCCTGAGCCCGGCCGGCGCCGCTGGCCGGGCATGCGGCTGGCCGTGGCCATCGCACTTGGCAGCGCCCTGCTGGCACTTGCCGCCGTGAGATTCGTGCCGCCGTTGCGCACCGCCGACGAGAGCCTGGGCGACCGGTTGATCGCAACCTCGGCACCGGTCCGGCCGCAGCATCCGGCCATCGCATTGGTGCTGTTTGGGGAGGACAGCTTCGCCGGGCTGGCCTGCCGGTCGCCGGTGGATCGCGGCATGCTGGCCGACATGATCGGCGTGCTGGAGGCGGCACGGGTGCGGGCCATCGGCATCGACGTGCTGTTCGACCAACCGACCCTGCCGGCGCTGGACGAGCGGCTGCGCCGCGCCATGCTCGGCGCGTCGGTCCCGGTGGTGGCGATCACCGCGCTGGAGCAGACTCCGCTGACCGAACGGCAGCGGCGCTTTCTGAACGACTTCACCGAAGGGCTGCCGCGCGGACACGCCAATCTGGCGAAGGACCGGCTGGATGCCGCCGTGCGCTGGCATGTTCCCTTCGGCGGCGACGGCACGCCCAGCCTGCCGGTGCAGCTTGCCCGCGTCGGCGGCGTGTCCGGCGTGCCGGCGGAGCCTTTCCGCATCGACTGGCATGGCCGGCCGGACGGCGCCACCGCCCCCTTTCCCATCTATCCCGCGGAGGCGGTCGCCCTGCTGCCCAAGGACTGGCTGGCCGGGCGGACGGTGCTGGTGGGGACGGCGCTGGCGGGCATCGACCAGCACCGCACGCCGCTGTCGCCCGCCGGCTCCTCGACGGCGGGCGTGGAGATCGAGGCACATGTGCTGGCCCAACTGCTCGACGGGCGGAGCAGCCCGCGCCTGCCCGTCGCGGGGGAGGCGGCGCTGGCGCTGCTGATGGCGGCGGCCGGGGTGACGGTGGCGCTGGCCGGGTTGCCGTTGTGGTTGCTGGCGTCGGTGGGCCTGCTCGTGCCGGCGGCGGGCTGGACCGGCGCGGCGGCGTTGTTCACGGCGGGCGGACCGCTGGTGCCGCTGGTGGCGCCGTCGCTGGCCTGGGTCGCCGGCATCGCCGCCATGACCGTGCAGCTGTCCTTGCGGGAGCGGGCCGACCGGCGCGTCATGATGCAGCTGTTCGCCAATCACGTCTCCCAGCCGGTGGCGGAGGAGATCTGGCGCGAGCGTGCGACCTTCATGGCCGGCAACCGCCCGCGCCCGCAGCAGCTGACCGCGACCGTGCTGTTTTCCGACATCGAAGGCTTCACCACCATCTGCGAAGCGCTGGAGCCGGAGCCGCTCATTCGCTGGCTGGAGGGCTATCTCGACGCCATGGTGCGCATCGTCACCGCCAATGACGGGGTGGTGCTGCGCTTCGTCGGCGATGCGATCCTGGCTGTCTTCGGCGCGCCGGTCGCCCGCACCACGCAGGCGCAGATTGACGCCGACGCCCTCCGCGCCGTCCGTTGCGCCCTGCAGATGGGGCGGGAACTGGTGGCGCTGAACCGGCAATGGCAGGCGGAGGGGCTGCCGCCGGTCGGCATCCGCGTCGGACTGCACACCGGCCCCCTGGTGGCCGGCAGTCTGGGCGGGCTGCGCCACAGCGAATATTCGCTGTTGGGGGACACCGCCAACACCGCCGCCCGGCTGGAGGCCTACGGCAAGCTGGTCGACGCCCGGACATCCCGCCACTGCCGCATCATCGTCGGCGACCCGACTTGGCAGGCGGTGCGGCAGGATGTGCAGGGCCGATGCACCGCGCTGCCGGTGGGGGAGGTGGCGCTGAAGGGCAAAACCAGGACGGTGCGCATCTGGCTGCTGGTCGACGACGGCGATGCTGACGGTTGTGTGTGAGGACAATCAGAAATCATGCGTGATGCGCGCAGTAATCCCTTCGGTCTGCCACCTCCTCTTTTGCCGGAGTTAGGCAGAAGGGGCGTCTTGGAATTGTTCGTTGCCGCGGGTATGCTTCTTCCATCCATGGCGGGTTGCCGGCAATTTCCGGAAATATTTTGAACAGCCCATCGCTATGCGCCGTAAGCTTCGCCGGCTGACCCGTAGATGGATGTGACAGTCGGACGTCATCGATGGAGTGCGGCGCCTCTTTGCTCAGGTACGGAGGCGGGGATGGTGGGACCGGTCGGACCCTGCCGGAAGGTTTTCGCGGTGCTTGTGCTCCTGCTGCTGGTCGCGGGACCGGCGGGGTTTGCGCGCGCGGCCGGACCTGCCGCTTCCGGGCCAGCCTCCGGCGGTGCGGCGGCGGAAATCCGTCTCGCCCTGGTCATCGGCGTCAGCAACTACCGCAACGCGCCGGAGCTGCTGAACCCGCGCAACGACGCACGTGCCATCGGCGAGGCGCTGCGTGCCCTGAACTTCACGGTGGACGAGCAATACGACCTGGACGCCCGCGGCTTCTCGACGGCCCTGCGCCAGTTCGGCCTGAAGGCCTCGCAGGCCGACGTGGCGGTGATCTTCTACGCCGGGCACGGCATCCAGGTCAGCGGCGTCAACTATCTGCTGCCCGCCGACGCCCAATTGGAGCGGGAGCGTGATCTGGTCTATGAGGCGATCCCGCTGAACCTGCCGATGGGGGAACTGGCCGGTGCGCGCAAGCTCGGCATCCTCATCCTCGACGCCTGCCGCAACAATCCCTTCGTCGACCGCCTGACCCGCAGCGGGTCGAACCGCAACCAGGCCCATCCCGGCTTCGGCAGCGTGGACGACACGCCCAGTGACACGCTGGTTGCGATGGCGACCCGCGCCGACCAGCTGGCGGAGGACGGCACCGGCGACCACAGCCCCTTCAGCGCGGCGCTGCTGCAGCATCTCCAGACGCCCGGCCTGGAGCTGAGCCTGTTCTTTCGCAATGTGCGCGATACGGTGAAGCAGGCCACCAACGGCCGGCAGGAGCCGTTCGTCTATGGCTCGCTCGGTGCCACGCCCTTCTATTTCAACCCGCGCCCGCCCAACCGGCCGCCGGTGGTGGGCGATCTGCGGGCGCTGACCCTGCTCGACCGCGCCAGCCCGGAGCCGCTGGCGCCCGGCAAGCCGACCGACCCCGACGACGACCAGATGTACGCCCGCGTCACCGGCCTGCCGCGCGGCGGCACCGTCCGCGTCGGGGAGCGCAGCGTCCTGATCGGCGATTACCTGACGGTGGAGCAGCTGGCAGCCACCAGCTTCAAGCCCGACGGCAGTTTCCGCGGGGAGGCCGGCGCCTTCGAATTCCTGGTGGCCGACGGCCGCGGCGGCACGGTGACCGGCACCATCCCCGTCACCATCCGGCCGAGCAACCAGCCGCCGGCCGTGGTGGCGGACCGCAAGCTGCGGGCCGCCGCCAACCCGATGGGGATCGACGCCCCGGCCGACCCGGACGGCGACGCGCTGACCGTCACCGTCACCGCCGTGCCGGAGCGCGGCAGTGTCCGCAACGGCGCCGCCGTGGTGAAGCCGGGTGACCGGCTGACCGTGGAGGCGCTGACCGCACTGACCTTCGACCCGGAAGCCGCGGCGCCGGGGCCGGCCGGAACCTTGCGCTACAGCGTCGATGACGGGCGTGGCGGCATCGCCACGGCCAACGTCGGCGTGGAGATCGCGCCGCCGGGGACCACGCCGGTGGCGGAACTGGAGGACAGCGTCTGGAAGCGCGTCCAGGCCAGCAAGGAGCCCGGCGACTATCAGGCCTTCCTGCAGCTGTTCGGCGGCAGCGGCTATGCCCCGATCGCCCGCCGCCAGATGGAGACGCTGAAACTTGCCGGCAGGCCGGCGGAGACGGCGTCCCAACCGAAGGTCGAGCAACCGAAAACGGAACAACCTAAAACAGAGCCTAGGGCCGAGGTCGCGCTGGGTCCCGGATTGGAGCCGGCCGATCCCGGACGCTACACCGTCGCCGCCGACGGCGTCATGCGGGCGACGCCGGCCAACGGCGGCGCGCGGGTCGGCCGGGTGGCGCGCGGGGCGACGGTGCAGGTGCTGGGCCGCGTGCCGGAGGGCGGGTGGTACCGCATCGCGCTGGAGGACGGCACGCAGGGCTTCGTCGCCGCCGCCCTGCTGAAGCACGAACCGCCGCCCGCTCCGCAGCCTGCTGCCGCTCCACCGCCCACGCCCCAGACGGCCGAAGCCCAGGTGGCGGCTGCGGCTCCGCTAAGGCCGGCCAACGGGGCGGCGCGCAATCATGGTGCCGGCAACAGTTTCCAGGATTGCCCGACCTGCCCGGTTCTGGTGCGGGTGCCGGCCGGCAGCTTCATGATGGGGAACGACAAGGGCGACCCGTCGGAGCGGCCGGTGCACCGCGTCACCATCGCCAAGCCCTTTGCGCTCGGCATGTATGAGGTGACCGTCGGCGAATGGCGCGCCTGCATGCAGGAAGGAGGCTGCACCGACCTGCCGCGCATGGTCAAGGTCACCGACACGTCGCCCGTCCACAATCTGCATTGGCAGGATGCCCAGGCCTATGTGGCGTGGCTCAGCCGCAAGACCGGGCAGCGCTACCGCCTGCCGAGCGAGGCGGAGTGGGAGTTCGCCGCGCGGGCCGGCACCGCCACGCCCTATTGGTGGGAGGCGGGCGCGGAAGTCCAGGCCGACTGCGACGATTGCGGCGGCCCGCACGAACACCTGACGCCCGCCGCGGTCGGCAGCTACAAGCCGAATCCCTTCGGCCTGCACGACATGAACGGCGGGGTGGCGGAGTGGGTGGCCGATTGCTGGAACCGCAACTACCAGGGCGCACCCGCCGATGGCGGCGCCTGGACCCAGGGCAACTGCCGCAAGCGGGTGCTGCGCGGCGGATCCTGGCGCGACCGGCTTGAGGTGATCAACGGCACCGTGCGCAACAGCTACGATGTCGACGTGCGCTATCTCACCAACGGCTTCCGCGTCGCGCGGGACGTGAACTGACGGGGTGAACTGACGGGGTTCAGCGCTGGACCGTGACGGTCGTCTGGGTCGCGCGGTTTTGCCTGCCGACGGCGGTGTTGGTCGTGGTGTTCACGTTGTTGACCTGCACCCCGCCCTGGGCCAGCGCCGAGGGCAGATGCGGCAGCGGCCCGGCGGTGCTCATCAGCAGGTCCAGCGTCGACGGACCTTGCGGTTTAGTGGTCGGAGCGGGCGCTGGCTCCGGTTCGGGCGCCGGCGCGGGAGCGGCGGTATCCACCGGTCCGGCGCTGTCGTCGCCAAGCTGCTGCTGGCTGATGTTGCCGTCGCCGAAGGCGAAGTTCAGCGCGCTGTTGAAATTGTTCACGATGAAGGGCGCGTCGATGAAGGTGAAGCTCGGGTCGACCGGCTGCACCGGCGGCTGGCGGCTGGCGGCCAGCGGCTGCCCCTTGCTGAAGCCGGCGAGATAGCCGGCGTCGCCGCGGATGCGGGTGATCGACTGCTGGTGCTTGGAGGATCGGCTGACCGATGGGTTGGTCACCATCGCGCCGGGAGGAGCGCCGCGGCGGTTCGGGTCCACCGACACCGGCAGGCGCGGCACCTGGGCGAAGGCCTGCGCCATCGCCGCTCCGGGGATCGGACCGGGCGGGAAGGCGATGCCGCCGGTCACCTGTGCTGAGGCCGTCCCGGCGGTCAGCAGCAGGGCGGTGGACAGAAGGATGATGCGGGGCGACGGCATGGCGGGCTCCCTCAAGACTGTTGGCCGGGACGATGAAGGGCATGGGGGCAGGGCATGGGGAGCAGGGTAGGGCCATCCGAGGGCTGGCGCTGTGGCGCGGCTCACAATCTGTCGGAGGATTGGCGGCTCAGTCGCAGGATTCGGCGATCTCGTCCAGCGCTTGGGCATCGCGGATGACGATGCAGCCGGCATCCATCGCGATCACGCCGGCACGCTGCCATTCGTTCAGCAGCTTGTTGACGCTTTCCCGCGACACGCCGACGAGACAGCCCAACTGCTGCTGCGACAGCTTGATGTCCAGCCGCAGCCCCTCCGGCCCCGGCCGCCCGAAGGCCTCGCCCAGCCGTTTCAAAGCGCGGGCGAAGCGGGAGGGCGCTTCCAGGAACAGCGTGTCCTCCAGATGCTCGCTGGTCTGGCGCAGCCGCTTGCACAGCACGCTGATGATGCGGAAGGCCAGATCGGGCCTTGCCGTCAGCACCGGCATCAGTTGCGACCGGTCGAGGACCAGCAGGTCGGTCTCCTCCAGCGCCACCGCGTCGGCGGTGCGCGGCTCGCCGTCCAGCAGGGCGATCTCGCCGAACAGGCCGCCCTTGTTGATGATGCTCAGCACCAGTTCCTTGCCGTCCATGGAGTGACAGCAGATCTTCACCCGGCCGCGGATGACCGCCATCATGCTGTCGCCGGGATCGCCCTTCTGGAAGATCATGGCGCCGCGCGGGTGGTGGGACAGCCTGGCGGCGGTCGCCAGCCGGTGCCGTTCCTCGCGCTCCAGATGCTTGAGCAGGAAATGCCCGGCGAGGACGAGATCCTTGTCGAAGTTGATCCGTATCGCGGTCATGGCTGCCCCCTGGCTGACGTCGCGGGCCGGTCCTCTAACCAGGGCATGGTACGCCGGCAACCGGCGCGTCCCGCCCCGTCAAGGGCGGTACGCCGTCGTTGGCACTTCTGCTCCGTTCGTGTGCGGATCGGACACGAAAAGGGCGGCCGGCGCCGGCCGGTCGCCCTTCGATCGCGATGACGGGGTGAGGAGCCCCGCCGTCAGCGGAAGATCGCCTTCGGCGGCAGCGGCTGGGGATTCAGGGCGCGGTCGCCGCCGTAGGCGGGGCCCGGCGTGATCCCCGGCAGGACCCTCGTGCCGCAAGTCAGGCAGGGCGGCGGCTTCGGGATGCCGGGGGACGGCTGGAGGATGATCGGGCCGAGGGTGGTTGCCCGCGTGTAGGACATGGTCGGCGTCGCGGCGAAAGCCGGGGCCGCGGCGAGGGTGGCGAGCGTCAGCGACAGGGTCAGAAGGCGGGACATGGCGGTGTCTCCGGTTCGGTTGGCGTCAGAGGTCGGGGTCTTCGTCGTCGTCCGGGTCCAAGGAGCGGGCCTGGGGGCCGAAGGGGAAGTCGCGGCGATTCAGCAAACCACGCAGGTCCGGCGCGACGGCGCGGGGGAGCAGTTGGATCTCCGCATCGGGAATGATTTCCGACTGCGGGTCGGATGGCGTGGCGGAACAGCGGGTCCGGCCGTCGAGCGTCACGCAGCTCAGCGTGCCTGAACCCCGCATGCAGACGGTCTTGCCGTTGACCGTCTGGCAGGCGAGGGAGACGGCATCCGCCGGGGCCGTCAAGGCCGTCAACAGCAGGGCGGGCGCGACGAAGGCCAGGATCATCGGGAACTTCGCCATCGGTGGTCTCCCGGACAAAAGAGGTGGGCAAAGGGCTGCAGGGCGGGCTGCAGGGCGGGCTGCAGGATGAGTGAAAGGGGGTCTCAGCGGCGAAGGCCGGTCAGCGACTGGGCGGCGCTGTTGCCGAGGCCGGCGGTGACGTTGGTGCCGATCCCGACATTGGTGCTGACCAGCGGGCCGCGGCCGCTGAAGTTCAGCCCGACCTGGACGCCGTTGCCCTGGAAGCCGAGCAGCTTCTGTCCGGCCGCGTTGCCGATCCCGGCGGCGACGTTGGTGGCGGTGCCGACATTGGTGCTGACCAGCGGGCCGACGCCGCGGATGGGAGCGCCGCCGCCCTGGAGGACGGTGCCCTGCTGCTGCGCCGAATTGCCGATGCCGGCGCCGACATTGGTGGCGTTGGCGACGTTGGTGCTGACCAGTCCGGGCACCGACATCAGTGAGGGCATGCCGGTGCCGGCACCGGTCTTGGGCTGTGCCAGGGCGGGTGTCGCGAGCAGGGCGGCGGCGAGGGTAGCGAAAGCGATTTTGCGGATCATGGCGGGAGTTCCTTCGGTGGGGATGAGGCTTCGGGCTTCCGCGTCCCGGCGTTCTTGTCCGGCGTTCTTGAGAAAAGCTTAGCTAAGCGCCTGAAATTGTTCTGTGAGTTGGCCCACAGATGCGGGTGCTTTTCCCGAAGGAATCCGATGGGCGAGACCGGACAAAAGAAAGCTCCGGCCGGGAAACCGGCCGGAGCGAGGTCAGGGGAGGAAGCCGGGAGGAGGGAAGTCGGTCAGCGCTGCTTGACGAGGGCGCTCTGGCCCGCCCAGTTGCCGGTTCCGGCGGACAGGTTCTGCATGGAGCTGTGGTTGAAGGGGCCGACCAGCCCGCCCGAACGCTGGAGAACGGTGCCGTGCTGCAGGGCGGTGTTGCCGATGCCGGCCGCCGTGTTGCCGACATTGGCGACCGAGCCGCCGCTCAGCAGGCCGCCGCTCTTCTGCATCACCGTCGCCCTTTGGCCGGCAAGGTTGCCGATGCCCGCGGCGGTGTTGCCGACCGTCGCCATCGACCCGCCGCTGAACACGCCGCCGCTCCGCTGTTTGACGAAGGCGTCCTGGTTGGCGGTGTTGCCGATGCCGGCGGCGAGGTTGGAGACGGTGGCGACGTTCGGACCGGCGAAGGGGCCCTTGGACTTCTGCATGACCAGCGCGCTCTGGTTGGCGGTGTTGCCGATCCCGGCCGCGGTGTTGGAGATGTCGGAGATGTTCTGGGCCATCGCCGGGGCGGCGAACAGGGCGAGCGAAGCGAAGCCGGTCAGCAGGGAGGTGCGGATCATGATCTGGTCTCCTGTCTCGGGGCCGCGGGATGCGGCGTGTTGCCGATGGACAGACCCTACCCAAGCCCCGGAATCCGGGATGTGAGCCGCTCCACACTCTTCCTGCTTTTGTCGATCGGCGGCGATCGGGGCCGCTTACGCCTCCTGCCAGCGCGGATAGGTGACGTAGGCGGTGAGGGCGCCCTGTTCGTGCGAGCGGATGGTGACCTTTGAGCCCTTGGGCATGTAGACGATCTCGCCCGGCCCGGCGGTGACCGTGCCGGCATCGGAGGCGACCGAGACCCGCCCTTCCAGCACCACCATCACGTCGTCGACGGCAATCGCCTCATCGATGCTCTGGTTGGGTTCGTAGCGGCCGTAGCCGATGGTGACGGGTCCGCCATGGCGCTGGTCGACCAAGTTCCCGACGAACACATCGGCGTCCTGTCCGGGCGTGCGTTCCAGCGATACGTCCGTCACGGCGAATTTGCGAACGGTCATCTGCGTCTCCTTGAAGAGAGGGCCGATCCACCCCAGCCGATATCGGAATTGCTGCGGCACAGGGCGGCAGCGGTACAACAGGGCGGAGAGCGAAAATCATCAATGCGCCGCCGTTTCCGCCGTCCGCAAAGCCGGCATCCCCGCCGTTGACAGACGGCGCGATGGTCTTCTAGGCTCCGTCCCGTTCCCAGGGGAGCCTCGTTCAGGAGGCTGAGACACCCGCCGGCCCGGTCCTTCGCGTCCGGGCGACGCGGCAACCCTTCGAACCTGATCCGGGTCATGCCGGCGTAGGGATGCGGGACGAGAAGGCCTTCGCGGCCGACGCGCTGATCCATACCCCACAGGCTTGTCCCGGATTCGTTTGTTGCTCCATCGGTCGGTGCCGCTTGGAGAAGAACGGGGCGGGGAGGGTGCGGTGAGCGCGATCTACGACAAGGTCCTGGCCTTTATGGAGGCCGACATCGGAACCGGGGCGGCGGCCGACGAGGCCTTCGACGCCCTGGCGCTGGCTGTCTTCGCCCACCAGTTCGAGCACAACCAGCCCTATCGCCGCTTCGCCATGCAGCGCGGGCGGACGCCGCGCGGGGTGAAGAGCTGGCGCGACATCCCGGCGGTGCCGATCAACGCCTTCAAGGACCTGACGCTCAGCTGCCGCCCGGCGGAGGAGTCCGCCCGCATCTTCATGACCAGCGGCACCACCAAGGGCGGCATCCGCGGCCAGATCCACCACACGACCCTGACGGTCTACGACCGCTCCATGCTGCTCAACTTCCGCCGCCGCTTCATGCCGGGGGCAGGGGCTGGCGCTGGCGCGGAGCGGATGGCGATGGGCATCCTGTTCCCGACCGAGACGGCGATGCCGAACTCCTCGCTCGCCCATTATCTGGAACTGGCGCGGGCGGAATGCGGCACGCCAGACAGCCGCCATTGGATCGGCGAGGCGGGCATCGACATCGCCGGGCTCTATGACCGGCTGGCCGCCGCCGAACGGTCGGGGGAGCCCTTCGCCCTGCTGGGCGCCAGCTATGGCTTCGTGCATCTGATGGACGCCATGGCACGCGACGGCCGCCGCTTCGCCCTGCCGGAGGGGAGCCGCATCCTCGACACCGGCGGCTTCAAGGGCCAGTCGCGGGAACTGGAGCCGGACGAGTTCTACGGCCAGCTGGCCGAGTTCTTCGGCGTGCCGCGCCAGCGCTGCATCAACATGTACGGCATGACGGAGCTGAGCACCCAGTTCTATGACGACGGCAACGCGGTCTGCCCGTCGCTGAAATCCGGCCCGCACTGGATCCGCAGCCGCGTGGTCGATCCATTGTCCGGCCGGGACGTGCCGCCCGGTAGCATGGGCGTGCTGGTTCACCACGATCTGGCCCACATCAACTCCGTCGCCGCGATCCTGACCGAGGACGCCGGCATCCTTGAGGAGGGCGGCTTCCGCCTGCTGGGCCGTGTCGCCGGTGCGCAAGCCAAGGGCTGTTCGCTGGCGGTGGAGGATTTCCTCGCCGCCGCGCGCGGTTGAGGGGGAGCGCAGCCTTGGCCTTCGGCGACGATCCGTCCGTCATTGAACTGGCCGGCCATCTGCCCGGCCTGCCGCCGGATGCGGTGGAGCGGCGTGTGCTGACCTTCGGGGCGGGCGCTGCGGCGCTGCGCGTGGCGGTACCGGTGCTGGACGCCGGGCAGGTGGAACGGGTCGCCGCGACGGTCCGGGCGGCGGCGCGCGGCTATCTGAAGACGCTGCCGACGGCACACATCGTCGCGGTGATCGACGCGGCGATCCAGCGGCTGCTCGACCGCGAGGACCCATGGCGCCACAGGGCGGAGCGGCTGCTGCCCATCGTCACCGGCTATGACGCCGAAATGGTGCGGCTGGGGCTGACCGGCTATCTGAAGACCTTCCGCGCCCACGAGCTGCGCCGCTTCCTGGCGGAGGATTTCGCCAACCCGCTGGTGCTGGACGAGTTCCAGCCGGCGCCCAAGGGCGGCTTCACCCGCGCCTTCGGCCCCGATTTGCTGCTGCATGTCTGGGCGGGCAATGTGCCGGGACTGCCCCTGTGGAGCCTGATCTCCGGCCTGCTGGTGAAATCCGGCACAGTCGGCAAGCTGCCCAGTGCCGAGCCGCTGTTCGCGGGCTGGTTCGCGCAATTGCTGGCGGAGATCGACCCCAAACTGGGCGACTGTCTGGCGGTGGTGTGGTGGAAGGGCGGCGACGTGGCGGCGGAGCGGGCATGGCTGGCCCAGGCCGACACGGTGGTCGCCTATGGCGGCAACGCGGCGCTGGCGGCGATCCGCGATCGGGTGCCGGTGACCACCCGCTTCCTGCCCTACGGTCACAAGATCAGTGTTGCGCTGGTGTCGCGTGCCGCGCTCGACCCCCGGCGGGCGGGGGAGACGGCGCGGCTGGCCGCCCACGACATCGCCCGCTACGACCAGCAGGGCTGCTATTCGCCGCAGACCCTGTTCGTCGAGCGCGGCGGCCGGCTGTCGCCGCAGGACTTCGCCGCCATGCTCGCCCATGAACTGGCGGCGCAGGCGCGCAAGCACCCGCGCCGCGCCCTGTCGATGGCGGAGGCCGGCCAGGTTGCCGGCTGGCGCGACGGGCAGGCGATGCGCGGCCTGGACGATCCCGGCCATTTGCTGCTGTCCGATCCGGCTGGCGGCTGGTGCGTGTCCTGCACCGACGCGCCGGACGGGCTGGCACCGACCGCACTGAACCGGACGATTGCCGTCGTGGCGGTGGACAATCTGGCCGAGGTGGCGGGCCGCGTCGCCCCGCACCGCGCCGTGCTGCAGACCGCCGGCATCGCCGCGCCGCCGGAAGAACTGTTCCGGCTGGCCGGGCCGCTGGGGGCGGCGGGGGTGACGCGGCTCTGCGCGCTGGGCAGCATGACCGCGCCGGAGGCGGGCTGGCACCATGACGGCCGGTTCAACCTGCTGGATCTGGTGACGGTGACGGAGATCGAACGGTCGGCGGAAGTGCTGGCGGAGGGGTTGGCCCGCTATGCCGATTGACCCGGCGGCCTTCCTGAGCTTCGAGGGGGTGCGCTTCGATTACGGCGGTGCGGCCATCGTTGACGGTGTCGACTGGAGCGTCGGCCGGGGCGCCATCCACTGCCTGCTGGGGCGCAGCGGCTGCGGCAAGACCACGCTGCTGAAGCTGGCTGCCGGGCTGCTCACCCCTGTCGCCGGGCAGGTGCGGCTGGACGGCGCGGCGGTGCGCGGACCGGGCGACGTGGTGGGCTTCGTCTTCCAGGCGCCGACGCTGCTGGAATGGCTGACGGTGCTCGACAATGTGCTGCTGCCGGTGACGCTGCACCGCCGCGCCACCGCCGACGACCGTGCCCGCGCGCTGGACCTGCTGGAACTGGTCGGGTTGGCGGGGTTGGCGGAGCGCGGACCGCGCGCGCTGTCGGGCGGCCAGCAGAGCCGGGTGGCGCTAGCCCGCGCGCTGATCGCCGATCCGGCATTGCTGCTGCTCGACGAACCCTTCGCCGCGCTGGACGCCCTGACGCGTGAGGAACTGCAGGAGGATCTGCTGCGGCTGTGCGCCCAGCGCGGCACCACCGCGCTGTTCGTCACCCACGACATCGCCGAGGCGGTCTATCTGGGCGACCGCGTGGCGGTGATGGCGGACGGGCGGCTGCGCCACAGTCTTTCCATCGACCTGCCGCGTCCGCGCCCGCGCGACCTGCGCTACGACCCGCGCTTCAACGCGCTGTGCCGCGATCTGCGCCACGCCATGGACGGCGCGGCCGGGCTGCGGCGGGCGGAGGCGGCGGAATGACCAACCGCGTCGCCGCGATCCTGCTGCCGCTGCTGCTTTTGGCGGGGTGGGAAGGCTATTGCCGCTGGTCCGGGATTCCGGCGCTGGTTCTGCCGCCGCCCTCCGCCGTGGGGGCGGCGCTGTGGAGCGGTCTGGCGAGCGGACGGCTGCTGCCGCATCTGGCGGTGACGGCGGCGGAAATGGCGCTGGGGCTCGGCATCGGCTGCCTCGTCGGTTTCGTCGCCGGGGTGGCGCTGGCGGAGGTCGCGGGGCTGCGCCGCCTGCTCTACCCCTATGTCATCGCCAGCCAGGTGGTGCCGAAACTGGCGCTGGCGCCGCTGTTCATCCTGTGGTTCGGCTTCGGCATGACCTCCACCGTCGCCATCACCGCGCTGATCTGCTTCTTCCCGCTGCTGGAGAATACGCTGACGGGCCTCGACCGCGTCGATCCGGCCAAGCGGGAGCTGTTCCGCATGCTGCGGGCCGGGCGCTGGCGCACCCTGACGCGGCTGAAGATTCCCTCGGGCCTGCCGGTGATCCTCGCCGGGCTGCGGGTGGCGGTGGTGCTGGCGCTGGTCGGTGCCGTGGTGGGGGAATTCATCGGCGGGCGCCAGGGGCTGGGCGCCTCGATCATCGCCGCGCAGGGGATGATGGACACCCCGCTGATGTTCGCCCTGTTCGCGGTCATCGCCGCGCTGGGGATGCTGGTGTATCAGGCCACTCTGCTGGTCGAGCGGTGGCTGTTGTCTCGACAGGCGAAAGGATAACAGGGCATGGGGCGGGGAATGGGGCTGTTTTCTCGTTTGGCGGTGGTGTCCGCCCTTGTCGGGGCGCTGCTGCTGGGCGGTGTGTCCGGCGCGCTTGCACAAACACTCGACAAGGTGACGGTGGCCGGCTGGAGCCAGCCGATCAGCGAGATCACCAACCTGCTGGCCGAGCCCGACAAGGGCTTCTTCAAGGCCAAGGGCATCGCGCTCGACTATGTGCCCGGCACCGGCGGCGGGTCGGCAATCCAGACCATGCTGACCGGCAAGGCCGACATCGCCTTCACCGATCCCGCCGCCCTCTATCTGGCGCTGGACAAGGGCGAGAAGCTGGTCGCCATCTACAACATCTATCCGCAGAACGTCTTCAACGTGGTGTCGCCCAAGGCCAACGGCATCACCAAGCCCGCCGACCTGAAGGGCAAGCGCGTCGGCGTCTACAGCCTGTCGAGCGGCACCCGGCAGAATCTGGCCGTGCTGCTACATCAGGTGGGCTTGAGCGAGAAGGACGTGGCCATCGAGGTGACCGGGCTGCTGAACTTCGCCCCGGTGATCCAGGGGCAGGTGGACGCCACGGCGGCGACCGACACCGGCCTTTACGTCGCGCGGCTGAAGGGACTGCCCGAGGTGAATGTGATCGAGGTGCGCGACAGCCTGAACCTGCCGAGCGACATCTTCGTGGTGACGGAGGAAACCTACCGCAGCAGGAAGCCGCTGCTCGCCCGCTTCCTCGCCGCCTACCGCGACAGCGCCGCCTGGATGATCGCCAACCCGGAGGAAGCGGCCCGCATCGCCGTCACCCGCGCCATCAACGGGTCGGACGAGGCGGTCAATCTGGGCATCATCAAGCTGCGCAACGCCTCCACCGTGTCGGAGACGACGGAGCGCGAGGGGCTGGGCGCCTTCGATCCCGGCGTGATGCAGAAGGGCGCCGACACCTTCCACCAGCTGGGGCTGATCGCCCGCCCGCTCGACATGGGTGCGGTGGTGCGCACCGACCTGATCCCACCCAAGCAGTAACGGGACCGTCATGGATTTCCAGGGCAAGGCCATCCTCGTCACCGGCGCCGGGCGCGGCATCGGCGCCGCCATCGCCCGCGCCTTCGCCGCCGAAGGGGCCATGGTGGTGATCAACTACCTGCGCAACCAGACGGCGGCGGAGGCGGTGGCGGCGGAGTGCCGGGCGCTGGGCGGCGACGGGTTGCCGCTGCGCGCGGACGTGACCGACGCTGCGGCGGTCGCCGGTATGGTGGAGACGGCGGTTGCGGAGTTCGGCGGGCTGGACGTCGTCGTCAACAACGCCTTCGCCCCCTATGTCTTCGACCCCGACCGGCGGCGGATGTTCTGGGAAACAGAGTGGGACGATTACCAGACCCAGATCGACGGGGCGCTGAAAAGCACCCACGCCGTCTGCCGGGCGGTGCTGCCGGCGCTGCGGCGGCGGGGCGGAGGCAGCATCGTCAACATGGCGACCGACCTCGTGGCGCGGCCGACCGTGCCATACCACGACTACACCACCGCCAAGGCGGCGCTGATCGGCTTCAGCCGCACCCTGGCCGCGGAGCTTGGGCCGTTCGGCATCCGCGTCAACTGCGTGGCGCCGGGGCTGGTCTATCCCACCGACGCCAGCCGGTCGACCCCGGAGCCGGTCAAGGACCGCATCACCGCCCTCACGCCGCTGGGCCGCATCGCGGCGCCGGAGGATGTCGCCGGGCCGGTCCTGTTCCTCGCCTCCGACTGGAGCCGCTTCATGACCGGGCAGACGTTGACGGTGGATGGCGGGCTGGTGATGGGCGCTACCTGAACCCCCACACCCGCCCGCCGTCACCGGAACCGGCGCAGGGCGAGCCTCAGAACGGCTGCTGGAGCACCCCGATCAGCCCCTTCACGCCCGATACGAAATTGCCGATGCGCAGGTTTTCGTCGAAGCTGTGCTGGTTGTTGTCGGCATTCACCAGGGGCACGATGACGAAGGGCACCTTCAGCGCCTCGACCGCCGAGCCGGTGGGCACCGTGCCGCCCATCATGCGGATGCGCACCGGCTCCTCGCCGTAGGTCGCCTTGTAGGAGCGGTACAGCCACTCGCCGACCGGGGATTGCATGTCGGTCCGCGCCGCCGAACTGGAGGCGGAGACCTTCTCCGAATCCAGGGAGGCCAGCTTGTCGTGCTTCGCCCGATCCTCGTCCGTCGGCGTGCCCTGGACCAGATGATAGCCCTGCGCCTCGATGTGCTTCCTCAGCATGCCGATCAGCTGCTCCGGCGGCGTTTCCGGAACCGTGCGCAGGTCGAGTTCGGCAACGGCGGTTTCCGGGATGATCGTGCGGGCCTTGGCGCCCACGTCGCCGGCCGCCATGCCGCGGATGTTGAGCGACGGGTACTGCAGCGCCTCCTGGTAGTTCTTGCCGACCTTTTCGGCCTCGGCGATGCCCAGGCGCTTGCGCAGCGCGGCCTCGTCATCGGGAACGGCGGCCATGATCTTTTCCGCCGCGGCGTCGATCTTCACGGTGTCATAATAGCCGGGAATGGTCACCCGGCCGGTCTCGTCCTTCATGGACGCCAGCAGCTGCGCCAGCCGCATTGCCGGGTTGGCGGCGTAGTTGCCGAAATGGCCGCTGTGCAGGCCCTGCTTGGCACCGAAGACGGTCAGGGTCGCCTGGGCGATGCCCCGGTTGCCGAAGACCAGCGTCGGCCTGTTGCTCTGGTGCATGGGGCCGTCCAGCACCAGCATCGCGTCGCTCTTCAGCAGGTCGGCGTTCTGCCGGATGACCTCGCCCAGGGTCGGCGATCCCTTCTCCTCTTCGGAATCCAGGATGACCTTGACGTTGACGCTGGGCGTCTTGCCCGTCCCTTTCAGGGCGTCGATGGCCGTCAGCAGCATCATGATCGGCCCCTTGTCGTCCGACGACGACCGCGCGAACAGACGCCAGTCCGGATCGACCTGCTCGCCGTAGAGCTTCTCCAGCGGGATCGTTTCCCACTCGCCCTTGTCGGTCTTCTGCTTCAGCGTCGCGTCCCAGGGGCTTTTCTGCTTCCACTGCTGCGGGGTGACCGACTGGCCGTCCAGATGCGCGTAGAACAGGATGGTCTTCTTGGCGGGATCGGCGCCGGGCAGTTCCGCATACAGCATCGGCTTGCCGTCGTTCGGCAGCTGCCGCGTCTGGAAGCCCCGCTTCTGGAACGCCTGCTCCAGCCACGCGACGTTCTTCTGAATGTCAGCGGCAACAACAGCGTCGTTGGGAAGCGCCAGAAGCTCGACGAATTCCTTGTAATTCGCAGAAGAGTGCTTCGCCGCGAGCGTATCGGCGGACGGGGAGGCCGCGCCGGCTTGCATCGGCAAGATCATGCAGGCGCCGAGAATAAGCACCTGCTTGAGCGAAATTTTCGCTTTAACCGACATTTCTTCCCTCTCACAGTCTTGTGAAGCGACGTGTACGAATGAAGTGCCAACAACGTCAAGTTTGATTGCCGCTTTCACAGGGCTGGGCTGTGCGTGACGCGCAGCAGGACGACGCAGAGGAAATCGGTGCCGTGGCAGCTATCAAAAGGGTCCGGTCCCGTGCAAGCTGTCCGCCGGATCGGCGGGGCGGGGGATCGGGTGGCGTGAAAGCGGCCGATGATGGGAGCGGCATGAAACGGATTTGGCGCAAGCGTGGACGGTGGCTGCCGGTGCTGTCGGCCGTCTGGCTGCTGCTGCCGTCCTCGGCGGCGGCGGAAACGGTCACCGTCATGACGTCCTTTCCCGCCGGCTTCTACGAGCCGGTGCGGGAGGCGTTCGAGCAGGCCCACCCCGACCGGCGCCTCCGGGTGATCAACGCCAAGACGACGGCGGCCATCACCCAACTGCAGGATCGCGTGGAGGACGTCGACCTCTTCTGGGCCTCCGCCCCCGATGCCTTCGAGGTGCTGAAGGCCGCCGGGCTGCTGGCGCCGGTCGCGGCGCGCCCCACCGGCGCCCCGGCGACCGTCGGCAACCAGCCGATCGACGATCCGGACGGCACCTATCTCGGTTTCGCGTTGTCGGGCTATGGGCTGGTCTGGGATCAATCCTATCTCGACCGGCACGGGATCGCCGCCCCCCGCAGCTGGGAGGATCTGCGCAAGCCCGCCTATGTCCGCCATCTCGGCATCACCGCGCCGTCGCGCTCCGGCACCATGCATCTGATGGTGGAAACCGTTCTGCAACTCCATGGCTGGGAGCGCGGCTGGGCCATGTGGCTGGAAATCGCCGGCAACATCGCGACGGTGACGGCGCGAAGCTACGGCGTTGTGGAAGGCGTGGGCAAGGGGCGTTTCGGCATCGGGCTGGCGATCGACTTCCTGGGCCAGGGAGCCGGCCAGGAGGCGTCGGACGGCGTTGGTCTGCGCTTCGCCTATCCCGCCGACAGCGTGTTCCTGCCGGCCAGCGTGGCGGTGCTGCGCAGCGCGCCCAATCCGGCGGGAGCGGGCGTCTTCATCGATTTCCTGCTGTCGCCCGCCGGGCAGGCGCTGATGCTGCGTCCGGACATCGGACGGCTGCCGGTCCGTCCCGACGCCTACGCCGCCGCGCCCGCCGGCTATCCCAACCCCTATGCCCGCGAGACCGGTGACGACCTCTTCCTCTTCGACCGGGCCTTGTCCAGCCGCCGCTACGAGCTGGTCAACCTCCTGTTCGACGAGTTGATCACCTTCCGGGTGAAGACGCTCAACCGGGTCTGGCAGCTGATCCACGAGGGCGAGAACCGTCTGGCCGTCACTCCGGATCCAGTGGCGCGGGACCTGTTGCGCATGGCCCGCGCGGCGGCAACCGCGGTTCCCGTCGACGCCGCCGAGGCCATCGATCCCGCCTTTTCCGCGGCGTTGCGGCGGCCTGCCCGCGGCATGCGGGTTTCTGCCCGGCAGGAGGAGCTGGCGGCGGAATGGCGGTCATTCTCCACGGCACAGCTGGATGCGGCGCTGTCGGCGGCCGAACGGGCGCTGGTGATCCTGCGGGTGGCGGCCGGCGAAGGGGGCTGGCCATGAGCGCGCTGGCGCAACCATCCATATCCGGCAAGGGGACGGGCGGCGGGCCGGGGAGCAGACCGAGACCGCTGCGCTTCGGCATCCGCGCCCGGCTGTTCCTGGCCTTCGTCGCGGTGGCCGTATTGTCGGTGGCGGCCTGTGTGCTGGGCTGGCTGTCCTACGACCGGCTGGGCGGAACGCTGGACGAGTTCGCCGAAAGCCACCTGCCGGCCCTGGGGCTCGCCGCCAAGCTGGCGGAGGAGGGCGGCGCCATCATCGCCACCGCCCCCATCCTGGCCGGCAGCCGGACCGAGGCCGAGATGGACGCGATCCGCGACACGCTGGGCCGCCGCCTGACCGCGCTGCGGGCGCTGACCGGCGCCATCGAAGGCGGCGTTCCCGGCCTGCGCCCGGTGGTGGACGCGCTCGGCCGCAATCTGGCGGAACTGGACGGCACGGTGCGCCGGCGGCTGGCGCTGGCCCGCCGCAACCAGGAAGCCATCGAGCGGCTGCGCTGGTTGCACGCCGATTTCCTCGACGAGATCGACCCGCTGGTCGCCGACGCCCGCTTCAACATCCAAAGCGCGCTGTCCTCCGTCGAGAGCGGCAAGGCGTCGGCCGATGCGGTCCGCATCCTGCGGGAGGAAAACCGGCGGAGCGAGGCGGTGCTGCAGATCGGCGCCAACGGCAACCTCGCGGTCGGGCTGATCGCGCGGGCGGCGACGCTCGCCACGCCCGAGATGCTCGACGACAACGCCGGCTTCCTCGACGAGACCGCCGACCGTCTGCAGCGCGACCTCGCGGCTCTGGCCGATTGGCCGGACGGCGTGTCGCTCGGGCAGGTGGTGGCCCAGCTTCTCGGGCTCGCGCGCGGGGCCGACGGCAGTGTGCCGGCATTGCGTCGGGAGGAGCTGGAAACCGCCGCGCGCGGGCAGGTCCTGCTGGCCGAGAACCGCGACATCGTCGCCCGGCTGAACGGGCTGATCGCCCGGCAGGTCCAGGCGGTCGAGCGTGATTCCCGTGCCGCCGCCGCGCGCTCGGCCCAGGCGGTCGCGTTCGGCCGCTCCGCCCTGCTGGCGAGCGCGGTGATCAGCCTGCTGGTGGCGGTGCTGGTGGCGTGGCTCTACGTCAACCGCAACCTGATCTCCCGCCTGACCCGGCTGGGCGACGCGGCCCGCGCCATCGCCGCCGGGGACCTGAAGGCCGACATCCCGCTGGGCGGTCGCGACGAATTGTCGGACATGGCGGCGGCACTGCTGGTCTTCCGCGACACCGCCATCGCGGTGGAGGAGGCGAACGCCCAGGCGATCATCGATAACGCCCAGGCAGGGCTGGCGATCACCGACGCCCAGGGCGTGATCGAGTTCGTCAATCCGCTCGCCGCCGCGCTGATCGCACCGCCCGACGGGCGCGGTGATGGGGAGGGCGATGGAGGGGGCGGTGGCGCCGCGCGCCTCGCCGACCGCCTGGATGCCGAGGGTGCCGGCCGCGTCGCGGCGTTCTTCGCCCAGGTGTCCGCCGGGGCCGAAGGCGTCGCGCCCACCCTGTCCATCCTGGCCACCGGACGGCGTCCGGATGGCGGGGCGGTTCCGGTGCAGGTCGGCGTCCGCCCCTTCCGGCGGCGCCAGCAGCAGCGCTTCATCGTCACCCTGACCGACATGACCGAACGTCTGGAGGCCCAGCACCTTCTGGAGCGCACGGTGCGGGAGCGTACCACCGACCTCCAGGCCACCAACGACCGGCTGGAGCGCGCCATCGCCGAGCACCAGCGCACCGAGCGGGAGCTGCGCGAGGCCCAGGCGGAGCTGGTGCAGGCCGGCAAGCTGGCGGCGCTGGGCCAGCTCGCCGCTGGTGTCGGGCACGAGCTGAACCAGCCGCTCGCCGCCATCCGCTCCTACGCGCACAACGGCCGCAAGCTGATCGGGCTGGGCCGGGTGGAGGAGGCGGGCGCCAATCTGGGCAAGATCGCCGACCTGACGGCCCGCATGGCGAACATCACCAACCACCTGAAGCGCTTCGCCCGGCGCCCCGACGCCCGTCTAAGTGCGGTAGAGCTGGAGCCGGTGATCCAGGGCGCCTTGTCCCTGTTCGGCAACCGCCTGCGCGAGGAGGCGGTCGCGGTGGAGCTGCGGTTGCCCGACGCCGGTGCGCCGCTGCGGGTCCGCGCCGAGGAGGTGCGGCTTGAACAGGTACTGGTCAACCTGCTGAGCAACGCGCTGGACGCCGTGGCCGGCGCGCCGGTCCGCCGTATCCTGATCCGCGCCGAGGCCGTGGAAAAAGAGGAGGGGGAGGAGGGCGATGCCGTCCGCATCGAGGTGCGCGACAGCGGTCCCGGCATCGCCGCCGATCCGGTCGAGCAGATCTTCGATCCCTTCTTCACCACCAAGCCGGTGGGGACGGGGCTGGGGCTCGGCCTGTCGATCTCGTACAACATCGTCCGCGACTTCGGCGGCGTGCTGTCGGTGGCCGAGAGCGGCCCCGGCGGAACTGCCTTCGTCCTCACCCTGACCCGCCTCCCCTGAGATGCCGATGAAGGCCTGCCAATGACCGTCCTGCTGATGACCGTCCTGCTGATCGACGACGATCCCGAAGTGCTCGACTCCAGCCGCCAGACGCTGGAGCTGGAGGGCTTTGCGGTTCAGGCCGTGACGGATCCGGCGGCGGCCCTGGCCCGGCTCGGACCCTCCTGGCCCGGCGTGGTGGTGACCGACGTGCGCATGCCGGGGATGGACGGTTTCGCCCTGCTGGAGCTGGTGCGCGCCGCCGACGCGGAGGTGCCGGTGGTGCTGGTCACCGGGCATGGCGACATCGCGATGGCGATGCGGGCGGTCCGCGAAGGCGCCTACGACTTCATCGAGAAGCCGGCCGAACCCGACCATCTGGTCGAGGTGGTGCGGCGCGCCCTGGACCATCGCGGGCTGGTTCTGGAGAACCGTCGCCTGCGGGCGCAGCTGGCCGAGGGTGGTGCGGAGGGGCGGATCATCGGCCGCTCCCCGGCCGTCGAGCGCCTGCGCGCCACCGTCGCCAACCTCGCCGACGCCGAGGTGGACGTGCTGCTGTTCGGCGAGACCGGCACCGGCAAGGAACTGGTTGCCCGCAGCCTGCACGAGGGCGGCCGGCGCCGCGCCGGCAACTTCGTGGCGCTGAACTGCGGCGCCATGCCCGACAGCATCATCGAGAGCGAGCTGTTCGGCCACGAGCCGGGCGCCTTCACCGGGGCGCAGGCAAGGCGCATCGGCAAGCTGGAACATGCGGCCGGCGGCACCCTGTTCCTCGACGAGATCGAAAGCATGCCGATGCATCTGCAGGTCAAGCTGCTGCGCGTGCTGCAGGAACGGGTGATCGAGCGCATCGGCGCCAACCGGACGATCCCGCTCGACCTGCGGGTGGTGGCGGCGACCAAGGTGGACCTGCTGCGGCTTGCCGCGGAGGGGAAGTTCCGCGAGGATCTCTATTACCGCCTCAACGTCGTCACCGTCCCGCTGCCTCCCTTGCGGGAACGGCGCGAGGACGTGGCCCTGCTGTTCCGCCATTTTCTCGACGCCGCCGCTTCCCGGTCGCGCCGGACCGTGCCGCCGCTCGACCCCGCCATGCTGGCCCGGCTGGCCGCCCATGGTTGGCCCGGCAATGTCCGCGAACTGCGCAACGTCGCCGAACGGGTGGCACTGGGTCTGGGCGACGGCCTCGCGCCCGTCGGCGTTGCGGTCGCGGCAACGGCGGAGATCGAACCGCTGGCCGACCAGCTCGACCGCGTCGAGAAGCAACTGATCGAGGATGCTCTGGCCCGCTGCGGCGGCCGCGTTGGCGAAACGGCGGAGCGGCTGGGGATCACCCGCAAGACCCTGTACCTGAAGATGCGCCACCACGGCCTGAACCGGGACGATTTCATGGAGGAGTGAGACGGCCGGCCAGGGGAATGTTCCCCGCATTACCCCGATATGCGGGCCGATGTTCCCGTCCTGACCCATCGATGGCGTGCGAAGCCAGACGGCGCAAGGTCCAACCGTCTGGCATGCCGATTGCTGATTGTCCCAGCATAAAACATCGAGGGAGGGACAACACCCATGCTTCGCACCACGCGCACCGCCACACGCACTTTGCGCAACGCCGCCGCCGCACTGGCCGTCCTGCTTCTGTCCGGCACCGCCGCCTTCGCGCAGGATGCCAGCGGCAAGCTGGTCATCGTCACCTCCTTTCCCAAGGACATGACGACCGCCTTCCAGCAGGCCTACCAGAAGGCCAACCCCAAGGTCACGGTCGAGATCCTGAACCGCAATACCAACGCGGGCGTGAAGTATCTCCAGGAAACCGCGTCGAACAACGGCGTCGACCTGTTCTGGGCCTCCGCCCCCGACGCCTTCGAGGTGCTGAAGGGCGCCGGGCTGCTGCAGCCCTACAAGCCCAAGGTGGAGGGCATCCCGGCCAAGGTCGGCGCCTATCCGGTCAACGATCCCGAGGGGATGTATGCCGGCTTCGCCGCGTCCGGCTACGGCATCATGTGGAACAGCCGCTACATGAAGGCCAACGACCTGCCGGTTCCCAAGGAATGGGCCGACCTGGCCAAGCCGGTCTATTACGACCACGTCGCGATCTCCGCCCCGTCGCGCTCCGGCACGACCCACCTGACCATCGAGACGATCCTCCAGGGCGAGGGCTGGGAGAAGGGTTGGCGCACCAACAAGGAGATGGCCGGCAACTACCGCACCATCACCGAGCGCAGCTTCGGCGTGCCGGACGGGGTGAATTCGGGCGCCTTCGGCGTCGGCATCGTCATCGATTTCTTCGCGTTGTCGTCGCAGGCGTCGGGCTTCCCGGTGGAGTTCGCCTATCCCACCATCACCACCATCGTCCCGGCCAATGTCGGCGTCGTGAAGAACGCGCCCAACAAGGCCGCAGCCGAGGGCTTCGTCGATTTCCTGCTGTCGCCGAAGGGGCAGGAGGTCCTGCTTGAGCCGGCGATCCGCCGCCTGCCGGTCAATCCCGTCACCTACGAGAAGGCGCCCGCCGGCTATCCCAACCCGTTCAAGGACAGCTCGCTGGGTTCCCAGGTGAACTTCGACGTCAACGTCTCGCAGGCCCGCTACAACGTGGTGGACGCGCTGTTCGACCAGCTGATCACCTTCCAGCTCGACGATCTGAAGGCCGCGACCCAGGCCATCCACAAGGCCGAGGCCGCCGTCGCCAAGAAGCCGAACGACAAGGCCAAGGCCCTGCTGGCCGAAGCGCGCGACCTCGTCGCCGCCATGCCGGTGACGGCGGAGCAGGCCGCCGACCCGCAGCTGGCCGGCGCCTTCACGGTGGAGCGCAAGTCGGCCAAGGACGCGGTGCCGGAACGCCAGGCGCAGGTCGAGCAGAAGTGGTCCGCCTTCGCCAAGGAGAACTACGCCGCCGCCCGCAAGAAGGCCGACGAGGCGCTGGCCCTGGCGCGCTGACGCGTCGGCGCTTCGTGCAGGGGGACGCGTCGGTTGCGTCCCCCTCCCTTCTCCCCAGTTCACGGGCCTTTCCATGACGTCACTTGCGCTCACGCGCGACCGCATCGCGCGCGTGCGGCCGGGGCCGGCGCTGGCCGCGCTGCTGATCGCCGCCTTCCTGCTGCTGTTCCTGGTCGTTCCGGTGGTCCAGGTCATCTTCGTCGCCTTCCAGGACAAGACGACGGGGGCCTTCACCCTGGTGAATTTCGCTGATTTCTTCAGCAACGACCTGTTCATGCGGTCCTTCGCCAATTCCTTCTACGTCTCGGCGATGTCGGTGGTGGTGGCGAGCCTGCTGGCGCTGCCGCTCGCCTACCTGACGACGCGGTTCGAGTTCCGCGGCTCCGTGCTGATCCAGAGCCTCGGTATCATTCCGCTGATCATGCCGCCCTTCATCGGCGCCGTGGCGATGCAGCTGCTGTTCGGGCGCAACGGCTCGGTCAACCTGCTGCTGCGCGACCATTTCGGCTTCTCGATTCCTTTCATGGAAGGGCTGAACGGCGTCATCTTCGTCCAGAGCATCCATTATTTCCCCTTCATCCTCATCAACCTGTCGGCCAGCCTGAAGAACATCGACCGGGCGATGGAGGAGTCGGCGCAGAATCTCGGTTGCCACGGCTTCCGCCTGTTCCGCCGCATCGTCTTCCCGCTGGCGATGCCGGGCTACGTCGCCGGCGCCTCGCTGGTCTTCATCAAGGTGTTCGACGACCTCGGCACGCCGCTGCTGCTGAACGTCAACGACATGCTGGCGCCGCAGGCTTACTTGCGCATCTCCTCGATCGGCATTTCCGATCCGATGGGCTACGTCATCTCCGTCGTGCTGATCGCCTGCTCGCTTCTGGCGCTCTGGGTGTCGGCGCTGGCGATGCGCGGCAAGGACTACGCCACGGTGCAGCGCGGCGGCGGCGGTCTGGCCAAGCGACGCCTGAAGCCGCTGGAAATGGTGGCGGCCTATGGCATCGTGCTGCTGATCCTGGTGCTGGTGCTGGCGCCGCATATAGGGTTGGGCCTGCTGTCCTTCGCCACCATCTGGTCCTTCAGCCCGGTCCCCGACGCCTTCACCCTGAAGCATTACCAGACCGTCTTCACCGAGAGCGGGCAGTACATCACCAACACGCTGCTCTATGCCTCGCTGGCGGCGCTGCTGGACGTGGTGATCGGCACCGCCATCGCCTATCTGGTCCTGCGCACCAAGCTGCCGGGCCGGCAATGGCTGGATTACATCGCGATGGCGGCGCTGGCGGTGCCGGGCGTCGTGCTGGGCATCGGCTACCTTCGCAGCTTCTACGGCGTGCCGATGCCGTTCACCGGCCAGCCGCTGTCGAACTTCTGGCTGATCCTGGTCTTCGCGCTGGCGATCCGCCGCCTGCCCTACGCTTTGCGCGCCTGCACCGCGGCCCTGCAGCAGGTCAGCTCCTCGCTGGAGGAGGCGGCCGAGAATCTCGGCGCCACCAAGCTGCGCACGGTTGGACGCATCGTCGTGCCGCTGATGTCGGGCGGCATCCTGGCCGGCTTCGTCACCAGCTTCGCCACCGCGGCGGTCGAGCTGTCGGCGACCATCATGCTGGTCCATTCGCAGAGCGATGCGCCGCTGGCCTACGGCCTCTACGTCTACATGCAGTCGGCGGCCGGACGCGGTCCGGGGGCGGCATTGGGCATCTTCGCCGTCATCATCGTGGGCTTGGGCACCTATCTGTCGCACGTCGTCATCGAGCGCGGCCGCCGAGACCGCGGCCAGGACCACTAAGAGAGTCCTTGAGGGAATCCCCATCATGAACCACCAGTTTTCCCCGGCCGCGCTCGCCGCCCAGATCGAGAGCGTCGGCGTCGACATCGAAGGCGTGAACTTGTCCTACGGCACCAACCATGTGCTGAAGGACGTGAACCTCGCCATCAAACCGGGCGAGTTCTTCGCCTTCCTCGGGCCGTCCGGCTGCGGCAAGACCACGCTGCTGCGGCTGATCGCCGGCTTCAACACCGCCCAGCGCGGCGAAGTTCGCATCGGCGGGCGCGACATCTCCGCCCTGCCACCCCACCGGCGAGACGTCGGCATGGTGTTCCAGAGCTACGCCCTGTGGCCGCACATGACCGTGCGCCGCAACGTCGCCTTCGGGCTGGAGGAGCGCCGCGTTCCCCGCGCCGAGATCGAGCGGCGGGTGGATGCCGCCCTCGATCTGGTCGGGCTGAAGCATCTGGCCGACCGCCGGCCGTCGCAGCTGTCGGGCGGACAGCAGCAGCGCGTGGCGCTGGCCCGCACCATCGTGATCGAGCCGAAGGTCCTGCTACTCGACGAGCCGCTGTCGAACCTCGACGCCAAGCTGCGCGTGCAGATGCGCCAGGAACTGCTGAGCCTGCAGCGCAAGCTTGGCCTCACCACCATCTTCGTCACCCACGACCAGGAGGAGGCCAATACCATCTGCGACCGCATCGCGGTGATGGAGGACGGCAAGGTGCAGCAGGTCGGCACGCCGCAGGACCTTTACGACCATCCCGCCAACCTGTTCGTCGCCGGCTTCCTCGGCACGGCCAACGTGCTGGACGGCGAGGTGCGCAGCGACGGCGCTGCCGGCAGCGTCTTCGTCGGCAACGGCATAACGCCGGTCGCGCTGCCGCCGCTGAAGGCGGGTGCTGCCGGGGCGGGAACTGGGGGCAAGCTGATGTTCCGTCCGCAGAACCTCGTCATCCGGGCCGACGGCGGACCGCCGGCTCCCGGTCACGCCCGGCTGACCGGAGTCATCCGGCACCGGGAATTCCTCGGCGCCTCCATCCGCTATGCGGTGGATGTCGGCGGGCAGCTGGTACAGGTGGACGCGCCGCATCAGGCGGGCGATGCTCTGCTCTCGCCGGATGCTCCGATCATCCTCGACCTTGCGGCCGACAAGGCCCGCTTCCTCCGCCAGTAAGGTGCCGTGACCGTGACCAACCCCGCCGACAGCCTCGACCGTCCTGCCATCCGTGCCGTCGCCTTCGACCTCGACGGCACGCTGGTGGACAGCGTCGCCGACCTGATGCATGCCTCCAACGCCCTGCTCGCCGAGCTGGGACGCCCGCCGGTCGATCTGCCGTCGGTGCGCTCCTTCGTCGGCGACGGAGCGCCCAAGCTGGTGGAGCGTGTGCTGGCCGCCACCGGCGGGGCTCCGGCCCCGGACGAGGCCGCCCGCTGCCTTGAACGCTTCCTGGCGATCTACGAGGCCGATCCCAGCGCCCACAGCGCGCTGTATCCCGGCGTCGCCGATACGCTGAAAGCGCTGGCGGCGGCCGGCCTGCGGCTCGGCGTCTGCACCAACAAGCCGATGGCGGCGACCATGCGGCTGCTCGACGATCTGGGCATCGCCGGCCGCTTCGCCGCCGTGGTCGGCGGCGACAGCTATCCGACCCGCAAGCCGTCGCCGGAGCCGTTGCTGGGCCTGCTGGAGCGGCTGGGTGTCCGACCGGAGGAGGCCGTCTTCGTCGGCGACAACGAGCACGACGTGGCAGCAGCCCGTGCGGCCGGTGTCGCGCGGGTGCTGATGGTGCCCTATGGCTACGCCCGGGTGCCGCTCGCCGGCCTGCCGCATGACGGCGTCCTCGACGGCTTCGCCGATCTGGTGAAGCGGCTGTCATGCTGAACGCGGTGATCTTCTGTCGCCATGGCGAGACGGAGAGCAACCTCGGCGGCTGGCTTGCCGGTTCGCGCGATGTGTCGCTGACCGAGCGGGGCCGGGCACAGGCGCGGGAGGCCGCCGCGGCGCTGATCGCCGGGCGGCGGCAGGTCCCGGTCGTCTACAGCAGCCCGCAGCGCCGGGCGCTGGAGACGGCGGCCATCCTGGCCGAGGCATTGGCGGCTCCGGTCGTCCCGGTCGCCGGTCTGGAAGAGCGCCGCTGGGGCGATCTGGAGGGCGGAGCCATTCCTGCCGACCTGTTGCGCGAGGAGGTGCCGAATGGGGAAAGCCTGACCGCATTCGGTGCCCGCGTCACCGCGGCACTCGACGGCTTGCCGGTGCCCGCGGACGGCCGCCCGCCCCTAATCGTCGCGCATGCCGGTACCTGGCCGGTGCTCTGCCGATGGTTGGGCGTGGAGTCCGCGCTGCTGTGGCCGCCGAACGCGTCGCCGGTCACCCTGACGCGACAGGGCGCCCGCGTCGGGTGACACGGGCGCCCTGTGCGAAGGAGAGTCCCGGGCAGCGTCAGGCCGCCCAGTTGACGCCGTCGGCGTCCTGAGTCTGCGGCGAGATCTGCGCGACCACCTTGACCGCCAGACCGCCGCAGGAGGTTTCACGGTATTTCGGATCCATGTCCTTGCCGGTCTCGAACATCGTCTCGATGACCTTGTCGAGCGACACCAGCGGTTCGCTGGTCCGGTGCAGGGCCATGCGCGTCGCGTTGATCGCCTTCATGGCGCCCATGGCGTTGCGTTCGATGCAGGGGATCTGCACCTGCCCGCCGACCGGGTCGCAGGTCAGGCCGAGATTGTGTTCCATCGCAATCTCGGCGGCGATGCACACCTGTTCGGGGCTGCCGCCCATCAGGTCGGCGAGGCCGCCGGCGGCCATTGAGCAGGCGACGCCGACCTCGCCCTGGCAGCCGACCTCGGCGCCGGAGATGGAGGCGTTCCGCTTGTAGAGCGCGCCGATGGCGGCCGATGCCATGAAGAAGCGGACGCAGGCGTCCTCGTCCACCGGCTTGATGAAATTGTGGTAGTAGGCGAGCACCGCCGGGACGATGCCGCAGGCGCCGTTGGTCGGCGCGGTGACGACGCGGCCGCCCGCCGCATTCTCCTCGTTCACCGCGAAGGCGAACATGTTGACCCAGTCGACCACGTTCATCGGATCGCGCGACAGTGCTTCGGACGAGGCCAGCTGGCGGCGCAGGATGGCGGCCCGGCGGGGGACCCGCATCGGACCGGGCAGCACGCCCTCGGTCGTCATGCCGCGGTCCATGCAAGCGCGCATCGTCTGCCAGATGTTGGCGAAATAGTCGCGGATCTCCTGATGGCTGTGCAGGCGCAGCTCGTTCTGCAGGATCAGGCCGGAGAAGGACAGGCCGGTTTTCCGGCAATGGGCCAGCAGGTCGGCGGCCGAAGCGTAGGGATAGGGAAGCTCCACCTCATCGCCGCTCTGCTTGCCGAAATTCTCGTCCTCGACGACGAAGCCGCCGCCGATCGAATAATAGGTCTTGCCCAGCAGCAGCCGGTCACCGTCGAAGGCCTGGATCGTCATGCCGTTCTCGTGCCGGGGCAGGTTCGACCGGTGGAAGGTGATGGCGGCCGGCGGGAAGTCGATCGGCTTGCCCTCCTGTCCCAGCGGCAGGCTTTGCGAATTGCGCACCTGCTGCAGGAAGGCGGGGATCGTGTCGATGGCGACCGTGTCCGGCAGGTTCCCGGCAAGGCCGAGCATGAGGGCGACATCGGTGTGGTGGCCCTTGCCGGTCAGCGCCAGCGAACCGTAGATGTCCACCGCGACGCGGGTTGTGGCATCGAACCCGCCGCAGGAGCGCAGGGCGTCCACGAACTGCTTGGCTGCCCTCATCGGTCCCACCGTGTGCGAACTGGAGGGGCCGATACCGACCTTGTAGAGGTCGAACATGCTGATCATGGCGTGCTTCCTTCCTGTGGACGGCCCCGGATACCTATGGGGAGATGCCTGGCCGGGTCTTCTCTTCGTCGCTTCAGGCGGCACCCGTCGCGGTGGACGGGGCCGCCTTGAGCGGAAACGTTGGGCAGGGGAGGGATCGTCAGAGGCTGAGCAGGGAGTAGAGGATTGCGGACATCGCGACGCTGCCGATGAACAGGACCACCACGTTGCCCGGCTGGCCGGCGTACTTGCGCATGGCCGGCACCTTGCGGATCGCGTACATCGGCATGATGAAGAGCAGGGCGGCGATGATGGGACCGCAGAGGGATTCGATCATGCCGAGGATGCTGGGGTTCAGGGTGGCGGCGATCCAGACGGCGGCGACCATGAACAGGGCGCTGAAGCTGTTGATCGCCTTGAGGTTGACGGACTTGCCCTGGCTGCGAAGCTGCTGGGAGATCAGGCCGTTCAGACCTTCGCGGGCGCCGAGATAGTGGCCGAAGAAGGACTTGGTGATCGCCACGAACGCCACGGCCGGGGTCAGGAGGGCCATCAGCGGGTTGTCGAACTTGTTGCCGAGATAGGACAGGATGGAGATGTTCTGGGCCTTCGCGTCGGCCAGTTCCTGCGGGGTCAGGCTGAAGACGCAGCTGAAGACGAAGAACATGACGACCAGGACCATCATGACGACCGCATATTTCTCGATGCGGGTGGTCTGCGCTTCAGCCTCTTCGCCATACTGGTTCTGCTGGGCGACGACGAAGCGGGAAATTGCCGGGGAGTGGTTGAAGGAGAACACCAGGGCCGGGATGCTGAGCCACAGGGTCAGGCTGAACTGGCCGGCGTTCGGAGCTTGTTCGAGGATCGCGCCGTTCCAGTCGGGGGCGAGATAGAGGCCGATGCCCATCAGGACCAGCACGAAGGGATAGACGAGCCAGCTCATGACCCGGACGACCATCTGCTCGCCCAGCTTGATGACGGCCATCAGCCCGAGGATCAGGCCCAGCGACAGCAGGATGCGCGGCGGCGGCACCATGCCCAACTGATGCACCATGAAGCTCTGGACCGTGTTGGTCAGGCCGACGCCGTAGATCAGCAGGATCGGCAGGATGGTGAAGAAGTACAGCAGGGTGATGAGCTTGCCCGCGGTGGTGCCGAAATGCTCGGTCACCACCTCGGTGATGTCGCTGCCCGGTTTGGACGAGGACAGGATGAAGCGGCACAGGCCCCGGTGGGCCAGATAGGTCATCGGAAAGGCGATGACCGCCATCACCGCCAGCGGCCAGAAGCCGCCAAGTCCGGCGTTGATGGGAAGAAAAAGGGTGCCTGCGCCAATAGCCGTTCCGAAGAGCCCAAGCATCCACATGGTGTCATGCTTGGTCCACGGCAGTGGAGGATTGCCAAGCCTCGTGGATTCCGTTGAGATGCTGACCATTTTTATGCCTCCAGCATGCCTTCGTTCGTGGATGTTCAGGCCATCCCGGAAAGGCTGCGCTTTGTTGACCTGGAGGAAGCCTAGCAACACCCCGCCGGCAATGCCTGACCGAACTCGGGAGCGGTGGAATAGCGAAATGAGCGGCGGAATGGAAAAATGAGCGGAGGCGGCCGGGGATGAGCGGCGGCCTGCGGGGGGCGAACGGCGCGTTCCGCCGCATCGGCCGGCCGAAAGGCCACCGCTTCGCACTGGCCTTTCGGCCGGGGATGGTTCACACCATGCGCCTCAGCCCAGCACATGCCATCGCTCACCTGCCCGGACCCGATAGTCCCGATGCGCGGGTGTAGGGAGCCTCAACCGATGCAAATTGATCCCGTGGGCCTCTCGCTGGTCCTGCTTCAGCAGATGTGCGTCTATCTGGTGGTGGCCTATCTCCTCAGCCGGACGAAGATCTTCATTCCGCTGACCCATGCGACGATCCGGCCGCCGCACAAGCTGGCCTGCTACGTCATCTTCTCGCTGTTCTGCATCATGGGGACCGTGCTCGGCATGCCGGTGGTCCATGCCATCGCCAACACGCCCGCGATCGGCGCGGTCCTCGGCGGTCTTCTCGGCGGGCCGGTGGTCGGGCTCGCGGTCGGCATCACCGGCGGGCTGCACCGCTATTCGCTGGGCGGGGCCTTCGCGCTCGCCGCCGCCATCGACATCGTCGTGCAGGGCGTGCTGGGCGGCCTGGTGCACCGCCACCTCATCAGGCGGGGCAAGATCCGCACCTTGTTCGACCCGGTCAAGGCCGGCGCCTTGACCTTCGTCGGGGTGGTGCTCGAACTGCTGATCGATCTCGCGGTGGCGAAGCCCTTCGAACAGACGCTGGAGATCGTCAAGCTGATCGCGGTGCCGGAGCTGATCGCAAATTCGCTGGGGGCGGCGATGTTCATGGGCATCTTGCTCGACCGCCGGGCGCTGATCGAGCGGCAGTCCAGCCTGTTCTCCGCCAAGGCGCTGGCCATCGCCGCGCGGGCCGACGGCGTGCTGCGCCGGGGCTTCAACCAGGAAAACAGCATGACCGTCGCCCGGATCATCTATGAGGAGACGGGGGTGGGTGCCGTCGCCATCACCGACCGCGAGAAGATCCTCGCCTTCATCGGCATCGGCGACGACCATCACCTGCCCGGCACGCGGATTTCCTCTGCGAGCACGCTGGACGCCATCGCCAACAACGAGGTCATCTATGCCGACGGCAACGAGGTGGCCTACCAGTGTTCGATCAGCCCGACCTGTCCGCTGGGGGCGTCGCTGGTCATCCCGCTGGTCGGCGAGGACAGCCACGTCATCGGCACGATCAAGCTGTACGAGCCCAAGACCAAGCTGTTCTCCACCATCAACCGCACGCTCGGCGAGGGCATCGCCAAGCTGCTGTCGAGCCAGATCCTCGCCGGCCGTTACGAACAGCAGAAGGCGATGCTGGCGCAGGCGGAGATCAAGCTTCTGCACGCCCAGGTGAACCCGCATTTCCTGTTCAACGCGCTGAACACCATTGCCGCCGTCACCTGCGACGATCCGGAAAAGGCCCGCGACCTGATCGGCGACCTGTCCACCTTCTTCCGCATGAACCTGAAACGCCCGAGCCAGATCGCCCCGCTGGCCGAGGAGATCGAGCATGTGAACGCCTATCTGCAGATCGAACTCGCGCGCTTTTCCGACAGCCTGTCGGTGGACATCGACATCCCCGACAGCCTGGGCCGGGTGCGGCTGCCGGCCTTCACGCTTCAGCCGGTGGTGGAGAATGCGATCAAGCACGGCACGTCTCAGCTGCTCCGCCCCGGCCATGTTTCCATAAATGCCCGACAGGAGGACGAAGTTCTCGTCGTCGACGTCGAAGACAATGCCGGCCTGTACGAACCGAAACCGACAGGTCAGGGGCTCGGCATGAGCCTGGTCGACCGCCGCATCAAGAACTGTTTCGGCCCTTCATACGGTGTTACCGTTGCGTCCGAGCGGGACGTCTTCACCCGCATCACGATCCGGGTTCCTCTGGAGGCCGCTTCCAAATGATCAACGTGCTCATCGTCGATGACGAACCGCTGGCCCGCAAGGAGCTTCGCCGCGTTCTCTCGAAGACCGACGACATCAACGTCATCGGGGAATGCAGCAACGCGATCGACGCAATCGGCGTGATCAACCGGGAGAAGCCGGACGTCGTGTTCCTGGACATCCAGATGCCGCGGGTGAGCGGCATCGAAATGCTGAGCATGCTCGACCATGAAAAGATGCCGCACATCGTCTTCCTGACGGCGTACGACGAGTTCGCAGTGCAGGCGTTCGAACAGCATGCCTTCGATTACCTGCTGAAGCCGGTCAACCAGGCCCGTCTCGACAAGACGCTGCAGCGCCTTCGCCGCGACCGCGAGCCGCAGAAGATCGACCAGCTTCCGGGTGCCAACCAGCTGCGCCAGATCCCCTGCTTCGGACAGCACCATGTGCAGTTGGTGCGCATGGAGGATGTCGAGCATGTGGCGTCCGGCGTCAGCGGCGTCTATGTGGTCTCCACCGACGGCACCGAACGGCCGACGGAACTTCCCCTCCACATCCTTCAGGACCGCACGCCGCTGCTGCGCTGCCACCGGCAGTATCTGGTCAACACGGACTGCATCGAGAAGATCAACTTCCTTGAAAACGGCCTCGCGGAGATCAGCACGAAACGCGGGCAGGTCATCCCCGTGAGCCGGCGCTTCTTCCCGCAGATCAAGGAGCGGCTCGGGATCCTGTGACGGCGCAGCCTCGGAGTTTGTGAGTTTTTAGGGCAACTGCACCGCCGACCGCCATTGCCGCAGGAAAGTCCCGCGCTTGAGCGGATCGAGGAAGACCAGCAGCGCCGCGCTGAGCGAGATGGGCTGCAGGGGTGCCACGGTGCTGGAGCGCAGGCCGGCGGCCGAGGCCTCGCGGGTGACCGAGGAGGACAGCGCGTAAAGGGCGGAGCGGTCGGCGACGACCTCCTGCCCGCGGGTGGACAGCAGGTAATCGATGAACAGGCCGGCCAGCCGGGGGCGCGGGGCCGATTTCGGGATGACCGCCACGCGCGAGATGACCAGCGTGTAGTCCTCCGGCATCACGATGCCGATGGGGGCGCCCGCCGCCGCCCGCGCCCGCGCGTAGGAGCCCAGGACATTGTAGGCGATCAGCGCCTCGCCCCGCTCCACCATGTCGAGAAGGTCGGCACTGCAGCAGGCCGTCCGAACCTGGGCATTGCCCATCAGCGCCACCAGTTGCCAGTATTGGCTGAACAGCAGCGCGTCGTGCGAGGCCAGGAGATAGCCGATGCCGCTGATGGTGACGTCGTAGGTGGCGACCAGCCGGCCGTAATTGGCGCGATCCTCGCGCAGCAGCCGGATCAGCGCGTCGCGGGTGCGCGGCACCCGGTCTTCGGCCAAGCGGTTGCGGTCATAGGCGATCACCGCCGGCTCGAAGGTGAAGCCGAAGGCTTCGTTCCGCCAATTGGCCCAGCCCGGCAGGAACTGGCTGTCGGCCGGGATGTGGGGCCGGGTGTGGCCGTCATTCACCAGCTTGACCTGCAGGTCGGCGGCGGAACTGATCAGCAGGTCCGGCTTGTCCGTCTCGGCATCCTTGACCGCACGGGCGTACAGCTCGGAGGTGCCGACATCGACATACTCCACCGTGACGTCCGGATGCGTGCGCTGGAAGTCGAGGACCAGCGGCTCCATCGCCTGCCGGTCGGTCGCCGCGTGGATGCGCAGCCGGTCCCGCGCCGTGCCGGGGGCCGGGTAGGTGATGGTCTGCGTCACCGTTTGAGCTGCCGTCTGCTGGGGCGACCACAGCACGGTCACTGCTGCGAAGGCCACGGCCAGCAATGCCGCCCGGCCGCCGGACGGGCCGGCGGCGGCATCGGACCCGGCGGTGGCGGCGGTGCCGGCGAGCGCGCCGGGGAAGTCGATCCGCGCCACCAGCCCGCCGCCCGGCCGGTCGTGCAGCGACAGGGTGGCGCCATGCGCCTCGGCAACGGAATGGACGATGGCCAGCCCCAGCCCGCTGCCGGCGACCCCGGCCGCAGAACTGCCGCGTCCGAAGCGGGTCAGCACGCCGGCCTTCTCCGCGTCCGGAATGCCGGGACCGCGGTCGGCCACCTCGATGCGCAGACCGCGGTCGCCGGGCCGACGGGTCAGGCACACGTCGATGGAGCCGGCGGACCCGGCATATTTCACAGCGTTGTCCACGAGGTTGGTCAGCGCCTCGCGCAGGCTGATGGCGTCGCCGGGGACCAGTCCCGGCTCGGCCGCGGGGTCGACCTCCAGCCGGATCGGCGTTTCTCCGGCGACGGGCCGCGCCCGCTGGATCACCTGTTCCAACAGGGCGCCGACATCCACGTCCTCCGGGTGCAGGGCCTCGCTGCGGTGCATCACCATGGCGTGGTTGAGAAGCTGGCTGGTGAGCTGGCTGGCCTCCACGGCGTTGCGGTGGACGCGCTGGGCGATCCGCCGCAGGGCGGCGGGGTCGTCCTCATCCGCCGCAAGCTCGGCCTGCAGACGCAGGCTGGCGAGCGGCGTGCGGATCTGGTGGGCAGCGTCGGCCAGGAAGGTCTGCATGGTGTCCAGGTTCGACTTCAGCCGCTCCATCAGCTGGTTGATCGCATGGACCAGCTGCGACACCTCTTGCGGCGGCGGCATGGCGATGGGGGAGAGGTCGCGGGCGTGCCGGTCGCGCAGCACGCGCTCCAGCGAGCCGAGCGGGGCCAGCGCCTGCCGGATGCCGAACCACACCAGCCCGGCCACGGCCAGCATGGCGAAGACGATGGGCAGGAAGGCGTTGGCGAGGATGTCGCGCGCCAGCGCCTGCCGTTCCTCCCGCGTCTGGGCGACGGCGATGGTCACCCAGCCGGCAAGGCCCGGCTGCGCCACGAAGCGGTCGAGCGTGGCGACGCGCACCCGTGCATCGCGATAGGTGGCGTCGGCGAATTGCGGGCGGACGCTGGCGCCGGGCTTGGCGGTCACCGGCAGGTCGTCGTATCCCGTGACCGGCGATCCGTCCGGCGCGACGATGCGGTAGAACAGCCGGTCGCGTCCGCCGCCCTGCTCCTCTCCGCCTTGCGCCAGGATGCTGAGCGAGGAATAGGGCAGATCGACCAGGAACTGCCCGTCTTGCACGCGCACCGTGTCGGCGATCGACAGGGCGGACGCCGCCAGCAGGCGGTCGAAGGCGGCGTCGGCGGCGCGCCGGGCATAGGCGTCGACGAACAGGAACAGGCAGCCGGTCAGCACCGCCAGCACGCCGAGCAGCCGGATGAACAGGCGGCGGCGCAGCGAATAGGTTCCCTCACTCCCCGTTGCGGATTTCCGCCACATACCCCAGCCCCCGAACCGTGCGGATCTCCATCGACGATCCCTGCATCTTGCGCCGCAGCCGCGAGACGTACAACTCGATGGCGTTCAGCGCGGTGGGCTGGTCCAGGCTGAACAGGCGGTCCATCAGGTCCTCCTTCGACATCACCGCGCCGAGGTGGCCGAGGAACAGCTCCAGCAGCCGGAACTCGCGTCCGCCCAGTTCCACCGGCTTTCCGTTGACCTGCACCAGCTTGGCCGCCGCGTCGAACAGGATGTTGCCGAACTGCGTGCGCGACGACGCCATGCCGTGGGAGCGGCGCAGCAGCGCCCGGCAGCGCGCCTCCAACTCGCGCAGGTCGAAGGGCTTGACGATGAAGTCGTCGGCGCCGAGGTCGAGCAGGTCGATCTTCACGTCCACCTGCGACCGGGCGGTCATCATCAGCACCGGGGTGGCGTTGCGGCGCCGGCGCAGCTGGCCCAGCAGCGCCTGTCCGTCGATGCCCGGCAGCATGATGTCGAGAAGGACGAGCTGATAAGGCTCCCGGCGCAGCAGTTCCTCCGCCTCATGGCCGTCGGCCACCCAATCCACCGCATAGCCCAGCTTGCGCAGGCGATGGACGATGGCGTCGGCCAGATCCTCGGTGTCTTCGACGACGAGAATGCGCATGGGCTGCCCCTCCGGTCTGGACCCGTCCGACGCCTCAATGGGCCATCAGGATCGGCAGTGTGGGCGGTTCGCGCAGGATGTCGAGCGTCACGCCGCCCCACACCCGCTCGCGGACCCGGCTGTGGCCGTAGCCGCCCATCACCAGGAGGTCGCAGCCCAGCGCCTGGGCGTTCTCCAGCAGCGCCCGGCTGACGCCGGAGGACACGGAGATGCGCTGGACGGTGGCGACGATGCCGTGCAGGGCGAGATAGCCGGTCAGGCGGTCGGGATCGGCGGAGCGGCTGTCCTGCGGCGTGTCGGTGGACAGCACGACGACCTTGCCGGCCCGGTGGAGGAATGGAATGGCCGTGGCGACCGCGCGGGCCGCCGCCGCACCGCCGTCCCAGGCGACCGCGACCGTGCCGCCGAGCGCCGCCGGCTCCGCCTTCGGAGCCAGCACAATCGGCCGGCCGGAGCCGAACAGCGCCGCCTCGATCACCGGGCCCATCGCATTGGTGCCGTCGGATGCCTGGGCGATCACGGTCACGTCGGCCAGACGCGCCTCCTCCGACACGGTTTCCGCCAGCGGGCCGGTCGCCTGCTGCCAGGTGGCGGTGACGCCGCTGTGACGGCCGCGGAATTCGTCGAACAGCTGGTGGGCGGCGTCCACCACCTCCGCCTGTTCGGCCTGCCCGATGCGGATCAGCTGCTCCACCAGCGCCTTGGGAATGGCGGCGCTTTCGATGGAGGTGCGGATTTCCACCTGCGGCATGACGCTGAGCCCCTCCACATGGGCGCCGAAGCGTTCGGCGACCAGGAAGGCGGAGGCGACGGCGCGGCGGTCCAGCGGACGGCCGGTGAGGGGAACGAGAACCTTCTTCATGGCGTGTTCTCCGTACAGGGACCGGCTTGCGGAATCCAGACGGTTTCCGGATTCCAGGCTGGGAGGGGCGAGCCGGAAAGAGTGGGCGATCAGACCGCGGAGGTCTTGCCGGCATGGTCGGACGCGGCGGCGCGGTTGCGGCGGCGCATCACCAGCGGACCGACCACCAGCAGCACGGCGATGGCGAGCAGCGCGGCGGAGATCGGATGGGTGATGAAGACGGTGGCGTCACCCTGGCTGATGGCGAGCGCGCGGCGGAACTGCTGTTCGGCCAGCGGCCCCAGGATCAGCCCGACGACGCAGGGCGCCACCGGCACGTTCAGCACCCGCATGCCGAAACCGACCAGCCCGATCACCCACAGGATGACCAGATCGACCACATTGTTGTTCAGCGTGTAGGCGCCCAGCGTGGAGAACACCAGGATGCCGGCATAGAGCCAGGGCCGCGGGATGACCAGCAGCTTCACCCACATCCCCACCAGCGGCAGGTTCAGCAGAAGCAGCAGGACGTTGCCGACATAGAGGCTGGCGATCATGCCCCAGACCAGTTCCGGGTTGCTGTCGAACAGCGTCGGGCCGGGCTGCAGGCCGTATTGCTGGAAGGCGGCCAGCATGATCGCGGCGGTGGCCGATGTCGGCAGGCCGAGCGACAGCAGCGGCGCCAGCACGCCGGCGGCGGACGCGTTGTTGGCGGCTTCCGGGCCTGCCACCGCCTCGATGGCGCCGTGGCCGAACTCCTCCGGCTTCTTCGCCAGCCGCTTTTCGACAAGGTAGGACAGGAAGGTCGGGATCTCGCTGCCGCCGGCCGGAAGGGCGCCGATGGGGAAGCCCAGCAGGGTGCCGCGCAGCCACGGCTTCCAGGAGCGCGACCAATCCTCGCAGCTCATCCATTTGGAGCCCTTCAGCGCATAGATCTCCTCCCGCTCGAAGCGGAAGCGCGAGGCGACGTAGAGCGTCTCGCCCACCGCGAACAGCCCGACCGCGACGACGACGGTGTCGATGCCGTCCAGCAGCTCCGGCACGCCGAAGGCCAGCCGCGCCTGACCGGTCTGCATGTCGATGCCGACCAGACCCAGCGCCAGCCCGAGGAACAGGCTGCCCAGCCCGCGGGCCAGCGAATTGCCCAGCACCGCGGTGACGGTGGTCAGCGCCAGCACCATCAGGGCGAAATATTCGGCCGGCCCGAACAGCAGCGCCATCTTCACCATCAGCGGTGCCACGAAGGTCAGGGCGATGGTGGCGATGGTGCCGGCGATGAAGGAGCCGATGGCCGCGGTGGCGAGCGCCTGGGCGCCGCGGCCCTGGCGGGCCATGGCGTGGCCGTCGATGGCGGTGACGATGCTGCCCGACTCGCCCGGCGCGTTCAGCAGGATCGAGGTGGTGGAGCCGCCATACATGGCGCCGTAATAGATGCCGGCGAACATGATGAAGGCGGAGGTCGGCTCCAGGTGGTAGGTGACCGGCAGCAGCAGCGCCACGGTGAGCGCCGGGCCGATGCCGGGCAGGACGCCGACCGCCGTGCCCACGGTGACCCCGATGGCCGACCACAGCAGGTTGTAGGGCGTCAGTGCCACGAGGAAGCCGTGGCCGAGCGCGGCGAGGGTGTCCATGGATGCGTTTCCTTCCCGAAAGGACGCTTATTCGGCCGGCAGGAACCACTCGCCGACGGTGCCGATCGGCAGGTTCAGGTCGAGGCCGTAGTTGAAGACCGCGAAGGTCCCGCCGGCGAGCACGAGCCCGAACACGGCGTTCAGCAGATAGCGGCGGTTGCCGAAGGCGCGCGCCACCGCGACGAACAGCAGGGCGGCGGACGGAATCCAGCCGAGATATTCGATCAGCAGGAACTGGGCGGCCAGTCCGGCCGCGACCAGCACCACCGCCCGCGGGTCCAGTTCCAGCCCGCCTTCATGCGCGATATGTCCGGCGAAGGCCTCGCGCAGCAGCGACAGGGCGACCAGCATCAGGCCGGCCGAGACCAGGTAGGGGAACAGGGCAGGGCCGACGACGCCGCGGCCGGCGGACGGGGTCAGCATGGTTTCGACGGCGATCAGCGCGCCCAGGGCGAACAGGCCGCCGCCGAGCAAGGCTTCGCCGATCCGCAAACTGCGGCCAGTGGTCATCGCATCCTCCCGAATTCTACGCAGTGGCCGGCGGGCGCCCTTGGCTTGCGGAGCGCCCGCGCCGGAGCCGCCGTTACTTGGTGACGCCGATGTCCTTCAGCGTCCCTTCGATGCGGGCGCGGTCTTCCTTCAGGAAGGCGGCGAACTGGTCGGCCGGCTGGTACTGGTCGATCCAGCCGCGCTGCTTCAGGATTTCCTGCCATTCGGGGCTGGCGACCGCCTTGGCCACCGCCTCCTGAAGCTCCTTCATCTCGGCCGGCTTGGCGTTGGCCTGGGCGAAGATGCCGCGCCAGTTGACGAATTCCAGATCGACGCCCTGCTCTTTCAGGGTCGGGGTGTCGGTGTTGGGGAGGCGCTGCGGCGCGGAGACGGCGATGGCGCGCAGCTTTCCGGCCTGGAACTGCGGCGCGAACTCGTTGTAGCCGCCCATGCCCAGCGTGACGTGGCCGCCCAGCGCCGAGGCCAGCAGCTCGCCGCCGCCGGCGGTGGCGACATAGTTGACCTTGGCCGGATCGACGCCGACCGCCTTGGCGATCAGGCCGGCGAGGATCTGGTCGCTGCCGCCGGCCGATCCGCCGCCCCACGACACCGAACCGGGATCGGTCTTGAACTTCTGCAGCAGGTCGCCGAAGGACTTGATGGGCGAGTCGGCCGGCACGACGATGGCGGTGTATTCGCCGGTCAGCCGGGCCAGCGGCGCCACCTGTTCCAGCGTGACCGCCGACTTGTTGGTGACGATGGCGCCCAGCATGATCTGGCCGCCGACCAGGATGGCTGGATTGCGCTTCTTGGCGGTGACGAACTGCGCCAGCCCGATGGTACCGCCGGCGCCCGGGATGTTGGAGACCTGGACGCCGGAGGCCAGCTTCTGGTTCTGCAGCACCTGTTGGAGTGTGCGCGCATGCTGGTCCCAGCCGCCGCCGGGGCTGGCCGGGGCGATGATCTCCAGCCCCTTCAGCTCGGCCAGCGACGGGGTGGCGGTGACGGTGCCGGCGATCAGGGCGGCGGCGGTGAACAGGCCCTTGAACAGGGTGGCGTGACGGGTGCCCATGGGGTTCCTCCTGGCTTTTTCTTGTCGATAAGGCGCGCTGCTTGAAGCGTTATTTGGCGAGGCCGAGGTCGGTCAGCACGGCTCCGATCCGGCTGCGTTCCTCCTTGAGGAAGGCGGCGAAGCGGTCGGACGGCAGGTAGAGGTCGATCCAGCCGCGTTCCTTGGCGATCTGCTTCCATTCGTCGGTCCGGACCATCGCGCCGACGGCCTCGTCCATCGCCTTCAGCTCGTCCGCCTTCAGGTTCCCCGGCGCCATCACGGCGCGCCAGTTCACCAGCTCCACGTCGACGCCCTGTTCCTTGAAGGTCGGGATGTCGATTCCGGGCACGCGCTGCGGCGCGGAGATGGCGAGCGCCCGCAGCTTTCCGGCCTGGAGCTGCGAGGCCATCTCGTTGTAGCCGCCGGTGGCGACGGTGATGTGGCCGCCCAGGATCGACGCCATCATCTCGCCGCCGGCCCCGGCCGCGATGTAGTTCATCTTGCCGACATCGCCGCCCACCGCCTTGACGATCAGGCCGTAGAGGATGTGGTCGGGGCTGCCGACGGCGAAGCCGCCCCAGGACACCGAACCCGGATCGGCCTTGAATTTCCGGACCAGGTCGTCGAGCGTCTTGATCGGCGAATCCGCCGCGACGACGATCGGCTGGTATTCGCCGGTCAGGCGGCCCAGCGGCGTCACCTGATCCAGCGTCACCGGCGACTTGTTGATCAGGATCGCGCCGATCATGCCGAGGCCGCTGATCATCATGCCGGGATTGCGCTTCTTCGACGTGACGAACTGGCTGAGGCCGATGGTGCCGCCGGCGCCGGGGATGTTGACCACCTGGACGCCGGACGCCAGCTTGTGGTTCTGCATCACCTGCTGCATCGCGCGGGCATGCTGGTCGTACCCGCCGCCGGGATTGGCCGGGGCGATGATCTCCACCGACTTCAGTTCGGCCGAAGCCGGAGCGGTGAAGGACGCGATGCCGACCGCCACGGCCGCGGCGAATGCCAGCTTGGCGGAAATGCCGAATTTCATGATGAACCCTCCCGACTGATTCTGTCCCCGATCGGACTTATCGTTGATCGCCTTGTCGATTGCCCGGACCGGACGGCTGCGCCGCCCCTCCGCCGGGCTGTCCGGGCCGCCGTTCCGGAAACGGCATGTCCGGGAGCAGGATCGATCCGCCGGCGCCGGCGCCGTGCGCGGCGCCATGGAAAGCGGGTTTGCGGTCTTCTTCCGGTGGCCGCGCGGGCTGGTCCGCCATGACGTTTCTCCCAAAGCGATCATTCGTGTTGGTGATTATTTACCAGACGAACCTGTCGTGAACCTGTCAGCCTTCGAGGGGATAGGCGAAATATCCGGGGTGGCGACAATCGGCTGGGCATGCCAGGCCGGGCTCTCTCCCGTCTTGCGTCGGCGAGGGCAGGCAGGGCTATCGAGTCGTTCACCAGTGCACTGCGGTATTCGGCGTGGCTGAACCGGTCGAATCCCATCGTTGAATCGCCATGACCTCCGGGCCATGCAATTGGTCATACAGTCAAGCTGAAATGTCTGCTCGAAGGTGTTGGTTCTTCTCCTTTGACCGACAGGACACGATATTGGGTAGTCACCGCCAACCCATTTGGACCCACTCCGGAAGGCGGAAAGTTACTCCGCGAGTTCAATTCGCCCATTCCCTCCTTTTGCGCCATAGCTCCCGCGAACCATCGCAGGTTTCATTAGGGGTGGATTGGCAATCCTGTCGCGAAACGACAACGAGGGGGAGGTGATGGCCGAGCGGTTCACGAAATCAGCGGCACGCAACATCTTCTATGGCGGATCGCTTTTCTTCCTGGTCACCTTCGTCGCCCTGACGATCCACAGCCACTACTACATACGCACGTCCAGCACGGACGAGGCGACGCTGTCCGACAGCGTCGCCCGCGGCAAGCACGTCTGGGAAAAAAACGCCTGCATCAACTGCCATTCGATCCTCGGCGAGGGCGCCTATTTCGCGCCGGAACTCGGCAATGTCTGGGTCCGCTATGGCGGGCGCGACGACGCCGAGAGCGCGCGCGCGGCGCTGATCGCCTGGATGCAGTCGCAGCCCAGCGGGGTCGAGGGGCGCCGGCAGATGCCGCAGTTCAATCTCACCGACCAGGAACTCAACGACCTCGTCGATTTCCTCGAATGGACCAGCCGCATCGACACGCAAGGCTGGCCGCCGAACGACGCGGGCTGAAGGGGAGGATCGCGGCATGAAATACGAAACCCAGCGCATCGCCTATTGGTACTTCGCCTGCGCGATGGTCCTGTTCGTCGTCCAGGTGCTGGTCGGCACGCTGGCCGGCACCGTCTATGTGCTGCCCAACTTCCTGTCCGAGACGCTGCCATTCAACATCCTGCGCATGATCCACACCAACGCGCTGATCGTGTGGCTGCTGCTCGGCTTCTTCGGCTCGGCCTATTACCTGATCCCGGAGGAGGCGGAGCGCGACATCGAGAGCCCGATGCTGGCCTATGTCCAGCTGGCGATCCTGATGATCGGCGCCCTCGCCGCGGTCGTCGGCTACACCATGGGCATCCATGAAGGACGCGAGTTCCTCGAACAGCCGCTGTGGGTGAAGGTCGGCATCGTCATAGCGGCGCTGATCTTCCTCTACAACGTCTCGCTGACCGTGTTCCGCGGCCGGAAGACGGCGATCACCAACGTCCTGTTGCTGGGGCTGTGGGGCGTCGCCATCTTCTTCCTGTTCGCCTTCTACAACCCGGCCAACCTGGCGCTGGACAAGATGTACTGGTGGTACGTCGTCCATCTGTGGGTTGAAGGCGTATGGGAATTGGTGATGGCGTCGATCCTGGCCTTCCTGGTCATCAAGATGACCGGCGTCGACCGCGAGGTGGTGGAGAAGTGGCTCTACGCCATCGTCGGCCTCGCCCTGTTCTCCGGCCTGCTCGGCACCGGGCACCATTACTACTGGATCGGCGCGCCGGGCTATTGGCAGTGGATCGGTTCGCTGTTCTCGACGCTGGAAGTCGCCCCCTTCTTCGTCATGGTCCTCTTCGCCTTCACCATGGCCTGGAAGGGACGGCGCGACCATCCGAACAGGGCGGCCTTCCTGTGGACGCTCGGCACGCCGGTCTTCGCCTTCTTCGGTGCGGGCGTGTGGGGCTTCCTGCACACGCTGTCCTTCGTGAACTACTACAGCCACGGCACCCAGGTCACCGCGGCGCATGGGCATCTCGCCTTCTTCGGCGCCTATGTGATGCTGAACCTGTCGATCATCACCTACGCCATGCCGGGCTTGCGTGGCCGCGCGCCCTACAACCAGGTGCTCAACATGTGGAGCTTCTGGATCATGACCTCGGCCATGGCCTTCATGACCTTCACCCTGACCTTCGGCGGCGTCGTGCAGATCCATCTGCAGCGCGTGCTGGGCATGACCTACATGGAGGTGCAGGAGCAGCTGGCCCTGTTCTACTGGATGCGTCTCGGGTCCGGCGTCTTCGTGGTGCTGTCGGTCCTGCTGTTCGTCTATTCCGTCTTCGGACCGGCCCGCGAGCAGTTGCCCGCGCGCAGCCGGCCCAGCGTCGCACCCGCGGAATGATGGCGGCGGAATGATGGGCGGGGATGCATCGATGGACGGGATGGCGGGGGATGGGATGGCGGACTCCATCATCCCCTTCTACGCCCCGACCGGCAACGAGGTGGCGCTGTTCGGGCATGCCCACCGCAACCGGCTGCCGCTGCTGCTGAAGGGGCCGACCGGTTGCGGCAAGACGCGCTTCGTCGCGCACATGGCGGCGCGGCTGGGCCGGCCGCTCCACACCGTGTCCTGCCACGACGATCTGACCGCCGCCGACCTGACCGGCCGCTATCTGCTGAAGGGCGGCGACACCGTCTGGACCGACGGTCCGCTGACCCGAGCGGTGCGCGAAGGCGCCATCTGCTATCTCGACGAGGTGGTGGAGGCGCGCAAGGACGTCACCGTCGTGCTGCACCCGCTGACCGACGACCGCCGCCTGCTGCCGCTGGAACGCACCGGCGAGCTTCTGGAGGCCCCGCCCGACTTCATGCTGGTCGTGTCCTACAACCCCGGCTACCAGAACATCCTGAAGTCGCTGAAGCCCAGCACCCGGCAGCGCTTCATCGCCATCGAGTTCGGCTTTCCGGCTCCGGCGGCGGAGATCGCCATTGTCGCCCGCGAGAGCGGGCTTGCCGCCGACCGGGTGGCGCCGCTGGTCCGGCTGGGCAACGCCCTGCGCGCGCTGAAGGGACAGGATCTGGAGGAGGGCGTCTCGACACGGCTGCTGGTCTATTGCGCCAGCCTGATCCGGGACGGGTTGGCGCGGGACGAGGCTGTGCTGGCCTCGATGATCGAGCCGCTCACTGACGATCCGGAGGTCAAGAAGGCACTGCTGCGGGTCGCCGAACTCACGCTGGGGTGATCGCATGGCATCCATCTGGGAACCGGAGGAGTTCGTCGGCGCGCTGTGGCACCGCCTTGTCGGCAATGCCGTCTCGTACCCGCGCCACCCGGAGGCTGCGGTCGGCCTGGACGATATGCGGATGCGGCTGGGCGTGCTGTTCCGGGCGCTGGGCGGGCCGGGCGCCGTCCGCATCGCGGCGACCGCCGCGGAGTCCTCCGGCCACCGGCTGGGGCTGAAGCAGCGGCTTGGCCTGGGAACCGAAAAGCTCGACCGCGCCCGCTACGATGGCGCGACCCTCCAGTTGCCCGACCGCCTTGACGTCTTTCCGGTGCGCGAGGACAACGCAGGACTCTACGAGTGGCTGGCCGCCTTCTTCGCCCATGCCGAGCCGCCGCCGATGCTTCCCGTCGACCTGCTGCAGGCCGATCTGGCCCGCCTGCGCGCGGCCAGAGGGGCGACCGACCGTGCGCTTGCGGCATGGCCCGGACTGCGGGTCCTGCATGAGCGGCTTTGCCGGGCGATGCGTGCCGCAAGGCCGCGGCGGCGCCTGCCCGCGCAGGAGGCCGCGGTGGAAAGCGTGGTCCTCGCCCTTCTCGGCGCGGAAGGGAAGCCTGCCGACGCCAGGTTTGCCGCCATGCTCGCCGTCGTGATCGATGGGGCCATGCCGCTCGACGCGTTCCGGGCGGATCCCGGCTATCGGCCGTTCCTGCCCGTGCCGCTGTGGGGCGAGGTGTCCGACGCCGTTGGAGCGGGCTTGGCGGCGGACGGGGACGAGGAAGGCGGCGGCGGTGCGGAAGGGGACGGCAAGCGCCGCAAGGCCAAGCGCCGCGACACCGACCAGACCCGGCGCGACGACCCGCTGATGCTGAACCGCTTCGAGAAGATCCTCGGGCTGGCGGAGATGGTGAACCTCAACCGCAAGGTCGAGGACGACGACGAGGAGAACGCGCGCAAGGCCGCCGAGGACATGGACGAGATCACGGTGGGCCAGCACGAGCGCAAGGCTTCGGCCAAGCTGAAGCTGGATCTCGATCTTGCCGCCGAGGAGGTCGACGCGGCACCGCTTCGCGCCGAGATCACCTATCCCGAGTGGGACTGGAAGCGGCGGCGCTATCTTCCCGATCATTGCCGCGTGATCGCCGAACCCGCCGCGCTGGAAGGCGAGGAGTGGCGTCCCGACGACTACGCGATCCGCCGCATCCGTCTGGTGCGCCGCCAGTTCGAGGCCATGCGGCCGCGCCGCCAGCTGATGACCGGCCAGCCCGACGGCGACGACCTCGACCTTTCGGCGCTGGTGCGCTCCGTCGCCGACCGGCAGGCGGGCGGTTACGGCTCGGAGCGGGTCTACAGCGCGGTGCGCACCGTCGCCCGCGACCTGTCGGTCTGCGTGCTGGTCGACGTCTCCCTGTCCACCGACAGCTATGTCGAGGAGCGGCGCGTGCTCGACGTCGAGAAGGAGGCGCTGCTGGCGTTGACGCACGGGCTGGCCGCCTGCGGCGACGAGCACGCCATCCTCACCTTCACCTCGCATCGCCGGCAGCGCGTCGACGTGCGCACGGTGAAGGATTTCGAGGAGCGGCTGGACGCCCGCGTCGTGCGCCGCATACAGGCGCTCAAGCCCGGCAGCTACACCCGGATGGGGGCTGCCCTGCGCCACGCCACTTTCCGCCTGAAGGACCGCCCGCATACCCATCGGCTGCTGCTGGTGCTGACCGACGGCAAGCCCAACGACACCGACCATTACGAGGGGCGTCATGCCATCGAGGACACCCGCGTGGCGGTGCAGGAGGCGCGCCGCGCCGGCTTGCGGCTGTTCGGCATCACCGTGGACGAGCAAGGGCGCGACTATCTCCCCTACATCTTCGGCACCGGCGCCTACGCCATCTTTCCCCATGTCGCGCGCCTGCCGGCGGCGTTGCCGGCCATCTATCGCCAATTGACCTGCTGAGAATTCACGGGAACAGGAGCCATCATGCTTAGGATCCTCCGCGCCGCCATTCTCGGAACCGTCCTGGGAACCGCCCTGGGAACCATCCTGGTGCCCGGCTCGTCCTGGGCACAGGCCAACCTCCGGCCGGACCCGACGCCGCGCCTGCCGCCGCAGCCGGGGCAATCGCTGCCGCTCGAAGATGCGCTGTTCCTCAGGCAAGCCGCGGCGGCGAGCCGGGAGCAGGCGGAACTCGGGCGGCTCGCCGCCGAGAAGGGACCGGACGACGCGTTCAAGGCGATGGCCAGGGAGATCGCGGAAACCCACGTGAAGCTCGATGACGGGCTGAAGCGCCTGTCCTCCGCCCGCACCCTGCCGCCGGCCGATCAGGTCAAGCCGCAGCGCGCCGACCAGTTCGGGGCGGCAGGGGCGGTGACCAACCCGGCGAACACGCAAGAAGGGATGGCGCAGGAGGCGGCGAAATCGCTGTCGGCGGCAAGCGGCGAGGGCTTCGCCAAAGGCTATCTGGAGGCGCAGCTGCGCATCCACGACCGCCTCGTCGACCTGTACCAGACCGAAGCGTCGCACACGCCCGACCGGGAGCTTGCCACCTTCGCCATCACCAACCTGGTGTCGATCCAGAAGAACCGCGACGCCCTGCGGCAGATGGCCGAGCGGTTCGGGATCAGCACCCCGGCCGAGGGGCAGGCCATCCAGTACGGCGACCCGGCCAAGGCGCGCTGAAACGGGGGGCGGAGCCTCCGTCCGGCGGGTTCAGCCGGCAAGCCCATTGGCGATGGCAATGCGGATCAGGGCGCGGGTGCTGTCGGCGCCCAGCTTGTCCTTGATCTGGGTGCAGGCGTTGGCCACCGTCTTCTGGCTGATGCCCAGCGTTTCGCCGATGGCCGCGGTGGTCATCCCGCGGCCGACCAGCGCCAGGATCTCCCGCTCGCGTTGGGTCAGCGGCGCCAGCGGGTCGGCCGGTGCCGTCAGGGTCATCAGCGCCAGTTCTCGCGCGAGCGCGTTGTCGAGATGGATGCGCCCGGCCAGCACGGTGCCGATGGCCGAGGCAAGGCTGTCGGGCGCGTCGTTCTTGGTGACGTAGCCCCTGGCGCCCGCCTTCAGCGCGCGGGCGGCGATGGCCGGGTCCTCGTGCATGCTGAAGATCAGCACCGGCACCGTCGGGTTTTCCGCCTGCATGCTGCGCAGCACCGCCATTCCGCCGCCTTCCCCCGGAATGTTCAGGTCGAGGATGACGACGTCCGGCCGTTCCGTCCGCCACAGGGAGAGCGCGCTGTCGACGTCCTCCGCCTCCACCACGCGCCCCAGCGCCGCTTCGGCCAGCAGCCGTTGGCAGCCGGCGCGCACGATGGGATGGTCGTCGACCAGAAGGATGGTGCGGGTCATGCCATGCGCTCCAGGCGAACCGTTGCCGAACAGTGTGAGGGCCGGGGCAGCCGGGCCGATACCCTGGTGCCGCCGCCTTCGGCGGGCCCGATGGACAGATATCCGCCCAGAGCCTGGACCCTCTCCGTCATGCCGGAAATCCCGAAGCCTGCCCTGTTCGGATCGTCGCCCGCAGGCAGGCCGGGACCGTCGTCGGTGACCGCGACCTCCACGCTGTCGGCGTTGATCCGCAAGGAAACCGCGACCGCCGACGGCACCGCATGGCGCAGGGCGTTGACCAGCGATTCCTGCACCAGCCGGTAGAGGGTCACGCGCAGCACCTCTTCGCAGCCGTCGAGATCCGCCACGGCGCCGGGTGGATCGAAGGAGAGCGTCCAGGCGACATCCGGCTTCCGCCGCATCCAGTCGCCGACCAGTTCGACCAGCGCTTCGCTCAACGGCAGCTGGTCGAGCAGGGCGGGGCGCAGGCGGACCAGGATGCGGCGGCTCAGCTGGTGGACCTCCGCCGCGGTGCCGAGGATCTTGCGCGCGCGCTCCGCCGCCTCTTCCCCATCGGCCCTCCCTTCGGCCAGCCGGAGGAGCCGTCCGGCATCGACCTTGATCGCGAACAGCGCGGCGCCGAGTTCGTCATGGATGTCGCGGGCGATCTCCCGCCTTTCGGAATCCTGTGCCGCGACGATCCGCTGGCCGACGCGGCGGTTCTCCCGGTCGGCCGCGGCCAGACCGTCGGCCAGCGCGGCGATGCCGGTTCCCAGCCGGCGGAGTTCGGGAACGCCCCCGCTGTCGAAGGCGAAGCGATAGTCGCCGTGGCGCAGCCGCTTCACCCCGGCCTCCAGCCGCGCCAGCGGCGCCAGGGCCCGCCCCACCGCCAGGAAGGCCGCCGCCAGGAGCAGGACGCCGACCGCCAGCACCGCGGCGGCGAGATCGCTCATGTCCTCCCAGACCTCGGCGATCTCGTCCCCAGGCTCGGCCACCACGCGCAGGGTGCCCAACCGCAACTCCTGCGGTTCCACGGCGATCAGCGCGGTGAACCAGTCCGGCGCCCGTCCGCTCTCCACCCCCGGTCCGGCAACATCGTCGCCCTCGACGAAGCGCAGATGGCGCAGCCCCAGCCCGTTCAGCATGCCGGGGCCGCCTGCCAGCGTTCCCCGCTCCGTCACTGCAAGACCGAGCGCGCGGCCGAGTTCGAGCGCCGACGCCATCTCCGCCCGCACCGCGTCGCGGGCGTTCGCGACCATCACCGCTCCGCCGGCCACTGTCATCAGCAGCAGGAAAAGCCCGATCAGGGCCAGGATGCGCATCTTCAGGGACACCGCCGCCCGCTCCGCAATAAGACCATTGACGGAATGTTAGTTCATCCATCGGTTCCCCTGCCATCCGCCCTTCGGACAATAGGGGCCGAGCAGCGCCAGGATGTTCCGCGCGGCCGATGGCCATACGGGAAAAATTCCCGTGTGGGTCGGGAAGTCGTCATGCGTGGACTTCAAGAAAATCTTCCCCGGAATGTCGAATGGAAAGGCGCGTCTGCCGGGAAGACTATGGGGACAGGCAGGACATGGCCCTGTGCGCCGGGCGGGATGCACAGAACAGCCTTCGACAGCGTCTTGCCGGCAAAGCGCCGCCTTCGGGCATGACACCGTCACGCACGGCCGCCTCCGCATCCGGGCGGCACAGCCTCCCGCCGTTGCCGGACGGGGAGCGCGGCCGGCGTGACGGTTTCCCGGCGCCGCTGCCGGCACGCTCCTGCAGGGCGCCTTGAGCACTCCATAGCCGACCATCGCCGTCTTACGGCCAATCAACGGGGGAAACGCATGACACTTTCGTCCAACACCACCACTGCGTCCGACGCCCATCGCCGGTCCCGGCTGCGGCGTCGTCTCGGCCTCGCGGCGGCGGTCGCCGGGCTGCTGCTCACGGCGTCCGTTCCCGCGCTGGCCGGCGAGGTCAGCTGGGATGCCATCGCCAGCGACGCGAAGAATCCCGGCGACGTACTGATGTACGGCATGGGGGTGGAGGGCAAGCGTTTCAGCCCACTGAAGCAGATCAACGCCGAGAGTGTGTCGCGCCTCGTCCCGGCGTGGTCCTTTTCCTTCGGCGACGAGAAGCAGCGCGGGCAGGAAACCCAGGCCCTGGTGCATGAGGGGGTGATCTACGTCACCGCCTCCTATTCGCGCATGTTCGCGCTGGATGCCAAGACCGGCAAGCGGCTGTGGACCTACGCCCACCGCCTGCCCGACGACATCCGGCCCTGCTGCGACGTCGTCAACCGCGGCGCGGCGATCTATGGGGACAAGGTGTTCTTCGGCACGCTCGACGCCTCCGTCGTCGCGCTGAACAAGGACACCGGCAAGGTCGTCTGGAAGAAGAAGTTCGCCGATCACAAGGTCGGCTACACGATGACCGGCGCGCCGACCATCGTGAAGGACCAGAAGAGCGGCAAGGTGCTGCTGATCCACGGGTCGTCGGGCGACGAGTTCGGTGTGGTCGGCCGGCTGTTCGCCCGCGATCCCGACACCGGCGACGAGGTGTGGATGCGCCCGCTGGTCGAGGGGCACATGGGCCGGCTGAACGGCAAGGACAGCACCCCCACCGGCAGCGACAAGGCGCCGTCCTGGCCGCGCGACAAGGAGGGCAAGCTGGTCGAGGCGTGGAACCATGGCGGCGGCGCGCCCTGGCAGAGCGCCACTTTCGACGTGGAGACCAACACCATCGTCATCGGCACCGGCAACCCGGCGCCGTGGAACGGCTGGGCGCGCTGGCCTGGCGACAGCCTCTACACCTCCGGCCAGGCCTATGTCGACCCGGCCACCGGCGAACTGAAGGGCTTCTATCAGCACACGCCCAACGACACCTGGGACTTCTCCGGCAACAACGAGCTTGTGCTGTTCGACTACACCGACGCCTCCGGCAAGACGGTGAAGGCGACCGCCCATGCCGACCGCAACGGATTCTTCTACGTCACCGACCGCGTGAAGCTGGCGACGGCCGGCGGCGAGCCCAACAAGCCGAACAGCGTGCTGGCCGCCTATCCCTTCGTCGACGGCATCACCTGGGCCAAGGGCATCGACCTGAAGACCGGCCGCCCGATCGAGGTCGAGGGCCAGCGTCCGCCCCTGCCGGCCGAAGGCGAGAAGCGCGGCAAGCCGGTCGAGGTGTCGCCGCCCTTCCTCGGCGGCAAGAACTGGAACCCGATGTCCTACAGCGAGGACACCAAGCTGTTCTACATCGCCGCCAACCATTGGAAGGAGGATTACTGGACCGAGCATGTCGGCTACAACCCCGGCTCGGCCTATCTCGGCATGGGGTTCCGCATCCACAAGATGTTCGACGACCATGTCGGCATCCTGCGGGCGCTCGATCCGACCACCGGAAAGATCGTGTGGGAACACAAGGAAGAGCTTCCGCTGTGGTCCGGCACGCTGGCGACCGCCGGCAATCTGGTCTTCACCGGCACCGGCGACGGCTACGTCAAGGCCTTCAACGCCAAGACGGGCGAGGAGCTTTGGCGCTTCCAGACCGGCTCCGGCATCATTTCGTCCCCCGTCACCTGGGAGCAGGACGGGGTGCAGTATGTCGGCATCACCACTGGCTATGGCGGCGCGGTGCCGCTGTGGGGCGGCGATCTGGCCGACCTGACCACCCGCGTGACCCAGGGCGGGTCCTTCTGGGTGTTCAAGCTCGCCGACGTGAAGGTCTCCGCCGCCAAGTGAGCCGGCCCAACCGGGTGATCCCAGGCCGGATGATCCCAGCAGAGCCGGGGCGGACGCCGCCCCGGCCTTTTCCCACCGGAGGCAACAACATGACGTCGCGCAAGAAGGCCCTGTTCCCCGGATTGGCAGGATGCGGCCTTGTCCTTTGCATGCTGGCGCCCGCCGTCTCGGCCATCTCCGCGGAGGTGGAAAGCGCCGCGCCGGAGAAGGTGGCAGAAGAACCGTCCGCCCGCCCGGTCGGCGGTGGCGAGGAGGAACGGGCTACCAGCGTGAACGGCTGCACGCTCGCTCCGCGCGTGACCTGCCCCAATCTCGACCTGCGGCACCGCAACCTGCGCGGGCTGGCGCTGGCGGGGGCCGATCTGCACGGAGCCAACTTGATGCGGGCCGACCTGCGCAACGCCGACCTGCGCGGTGCCAACCTGTCGGGCGCCATCCTCGACGGCGCCGACCTGCGCACCGCCTTTCTTCAGGGGGCGCGGCTGTCCGGCGCGCGTCTGCGCGGCGCCAATCTGGAATTCGCCCGGGCCACCGGCGCCGATTTCACCGGCAGCGACTTGACGGCGGCGAACCTGGAGGCGATCCGCGCCGACAAGATCAATCTCGCCGGCGCGAGCCTCGAAGGCGCCAATCTGCAAGAGGCGAAGCTGTCCCTGTCCAACCTGTCGGGCGCCAATCTGGACGGGGCGAAGATCCGCTTCGCGATCTTCCAGGACGCGCTGATGACCGGCTGCAAATCTTGCCCGTCCGACTGGTGAGGGGCGCCAGCCCCGGTCAGCCGATGCGGCGCAACAGGTCGATCCGCAGCGGCTCGCCCAACAGCGTGTCGAACCGTGCTGCGAGGCCAGTGAAGGCGGCGCCCGCCGCATGGGCGTCGAGTGCCGCCTGATCCTGCCATACCTCGTACATCACGATGGTGCCGGGCCGCTCGCGGCTGACATGGGCGGAATAGGCGAGGCAGCCCGGCTCCTTCAGGACGGTCGGGACGATGGCGGTGATGGCATCGGCCAGCGCCTGCTCCTGTCCAGGCTTGGCGATGAGATAGGCGACGAGCTGCACCTGATCGCTGGGCGGAACGGTCATTCTGAAAATTCCTTCTGGGCGGAGTTGGCCGGGACCGGTGCGGTCGCCGGCCATGTCTGTGTTCCGGCCGGGATTAAAGCGCATCCCGCCGCGGAACCGAAAATTCATTGTTCCGATCCCAGCCGGAAAGAAATCCGATCGTTCGTACAGGTTTGGGAAAACGCGGTCGCCGGCCTTGAACAGGAAGGGAACGACATCCACATACCATCCAGTTGGATGGTGGAAGGATGGTCGGCTATGAGCGACACGGCACGTGACCTGCGGCCTAAGGCAGGCGACAGCGAGAAGATCACGATCAATCTCGGCTATGTCGACCTGGGCCATATCGACCTGCTGGTCGATGAAGGATTCTATTCGAACCGTACCGACTTCATCCGCACGGCCATCCGCAATCAGGTCGACCGGCACGCCGAGGTCGTCCGCCAGTCGGTGACGCGCAAGAGCGTCGACCTGGGCCTGCGCCATTTCAGCCGTGCCGACCTGGAAGCCGCGCAGGCCGAAGGGCGGATGCTGGACATCCGCGTTCTCGGGCTCGCCACCATCGCCCAGGACGTTTCCGCCGACCTCGCCCGCGCCACCATCGCCTCGCTGACGGTGCTGGGTGCGCTGCATGCGCCGGCCGCCGTCAAGGCGGCGCTCGCCGACCGCATCCGCTGACGCGTCCGGCATCATTGCCGAACCTAGCCCGAACCTAGAAAGAACCCCTTATGCCCAACTCACGCCCCACCGGCTTCCTGCCCGGCATGGACGAGGTCGCCCGACTGACCCGTGCCGGCCAGCTTGCCGAAGCGACCGGCCTCGTCCAGCGCCTGCTGCGGGGGGAGGGCGAACCCGGCCCCACGGCAGCGCCAAACCCGGCTGCTCCCGACCCGACCATTCTGGAAGGCGAGTTCACGCGGCTCGATCCCGCCGCCAAAACCGAAAAGGCGCCGGGGCACCGGTCCGGCCATGCGACGAGGACCGGCCTGGGCGAGACCCTGCGCGGCCTTGCCGCCCGCCTGCGGCCGACCGGGCTGCACGGTGCGGGGACGGGTGCACCGCGCCCGCCCGCCGACCCGCTGCCCGATGGCGCGTCCTTCGTGACGGCTTCCTACAGCGGAACATCGGGGACCCGCGCCTACAAGCTCTATGTGCCGGCCAATCGCGGCGACGGGCCGCGTCCGCTGGTGGTGATGCTGCATGGCTGCACCCAGTCACCCGACGATTTCGCCGCGGGAACCCGGATGAACGCCTTCGCCGAACAGCATGGCGTGTTCATCGCCTATCCGGAACAGCCGGCCTCGGCCAACCCGCAGCGTTGCTGGAACTGGTTCAAGCCGGAGGACCAGCGCCGCGACCGCGGGGAGCCCGACCTGCTGGCCGGTATCACCCGCCGAATCATGGGCGAGCATCCCATCGACCCGAACCGCGTCTACATCGCCGGGCTGTCCGCCGGTGGTGCGGCGGCGGCAATCATGGCGGCGGCCTATCCCGATCTCTATGCCGCGGTCGGCGTGCATTCCGGACTGCCCGCCGGTGCCGCCGGCGATCTCCCTTCGGCTCTTGCCGCCATGCGCCAGGGCGGCCGGGCGGCTCCGACTGCCGGGCGGACGGGCCGCAAGGTGCCCACCATCATCTTCCATGGCGACCGGGACACGGTGGTGAACCCGCAGAACGGCGATCAGGTCGCGGCTCAGGCGACCGCCGCCGTCACCGGCCTGCGCACCGAAACGCAGAGCGGCGAAGCTCCCGGCCGGCGTACCCACAGCCGGACCCTCCACACCGATCCGTCCGGTCGGACATTGTGCGAGCACTGGACCATCCATGGCGCCGGACATGCCTGGGCGGGCGGAAGCCCTGCCGGATCCTACACCGACCCGCAGGGACCGGACGCCACGGCGGAGATGATGCGCTTCTTCCTGGAGCATCCGCTGTCGGCGACGCCGGGCTGACGATCAGGACGAAGCCGGCGGCTCCGGCAATCCGACGTCCAGTCCTGCGACGATCTGCCGGAGCCAGACCAGCGGCGGGTAGCTGGCGGTCGAGCCATGCCAGTACATCCGTGCCGTGAAGCCCGGCATCGGAAAGGGCAGGGCGGTGACCGTCAGGCCGAGCTGCGCTTTCGCGGCCTCCGCAACCCGGCGGCCGATGACCAGCACGAGGTCGCTGTCGGCGACGAGTTGCGGCGCCAGCAGGAAATGCGCGACGGTGAGTGCGACCCGCCGCTTCAGCCCCATCCCCGACAGGCAGTCGTCGACGACGCCAGCACCGTCGCCCGTCTGTGAAACCAGCAGCGCGGGAAAGCCGGCGAACCGCTCCGCCATCGGCGGTCCGTCGTGATAGGGGTGGCCGGGGCGGGTCACCATGACGAACCCCTCGTCGAAGAGGGGGCGGTTCAGCACATCCGGCGCGCCCTCTCCCGCGACGGCCAGCGACAGGTCCACCGCGCCGTCCTTGAGCAGCGAGATGGCGGATCTCCGGTCCGCGGCGATCACCCGCAGATCGATGCCCGGCGCCGAGCGGGACAGCGTCGCCATCAGCGGCGGCAACAGGACCGCCGCCAGATAGTCGCTGGCGGCCATGCGGATCTCCATTTCCGCACCCGCCGGGTCGAAGGCGATGGAATCCTGAAAGGTCGCGGCCAGCGCCGCCAGCGCCTGCGCGGCATGCACCCGGATTTCCTCCGCCCGCGGGCTGAGGCGGTATCCCCGCCCCTCCCGCACCAGCAGCGGATCGCCGAAAATCTCGCGGAGCCGCGCCAGCGCGCTGCTCGTCGCCGGCTGGCTGCGTCCGATGCGAAGCGCCGCACGCGAAACGCTGCGCTCCTCCAGCAGGGCCGCCAGCGCGATCACGAGGTTCAGGTCAATCGACCTTATATTCATGGCATGGATACTCGACATACCAACTACCGCTTGGACAGATAGCTGTGCCCGGCCGCACTGTCCACCGTGTTCGGCACGACGCCGACCTTGCAGGAGGACCCCATCCATGAGCACGGCTCACAGCACCAAGCATTCCGCTATCGTCATCGGCGCCGGTCCGGGCCTCGGCTTCGCGCTCGCCCGGCAGTTCGGACGTGAACTCGGGGAAGTGGCGCTGATCGCTCGTTCGGCCGACCGGCTCGTCCCCCTCGTCCGCGACTTGCAGGAACTGGGCATCACCGCGCACGCCCTGACGGCCGACGCCGCGGATCTCGACGGACTGCGCGGCACCATCGAGCGGGCGGTGGCGGTCATGTCCCCGCTGAAGGCGCTGATCTACAACGCCGCCGCCATCCAGCCGGCGCGGCCCCTGGCTCTGGATCCGAAGACCCTTGCTGCCGAGCTGGTCGTCGATGTCGCCGCTCCGTTGGCCGCGGCACAGGCGGCTGCGCCGGCCCTGGAGGCCAATGGCGGCGGCAGCGTGCTGTTCACCGGCGGCGGGTTCGCCCTCTATCCCAACCCGGAGATGGCCGCGCTCAGTGCCGGCAAGGCGGCGCTGCGCAACCTCACGGCAACGCTCGCCCAGGATTTGGCGCCGAAGAAAATCGATGTCGCCATCGTCACGATCTGCGGCTATCTGGCCGAGGAAGGCCGTTTCGCTGCAAACAATGTCGCGCGTGCCTATTGGGACCGCCACGCCGCCCCTGCGGATGCCGAACGTCCGTTCGAACTGACCTACGCGTGATCGTTATGGTGACGGGCAGCGCGTGCGTCCCGTCACCGGAACTTGCCCATCACCGGAACTTGAAAGGCAGCCGGATGCCCATCGCGGCGGTGTTGAAGCCGGCGGACATGAAGGCGTTGTTCATGTACTCCATGCCCTTCAGCCGGTTGATGACGATGCTGTCTTTCCTGTCCACCTGGGAGAGCGACCAGCCGCTGAACCATGGCTGTACGGTGCCGAGCGCTGTTGCCACCGGTTCCGCCAGGGTGTCGAACATGTTGGGAGCGGGGGTGTTGCCCAGCGCCGCGTTGAGGGTGGCACTTCTCTTCCCCCACCAGCTCTTGCGGCCGATGTAATAGTTGGATGCGGTGGCTATGTTGGCGGCTGATGCCTTGGTCGTGTTGCTGATGCCGTCCGATTCCAGGTTCATCGGCCCCCAGTGGCCGTCGCCCTTCGACGAGTCCTGGTCGATCAGCCATTCATGGATGACCTTCACCTTCGCCTTCGACGGCGACTGCTTGTACTGCTCCAGGCAGGTCAGGAACACCGCTTCGGCCGCGCCGCCGCTGACCGCCGCCCACATCATCACCATGGGGCGCTCGTTCAGGCTGAGCCTGGCGTCCAGAAGCCTCTTGAAGTCGTAAGCCACGGGTCTCACCTCGGATCGGCTGGTCGGTTGGAGCAGTACGCTAGCGTGGCAATGGCGGGCGGGCCATGACCGGGCGTCCAAATTTCCTTGACCATGCGTCCCCGAGAAGACCCCGAATCAGGCGCGCAGCCGGCGCAGCCAGTCCGGAAACTCGCCGCCGATGCCGCCCGCCGCCCCCTGCCGAACGGCGTCCCTCACCGGCCCAGCCGTTGCCCCGGCACGCATTTCCGACGGGGAGCAGCCGAAGGCGCGGCGGAAGGCCCGGCTGAAATGCGCCTCGCTGGTAAAACCGTGGGCGAAGGCGATTTCCCCGATGCGCCGCCGCTCGCCGGGATCGCACAGATGCTCCCGCACGCGCAGCAGACGGCGCTCCTGGATGTAGCGGTTGACGCCGTGGTGGGGCTCGAACAGCGTATAAAGCGCCGAGCGCGACAGGCCGAGCGCCATGCACAGCCGGTCCGGCGAGAGGTCCGGGTTCGTCAGGTTGGCGTCGATGTAGCGCCGCGCCTGCATGATCAGCGTCGCGGCGACCTGCGGCCGTGCCTGCACCAGCGCGTCGTGGCTGGGCGCCAGACAGGCGGTGACCATGTCGCGGATGACGCGCACGATCTGCGGCGCCTCCTCCACCGTCGCGGCCGGCACCGCCTGGGCCAGCGACCGCATATGGTCGGCCAGCAGCCGCCCCATGATGCCGCCGAGGCGCGTCCCGTGCAGTGCGTCTGCCCGCGGCAGCATGCCGGTCATGACATCGCGGGGAACGATGATGCAGGCGCCGTCCAGCCGCATCGGCGGCAATGCCAGCGGCTGGCCCATGTCCTTGACCAGGATTTCATCCGATGCGTTTCCGGCCGCACCCGTGCGATCCAGGCGGATGATGAAATGGTCCATGTGGTCCGACCGGATCTTCGTCGGCGACCGGTGGTAGGCCAACGCGTCGACATCCATGGTGCCGACGATCAGCGGCCCCAGATGGGCGCTGGTGGCCGTGCCGCTGAACCGCCGGCTGGCATCCTCTTCCAGCGGGGCGATCTCGTAGACCGACGTCATGGCATCCCGCCATGCGCCGAAACGCTCACGTTCCGGAAGGAAGTCGGTGGAAAAGCGCCGGAACGGAACGGTCTGCGTGGCCACGAAGGAAACCCGCAAATTGCTTAGTATACGACTTTCTTTCAGATAGGCACGCGCAGGTCAATAGGATGGTGGAGGCCCGCCGCCGCCCATTTTCCGCTGGACAGTCTCGGGGCGACGGCGATATCCAGGACCATAGGTGGCTGGGCCAACTAACAAATTTCGGCCGGCGGTGCTTGCCGGACAGACAGTGGCAGGCAGAGCTATGACCGATTTCCAAGCGACCCGCGTCCGCTTCCGCATTCCCGACGGCGTCATCTATCTGGACGGCAACTCGCTGGGACCGCTGCCGGTCGCCGCGGAGGAGCGGGTGGCCCGCACCCTGGCCGTGGAATGGGGCGGGCAGCTGATCCGCGGCTGGAACAGCGCCGGCTGGATGGTGCAGCCGCGCGTCGTCGGCGACCGGATCGCCCGGTTGATCGGCGCGCCGGCCGGGAGCGTGGTGGTGGGCGACACCCTGTCGATCAAGGTCTATCAGGCCCTGGCCGCGGCCCTGGCGATGCGGCCGGACCGCCGCGTCATCCTGTCCGACAGCGGCAACTTCCCGACCGACCTCTACATGGCGGAGGGGCTGATCGAAACGCTGGGCCGCGGCCATGTCCTGAAGGTAGTGGCGCCGGAGGAGGTGGAGGGCTCGCTCGGCGAGGATGTCGCCGCACTGATGCTGACCGAGGTCGATTACCGGACCGGCCGCCTGCACGACATGGCGGCGCTGACCGCCAAGGCCCATGCGGCGGGTGTGGTGACGGTGTGGGACCTCGCCCATTCCGCCGGTGCGCTGCCGGTCGATCTGGCCGGTTCGGGGGCTGATTTCGCGGTCGGCTGCACCTACAAATACCTGAATGGCGGGCCGGGGGCGCCGGCCTTCATCTATGTCGCGCCGCGCCATGCGCAGACGGCGCGGCCCGCGCTGTCCGGCTGGATGGGGCATGAGGCGCCCTTCGCCTTCGACCCATCCTATCGCCCCGGCGAGGGGGTGGAGCGGATGCGTGTCGGCACCCCGCCGGTGATCGCGCTGGCCGCACTCGACGCCGCGCTGGACGTGTGGGACGGGGTCGATATGGCCGATGTCCGCCGCACCTCCATCGCGCTCTGCGACTTGTTCATCGAACTGGTGGAGTCGCAGTGCCCGGAACTGGAACTCGCATCGCCGCGCGACGGCACGCGGCGCGGCAGCCAGGTGTCCTTCCGCCATCCCCACGGCTACGCCGTCATGCAGGCGCTGATCGACCGTGGCGTGATCGGCGATTTCCGCGCGCCGGACATCCTGCGCTTCGGCTTCACCCCACTCTATATCGGCGAGGCGGAGGTGCGCAGCGCCGTCGCCGTGCTGAAACAGGTGTTGGACGGCGGACTTTGGGACCGGCCCGACTATCACAGGAAGGCGACGGTGACATGAGCGGGCGTGACATGAGCGGGCATGACGCGGGCAAGCCTTACGATCCGGCGGCCGAGGGCGCCCAGATGGCCTTCGACGGGCGGATGTCCTACGGCGACTATCTGCAGCTCGACCGCATCCTGGGCGCGCAGATCCCGCGTTCCACCGCCCATGACGAAATGCTGTTCATCATCCAGCACCAGACGTCGGAGCTGTGGATGCGGCTGGCCGTCTACGAGATCCGCGCCGCGCGCGAGGCGATCCGCGAGGATCGGCTGTCGCCTGCCTTCAAGATGCTGGCTCGCGTCGCCCGCATCTTCGAACAGCTGAACTCCGCCTGGGACGTGCTGCGCACGATGACGCCCAGCGAATACACCCGCTTCCGCGACGATCTGGGCCAATCCTCCGGCTTCCAGTCCTACCAATATCGGGAAATCGAGTTCCTGCTGGGCAACCGCAATCCGGCGATGCTGCGCCCCCATGCCCACCGGCCGGAAATCCACGCCATGCTGGAACGGGAGCTGTCCCGCCCCAGCCTGTACGACGAGGCACTGCGCCTGCTGGCCCGCAACGGTATCCCGGTTCCGGCCGAAGTGCTGGAACGCGACGTGACGCTGACCCACCAGCCCCACGACGGCGTGACGGAGGCGTGGCGGGTCATCTACCAGTCCCCCGAAGCGCATTGGCCGCTGTACGAGCTTGCCGAGAAACTGGTTGATTTCGAGGATTATTTCCGCCGCTGGCGCTTCAACCATGTGACGACGGTGGAGCGGGTGATCGGCTTCAAGCGCGGCACCGGCGGTACCGGCGGCGTGTCCTACCTGCGCAACATGCTGGCGGTGGAGCTGTTCCCGGAACTCTGGCGCGTGAGGACGGTGCTGTGAGCGGATTGCAGGCAATCACCGATTGGGATGACGCCTACAGCAACAGCGCCTATATCCCCGGCGGCGACGCCTATCCGGCGCGCTGGGCGGAGCAGGCGGCGGCCTTCCGGGCAGAGCTTTCGGCAGCCGGCCGGGCGGAGTTGGACCTGCCTTATGGCGAGGGCGAACGGGACCGCTACGACCTTTTCCACCCCGATGCCGCGGCCAGGGGAACCGTCCTGTTCATCCATGGCGGCTATTGGATGGCCTTCGACAAGGGGCGCTGGTCGCATCTGGCGGCCGGCGCGCTCGCCCGCGGCTGGGCCGTCGCGATGCCCAGCTATACGCTCTGCCCCGAAAGCCGCATCGCCGGCATCACCCGGCAGGTCGCGCGTGCGGTGGAGGTCATCGCGCAAACCCAGCCGGGACCGTTGCGCCTGACCGGCCATTCCGCCGGCGGCCATCTGGTCAGCCGTCTTGCCTGTGCCGACGCGCCAATGGCGGTGGAGGTGCAGGGGCGGGTGGAGCATGTCGTCTCCATCAGCGGCCTGCACGATTTGCGGCCGCTGCTGAACACCCGCATGAACGCCACGCTGAAACTGGACGAGGCGGAGGCTGCGGCGGAAAGCCCGGCCCTACTGCGCCCGCGGCCGGGCACCCGCATCACCTGCTGGGCGGGTGCCGCCGAACGGCCGGAGTTCATCCGGCAGACGGAACTGCTCGCCAACATCTGGCGTGGGCTGGGGGCGGCGACCGAACTGCGGCTGGCGGGCGGGCGCCATCACTTCGATGTCATCGACGATCTGGCCGATCCGAAGTCCGATCTGTCGGCGGCTTTGCTTGGGCCTTGAAGCGGTGATCGGCCGATCTTCATCCCAGCAACTCCTCTCCTCGCGGGCGGTAGGGGCTGGCGGTCGGTTGGTGCGCCTCATGGCGCGTATGAATTTGGAAGCTGCGGTCGCTGCCGACCAGCAGAAGCAGGCCGAGCGACGCGGCAACGATCCCGATGCAGAGCATGGCGGCATCTCCTGTCGTAACGGTATTTCTTGCCTGATTCTCCAGGCGGGAGGGGCCGGGGGCGGAGTGACCGCCCCCGGTCCCCACGCTGTCAGGCTGCGAAGTCGGTTCCAGCCGAGCGGTCCCGCCAGGCGGCGATCTCGGCACGGCGCTGCTCGATCACGCCGTCGGCCATCGCGAGCGCATCGGAGCCGGCCAGGAAGTGGCGGGGCGGTTCGGGCGTTTCGGCAAGTTCGACCATTGCGGCGGCCAGCTTCACCGGGTCACCCGGCTGCCTGCGGCTGTAGCTGTCGTAGGTCGACCGCTGCTCGGCGGAGTGGGCGGCGTAATCGGCGATCTCCCTGGTGCCGTAGCGAACCGAGCTGCCGTCGAGGAAGTCGGTGCGGAAGAAGCCGGGCTCGACCACTGTGACGTGGATGCCGAAGGGCGCCACCTCCAGCGCCAGCGAGTCCGAGAAGCCTTCCACCGCGAATTTCGTCGAGCAATAGACCGAGGCGCCGGCAAAGCCCAGGACCCCGCCGATGGAGGACAGGTTCAGGATGCGGCCCGACCGCTGACGGCGCATCACCGGCAGGACGGCGCGGGTGACGTGGAACAGGCCGAACACGTTGGTGGTGAACTGCCGCTCAATGTCCGCCGCTTCGATCTCCTCGAACCGGCCGAGCTGGCCGAAGCCCGCATTGTTGACCAGCACGTCGATGCGCCCGAAGCGGTCGACCGCCGCCTGCACCGCCGCAACCGCCTGCGCCTCGTCGGCGACGTCGAGCGCCACCGTCAGCACGCGGTCGCCATGGCCGGCATAGGCCGTCTGCAGCTGGGCGAGCTTGCGGCCGGTGGCGACCACCCGGTCGCCGGCGGCCAGCGCCGCCTTCGCAATCTCCGCCCCGATGCCGCGCGCGCTGCCGGTGATGAACCAAACCTTGCTCATGTCCGTCTCCCATCTTCACTGGAGGACCCGCTGTCCGCTGCGGTCCCGATGAAGAGAGGATAGGGGCGGGTGGTGCGCACCCGGTAGACCAGAGGTCCGGCAGGATTGCCTGATCCTCCGGAACCGGGAGAAATCCCTCAGGCCCGCGCGGCCTGCCGGGCGCCGGCGTCGCCGCCGGTCATGGAGGCGCGCAGGCGGGCGGCGTCGCGGATGGGCGGCAACCCGAACAGGCGGGCATATTCGCGGCTGAACTGCGACGGGCTGCCGTAACCCACGGCGAACCCGACGCTGGCGGCATCGGCCAGATTGGCCAGGATCAGCCGCCGCGCCTCCTGCAGGCGCAATTGCTTTTGGTATTGGAGCGGGCTGAGCGCCGTGACCTCCTTGAAATGCTGGTGGAAGGCCGACGGGCTCATGTTGGCCTTGGCCGCGACCGCCTCGATGCGCAGCGGCTCGCGGAAATTGTCCTTGATCCACTTCACGGCCCGACCGATCTGCGCGGTGCGGCTTTCACCGAGTGCGATCCGGTGCAGCAGGCTGCCCTGGTCGGCGGTCAGCAGCCGATAGAGCAGTTCGCGTTCCACCAGCGGCGCCAGCACTGGAATGGCGTCGGGCGTCTCCAGCAGACGCGCCATCCGGGCCGCCGCGTCGATCATCTCCGGCGTGGCAAGGCTGGTCGTCAGGCCGAGCCCCTGATCGGCTTGCGGCGCCGCCTTCAATCCCGCTTCCAGGATCAGGCCGCTCAGCAGCGCCGGGTCCAGCATCAGGCGCAGGCACAGATATGGCGCCTCCGCCGTCGCCTGCGTCACTTGCCCGATCACCGGCAGGTCGAGCGACACCGCGAGATACTGGCCGGCCCGGTAATCCAGGATCCGGTCGCCGGCGATGCTGCGCTTCGCCCCGCGCGCGACGATGCAAACGGAGGGCTCATAGACGGTGTGGAGCTGTTCGGTCGGGCTGCCGGCGCGGATTACCGCCAGCCTGGGAATTTGCGTTTCATGGACGCCGTCCCCCAGGTCGGAGGTCACGCGGTCCAGGATCAGCGAGAATTCGGTCTCCTTGAACATGGCAGTTCCCATTCCGGTCGATCCGCAGCCAGACATCCTAGCGTCCGGATGCCGATGCTCACAGCCTTCCAAGAGGATCGTGCAAGCATCGGCGAGGAATGGGGGAGCGAGGAGTGGCTCAGCGCAGGAAGGGCTTTCCCATCGGCAGCACGTCGCGGCCGAAGACGTCGAGGAAGACGGCGTGCGCCATGCCGTACAGCGCCAGACCGGCACAGACCATCAGTTCGTAGCCGGCGATCACCGTGAAGATGTGATCGGCGAAATGGGCCAGATCCAGCAGGACGAAGCCGGTCAGCAGCGTGATGAAGATCAGGCCCAGCACCCGGCTGATCCGCATGGCGCCGATGGTCATGATCGCGGTGTAGAGCGTCCAGGCGACCAGATACCAGCCGATGTCCGTCTCGCTGACGGTGAACAGGCCCGTCTTGTTGCCGATCAGGATCAGGCACAGCGAGATCCAGAAACAGCCGTAGGAGGTGAAGGCGCTGTAGCCGAAATTGTTGCCCGCCTTCATCTCCTGCAGGCCGGCGATCATCTGCGCCACCCCGCCGAAGATCAGGCCGAGCCAGACCACCGGGCCGATGTCGACCCAGCCGACATTGTGGAACTGCAGAAGCAGAGTCGACAACCCGAAGCCGGCAAGCCCGACGACGGCCGGGTTGCCGTGCTTGAGCGGGGCGTGGGAAACGGTCTGACCGGCTTCGGCAGGCGAAGCCGGTTTCGCGACGAGAACGGATACTGACATTCTGGTTCCAGTCTCGCGGGCGGCAAACTTGAGCCCGCCCGCGGCAAAGAAGGTGTTGGGTATGGGCGGACACCGAACGCCCGCCTCCACCTTTAAAACCACGTTCCCGCGCGCCGATGAAGTGGTCATACCAGCGACATACCATCGCATCCGTATGCGTCAACCGGGCGGCGTCCGATGGCCTGGGGCCGCCTTGTCGAAATCGATCCCCGGAACGCCGAGTTCTTCGACGAGCCACGTCACGAAGCAGCGGAAGGCATGCTTCCGTTCGGCGCCCTTCGGCCAGACCATCCAATGCGCGACATGCCGCAGGCTATGCGAGCGTCCCTCCAAGGGGGCCACCAATTGGCCGCTCTGCAGTTCGCGCTCCGCCAGACGGGTGGATTCCAGCACGACGCCGACCCCGTTCACCGCGGCGGCGATGGCCATGAAGCTGCGGTCGAAGCGCGGTCCCGCCGGGGTGGCGGCTATGGCGGAATTGGCGTCGAACCACATCGGCCAGGTGACCCGGTTGTGGTCGCTGCGCACCAGCGGGACCGACAGGAGATCGTCGATGGCAGTGACCCGCGACGCGATGGCCGGCGCGCACAGTGGGCAGACCGTCTCCTGCCCCAGCGGGATCGCAACCACGTCGGACTGGCGCGGCTCGCCATAGACGATGGAGAGGTCGTATTCCTCGGATGGGAACAGCGGATAGTCCGGGCTGGCCGACAGCTTCAACTCCACCGCCGGGAAGAGGCCCAGGAAGCGGCCGAGCCGCGGCGACAGCCATTGCGCGGCGAAGGACGGCGCGCAGTGGACCCTGATGCGCGCCGGCCCGGTGGTCGTGATCTCCTGCAGGCCGCGCTGCAACTGATCGAAACCGCGTGTGAGGTGCCGATACAGCGTCCGCCCTTCCGGCGTCGGCTCGATCTTTCGCGGCGAGCGCAGGAAAAGCACCGTCCCCAGCATGCGCTCCAGTTCCCGGATCGCATGGCTGACCGCGGAGGGTGTGACCGCCAGTTCCTGTGCCGCCGCGGCAAAGCTGCCCAGGCGGCAGGCCGCCTCGAAGGCGCGTAGCTGGGTCAGCGGAAGACGGCCGGTCATAGGTGAATCCAATTCATGACCTGTTGCAAACGATGCGTTTGTCAGATGGTCCGGGGTGATGCAAGTCTTTCATCGCGCCGCAGCCGTTCGAAAGAACTCGCCAAGGCACGACTTATCGGTTCGGCACGATGCCGAGATCAAACTGCCGGAGTGGGCAGTAAATCCGGTATTGCCCGGACGGGGGCGCCGCCACCGCGCCGCCGGTCCGGTCCGTCTATCGCCCCTGCCATCGTGCATCGGTCGCCGTCCCGCCGGGTGGACGCGACGAGGAGACTTGCGCCCATGACGCCCCCTGCAGCCGTCGACCCCCGCCTGATGGCGAATGCGATCCGCTTCCTGTCCATCGACGCCATCGAGCGCGCCACCGAAGGGCATCAGGGCGTGCCGCTGGGCATGGCGGAGATCGCCACGGCCCTGTTCACCCAGCACTTCAAATGCAATCCGGCCGATCCGCGCTGGCCGGACCGCGACCGCTTCGTCCTGTCGAACGGCCATGGGTCGATGCTGCTCTATTCCCTGCTGCATCTGCTGGGGTACGAGCGCATCTCCCTCGACCAGATCAGGAATTTCCGCGAGCTCGGATCGCATTGCGCCGGCCATCCGGAATATGATCCCGACGCGGGCATCGAGGTCACCACCGGCCCGCTCGGCCAGGGCATCGCCAACGCCTTCGGCATGGCGGTCGCCGAAGCCTGTCTGAACGCCAAATACGGCCCCGCCCTGGTGGACCATCACACTTATGCCTTCGTCGGCGACGGTTGCCTGCAGGAGGGTGTCGGGCAGGAGGTCATCCAGCTCGCCGGCCATCTGCAGCTGGGCAAGCTGATCTTCTTCTGGGACGACAACAGCATCACCGACGACGGCAGCACCGTGCTGTCGATCAGCGAGGATGTCGCCGCCCGCTTCCGCGTTGCCGGCTGGCATGTGCAGGAGGTCGACGGCCATGATGTCGAGGCGGTGTCGGCGGCCATCGCGCTGGCGAAGAAGGACCCGCGCCCGTCGATGATCGCCTGCCGCACGGTGATCGCCCGCGGCATCCCGCGCCTGGAGGGCCAGCGCGGCGGCCACAGCGCCCGCCTGTTCAAGGAGGATCTGGAGGCGACGCGCGCCAGTCTCGGCTGGCCGTACCCGTCCTTCTCTGTGCCGGACGAGGTGCTGGCCGCCTGGCGCGCCGCCGGTGCGCGCCATGGTGGGGAGTATGAGGCGTGGCGCCACCGCGTCGCCGCCCTGCCGGACAAGGAGCGCGCCGAGTTCATCCGCGTGATCGAGGGCCGGTTGCCCGACGGCTGGCGCGACGTGCTGCTCGCCTACAAGAAGCGCATGGCCGACGAACGGGTTGCCCAGCCCTCCATCCAGGCGTCCGGCGACATCACCACGCTGCTTGCCGACATCCTGCCGGAGATGATGATCGGTTGCGCCGACCTGGAGGCACCGACCAACCACAAGCGCAGTCGCATTTCCTTCACCTCCGAGGAACCCGCCGGCACCTATGTCCATTGCGGCGTGCGCGAGCATGCGATGGGGGCGATGGTCAACGGAATGGCCGCGCATGGCGGCATCATCCCGGTCAGCGTCACCTATCTCGCCTTCTCCGACTATCAGCGGCCGACCTTACGCATGGCGGCGCTGATGGGGCTGCCGGCGCTCTACGTGTTCAGCCACGATTCCCTGGCGGTCGGCAAGAACGGGCCGACCCACCAGCCGGTGGAGATCCTCGCCTCCTTCCGGGCCATGCCGAACATCCTGGTGATGCGCCCGGCCGATGCGGTCGAAGCCGCCGAATGCTGGGAGATCGCGCTGGAACACCGGACCGGCCCCAGCATGCTGGTCTGCTCCAAGCAGGCGTTGCCCCCGACCGGCCGTGCCTACGGTGCAGAAAATCTGACGCGCCGCGGCGCCTATGTGCTGGCCGAGGCGGAAGGCGGCAAGCGTCTGGTCACGCTGATGGCCACCGGTTCGGAGGTGGCGCTGGCGCTCGAAGCGCGCCAGACCCTGCAGGCCGAGGGGATCCCCACCGCCGTGGTGTCGATGCCCTGCTGGGAACTGTTCGACCGGCAGGACGACGCCTACCGCGCGGAGGTGATCGGCATCGGCACGGTGCGCGTCGGCGTCGAGGCGGCGGTCCGGCTGGGCTGGGACAAGTATGTCGGCGAAACAGGCGGCTTCATCGGCATGAGCGGCTTCGGCGCCTCCGGCCCGGTGGATGCCCTGTTCGAACGCTTCGGCATCACTCCGGGCCACATCGTGGCCGAGGTCAAGCGCCGGCTCTGACCGCGCCGCCACCCCCCTTTCGTGACCAAGGACATCGTGATGCGCAAGATCGTCTTCCTCGACCGCGCCACCCTCGCCCCGCAGATCCGCCTGCGCAAGCCGGGTTTCCCGCATGAGCTGGTCGAACATGCCCAAACGACGCCGGATCAGGTGCTGGACCGTCTGGCCGGTGCCGAGATCGCCATCGTCAACAAGGTGCAGCTGACAGCCGACCTGCTGGAACGGTTGCCGCAGCTGAAGCTGATCGCCGTCGCCGCCACCGGCACCGATTGCATCGACAAGAAGTATTGCCGGACGCAAGGCATCGCCGTGAGCAACATCCGCGGCTATGCCATCAACACGGTGCCGGAACACACCTTCGCCCTGATGCTCGCGCTCCGCCGCAACATCGTGCCCTTCCGGCAGGATGTGCTGGATGGCGAATGGCAGAAGTCCGGGCAGTTTTGTTTCTTCAACCACCCGATCCACGATCTGCAGGGCGCCCGGCTCGGCATCATCGGCGAGGGCGTGCTGGGTCAGCGGGTCGCCGACATCGCCCGCGCCTTCGGCATGGTCCCGCTGTTCGCCGCGCACAAGGGCAAGTCCGGCCTCGGGCCGCTCTACACCCCGTGGGACGTGGTGCTGGAGACCAGCGACATCATCACCCTGCACAGCCCGCTCACACCCGGGACGCGCGGCATGATCGCCATGCCCGAGTTCCGCCGGATGAAGCGCAAGCCGCTGATCATCAACACCGCGCGGGGCGGTCTGGTGGTCGAGGACGATCTGGTGACCGCCCTGGACGAGGGGCTGATCGGCGGCGCCGGCTTCGACGTGACGCTTCCCGAACCGCCGCCGGCGGACAGCCCGCTGATGCGCATCGCCGGGCGGCCCAACGTCATCGTCACGCCACATCTGGGCTGGGCGTCGGACGAGGCGCAGCAGGCATTGGCCGACCAATTGATCGACAACATCGAAAATTTCGTCGCCGGCTCCCCCAGCAACCTCGTGACGGGCGACTATTGACTGCCGGCGGTGTCCGCTGGGTGGTCGGAAACCGACCGGTTGCCCTCCTTGGACACCGCGCCGGCCTCATTGCCCTGCCGCAGGGTGTTCAGGACCGCATCGGCGGTGCGGCGGCTGTGGTCGGCCAGCAGGGCTGCGGCGGCGGCGGCGTCGCGGCGGCGCAGGGCATCCATGACCGCCTCATGCTCCGCCAGCGATTCTTGCCAACGGTCGGCATCGTAATTCGCCAGCGAGCGCGCCCGGTTGAGCTGGGCGGCGAAACCCTTGTAGGTCGCCTCCAGTACCGGATTGCCGGCCATGGCGACGATCCAGCCATGGATGCGGCGGTTGGTGGTGGAATAGGCCGCTCGCTCCCCCGCCTGGAATTGGGCGACGAGTTCGCCGTGCAGCCGGTCCAACTCCGCGAACGCCTCGGCCGAACCGTTGTCGCAGGCGAGCCGGCCGGCGAGGCTCTCCAGTGCTTCCATCACTTGGAAGATCGCTGCGATCTCCTTGGGATCGATCGGCGTCACCACGGCGCCGCGGTGCGGGCGCAGTTCCACCAACCCTTCGGCCGCCAGCACGCGCAGCGCCTCGCGCAGCGGCGTGCGCGAGACGCCGAGCTGTTCGCACAACTCCATTTCCGGCACGCGGCGGCCGGGCGGCAGCTCCCCTTCAAGGATCATCGCCCGCAGCTCCGCCACCGCGGAGTGATGCAGCGTCTCACGGCGCAGGGGGGCGTTGGTGGTCCTTGCAGGGCTGTCCATGGTCGATCCGGCGGGTCTGTTCTGCTGCATACTTGGGCATTCTTGCTCAAACGATGCCATGCGCTCAAAAATAAGGCAAGCAACCTCGTTGATGATCCTTCTCAGCAAATCCGCCTCAAGCACCTGAAGTAAAATGATAATTACGAAATAGAGATTTTGTATACAATCTGGCACGGTGCTTGCGACAGAGGTGGAAACGCAACCGCATCTGGAGCCGAAGCCTCATGTCGATCCGGTCCCTCACCCTGAACGCCGTCACCGCCACCGCGCTGGCCCTGTCCGCCCTGGCAGCGGCCGCTCCGATGGCGCAGGCCGCCGATGCGGAAGCGGTGAAGCTCGGCTTCGCCAAATGCGCCCATTGCCTGCCGATGGCGCTGACGCCCGATCTGGCCAAGGGCGTTTCGATCGAGGCCATCAACTTCAACTCCGGCAACGACGTGCTGACCGCGCTGGTGTCCAAGAGCATCGACGTGGCGCAGGTCACCTACCTCCACTACGTCACCGCGTTGGACAAGGGCTTCGACGTCGTCGCCATCTCCGGTCAGGTCAATGGCGGGTCGGAGATCGTCACCGCCAAGGGCATCGACCTGAAGGCCGGGGACTGGGCCGGGCTGAAGGCGCTGGCGGCATCCCGCAAGGCGAAGGGCGAGCCACTGCGCGTCGCCGCATCGCGCGGGAACGCGCAGGACATCCACATGCGCGGCGCCCTGCAGAAGCATGGCATCGACGCCAACAAGGACGTCCAGTTCATCAACATCCCCAACCCGTCCGACCATGCCGCCGCCCTGCAGCGCGGCGAGGTCGACGTGATCTGCACGGTGGAGCCCTTCGCCTCGCAGATCCGCAGCACCGGCGTCGGGGCGCATTTCGCGCTGCCCTATGACCAGGCGGCCGGCAACCTGACCAACCTGATCGTCACGCGGTCCGACGTGATCAAGGAGCATCCCAAGGCGGTCGAGGCCACCGTCGCCTCCGTCGTGGCGCTGGTGGACAAGCTGAAGTCGGACCGCACCGTGTGGGTCGACACCATCAACAAATACACCGGCCTGAACAAGGACATCGCGGCGGCGTCCCTGGAAAACGCCTTCCCCGACTACGCCATCCACAAGGACAGCACCGTCGCCATCGCAACGATGATGCGGGAGCTGAAATACATCAGCAAAGACGTGTCGGACGCCGCGGTGAAGAACATCGACTACCGGTTTCTGGAAGCGGTGACGAAGAAGCCGAGGAGCGAGCTGGGGGGCTGAGGGCTAAGCATTGCCCCCACCCTAACCCTCCCCCGCTGGGCGGGGGAGGGGACTGCCGCCGCTTCCGCGACGAACTCCCTCCCCTGCCCAGCGGGGGAGGGTCGGGGTGGGGGCAATTGCGCCTCTCCCACCTCAGACACCACACCGACGACCATCGAAAGGCGGGTCCATGACCGCATTGTCGAAATCCTGGGAGCGCGCGGTCGTTCCCGTCCTGATCCTCGCGGCCTGGGAGATCGTGTCGCGGTCCGGCCTGTTGCCGGCGGCCTTGCTGCCGGCGCCTTCCGTCGTGCTGCACAGCTGGGCCGACTGGGTGTTCGGCTTCGACGAGACGTCGCAGGCCAACAGCGGGCGCTGGCTGGCCGACGCGCTGTCCAGCGCGGTGCGGGTCGCTGCCGGCTACGGCATTGCGGTGGCGACCGGCGTGTTGCTGGGCATCGCCATCGGCTGGTGGAGCTGGGTGGAGCGCGCCATCGAGCCGACCATCCAGATGCTGCGCCCGGTGCCGCCGGTGTCCTGGATCCCGGTGGCGATCATCTGGTTCGGCATCGCCAACAAGCCGGCGATCTTCCTGGTCTTCCTCGGCGCCTTCTTCCCGATCCTGATGAACACCATCCACGGCGTGAAGACCGCCGACCGTAACCTGATCCGCGCCGCCTCGATGATGGGCGCCACCGAACAGCAGCTGTTGCGTCATGTGGTGTTCCCGGCGGCGCTGCCCAGCATCTTCGCCGGCCTGCGCATCGGTATCGGCGCCGCCTGGATGCTGACCGTCACGGCGGAGATGGTCGCGGTCAAGAGCGGGCTGGGGTACGTGCTGTGGGACAGCTACTATTTCCTGCGCTACGACCTCGTCCTTGCCGCGATGGCCAGCATCGGGCTGCTGGGCTACGTCACCGATGCGCTGATCAAGCTGCTGATGTCGGCGGCGCTGCACTGGCAGCACGCCTCCACGCTCCAGAGCCGGGAGGGCTGACCCCATGGCCTCCATCGAACTTCGGAACATCACCAAGATCTACAGCGACGCCAAGCGCAAGCGCGACCTGCTGGCCATCGACGACGTCAGCCTGACGGTGGAGCGCAACGAGTTCCTCTGTCTGCTCGGCTCATCCGGCTGCGGCAAATCCACCCTGCTGAACATGATTGCCGGCTTCGAGAAGCCGACCAAGGGCACCGTCACCGTCGGCGGCAAGCCGGTGGACGGCCCCGGTGCCGACCGCGGCATGGTGTTCCAGCAGGCCAACCTGATGCCCTGGCTGCCGGTGTGGGAGAACATCGCCTTCCACCTGCGCCTGAAGGGCTGGCGCAAGGCCGACCGCCGCGCCGCCGCGCAGGAGTTCATCGACCTCGTCGGGCTGAAGGGCTTCGAGAACCATTATCCGGCCGAACTGTCGGGCGGCATGAGCCAGCGCGTCGGCATCGCCCGCGCCCTTCTGATGAATCCGCAGGTCATCCTGATGGACGAGCCCTTCGCCGCGCTCGACGCCCAGACCAAGATGGACATGCAGGAGGAACTGGTCGCCATCTGGCAGAAGCAGCGCTGCACCATCGTCTTCGTCACCCACAGCGTGGACGAGGCGCTGGTGCTGGGCACCCAGGTGGCGGTGCTGACCAGCCGGCCGGGCCGCCTGCGTGAACGCATCGAGTTGGATCTGCCGCGCCCGCGCGACATCACCAGCCCGCGCTTCAACGACCACAAGCGCCACATCCTGAACCTGATCCGGGAAGAGGGCCTGCAGCAGCGGCAGGTCGCCGCGGCATGACCGAGGCTTCCCAACCGCAACCGCTCGACCTGCTGTTGACCGGTGCCACCATCATAACCGGCGATGAGGCTGGGGTGATGGAGGATGCGGCGCTCGGCATCCGCGGCGGCCGGATCGTCCATCTGGCACCATCCGCACAGCCCGCACCGTCTGCCCTGCGTACGCTGGCGCTGCCGGGTCGGCTGGTCACGCCCGGCTTCGTCAACGCCCATCTGCATGCGGTGCTGGTGATGGTTCGCGGCGTCGCCGCCGACCTCGGCTTCGCCCCGTCCTACACGCCGGGTGTGCCCAAGGGCACCGACGCTACGCCGGAGGAGGCCCGCGCGCTGGCCCGGCTTGGCGCGGTGGAGGCGCTGCTGGCCGGTTCCACCCTGGTCTGCGACCATTTCGTCCATGCCGACGCGACGCTGGAGGCGATGGCCGAACTGGGCTTGCGCATCCATGCCGGCTGGCGTGTGCATGACGTCGATTTCGCCCGCGTGCCCAAGGGAGAGTGGAGCTTCGATGCGGCGCTCGGCGAGGATCTGCTGCGGCGGACGCTCGACCTGCACGACCGCTGGGACGGGGCGCGTGGTGGGCGCATCCGGGTGCAGATGGCGGCGCATGCGCCCGACACCTGCTCCCCCGCCTTCCTGCGCACCCTGGCCGAGGCGGCGGCGGAGCGCCGCATGCGCGTCAACACTCATCTGGCGCAAAGCCGGGTGGAGGTGGAGCGGGTGAAGGCGGCAACCGGCCTGACCCCCGCGGCGCTGCTGGAGGAGACAGGGCTGCTGAACGACCGGCTGCTCGCCACCCACTGCCTTTATGTGGACGAGGCCGAGATCGCCCGGCTGGCGCGGGCCGGCGCCCATGCCGTCCATGTGCCGAAATGCAACGCCGCGTCGGGCCGGTTGGCGCCGACCCCGGCACTGAAGGCGGCGGGCGTCAATCTGGCGCTCTGCACCGACACCCAGCATGCCGACATGGTGGAGGCGATGCGCTGGGCGCTCGCCACCGGACGCATCGGCCAGGGCGGCGTCACCGCCGACTGGCAACCCGCCGACGTCTTCCGCATGGCGACGCTGGGCGGCGCCCGCGCCGTCGGGATGGCCGATGAGATCGGCACGCTGGCGGTCGGCAAGGCGGCCGACCTCGTGGTGTTCGACGCCCGCCGGCCGCACCTGCGCCCGCTGATCAACCCGCTGGGAACGCTGGTCCACACCGGCCGCGGCGGCGATGTGGAGATGGTGCTGGTGGAAGGCGAAACGCTGGTGGACGGCGGCCGTCCCGTCCATGCCGACCTGGAAGAGATTTGCACTGAGGCCGACAAGGCCGCCCGCGCCCTGTGGGCGCGTGCCTGATCCAACTTCTGAAGAAAGACCGAACCCGAGATGACCAAGCGCGTTCTTCTGGGCATGCTGACCCCGTCCTCCAACACGGTGCTCGAACCGGTGACCGCCGCCATGCTGAGCGGCCTGCCGGAGGTGAGCGCCCATTTCGGCCGCTTCACCGTCAAGGAGATCTCGCTGCGCGCCGCGGCGCTCGACCAGTTCACCGATGCGCCCTTCCTCGATGCCGCCCGGCTGCTGGCCGATGCGCAGCTGAACGTGATCGGCTGGAACGGCACTTCGGCCGGCTGGCTCGGCTTCGACGCCGACGTGAAGCTGTGCAAGGCGATCGAGGATGAGACGGGAATCCCCGCCTGCACCTCCATGCTGGCGCTGAACGAGATCCTTGAGACGACGGGGCGCAAGCGCATCGCCATCGTCAGCCCCTATCTGGACGAGATCCAACGGACAATGGTCGCCAACTACAATGCCGCCGGCTTCGACGTGGTGGCCGAACGGCACCTGAACGACCGCGGCAACTTCTCCTTCTCCGAGATCAGCGAGGAGCGGATCGAGCGCATGTGCCTGGAGGTGGCGGAGGCCAAGCCGGACGCCATCGCCATCATCTGCACCAACATGCGCGGCGCGCCGGTGGCGGAGCGCGTGGAAAAGGCGCTGGGCATCCCCGTTTACGACACGGTGTCCACCGTGCTGTGGAAGGCGCTGCGCATGACCGGCGTCGATACCCGCCGGGTCCAGGGCTGGGGCAGCCTGTTCCGGGAATTGCACGGCTGACGCGACAGGAAGGGGAGGGGAGCATGGACTTCGATCTGGTCATCCGCAACGGCACGGTCGCCACCGCGTCGGACGTGTTCAAGGCCGATGTCGGCGTGAAGGACGGCAAGGTGGCTGCTCTCGGCAGCGGACTCGCCGCCGGGCGGGCGGAGATCGACGCCGGCGGGCTGCTGGTCCTGCCGGGCGGGGTCGACGGCCATGTCCATTTCGACCAGCCGACCGGCGACTCTTCGGTAATGGCCGACGATTTCCTGTCGGGCACCCGCTCGGCGGCGTTCGGCGGCACCACCACCGTGCTGCCCTTCGCCTGCCAGCAGAAGGGCCAGTCGCTGCGCGCCGCGGTGGAGGATTATCACCGCCGGGCGGCGGGCAAGCCGGTGATCGACTATGCCTTCCACCTGATCGTCACCGACCCGACCGAGCAGGTCCTGGGGCAGGAGCTGCCGGCGCTGATCCGCGACGGCTACACCTCCTTCAAGATCTACATGACCTATGACGCGCTGAAGCTGAACGACCGCCAGATCCTGGAGGTGCTGGACATCGCGCGCTCCGAAGGCGCCATGGTGATGATGCATGCGGAGAATGCCGACTGCATCGCCTGGCTGACCGAGAAGCTGGAACGCGCCGGCCAGACCGCGCCCTTCTTCCACGGCGTCTCCCGCCCCCGCGTGGCGGAGCGCGAGGCGACCCACCGCGCCATCTCGTTGGCAGAGCTGGTGGACGTGCCGATCCTGATCGTCCATGTCTCCGGCGCCGACGCGGTGGAGCAGATCCGCTGGGCCCAGGGCCGCGGCCTGCGCATCTATGCGGAAACCTGCCCGCAATACCTGTTCCTGACCGCCGACGATCTGGGCGGGGAAGGATTCGAGGGTGCGAAATGCATCTGCTCCCCGCCGCCGCGCGACGCCGCCAACCAGAAGGTGATCTGGGACGGGCTGACCGGCGGCACCTTCCAGGTCTTCTCCTCCGACCATGCGCCGTTCCGTTTCGACGGGCCGGGCGGCAAGAAGGTGAACGGCGAGAAGGCTCCCTTCCGCTGCGTGCCCAACGGCATTCCGGGAGTGGAGACCCGGCTGCCGCTGCTGTTCTCCGAAGGCGTGATGAAAGGCCGCATGGAGTTGACGAAGTTCGTCGAACTGACCGCCGCCAACCCGGCCCGCATGTATGGCCTGCACCCGCGCAAGGGCACCATCGCCGTCGGGTCGGACGCCGACATCGCGATCTGGGATCCCGCGCGCAAGGTGACAATCACCAACGGCATCCTGCACCACGATGTCGACTACACCCCCTATGAGGGCATCGAGGTCACCGGTTGGCCGGTGGTCACGCTGTCGCGCGGCGATGTGGTGTGCCGCGACGGCGCCCTGCTGGCGTCGCCCGGCCGCGGCGCCTTCCTGCCCTGCGGCCTGCCCGCCCCGGCCCGGCCGAAGGGGGCGCCTGCGCCGGCATTGCCATTCTAAGGGTCCGCCTACGGATCGCACCGGATTGCGAAGCTCAGATCTATGACGAAAGGCAAGGTGTCGCGCAACAGTAGGACGGCTGCGCGTTAAGATTGATCTGCGTCCCCTGCGAACTGTTCTCATAAGCGGAAAATTAACGGGAAGGAGGGCACAATAATTGTGATATTCGAAAACCGGTAACTTTCGCCATGATCTCTCCCCGCACTCCAGAAATCTTTGACCGGGCTACGGGCGATGCTCGCCGACTCAATATGGCCGGCCTGCTTTTTGCCGCCATGGTTGTGCTGACCATCGCGTTCGTGATGTTCATGGCACTGGAGACGGCGCGGCGAATCGACACGGCAATGGCGGAGCGGACGAAGGCGGAGATCGTCGATGCAGTGGCCGATCTGGGCGCCGCGATGGGGAAGAAGGCCGAGGAATACAGCCTGTGGAACGACGCCGTCGACCATCTGGTGGTCGCGTTCGACAGCGTCTGGGCCAATGCCAATGTCGGTCCCTATGCGGAACGCCTGTGGGGGCTGGACCGCTCCTATGCCTGGGACGGCCGCGACGGGCTGATCTATGCGTCGAAGGACGGCGCCCTGCGCGGCGATCTGGATGCGGCCGCCCGGGAGGCTGCGGATTTGCGGCCGGTGCTGACGGCGGCGCGGACCGCCGGCCGGCCGGTCAGCGGCATCGTCCGTATCGGGCAGACGCCCTTCGTCTTCGGCGCCCGCGTGATCGAGTATGAGGAGGGACGTGCCGCCCTGCCGCCCGACCCGCAACAGCCCGTCCAGGTCTTTCTGACCACGCTGGAAGGGGAATTGGCGAAGCTCGCCGAGTCGCGGCGGATCGCCGGGTTGCGAGTGGTCCCAATCGACCCGCCCGCTCTTCCGGCGCTGGCCAGCCTGCCCCTGGAGGCCATCGCCGGACAGCCGGTCGGCATCCTGACCTGGAAGCCGGAACAGCCCGGCGGCACGCTGGTCCGCCTGATCGCGCCCTATGCCGCCGGTTTCGCGCTGGCCCTGCTGGCGTTGCTTTTCCTGTTCCAGCGCGTGCTGCACCGGCTGAAGCGGCAGGAGCCGCTGCGCCTCAGCGAGGCGCGGCTGGCCCAGGCGCAGCGCGTCGCCCGGCTGGCCTACACGGTCCATCTGCCGGAGGAACGGCTGGAGGTCTCCGCCAATTTCCGCGACCTGATCGGCCTGCCCAGCGAGTCCGGCCTGCTCACCATCGGCCTCTATCTCGACCGGGTGATGCCGGAACACCGTATGGAGGTGCAGGAGGCCTACCGCCGCGCCTGGGCGGAGAACAGCCGCTTCGACATCGAATACCGCATCACCCGCTCAGGAGACGGCCATCTCGACCTTCAGGAGGTGGGGGAGCCGTTCCACGATTCCGACGGCCTCGTGATGGGCCTGATCACCGCGATTCAGGACGTCACCGCCCGCCGCCGCGCGGAGGAGACCATCCGGCATCAGGCCAATTACGATGCGCTGACCGGACTTCCCAACCGGCCGCTGTTCTACGACCGGCTGCGGCAGGCGCTGCGGCGGGCATCGCGGCTGCGTAACCGGATGGCCCTGCTGTTCATCGACCTGAACCGCTTCAAGTGGGTCAACGATACGCTGGGCCACCAGACCGGTGACATGCTGCTGCGCGAGGCGGCGCAGCGGATGGCCGGCTGCCTGCGCGATTCCGAAACCATCGCCCGGATCGGCGGCGACGAGTTCACGGTGATCCTGTCCGACATCGGCGACCGCGAGGATGCCGAGCGGGTGGCCCGCCGCCTGCTCGACTGCCTGTCGGAGCCGTTCCACATCGCCGGCCAGACCTTGCACATCTCCGCCAGCATCGGCGTCACCTTCGCCCCCGACCAGGGAAGCGATCCCGAGCTTCTGGTGAAGAACGCCGACGTCGCGATGTACCATGCCAAGCGCCTGGGCACCGCCAACTGGACCTTCTACGACCCGGCGATGGATGCCGATGCCCTGGCGCATCTGCAGCTGGAGAACGAACTTCACGAGGCGGTGGCGAAGGGCCAGCTTGCGCTGTTCCTCCAGCCGGTGGTCGATGTCGCGAGCGGCCAGCTGGCCGGCGCCGAGGCGGAGGTGCGCTGGAATCATCCCGGCCGCGGTTTGCTTTCCGCCGGTCAATTCCTGCATCTCGCCGAGGCGAACGGACTGATCGTGGCGGTCGGCGGCTGGCTGCTGGATGCCGCCTGCCGGCAGCTGGCGGACTGGCGCGGCCGTGGCGCCACCGGCCTGCGTCTGACCGTCCCGGTGTCCTCCCTGCAGCTCCGCCATTTCGGCTTCGAGGAGCAGGTCGCCGGCAGCCTCGCCCGCCATGGCGTCCCGCCCGACCGGCTGATCCTGGAACTGCCGGAGGCCGCCATGCTGTCGCCGTCCGATGAGACGACACGGACGATGCAGACGTTGCGGACGCTGGGGATCGCCTTCTCCATCAGCGGTTTCGGTACCGGCTATGCGTCGCTGGGCCATCTGCGCCGGCTGCCGGTGGAGTTCCTGAAGATCGATCAGGCTATCCTGCAGGACATAGCGCGGAACCCCGGCAACCAGGAGATGGTGCGCGCCATCGTGGCGCTGGCCCGCAGCATGAACCTGACGGTGATCGCGGAAGGGATCGAAACCGGGGAACAGCAGGCGCTGGCCGGCGAGGTGCGCTGCGTCTTTGCCCAGGGCCGCTATCTCGGCCATCCGGTTCCCGCCGAGGCCTTCGACCTGAAACTGACCGCTGCGGGGAGCGGGGCGTATTGTCCTGCCGACGCGGCGGAACGTCCCTGACGCGCGTTCGGCGGCGGGGCCCCTCTCCCCGCACTGGAGAGAGCCCCCGCCACCGTCACGCCCGCCGTCACGCCACCCGCTTCTCGCGGAAGGCCTCGATGGTCCGCATCACGCCCCGCAGTTCGGCGAGGCCCTTCAGCCGGCCGACGAAGGAATAGCCGGGATTCATCGTCTGGCCGATGTCGTCGCCCAGCAGATGGCCGTGGTCGGGACGCATCGGGATCTGGGCGTCGGCGCGGCCTGCCTGCCGGCGGCGGGCCTCCTCGTCGATCAGTGCCGCGGCCACGCCGATCAGGTCGGTGTCGCCGCCGAGATGGTCGGCCTCATAGAAGGACCCGTCCGGCTCGTGCGTGGTGTTGCGCAGATGGACGAAGTGGATGCGCGGCGCGAACTCCTTCGCCATCGCCACCAGATCGTTCTTCGGGTTGGACCCGAAGGAGCCGGTGCACAGGGTCAGCCCGCAGGCCTCCTGCGGCACCGCATCGAACATCGCCCGCACGTCGTCGGCGGTGGACATCACGCGCGGCAGGCCGAAGATGGGGAAGGACGGGTCGTCGGGGTGGATGCACAGCCGCACCCCTTCCTCTTCCGCAACCGGCGTGATCTCGCGCAGGAACTCGACCAGATTGGCACGCAGATCCTCGACGCCGATCTCCTGGTACAGCTCCAGCATGCCGCGGAAGCTGTCGCGGTCATAGGCGAAGTCGCGGGCCGGCAACCAGTCGATCAGATTGCGCTCCAGCTCGGCCACCTGCTCCGCGCTCATCGCCTCGAACCGCGCCTTGGCGGCGGCGACGTGGGCGGGATCGTAGCTGGCTTCGGCGTTGCGGCGCTTCAGCACGAACAGGTCGTAGGCGGCGAAATCGACGCTGTCGTAGCGCAGGGCATAGCCGCCGTTGGGCAGCCGGTGCATCAGGTTGGTCCGGCTCCAGTCGGTGATGACCATGAAGTTGTAGCAGATCACCGGAATTCCGGCGCGGGCGACGTTGCGGATCGACTGCTTGTAATTGTCGATCTTGGTGCGGAAGTCGCCGGTGCGGGTCTTGATCTCCTCGCCCACCCCGATGCTTTCCACCACCGACCAGGTCAGGCCGGCGGCCTCGACCATGGCGCGGCGCTTCATGATCTCTTCGGTGGTCCAGACACTGCCCTGATTCATGTGGTGCAGCGCCGTGACGATGCCGGTGGCACCGGCTTGACGGGCCTTCTCCAGGGTGACGGGATCGTCCGGGCCGAACCAGCGCCAGGTTTCCTGCATGATATGGTCCTTTCAAAAACGGGTTTGCTTGCGGCGGTCGTGACCACCGCGATTTCACGGGTTGGCGAGGAAGGCGCTCAGCGTCTTGGCGACGCCGACGGTCATCAGGCTGTCGAGATGGCGGACCACCGCATCGCGGAAGGCGGCCTCGGCGACGAGTTCCGGTGCGAATATGTCCTCGACGGCGAACAGGGCCGCCGCCAGCGCACCGGGATCGCCGGCATGAACGCGGGCGATGCGGGTCAGCGCCGCCGCCATCGGGTCGGCCACCGCATAGGCGTTGCCGGCCTCGTCCTTTTCCAGCAGGAAGCGCATCCAGGCGGCGACGGCCAGCGGGATAACCGCCGGAACCTTGCCGGCGGCGAACAGTTCGCGTGCCGGCTCCAGCAGGCGCGGCGGCAGCTTCTGCGATCCGTCCGACGAGATCTGGATCGTGCGGTGGCGGATGCCGGGGTTGCGGAAGCGCGCCTCCAGCGCCGCGGTATAGGCGGGGATGTCGGTTCCGGGCACCGGCGGCAGGGTCGGGATCAGGTCGGATGCCCACATGCGGCGCATGACGGCGGGCAGCTGCGGGTCGGTCATGGCGTCGGCGATGGTCTCGATCCCGGAGATCACCGACAGGTAGGCCAGCAGCGAATGGGCGCCGTTCAGGCAGCGCAGCTTCATCAGCTCGAACGGGTGGACGTCGTCCACCAGGATGGCGCCGGCCTTTTCCCAGGCCGGGCGGCCGAGCGGGAAGCGATCCTCGATCACCCACTGCTTGAACGGCTCCGTCACCACCGGCCAAGCGTCGGCGCAGCCCAGCGCCGTCTCCACCGTTGCGCGGTCGGCGTCCTGGGTGGCCGGCGTGATGCGGTCGACCATGGTGCAGGGGAAGCTGACCTGCTCCGCGATGTAGGCGGCAAGCTCGGGATCGCGCAGCTCAGCGTAGCGGACGACGATGCCCTTAACCTTGATGCCGTTCTGGGCGAGGTTGTCGCAGACCAGCACGGTGAAGGGCGCCACTCCGGCGGTGCGGCGGCGGCGGATGGCTTCGCACAGCAGGCCGGGCACGCTGCGCGGTACCGTGGGATCGGCAAGGTCGGCGCGGATCAGCGGATGCGCCTCGTCCAGCGAGCCGGTGGCGGCATCCTGGCAATAGCCCTTCTCCGTGACCGTCAGGGTGACGATGCGGATCTCCGGCTTCGAGGTCAGGGCCAGCACCTCCTCCAGCTGGTCGGCGGTCGTCATGGCGTCGATGAATGAGCCGACCACGCGCAGGCGGTCGCGGGTTCCCTCGCGCACCAGCAGCGTATAGAGGCAATCCTGCGGCTTCAGCGCGTCGCGGATGGCGGGCGACAGCGGGTCGACGCCGACGATGCCCCAATCCTTGACGCCGGTCGCCAGCACGTCGTCGGTGTAGGTGGCGAGATGGGCGCGGCAGAAGGCGCCGAGGCCGATATGGACGATGCCCGGCGTCACCGCGTCGCGGTCGTAGGCGGGGCGTTCGACGGCCTGGGGCAGGCGGCGGAGGGTGTCGGGGGAAAGGCGGGTTTGTGAAGGACGGGCCGCCAGCAGGGCGGTGTTCGCGTCGGGCATGATGGGCTCCGGTTCGCGGCGGTCGCTGCGGTCACCCGGTCTTTCCGCTGTCGCGGAGTGTCGCGGGGGGCCGGTGCACCGTCATTCGGTCAGGCTTGGATGGTTTGGAAGAACTCCGGGGCAGGGCGCCCCGGAGCGTGGGGTGGCGTGTCAGAGGGTGGCGTGTCAGACCTCGATGCCGGCCGGGGTGCGGCCCGACCCGGTCTTCGGCAGCACGAAGTGCATGATCGCCAGACCGACGAGGTAGAGGACGGAAGCGATGCCGAACAGCACCTGATAGTTGCCGTTGGTGGCGTCCAGCAGGCGGCCGACGCCCATCGACACGAACATGCCGACGAAATAGGCGCAGAAGCCGCCGATGCCGACCACCGAACCCACCGCGTTGCGCGGCATGGTGTCGGAGACGATGGTGTAGACGTTGGCCGAATAGCCCTGGTGGGCGGAGGCGGCGATGCCGATCAGCAGCACGGCCAGCCACATGTTGGACACGGTGGAGGCGAAGAAGACCGGCAGCACGCACAGGCCGCAGATCAGGAAGGTCAGCTTGCGGGCGCGCAGCGGCTTCATGCCGCGCTTGATCAGGTGCGAGGAGAACCAGCCGCCGCCGACGCTGCCGAAATCTGCCATGGTGTAGATGATGATCAGCGGCAGCATCGCCCCGAACAGGTTGACGCCATACTGCTTGTTCAGGAAGCCCGGAACCCAGTTCAGGTAGAACCACCAGACCGGAGCGGAGAAGCAGGTGCCGACGATGTTCGCCCAGGTGCCGCGGTAGCTCAGCAGCTTGATCCAGGGGATGTTTTCCTGCGGCATGACGGGGTCGCTGCGGATATAGGCCAGTTCCTCGGCCGTCAGCTTCGGATGCTCTTCCGGCTTGCGGTAGATCAGCAGCCAGGCGATGACCCAGAAGAAGCCGATGCCGCCGGTGACCAGGAACGCCGCCTGCCAGCCGAAGGCGACCAGCAGGATCGGCACCAGGATCGGCGCCACGACCGCGCCGACGTTGGAACCCGCGTTGAAGATGCCGGTGGCGAGCGCCCGCTCCTTGGCCGGGAACCACTCCGACACCGCCTTGATCGAGGCCGGGAAGTTGCCGCCCTCGGTCAGACCCAGGCCGGCACGCGCCACCTTGAAGCCGAAGACGCTGCCCATGAAGGCGTGGATGCAGGCGAAGAAGCTCCAGCCGGCGACGGCGGCCGGAAGGCCGATGCGGATGCCGATCTTGTCCATCAGCCGGCCGCAGCCGATGTAGCCGAAGGCGTAGGCCAGCGAGAAGGCGGCGACGATGTCGCCATAATCGGACTCGGTCCAGCCCATGTCGCCCATCAGCGTGGACTTCAGCAGGCCCAGGACCTGACGGTCCATGTAGTTGATGGTGGTCGAGAAGAAGAGCAGGGCGCAGATGGTCCAGCGGTAGCGGCCGATCGCCTTGCTTACCGTGACTGCGGCCTTGCCGATGGCGCCGGCCCTGCCGGCCGGCTCCGCCGACTGCGCGGGGGCGGCGTCGGCAATGATCTGTTCGCTCATGATTTGGCGTCTCCAGCCAGGACGCATGTCACCGCCGCCGGGCTTCGATCCCGCACCCATGGCCGATCCTGCATCGGACATGGGCACGCCGAAGGGTATGCGCGGAAGCCGGCATTCCGGGCTCCCACGCTGCATCGGGCGGTGGCTTCTTGCGTTTCAGCACTGTCTCCTGGAGCAGTCCGGCCATCGTCGGGAGCGGTGCCGCTTCGGTACCGTTCGTGGCGTTGCATACTACCATTCCAGTTGCTGGTATGGTAGTTGCGCACAGGGCTGGTGGTCAATCGAACCATCTGCGGCATTTCGTCAAGTCCGCCGCTGGTCGAAAGATCGGACGACCACATATCAAGTCGAGTGATTGCTTGGACCGATAGGGTTAACCCCGATGTACAGTATTAGAATATTCGCATGAGGATGGTGGCCTGAGACCGGACAGAGACCGGACAAGGCGCGGGAGGTGGCAAGGTGGGGGAAGCGAAGGCCACGACGGCGATCATGACGGCATTGGCCGGCGGCTTGGGCCTGCTTGCCCTGATGACCCTCGCTTACGGGACCGTCCTTTGCCAGCTGGGTGACCGGCCGCGGCTGCGGCAGATGTGCCTGGGCTTGCTGTTCGGCGCCGGAGGAGTTGCGGCGATGCTGCAATCGATCCCGGTGGCACCCGGCGTCTATCTGGACCTGAAAGCGGTGCCTGTCGCGCTTGCCGCTCCCTTCGGCGGTACGCTGGCCGCCATCCTGGCCGCAGGCATCGTTGCGACGGGCCGCATTGCGATCGGCGGTGCGGGCATGCTTCCCGGTGTGGCCGGCATCCTGCTGGCCGGCGCCGCCGGACTGCTGATGTCCCGGATGGTGCCCACCGTCGAGTGGCGGGGGGCCCGGCCGCTGTTGGTGCTCGCTCCCCTTTCTGCGCTCAACACGCTCGGAATCTTCGTGCTGCCTTGGGGCGTGGCGCTGCCGACCTTCATCCATGGCGGGCTGCCGGTCGCTCTCTTCACGGTGGTCGGCATCCTGATGCTGGGAACGATGCTGGCGCGCGAGCGACGCCGCATCGATACCGAGCGCCTGCTCCGTGACGCCGCGCTCTGCGATCCGCTGACCGGGCTGTCCAATCGCCGGGCCTTCTCCGGGGCCATCGACCGGATCGTCGCCGGAGCGGTGCGCAACGATTCGTCGCTGTCCCTCCTCATGCTGGACATCGACCATTTCAAGGAGGTCAACGACGCCCGCGGGCACGATGCCGGCGATGCGGTCTTGGTGGCGTTGAGCCGCGTGCTCGAACGAGGCGTGCGGCAGAGCGATCTCGTCGCCCGCTTCGGTGGCGAGGAATTCGCCATCTTACTGCCCAGCACGTCGCTGGACGGCGCCTACCAGCTTGCCGAACGCCTGCGCTGCGCCGTCCGGGACTGCGACATCCAGCATGACGGCGTGCTTCTGCATGTGACCGTTAGCATTGGCGTGTCGACCCTGGCTCCGAATGCGGACCGGCCCGACACCTTGATCAAGGCGGCGGACGTGGCGCTCTACTGTGCTAAAACGAACGGCCGCGACCGCGTGTGCCGCGCCCGGTCCCCATGCCAGATGCCGGTGCCGGCGGCGTAGTGACGAACCCCTGCCGGCGGTCTCCCGATCCCGCGCGTCACCCTGCCTGCCGGGCGCGGGGAGAGGCGCAGGCGGCGGCGACGACCTCGCCGGTGCGGCCGACATGGTGGACGAACAGATGCTCCGCGGTCTTGCCGTCACGCGCCTCCAGCGCCGACAGGATCTCGCGGTGCTCCAGCACCGATTCCTTCCACCGCCCTTGCGCGCCCAGCGCGAAGTAGCGTGCCCGCACCAGCCGGCCGAGCAGCCGGTCATGCGCCTCCACCAGCGCCGGGTTCTTGGCGCTCGACACGATCAGCCGGTGGATCTTCTGGTTGATCGCGAAATACTCCTCCAGCGCGCCGGCCCCCTGAAGCGCCTCGATCTTTTCCTGGAAGCCGCGCAGGCGGCGCAGGTCGGCGGCGGTCATCCGTTCGGCGGCGAGCCGGGCGGCGAAGCTCTCGATGCAGCCCTCCGCCTCGAACAGGTGGGTCAGTTCGGCGGCGTCGAGCGGGGCGACGATGGCGTTGCGGTTGGGACGCAGCATCACCAGCCCATCGGCCGCCAGCAGCTTCAGCGCCTCGCGCAGCGGTGTGCGGGAGATGCCGAGCTTCTCGCTCAGCTCCGGTTCAATCAGGCGGGCCGATGGCGCCAGATCGCCATAGATGATCATGTCGCGCAGCCGGTCCACGGCCATGTCGGCCAAGGGCGGCGGCGGCACCGCGCGGCGTCGGCGCGGCGGAGCGGTGTCCGGCGTATCGTCCGGCCTGTCATCGTCGAAGGTCATGGTCGGGCTCATGGCTGGGAATCCGGCCCGCCTGCGGCGAGCGCTTCCTCTGCGAAAGCGGCGAAGCGCAGCACCCGGCGATCCATCCCGCGCGGGGCGACGACCTGCAGGCCCACCGGCAGCCCGCCGCGCCCCGTCCCGCAGGGCAGGCTGAGCGCCGGGACCTTGGCGTGGTTGAACAGCGGCGTGAAAACCGCGTGCGCCCGCGGCGGAACCGGCAATCCGCCGATGGCTTCCGGCCCCAGCCGGTGGAGCGGCCAGGCGACGCAGGGCGTGGTCGGCCCGACGATCAGGTCCACCGCAGAAAACTGCGCGGCCAGGGTGCGGCCGACCTCTGCGCCGAGCAGTTGCGCCGCCGCCACCTCCGCCCCGCTCAAGGACAGGCCGCGCTCGATCTGCACGGCGATGTCGGGATCGAACAGGTTGGGATCGCGGCGGAAGGCTTCGCCATAAAGCGCGGCGAGCCCGGCATGCTGCAGCGGCATCAGCGCCGTTTCGGTGACGCCGGCCGGCCAATCCGGGAACCGGCCTTCGGGGCGGAAGATGCGGGCACCGGCGTGGGCCAGCGCCTCCATCGCCCGCTCCACCGCCTCGCGCACGTCGTCGTCCACCGGAGCGTCCAGGCCGAAGGTCGGACTGTAGGCGACGGTCAGGGAGGAAACCGGACGCTCCTCCGCCGGGGCGATGGCGGCGCTGTCGGGGTCGCGGGGGTCGGGGCCGGCCAGCGCCTCGAACATCAGGGCGGCGTCGGCGACATCGGCGGCGATGGGGGCCATCACGGCGATGCCGACGAAGGGCTCGGCGAAGCCGGGGCCGTACGGGATGGCGCCGAAGCTGGGCTTGAAGCCGACCGCGCCGACATGGGCCGGCGGGCGGCGGCTCGACCCGCCGGCGTCGGTGCCAAGCGCCAGCGGAACCAGCCCGCCGGCAACGGCGGCCGCCGGCCCGCCGCTGGAGCCGCCGGGGGTCAGTTCGGGGTCCATCGGGTGGCGGGTCGGGCCGAACAGCGGGTTGGTGGTGACGCCCTTGCAGGCGAATTCCGAGCTGTTGGCCATGCCGACGACGACCGCACCGGCGCGGCGCAGCCGTTCCACAGCGATGGCGTCGGCGGGGGCGTGGAAATCGGCGAACAGGCGCGACCCCTGGGTGACGCGGCGTCCGGCGACCCAGATGGTGTCCTTGACCGCCACCGGCACGCCGGCCAGCGGCAAATTCTCTCCGGCGGCAAGGCGGCGGTCCACCGCGTCGGACTCGGCCAGCGCCTGTTCGGCATGGACGGCGACCAGGGCGTTCAGGGCGGGATTGCCGGCGGCGATGCCGGCGAGCGCCGCTTCGGTCACGGCTCGGGCGCTGCTGTGGCGTTTGCGCACGGCCTCGGCCAGGGCCACGGCGCGAAGGGGAAGGGTCATCGCTTGTCTCCGAGAAGGCTCAGTCCCGCCAGTGCCGCCAGCAGGCTGACCGCGAGATAGCCGGTGGCCAGGGTGCTGACCGCGGCGGCGGCCACCAGCAGGACCGGGCCGGCGATCAGCCCGGCGAAGCCGCCGACCATCACCGCCCCCGTCGCCTCGCCGATGCGCCCCGCCGGCGCCAGCCGCGCCACCTCGGCCAGGAAGACCCCGTTCCAGCCGCTGGCGGTCAGCCCGAACAGGAAGGTCGCCGCCGCCAGGGCCGGGAAGGGCAGGGAGGCGCCGGCCAGCGCGACCAGCGCCGAAGCCGCCGCCATGCCCAGCCCCAGCAGCCCGACCAGCCGGCGCGGCGCCATCCAGCGCGAGGCGACCACGCCCCAGCCGAGCCGTCCGGCGAGCCCGCCCGCCTGCCCGGCCGCCAGCGCCACCCCGGCGGCGACATGCTCCAACCCCAGTTCCGCCACCGCGAAGACGACGAAGAAGCCGTTCAGCGTCAGCTGGCTCGCCGAATAGGGAAAGGAGGCCAACGCCAGACGCCGCAGTGCCGGGTCGCCGCGCAGCAGCTGGATCGCCGACACCAGCCCGAAGGCGGTGGTGGCGGATCGGGTCAGCGGATCGTAGGCCGTCCGCAGCCGTTCGAAGGGCAGGACGCAAATCAGCGCCAGCGCGGCGATGGCCGCATAGCCGGCGCGCGGATCGGTGACGGCGGCCAGCAGCGGCAGGGTCAGCGATCCGGCCATCGCGCCGATCTGGTTGCCGGTCTGCCGGACCGAGAACACCATCGGCCGGTCGGCCTCCCGCACCAGCCGCCCGAGGATGGCGGCGCTGGCCGGCGTCTCCGGCCCGCAGGCCAGTCCGATGGCGATCCCCGCCGCAAGCAGCGCCAAGGCGCCGCTCCCCGTCATCGCACACAGCATGGCCGCGGCCACCGCCACCGCGCAGAAGCTGGCCACCCGAAAGGAGCCCAACCGTCCCGCCAGAACCCCGCCGCAGAGCGAAGCCGCCATCCCGACCGCGAAGCCGGTGGTGGTGAAGAGGCCCAGTCCCGCCGGGTCGATCCCCATGCGCGGCGCCAGAACGCCCGGCGCGAACAGGGCGAGGGCCACCAGCGCCTGCAGGCCGGTCATTCCGATCAGCGCCGGCAGAAGCGGCGGCATCGCCGGAGGCTCGGCCGGCGCTGGCGCCACCGCCGCCGTCTCGGCTACCATCGCAAAAACCCTGACCTGGAGGCGGCATGGCCGGCGGTATTTCGATTCACGGTGTCGACGTGGCGCGCGGCGTCGCCGCGGAAGGGCTGCGGGTGGAGCTTTACGCCCTGACGCCCGACCGCCGCCTGCTGGCCGACGGCCGGCTGGGCGCCAACGGGCAGCTCGACCACCCCACAATCCGTGGCGAGGGCATCGCCCCCGGCCCGCACGAGGTGCTGTTCCATGTCGGCGACTGGCTGCGCGCGGCGGGATATCCGGAGGAGCAGACCCGCTTCCTCGACATCATGCCGTTCCGCTTCAAAGTGACCGACCTGGACCGCCATCTGCATCTGCCCTTCAAATTCACCCCCTTCGGGGTTTCTCTCTTTCTGGGTGTGTAGGCCGGCTCAGGTCAACCGCTTCGACAGGCCGGCGACGCGCTCCATCACCATCATCAGCGCGATGGTGGCGACGATCAGCACGCCCGACAGCGCCGCGACCGTCACGTCGAGCTTGCCCTCCAGATCCTGCCACATGCGGATCGGCAGCATGTCGGTCGCCGCATCGCGCAGGAACAGCGACACCGGCACATTGTCGAAGGAGGCCATGAAGGCGATGAATCCGCCGGCCATGATGCCCGGCCGGATCAGCGGCAGGGTGATGCGGCGGAAAGTGAACCAGCGGGTGGCGCCCAGGCTCGCCGACGCCTCCAGCAGGGTCGGGTTCATCTGCGCCAGCGACGCCACGGTGTTGCGCACCACGAAGGGCACCGACACCACGGTGTGGCCGATGATGAGGGTCAGCGGCGATACCGGCACGCCGACCAGCGAGAAGAACATCAGCGACGACAGCCCGAAGGCCAGCGCCGGCAGGACCAGCGGCGACAGGAACAGGCTGTCCAGCACCCGCGCCGTCAGGCTGGCCGAGCGCGCGATGCCGAGCGAGGCGGCGACGCCCAGCAGGATCGACAGGCCGGTCGCCCACGCCGCCACCTTCAGGCTGTTCATCAGCGCGAACTGGAGCTGCCACGCGTTCCACAGCTCGACATACCAGCGCAGCGAATAGCCGGGCGGCGGAAATTTCAGCGAATAGCCGCTGGTGAAGGACACCCAGATCACCACAACCGTCGGCGCAGCCAGCAGCAGCAGGGCCAGCAGCGCCACCCCGGTCATGACGATGCGGAAGCTGAGCGCGTCGAAATCGAAACGGCGGTTGCCCATGGCGGCCTCCCCAAAAGTCAGGCGTTGGTGTAGCCGCGCGACAGGCGGCCCAGCACGTTGAAGATCGACACCACCACCAGCACCGCGACCAGGAAGATGACGGAAATCGCGGCGGCGAAGGGCCAGTTCTGCAGGGTGGAGGCCTGCTGGTAGATGTACATCGGCATGAACAGCATCTGCCCACCGCCGATCAGGCTCTGCGTGATGAAGGCGGTGATGGCGGCGGCATAGGTCAGCAGGCAGCCGGCGATGATCCCCGGCAGCGACAGCGGCAGGATCACCTTGCGGAAGGTCCGCCAATGCCCGGCCCCCAGCACCGACGAGGCATCGGCGAGGTTCGGGTCGATGCGGCTCAGCGCCGTAATCAGCGGCAGCACCATCAGCGGCATCTGCACCTGGGCCAGCGCCATCACCACGCCGCCCTCCGTGTAGAGCAGCTTCAGCGGCGTGTCGATCAGCCCCAGCCCGAGCAGAGAGGCGTTGACGATCCCCTGCCGCCCCAGGATGACCACCCAGGCGAAGGTGCGCACCACCACGCTGGTCAGCAGCGGCAGCAGCACCAGCAGCATGATGACGCCCTTGGCCCATCCGGGGGAGCGCTGGTGCAGCCACGCCACCGGATAGCCCAGCAACAGCGTCAGCGCCGTCACCTTCACCCCCAGCCACAGCGTCGATCCCAGCACGCCGAGGCTGAAGCTGTCGCCGAGGAAGTTGACGTACTGGGTCAGCCCGAAGTGTCCGCCCTGCGGATCGGTCTGGAAGCTCAGCGCCAGCAGGATGACCAGCGGCGTGACGAAGAAGACGACGAACCCCGCCGCCAGCGGCGCCGCCAGTTTCAGGTCGTATGTGGTGACGTTGCGCAGCGTCGCGGCCATTGGGGGTCCTTTAAGTAACCTCTCCCTGAAGATCATCCCCTCTCCCCCGGGGGGAGAGGGGGGCCAAGCCTCACACCCGGATCTCGCGGTTGAAGCGTTCGATCCAGGCGCTGCGCTGTTCGTTGATCTTGGCCCAGTCCTGGAAGACGAACTTCTTCGCGATCTCGGCATGGTCCTTGGCGAGCGTCTTGGCGAGTTCGCCCTTGATCGCGACCTTGGTGTTGGTCGGCACGATCAGGAACGGCTCCTCCATCAGCTGGGCCTGGACCTCCGGCGACAGGGCGGCTTCGATCAGCTTGAAGGCGAGTTCCTTGTTGGGGGAGTTCTTGACGATGTGGATGGTCGTCTTGAAGGCGATGGCGCCTTCCTTCGGGATGACGAACTCCACCGGGACGCCGCGCGCCTTCAGGATCTGGATGGCGTTGAAGTTGCCGGGGGAGATGTCGATCTGCCCCTGCTGGAACAGGGTGGCGAGCTGGCCGGGGTTGGCGGCGACGGCGGCGAGGCTGGGGCGCAGCGCCTCCAGCGCCTTGAAGGCGGGATCGATGTTGGATTCCGACCCGCCATGCATCTTGGCCAGCTCCACCATGAAGCCGGTGCCGAGCGTCGAGTTCAGGTTGGTGATGCCGACGCGACCCTTGAATTCCGGCTTCCACAGGTCCGCCCAGGAGGTCGGCGGCGTCTTCACCGTTTCCGGGTTGTAGGTGATGCCCACGACCTGGAAGAAGGGCGCCGGCCCCATCGGCACCTGCGCCTCCGGGATCAGGTCCTTGTAATGGGCGCTCTTTTCCACCGGATAGGGTTCGACCAGATCCTGCGCGATGGCCTGCAGCGCGGGCCCCGGATCGTGCAGCATGACGTCGATCGGCGGGTTGTTCTTCGCCGCGTTCACCTTGGCGATCTGGTCGACCGACAGCATGGGGTCGAGCACCATGTCGGCATTGCCGGTCGCCTTGCGGAAGGCGGGGACGAGCACGGCCTTGTGCGCCTCCTCCCAGCTGCCGGTGAAGGTCGCGAAGACCAGCGGGCGCGCCTGTGCCCAGGTCAGGCCGGGAAAGGCGTGCATGGCACCCAGCGTCAGGGCCGTCTGCATCAGGGTGCGGCGGGTCAGCAGCATGGATCACTCCTGTCGGGTGAGGGAGGCGATAGAGGGAATGGAAAGACGGATCAGGCCGCGGCGAAGACCGAGGCGAGGCGGGGGGCAACCGGGGCGAGGCGCACCGGCGTGCCGGGGGCGAACAGGGCGGCGCGATCGATGCGCGGTTCCGAGACCTTCACGGCGGATCCGTCGGCGACGCGAACCTCATGGACGATTGTGGCGCCCAGCGGCAGCCCCATCTCCACCACGCCGTTCAGCGTGTCGGCGCCGCTTGCGGCGGGATCGACGCGCAGATGCTCCGGCCGCAGGCAGACGGTGACGCGGCCGCCGGGGCGGACGTCGCCCTTGGGCGCGCGCGTTTCGATGGTGCCGCCGGCATCCAGCCGCACCGTACCGCCGCTGCGGTCGGCACCGAGCAGAACGCCGCCCAACAGGTTGGCGGAGCCGACGAAGGTGTTGACGAACAGGCTGTCCGGCGCGTCGTAGATGTCGGTCGGCGGGGAGAACTGCTCCAGCCGGCCCTGGCTCAGCACCGCGACGCGGTCTGCCATCGACAGCGCTTCCTCCTGGTCGTGTGTGACGAGGATGGTGGTGATGCCGGACAGGCGCTGGATGCGCTTCACCTCGATCTGCATATCCAGGCGCAGGTTCTTGTCGAGCGCGGCAAAGGGTTCGTCCAGCAGCAGGATCGACGGGTTCACCGCCAGCGCGCGGGCCAGCGCGACGCGCTGCTGCTGGCCGCCGGACAGCTGGCGCGGCATGCGGTCGCCGAGATGGCCCAGCTTCACCAGGTCCAGCATGCGCTGGGCCTCGCTGCGTTGGGTGGCGCGGTCGACGCCGCGGGCGTCCAGCCCATAGGCGACGTTCTCCGCCACCGTCATGTGCGGGAACAACGCGTAGTTCTGGAAGACGATGCCGACGGAGCGGCGGTTGGGCGGCAGCCCATCGATCGCCTCGCCGCCGACGATGACGTGGCCCTTCGTCTGGGCCATGAAGCCGGCGATGATCCGCAGCAGGGTCGTCTTGCCGCAGCCTGACGGCCCGAGCAGGGCGACCAGCTCACCGCCCTTGATGTCGAGCGTCACGTCATCGACGGCCAGCGTGTTGCCGTAGCGCTGGGTGATCCCGTCGAGAAGAAGCGTCTGCCCACGCTGGGCCGACAGGCTGCTTTGCGAGGCTCCGACCATGGCTGTACCGTCCGTTTCGCGTTGCACTTTGCAGATCGTTAGATAGCAAAGCGCATGCCGTTTTCGGACTTATCTTTTTATATCAGTCATTTAAAGCAATATTGGCTTTATGTGAGGAGTGGCTGTCGTTTCAGGGTGATGCCGATTTAAGCGGCAGGCGCAGGCAATTGCCGCATTTGTCATCACACCAGTGGAAGATCGCTGCCGCCGTTCACGATGTCCACCGTGCCGGAGATCAGATTTTCCGCATACAGCGCTTCCAGATCGATGCCGCCGGCCGGGCGCACCGGGCGGATGGCGCGGATCCAGCCGGATATCGCCTGTTCCTGCCGGCGGCGGATCGCTTCCGCCTCATCCACCGTCACCGCCTGGAAGGACAGGCGGTCGCCGGGGCGCAGGCGGCCGGCGCGGGGCAGGTCGGCGGAGATCACGGTGGCGATCTTGGCATAGCCGCCGGCAGTCTGGTGGTCGTTCAGAAGCAGGATCGGCTGCCCGTTGCCCGGCACCTGGATGGAGCCGGTGACCAGCCCATCGGACGGGATGTCGGCCGACCCGCGATGCTTCAGCGACGGTCCCTCAAGCCGCAGGCCCATGCGGTCGGCCTGCTTGCCCACATGGTAGGCTGCCGACAGGAAGGTCGCCAAAGCCTGCTCGGTGAAGCGGTCGTCCTGCGGCCCGAGCACGACGCGCAGCGGCCCGACGCCATAGTCCGGCGGCTGCGGCAGCTCCACGTCAGGCCCATCGGGCGCTCCATCGCGGACAAGCGGCAGCCGGTCGTCCTGGCCCAGAGGACGCCCGCCGAGCGGACCGATGCCGGCACGGACATAGGTGGACAGGCTGCCCATCACCGGTGCCAGCGCGAAGCCGCCGGCCACCGCCAGATAGGCGACCGATGCCCCGTCGACCGCCCCCAGCCGCAGCAGGTCGCCCTGGCGCAGGCTGTGGCTGCGGTGGGGCTCCAGCGGCCGGGCAGGCTCCCCCTCGCGCTCCAGGGAAATCGCCAGCGGGCCGACCGCGGCGATGCGGGCGGAGGCGGCGTCCACTCTTAGGACGGGGCCGAGCAGCGCGATCTCCAGCCCTGCCATGCCCTGCGGGTTGCCGACCAGCGCATTGGCAAGCCGCAGCGCCACCGGGTCGAGCGCACCGGCCACCGGCATGCCCAGTTCCTGGAAGCCGAAGCGGCCCAGATCCTGGATCGTCGCGAACAGGCCCGGCCGGACCACCGTCAGAAAGGCGCTCATGACTCCGCCCTCAGGCTGTCGGGATCGAAGCGGCCGCTTGCCACCGTCTGCGCGATGCCATCGAAGGTGGCGCGGTCCACCGCCTCGAAGCGCACCCGGTCACCGGCCGCCAGCAGGACGGGGGCGGGCCGGCCGGCGTCATAGAGTGGCACCGGGCAGCCGCCGATCAGGTGCCAGCCGCCGGGACTCTCCCACGGATAGACGGTGGTCAGCCGCCCGGCGACGGCGACGGAGCCGGCCGGCACCCGCACCCGCGGCTCCGTTCGGCGCGGCCGTTCCAGCTCCGGCGGCAGGTCGCCCATGTAGCCGAAGCCCGGCATGAAGCCCAGCATGTAGACGAAATACTCGGCCGAGCCGTGCAACTCCGCCACCCGCTCCACGGTCAGCTCCAGCCCGGCGGCCAGTTCGGCCAGATCGGGGCCGAGGTCCGGGTCGTAGCAGACCGGCAGGCGCCACAGCCGCCCCTCGGCCGTGGCGGCGTCGCTGCCGGCCAGCGCCGCCTCCACCGCAGTCTGCATCTCCCGCCGCCCGGTGGCGACGGGATCGTAGACCACCAGCAGCGAGCGGAAGGTCGGCACCGTCTCCACCAGTCCCGGCGGCGGTTCGGCTTTCAGCCGGGCGTGCAGGGCCATGACGCGGGCGTTGGTCGCCCGGTCGATGACCTCGCCGAACTCGACGTTGAAGGCGGTGTCGCCCGCGGTGGTGAAGCGGATCTCCACGCCAACGCTCCTTACCCGATCATCATCGACGGCAGCCACGTCACCATGCCGGGGAACAGCCACAACAGGGCCACCATCAGCACCATCAGCATGAAGAAGGGCAGGCTGGCCTTGCCGATCGTGAAGATGTTCCTGCCGGTCATCGCCTGCAGCACGAACAGGTTGAAGCCGACCGGCGGCGTGATCTGCGCCATCTCCACCACGATGATGATGTAGATGCCGAACCACAGCAGGTCGATACCCGCCTGCTGCACCATCGGCAGGATCACCGAGGTGGTCAGCACCACCATGGAAATGCCGTCGAGGAAGCAGCCCATCACGATGAAGAAGGCGGTCAGCGCCATCAGCAGCGCCGCCGGCGACAGCTGCATCGTGGTGATCCACTCCGCCAGCAGGCGCGGAATGCCGGTATAGCCCATCGCCACCGTCAGGAAGGCCGCACCCGCCAGGATGAAGCCGATCATGCAGGAGGTGTGGGCGGCGCCGAACAGGCTGTCGCGGAAGGTCGTCCAGTTCAGCGTCCCCGTCGCCAGCGCCAGCACCAGCGACCCCAGCACGCCGATGCCTGCGGCCTCGGTCGGTGTGGCGATGCCGACATAGATGGATCCCAGCACCGCGGCGATCAGCAGCATCACCGGGATCAGTGCGCCGGTATCGCGGATCTTGTCGGCGAAGCTCTGCGACGGTTCGGGTGGCGGCACCCGGCTGGGGTTCAGCAGCGACCAGCCGCCGACATAGGCCATGAACAGCCCGGTCAGCACGATGCCGGGAACGACGCCGGCGATGAACAGCCGGGCGATCGACACGTCGGCGGCCACGCCATAGACGATCATGATGATCGAGGGCGGGATCAGCAGCCCCAGCGTGCCGGCCCCGGCCAGCGATCCCAGAGTCATCATCTGGTCGTAGCCGCGCCGGTTCAGTTCCGGGATGGTCATGCGGCCGATGGTGGCGGCGGTCGCGGCCGAAGACCCCGACACCGCCGCGAAGATCGAGCAGCCGATGACGTTCACATGCATCAGTCGGCCGGGCAGCCAGCCGGTCCAGGGCGCCAGCCCCTTGAACATGTCGGACGAGATGCGGGTGCGGAACAGGATCTCGCCCATCCAGATGAACAGCGGCAAGGCCGTCAGCGTCCAGGAGGTGCTGGCGCCCCAGATGTTGGTCGCCATCACCATGCCCACCGGCCGTGCGGTGAACAGCGCCATGGCGACGAAGCCGACGCCGGCCAGCGCCAGCGCCACCCAAACGCCGGCCCCCAGCATCAGGAACATCGTCACCACGACGACAATGGATGCGGTTGTCTGATCCATCGCTTTAGCCCTCGCTCTGCATGCCGGCATGCTGGTAGGACGCGTCCCCGCCCCGCAGCACGGCCACAAGGTCGTCGATCAGGGCGATCACCAGCACGACCAGTCCGGCCGCCATCAGCGCCTGCGGGATCCACAGCGGGATCGGCAGCACGCCCTGGCTGAGGTCGCCGAAATCATAGGAATCGTAGGTCATGCGCAGCCAGTACCAGGCGAAATAGGCGCTGAGCGCCGTGCCGAAGGCGAGGCAGGCCAGTTCGAAGGCGCGGCGGGGCGCGCCGTGCAGCCGCTCGACTAGCACGCCGACGCGGATGTGGGAGCCGCGGCGCAGCGCCGGCCCCAGCATCAGGAAGAAGGACGCGGCCATGCAATAGCCGGCGAGCTCGTCGGCCCCCGGCACCATGCGGCCGACAAGGCGGCTTCCCACCTGCGTGATGATCAGCACGGCGATGGCGGCAAGCGCGACCGCGCCCAGGATCTCGGCGGTTCGGTAAAGAATGGACAGTGCGGTGCGCATGGCGCAACCACCTCCTGCGGTCGGTCGGGGCGAAGAGGCGTGGCGGCGGCGCTATCCCGGCCGGCCCGCCGCAGCGGGGCGTCCGGGATAGCGCGCACACTCAACGTCTGGTTACTGGCAACGGCCGGTTACTTGCGGAAGGCGGAGATGATCGCCTCGCCATCGGCACCGGCGGCCTTGGTCCATTCCTCGGTCATGGTCTTGCCGATCGCGGACAGGCCTTCCTTCAGCTTGTCGGACGGCGGCAGGACCTTCATGCCGTTGCCGGCCATGGTCTTGTTCAGCTCGGCCGTCTTCTTCTCCCACTCGGCCCAGCCGGCGGCCTCGGCCTTGGCGGCGGCGTCCTGGACCGCCTTCTGGGTGTTGGCGTCCAGCCCCTTCCACACTTCGGCGTTGACGAAGACCATGTTGCGCGGCAGCCAGGCCTGGACGTCGTAATAAACCTTCACGAAATCCCAGGCCTTGGTGTCGACGCCGGTGGCGGCCGAGGTGATCATCGCGGTGACGATGCCGGTGCCGAAGGCCTGCGCGACCTCCGCCGCCTCGATCTTCACCGGGACGGCGCCGCTCAGCTCGGCGATGCGGGTGGTTGCCGGGTTGTAGGCGCGGAACTTCTGCCCCTTCAGCGCTTCGACCGATTGGATCTCGTCCTTCACGTAGAGGCCCTGCGGCGGCCACGGGATCGAGTAGAGCAGCTTCAGGCGCTGGCGCTCCAGCTTCTTCTCGAGATACGTCTTGGAGACGTCGTAGAGCTTGCGAGACGACTGGAAGTCGGTGGCGAGGAAGGGCACCGAATCGAGGCCGAACAGCGGGTCCTCGTTCGCCCAGGAGCTGATCAGCACCTCGCCCAGCTGCGCCTGTCCGGACTGGACCGCGCGCTTGATCTCCGGATGGCGGACCAGCGAGCCGTTGGAATGGACGGTGATCTGGATCTTGCCGCCGGTGGCCGCCTTCACGTTCTCCGCGAACTGCTTCACCACGATGGTGTGCAGGTTCGTGTCGGGGTAGGGGGTCGGCATGTCCCAGGTCTCGGCGAGTGCTGCCAGCGGCCCGGCGGCGACGCCCAGCCCCAGCAGGCCGGCGACGATCGGGCCGGCCATCCGGGCAACGAGACGCGATTGCAGCATGTCAGCGGTCATGATGTTCGGAAGCTCCCTGATTGTTGGCCGAAGCGGCGCCCGCCGGCCTTATGGCCGATCGGTCTGTGGTCGGAAGCCGGATGTCCGGCCCGGCCGGAGCCTGCGCGAGCAGCCCATGGCCAAGGCATCGTGACGGCCGCCTTCCCGATCCTGCCTGTTCGGTCCCCCAAGGGTTCACCGTTCCGAGCGATCCGTCAAACCTCCAATGTTACAAACAGGGAAAAAATCAGCGCCGCCCGTCCCTTATGGGCGCGGGCTCAGTAGATCAGCTCGTTCTCGCCGCTGCCCTCGGCCAGCACCAGTTCGCCGCGGGCGGCGAGGTCCTTTGCCAGCTGGACCATGTACATCTGCGCCTCGTCCACGTCGCGGACGCGGACCGGGCCCATGGCGGCCATGTCCTCGCGCAGGATCTTGGCCGCGCGTTCGGACATGTTGGAGAAGAACAGGTCCTTCAGCGACTCCGACGCGCCCTTCAGCGCGGTGCCCAACTTTTGCTTGTCCACCGTGCGCAGGACGGTCTGGACGCCGCCGGGGTCGAGCTTCGACAGATCCTCGAAGGTGAACATCAGCGACTTGATGCGCTCGGCGCTGTCGCGGTTGCGCTCCTCCAGGGCGGCCATGAAGCGGTGCTCGGTGGTGCGGTCCAGCCCGTTGAAGATCTCCGCCAGCATCTCGTGGCTGTCGCGGCGGCTGGTGCGGGCGAGGTTGGTCATGAACTCGGTGCGCAGCGTGCGCTCCACGTCGTCCAGAACCTCCTTCTGCACCGCCTCCATGCGCAGCATGCGCATGATGACTTCCATCGCGAAGCTCTCCGGCAACTGCGCCAGGACGCGGCCGGCATGGTCGGAGCGGATCTTGGACAAAACGACGGCGACGGTCTGCGGGTACTCGTTCTTCAGATAGTTGGACAGCACCGACTCGTTGACGTTGGTCAGCTTGTCCCACATGGTGCGGCCGGCCGGACCACGGATGTCCTCCATGATCTGGTCGACCTTGTCCTTCGGCAGGGTCTTCAGCAGCAGCCGCTCCGTCGAATCGAAGGAGCCGACGACGGTGCCGCTCGACGACATCTGCTCGGCGAACTCGACGAACAGGCGCTCGATCAGGTTGGCCGACACGGTGCCCAGGTTCGCCATCACCTGGGACAGCTCCTTGATCTCCTCGTCGTCCATCAGCGAAAACAGCTTGGACGAATGCTCCTCGCCCAGCGCGAGCATCATGATGGCGGCCTTTTCCGGGCCGGTGAGGGTCCGGTAGTCCTCACGAACCTTCTGAGCCATTGCTACCCTTCATGCCTGCGCGGTTCCGATAATGCCCGATAATTGCGGCAAACATCGTTAACAAACGATAAGGAAGCCGATCAGGAATAGTGAAACCGGTTGTCGCGCCTGCCTTCCGCCGGCGTCCCGGAACCGAATCCGGCCGCGGCGGTTGGGGATTGCGTCATTCCCCTGCACAAGAATGGGAGGCGTCCATGCCTGCCCCGTCGGGCCTTCCCCGCCGCCCCGCCGCCGCCGCCATCCGGGCGTTGATGATCCGTGCCGGCCTTCGCGGCGCAGTGACCGCTCTGTCCCTTCCCGGTCTGATGGTCGCCCTGCCGGCCTCCGCTTTGGCGGAGCAGGCGGTGACGCTGGAGGGTTCCGACTGCCGCTATCGCGATCAGTATCCCGACCGGCGCAAGACCATCCGCTGGTCCGGTGCCTGCGTCGACGGCTGGGCAAGCGGACCCGGCGTGCTGACCTGGTTCCACGACGGTCGCTATGAGGGGCGGGCGGAGGCGACCCTCGTCGACGGGCGGATCGAAGGCCGGGCCCGCATCGCATGGCGGGACGGCCGCCGTCTCGACGGCAATTTCGAGGACGGGCTGGTTTCGGGAGAGGCGACCCATGTCTGGGCGGACGGGCGCACCTATGAGGGTGAATGGCGGGACGACCGCCGCACCGGTTTCGGCACGCTCATTTTTCCGAGCGGAAACAGGTATGTCGGCGAGTTCCACCGCAACCGCCCCACCGGTCCGGGGGAGTTCGTGACCGCCGATGGCCGCCGCTTCCAGGCGCAGATCGGCGCCCGCGGCACCGTCAGCGCCGGTATGCCGCTCGACCGCCCGCCGCAATCGGCCGCCGTTCCTCCGCCCGCTCCCGCATCGCCGCCAGCCGATACCGCCGGGCCGCAACGGCTGGAAGAATGGCTGACGGAGCCCGATCAGGTTCTGCGCACCCCGCCGCAGTAACCGGCGCTTCTCCACTACCCCTCCTACGCCCCTCCTGGGTGGCGCCCGCGGCGCGTCACCCTTTGGCATACGCCATTATGTGAAAATGAATTTACAGGAATGTGGAAAACCTGTAACTCTGTGCTCACGCAAGCCACGCTTGGGCTTTCCGGAGGAGCATCGAGGGAATGGAGCCACCCATTCAGACGGGATCGCTGCTGATCCGGATGCAGAACTGCCAGGCGCAGCTGCCGGCGGCGCTCGCCAAGGTGGGGGAATGGGCTCTCGCCTATCCGTTCCGCACCGCGACGCTGAAGATCGGGGAGCTGGCGGCGGCGGCCGAGGTGTCGGTGGCGTCCGTCAACCGCTATGCCCGCTTCCTCGGCTATGAGGGCTATCCGGAGTTCCGCGAGGATCTGCTGCGCGCCTTCGAATCCACCTTCGCGCCGGTGGAAAAGCTGCGCGTAGCCGTGCAGCGTGATACCTCGAATGCCGAGATCATGCGGGAATCGCTGGCCAGCGACGCCGGCAACATCACCCGCACCAAGGAGCTGCTGCAGCCCGAACAGTGCGAGGCCGCGATCCGCCTGATCCGCGACTCCAATCGCGTCGTGGCTCTCGGCCTCGGCGACAGCGCCTATCTCGCCCTGTTCCTGGCCGATGTGCTGGAGCCCTATGTCGACCATGTCCGCGAAGCCATCGAGTTCGCGGGCACCGAGCGCACCATCCGCCGGCTGATGACGGTGAAGCCCGGCGATCTGGTGATCGCCATCACCTCGCCGCGCTATTCGCGCCGGACCATCGAGCATCTGCAGCTGTGCCGGGAACGCGGGGCGAAGGCCATCGCGCTGACCGACGCGCCGGACAGCCCGATCGTCCCGCTTGCCGACGTCACCCTGCTGGCCGGGGCCGACCATGGCGTGCGCCACAGCTCCCCCACCGGGCTGATGGCGCTGATCGTGGCGCTGGGCACCGCGCTGTCCCGCTCCGGTCCCGACAGCGTCGGACAGGCCGCCGACGTCGCCGAACGCATCCTGCCCTACCTCCACGTCGTGCCGAAAGCCAAGCGGCCGACGGAATGAACAGGGCTTTCCTTTCCACGCGCCAAAGAAGCTGAAAAGCGATGACGATCTCCTATTGGAACGGGCGTTACCTGCCGCTGGACGAGGTCCATGTGTCGCCGCTGGACCGCGGTTTCCTGTTCGCCGACGGCCTCTACGAGGTGACCGCCGCCTACAATGGCCGCCTGTTCGAGCCGGAGGCGCACATTGCCCGCCTGCAGCGCGGCCTGTCCGAACTGCGCATCGACTGCACGCTGTCGGCCGGCGACTGGCTGGGCATCATGGAGCGGCTGGCCGCGGAGTCCGGCATCGACGGCGACCTGACGGTTTACCTGCAAGTCACCCGCGGTGCCGCCGCCAGCCGCGGCCATGCCTTCCCGGCCGGCGTCACCCCGTCGGTCTTCGGCATGGTCAGCCCGCTGAAGCGCCCGCCGGCTTCCTGGCGCGACCAGGGCGTCGCCGCCATCACCATTCCCGACATCCGCTGGGGCCGCTGCGACCTGAAGACGGTGGCGCTGCTCGGCAGCGTGCTGGCGCAGCAGGCGGCGACCGATGCCGGCGTGGTCGATGCGCTGCAACTGCGCGACGGGATGGTGACCGAGGGGGCCGCCACCAACATCTTCGTGGTCAAGGACGGCGTCATCGCCACCCCGATCAACGACAACCACATCCTGGAAGGCATCACCCGCATTGTCATCCTGCGGCTGGCCGCCGGGGCCGGCCTGCGGTTGGAGGAGCGCGACATCCCTGCGGCTGAGCTTGAGACGGCCGACGAGATCTGGATCGCCAGCACCACCAAGGAGGTCACCCCCGTCACCAGCCTGAACGGCAAGCCGGTCGGCACCGGCGCGCCGGGCATGGTGTGGCGCCGCATGTTCGCGTTGTTCGCCGAGAGGCTTGGGCGATGAGCGTTGCCGCTGCCGCAAAGTCGGTCGACACCGCGACGGCGCTGCTGTCGGTGGAGGGGCTGAGCGTTGCCTTCGACGGCGAGCATGGTCCCGTGCGTGTGGTCGACGACGTCAGCTTCACCGTGGCGCCGGGCGAGACGGTCGCCATCGTCGGCGAATCCGGCTCCGGCAAGTCGGTGACCTCTCTGTCTCTGATGCGGCTGGTCGATTATGCCGGTGGTCGCATCGTCGGCGGGCGCATCCGCTTCAAGGGACGCGACGGGCGCGAACGCGACCTGGCATCCCCGCCGGCCGAAGCGCTGACCGACATGCGCGGCAACGACATCGCCATGGTCTTCCAGGAGCCGATGACGTCGCTGAACCCGGTCTTCACCATCGGCGACCAGATCGCCGAGGCGGTGATGCTGCACCAGGGTCTCGACCGCAAGGCGGCGCGGGCGGAGGCGCTGCGCATGCTGGAGAAGGTGCGGATTCCCGAACCGGCCCGGCTGCTCGACCGCCATCCGCACCAGCTGTCGGGCGGCATGCGCCAGCGCGTGATGATCGCCATGGCGCTGTCCTGCCGGCCCTCCCTGCTGATCGCCGACGAGCCGACCACGGCGCTGGACGTCACCATCCAGGCGCAGATCCTGCGTCTGATCCGTCTGCTGCAGGAAGAGATGGGGATGGGCGTCATCTTCATCACCCACGACATGGGCGTGGTGGCGGAGGTGGCCGACCGTGTCGTCGTGATGTGGCGCGGCCGCAAGGTGGAGGAGGGCAGCGTCGAGCGCATCTTCCAGGCGCCGCAGCACCCCTACACCAAGGCGCTGCTGTCCGCCGTGCCGAAGCTGGGCGCCTTGCGCGGCCAGGACCTGCCGGTGCGCTTCCCGCTGCTGGTGGTCGATGAGGCCAAGGCGGAGGCCGCACCCCCGGCCCCGCCGCCGGTGCAGGACACCGTGCGCGCCGCCGACGCCCCACTTCTGGAAGTGCGCGACCTCACGACCCGCTTCGACGTGCGCAAGGGCATCTTCGGATCGCTGAAGGCCCGCGTCCATGCGGTGGAGAAGGTCAGCTTCGCCGTCCGTCCGGGCGAGACGCTGGCGCTGGTCGGCGAATCCGGCTGCGGCAAGTCGACCACCGGCCGCACCATCATGGGGCTGCAGTCCGCCACCTCCGGCAGCATCCGCTTCGACGGCCTCGACACCGCGACCTTGGATTCCAATGGTCAGGCGAAGCTGAAGGAGAAGATCCAGTACATCTTCCAGGATCCCTTCGCCTCGCTGAATCCGCGCATGACCGTCGGCTTCAGCGTCGCCGAGCCGATGCTGGTCCATGATTATGTGCCCACAGCCAAGCCGGGCGTGTCACGCCGCCGCGCCATCGAGGAGCGGGTGGCGGAGCTGCTGACCCAGGTGGGATTGAGGCCCGAGCACGCGCGCCGCTACCCGCATGAATTCTCCGGCGGCCAGCGCCAGCGCATCTGCATCGCCCGCGCCATCGCCTGCGATCCCAAGCTGATCATCGCCGACGAGGCGGTGGCGGCGCTCGACGTGTCGATCCAGGCGCAGATCGTCAATCTGCTGATGGAGCTGCAGGCCAAGCGCGGCCTGTCCTACCTGTTCATCAGCCACGACATGGCGGTGGTGGAGCGGGTCAGCCACCGTGTCGCCGTCATGTATCTCGGCCAGATCGTCGAGCTCGGCCCCCGCCGCGCGGTGTTCGAGAACCCGCAGCACCCCTACACCCGCCGCCTGATGGCGGCCGTGCCGATCGCCGATCCCAGCCGGCGCACCCGCGACCTGCGGCTTCTGACCGGCGAGATCCCCAGCCCGATCCGCAACATCGGCGACGAGCCGGTGGTGCAGCCGCTGGTACCGGTCGGCGACGACCATTTCGTCGCACGCCACGCCGTCGGCGGCGATTTCTGAATCAAGAAAAGGGAGACATCACGTGACGCGTTTCGCTCTTCCCCTGCTAGCCGGCCTGCTCGCCGGCACCGCGCTGGCCGGTCCGGCGTTCGCCGCCAAGAATCTGGTGGTCGGCATCCCCGACAACATCACCACGCTGGACCCGGCCGACATCAACGACACCCTGTCGCAGTCGGCCAGCCGCACGATGATGCAGGGCCTGTTCGGCTTCGACAAGGAGATGAAGCTGGTCCCGCTGCTGGCGGAAAGCTTCACGGTCAACGACACGGCCACCGAATACACCTATCGCCTGCGCAAGGGCGTCACCTTCCATGACGGCTCGCCCTTCAACGCCCAGGCGGTGAAGACCAACTTCGACCGCTTGTCCAACCCGGCCAACCGGCTGAAGCGCCAGAGCCTGCTGGCGATGCTGGGCGAGACGGTGGTGGTCGACGACTACACCATCACGCTGAAGCTGTCGCAGCCCTTCGGCGCGCTGAACAACAACCTCGCCCACCCCGGCGCCATGATCCACAGCCCGAAGGCGCTGGAGACCTTCGGCAAGGAGATCGGCCGCCACCCCGTCGGCACCGGCCCCTACAAGTTCGTCAGCTGGGAAGCGGACACCCTCAAGGTCGAGAAGAACGCCAACTACTGGAAGCCCGGCCTGCCGAAGGTCGACAGCGTGACGCTGAAGAGCGTGCCGGAGAACGGCAGCCGCATCGCCATGCTGCAGACCAACGAGGCGCAGTTCATCTATCCGCTGCCGCCTGAAATGGTGAAGATGGTGGAAGCCAACCAGGCGCTGGAGATCATCGACGCCCCGTCGATCATCGCCCGCTATGTGGCGATGAACACCATGAAGAAGCCGTTCAACGACCCGCGCGTCCGTCAGGCGCTGAACTACGCCGTCGACAAGAACGCCTACGCGAAGGTGGTCTATCGCGGCCATGCCGGCCCGCTGGATTCGCCGATCCCGTCCAAGCTGGGCTTCCACGTTTCGCAGCCGAACCAGTACACCTACGACCTCGCCAAGGCGAAGGCGCTGCTGGCCGAGGCCGGCTATCCGAACGGCTTCGAGGCCGAGATGATCGGCCGCAACAGCACCAACTTCATCCGCGGCATGCAGTTCGTGCAGCAGCAGCTGGCCCAGGTCGGCGTCAAGCTGACCGTCACCCCGCTCGAAGCCGGTGTCGAGGCCTCCCGCGTCTGGAGCGTCGAGAAGCCGGAGGATGCCACGGTGCAGATGCAGTACAGCGGCTGGTCGGCTTCGACCGGCGACGCTGACTGGGGCCTGCGTCCGCTGCTGTGGGGCAAGGGCTTCCCGCCGAAGTTCTTCAACGTGGCGTATTATAAGAACGACACGGTCGACGCTGCCATCGAAACCGGCATCGGCACCGCCGACACCGCCAAGCGCGCCGAAGCCTACCGCGTCGCCCAGGAACAGATCTGGAAGGACGCACCCTGGATCTTCCTCGGTGTCGAGAACCTGCTGGCCGGCAAGTCGAAGAAGCTGACCGGCTTCTACTATGTCGCAGACGGCGGCCTGCAGATGGAAGAGGCCGATCTGCAGTGATGTGAAGTGTGGGGGTGCGTTATTGCCCCCACCCTGACCCTCCCCCGCTGGGCGGGGGAGGGGACTAAGTGCTTATGCGGGAGAGTGGCGGCAGTCCCTCCCCCGCCCAGCGGGGGAGGTTAGGTGGGGGTATAAACTCCCCAAGCATCCCCCGCGTCTCCAGGCCCTCCACCAGGACCTCCGTCCCATGCTGAAATATCTCGTCGGCCGTGTCGCCGGCATCCTGCCGGTTCTGCTGGTGATTTCCGTCTTCGTCTTCGGCTTCGTCCATCTGCTGCCGGGCGATCCGGCGCGTCTGGTCGCCGGTCCGGATGCGACCCAGCGCGACGTCGAGTTGGTGCGCCAGGATCTCGGCCTCGACCAGCCGCTGTGGGTGCAGTATGGCCGCTTCCTCGGCAATGCGGTGCAGGGCGAGTTCGGGCGGTCGATGAAGTCCAAGCGGCCGGTGTCGCAGGAGATCGGCGAACGATTCATGCCCACGCTCTACCTCACCGTCGTGGCCATGGCGTGGGCGACGCTGGCAGGATTGCTGATCGGCGTGGCGTCGGCCACCAAGCGCGGGCGCTGGCAGGACCATGCCGGCATGATCGTCGCGGTGTCGGGCATCGCCTTCCCGTCCTTCTGGCTCGGCCTGCTGATGATCGACCTGTTCTCGGTCAAGCTCGGCTGGCTGCCGACCAGCGGCTATGGGACGTGGCAGCATTTCGTCATGCCGTCGCTGACGCTCGGCCTCGGCGTCGCCGCGGTGATGGCGCGCTTCACCCGCTCCGCCTTCATCGAGATCGCGCGCGAGGATTACGTCCGCACCGCGCGGGCCAAGGGTGTGCCGGCGCGGCTGGTGGTGTGGAAGCACACGCTGCGCAACGCGCTGATCCCGATCATCACCATGGTCGGCCTGCAGTTCGGCTTCCTGCTGGGCGGGTCCATCGTGGTGGAGACGGTGTTCTCCTGGCCGGGGCTGGGCCGGCTGCTGGTGGATAGCGTCAATTACCGCGACTACACCGTCATCCAGGCGGAGATCCTGCTGTTCTCGCTGGAGTTCATCATCATCAACCTTCTGGTCGATGTGCTGTACGCCTTCGCCAACCCCGAGATTCGCTACTCATGACCACGACAGACGCAACCGGCGTGGCCGCATCCGCCGCCCACGAAGCCGTCCGCTCGCCGCTGCGCGAGTTCTGGCGCAAGTTCCGGCGCAACCGCACCGCCATGGCCGCCGGCATCTGTCTGCTGGCGCTGGCCTTGGCCGCTGCCGCTGCTCCCTGGATCGCGCCCTTCGACCCGGCGGCCTTCGATTACGACCGCATCCTGGAAGGCCCGTCGGCCGACCATTGGGCCGGCACCGACGCCTATGGCCGCGACATCTTCAGCCGCATCCTGTGGGGTGCCCGCATCTCGCTGTCGGTCGGGCTGCTGTCGGTGTTGCTGGGCGGGGTGGCCGGCGTGGCGCTGGGGCTGATCGCCGGCTTCCGCGGCGGCTGGATCGACAGCCTGATCATGCGCATCTGCGACGTGCTGCTGGCCTTCCCCGGCATCCTGCTGGCCATCGGCATCGTCGCCATCCTGGGGCCGGGCATCGAAAACGTCATCTATGCGGTGGCGATCTTCAGCGTGCCGGTCTTCGCCCGTCTGGTGCGTGGCAGCACGCTGTCGCTGAAGCGCGCGGTCTATGTCGACGCCGCCCGCGCCATCGGTGTGCGCGACCGTCTGCTGATGGTCCGCCATATCCTGCCGGGCACGCTGCCCAGCGTGATCGTCTATGTCTCCATGCGCATCGGCACCTCGATCCTGACGGCGGCCAGCCTCAGCTTCATCGGCCTCGGCGCCCAGCCGCCCAGCCCGGAATGGGGCGCCATGCTCGCCGACGGCCGCAGCTACATCGGCGTCGCCAGCCACGTCACCTTCTATCCCGGCCTCGCCATCTTCCTGACGGTGCTGGCCTTTAACCTGCTCGGCGACGGACTGCGCGATGCCCTCGACCCGAAACTCCGTTGAGCACGGCAAGCGTGCGCGGGCCTTCGGGCTCGCCTGCGGCCGGCTGACGCCGGGGCCGCGCAACGCCATCACCGATGTGCCGGGCGTGCGCGTCGGCCATGTCACGCTGGATGACGGCGCCATCCAGACCGGCGTCACCGCGATCCTGCCCCATGCCGGCAACCTCTACCGCGACAAGCCCGTCGCCGCGGCGGAGGTGCTGAACGGCTTCGGCAAGAGCGTCGGCCTGATGCAGGTGGAGGAGCTGGGCGCGCTGGAAACCCCGATCCTGCTGACCAACACCCTGTCGGTCGGCACCGCATCCACCGCGCTGGTCCGCCACGCCATCGCCGCCAACCCCGACATCGGCCGCACCACCGCCACCGTCAATCCGGTGGTGATGGAGTGCAACGACGGCCCGCTGAACGACATCCAGGCGCTTGCGGTGACTGAGGCGCACGCCGCCGCAGCCCTGGCTGCCGCGTTGTCCGAACCGGATGGGGCAGAGGTCGCGGTCGGCTCCGTCGGCGCCGGGCGCGGCATGTCCTGCTTCGGCTTCAAGGGCGGCATCGGCACCGCCTCGCGTCGCCTCAAGCTGGACGGCAAGCGCCATTACCTGGGCGTGCTGGTGCTGGCGAATTTCGGCCGGCCGGGGGAGCTGCGCCTGCCAGACGGCCGCCGCGTCGCCCCGCCGGCGCAGGACGATGCACCGGAAAAGGGCTCCGTCATCGTCATCGCCGCCACCGACGTGCCGCTCGATCATCGCCAGCTGCGCCGGGTGATCCGCCGCGCCGGGGTCGGGCTGGCGCGGGTGGGATCCTTCTGGGGCCACGGCAGCGGCGACATCGCGCTGGGCTTCACCACCGCCAACCGCATCGACCATGACGAGCGGGCCGACCTCATCCCCCTGCGCATGCTGAACGAACGCCGCATCGACAGCCTGTTCGAGGCGATGGCCGACGCGACGCAGGAAGCCGTGCTCGACGCGCTGGTTGCCGCCACGCCGGTGGTCGGCCGCGACGGCGCCACCCGGCCATGCCTATCCGATACGCTCACCTCCGGGAGCACAGAGTGAAGATCTACATCTCCGCCGATATCGAAGGGGTGGCCGGCGTCGTCTCCCAGCAGCAGGTGACGCCGGGCAACGCTGAATACGAGCGCGCCCGCCGCTTGATGACCGCCGAGGTCAACGCCGCCATCGAAGGCGCGCTGGAAGGTGGTGCGAGCGAAATCCTGGTCAACGACAGCCACGGCCCGATGGTCAACCTGCTGCCGGACGAACTGCATCCGGCCGCCGAGCTGATCCTCGGCCGTCCAAAGCCGATCGGCATGTTCGCCGGGCTGGAGCCGGACGCGGCGGGCGTCATGTGCGTCGGCTTCCACACCTCGGCCCGGCAATACGGCATCCTCGCCCACACCACCAACAGCTTCGCCTTCGGCCGCGTCCGGGTGAACGGGCAGGAGCTGGGGGAGGCTGGCAATTACGGCGCCTATGCCGGAGAGATCGGCGTGCCGGTGATCCTGCTGAGCGGCGACGACCGCTTCGCCGCCGAGATGGAACCGCTGTTCCCGGAGTCCGAGCGCGTGGTGGTCAAGCAGGCGCTCGGCCAGCGCGCCGCCCGGTCCGTGGCGCCCACGGTCGCCCGCGACCGCATCCGCGATGCGGCAAGCCGCGCCGTCCGCCGGGCATCGAGCATCCCGCCCTTCCGCGTCCCGCCGCAAGCCGACGGCGCGCCCTACCGGCTGGAGATCGAGATGAACAGCCCGGCGCTGGCCGATCTGGCGTCGTTGATCCCGGTTTCCGAACGCCTCGACCCCGTCACCGTCCGCCTGCCGGCCGCCAGCATGGCCGCCGCGCTCGGCTGGATCAACACCCTGTCGGCCATGTCGGCCTCCCTGCGCTGAGACCCGCACCCATGACCTTCACCCAACCGCAGCCCTTCGCCCTGGCAATCCATGGCGGCGCCGGCACCATCAAGCGCAGCGCCCTGACGCCCGTGCTGACCGAGGGCTACCATGCCGGCCTGCGCCGGGCGCTCGCCGCCGGGCACGAGGTGCTGGCCGATGGCGGCACCGCGCTCGACGCCGTCACCGCCGCCGTCATGGCTCTGGAGGACGAGCCGCTGTTCAACGCCGGCCGCGGCGCCGTTTTCACCGCCGAGGGCGTGCAGGAGATGGACGCCGCCATCATGGACGGCCGCGACCGCTCCGCCGGTGCGGTCGCCGGTCTGTTCGGCCCGCGCAACCCCATCCTCGCCGCCCGCGCGGTGATGGAGCACAGCGAGCATGTCCTGCTGATCGGCGAAGGCGCGCTCGACCTCTGCCGCCGCCAGGGTCTGCCGATGGAGGAAGCCCCCTATTTCTTCACCCAGCCGCGCTGGGACGCCCTGCAGGCCGAGCTTGAGCGCCGCCGCTCCGGCACCCCCGACGACGGGGATGAGCAGCGCCGCCACGGCACCGTCGGCGCCGTCGCCCGCGACCGCGACGCCAACCTCGCCGCCGCCACCTCGACCGGCGGCATGACCGCCAAGGCCAAGGGCCGGGTCGGCGACAGCCCGGTGATCGGCGCCGGTACCTTCGCCGACAACATCACCTGCGCCGTCTCCGCCACCGGCCATGGCGAGCATTTCATCCGCCGCTGCGCCGCCCACGAGATTGACGCCCGCATGCGCTGGGCCGGCCAGACCCTGGAGCGCGCCGCCGGCGACGTGGTGGACGAGCTGGGCGTGATCGGCGGTTCCGGCGGCCTGATCGCCATCGACCGCGACGGCCGGGTGGCTCTGCCCTTCAACTGTTCCGGCATGTACCGCGGCGCCATCGGTCCGGAGGGGCTGGCGATGACCGCGATCCACCGCGAGGAGTTCCGGATCGGCTGACCCGCGACGGGAAAGTCCCCTCTCCCCATCCAAAATCCCCTCTCCCCCTGAGGAGAGGGTTAGGGTGAGGGGGACGCGCTGCGAGGACCTTCAAGCATCGCGCACTCCCGGCCCCGACCAAAGCCACGCCGTGCATTCCCCTTTCCCCCGCTGGACAGGCGGTAGCCCGCTTGCCACGTTGCTGCTTCTACAGTGCAACGCCCGGAACGGAGGATGACGGCATGCGTGCGATGGTTATTTCGCGGTTCGGCGGTCCCGACGTGTTCGAACTGCAGGACCGGCCGCGTCCGGTCGCGGGGCCGGGCGAGCTGCTGGTCCGGGTGGTGGCGTCGGGCACCAACCCGGTGGACGCCAAGATCCGTCAGGCCGGAAGGTGGGCTGGCATCCCCTTCCCGGCGGTGCTGGGTTACGACGTCTCCGGCGTGGTTGAGGAGGTCGGCCCCGGCGTGACCGGCTTCAAGGCCGGCGACGAGGTGTTCTACACCCCGGAGATCTTCGGCAATCCCAACGGCAGCTATGCCGAATACACCGTCGCCGCCGCGTCCATCGTCGCGCACAAGCCGCCCGGCCTCAGCCATGTTGAGGCGGCGGGCATCCCGCTGGCCGGCGGTACGGCGTGGGAGGCCATCGTCCGCCGTCTGGCGGTGCGGCCGGGCGAGACGGTGCTGATCCATGGTGGGGCCGGCGGCGTCGGCAGCTTCGCCATCCAGTTCGCCAAGGCGGCCGGCGCCCGCGTGCTCGCCACCGCCAGCAAGGCCAACCACGAGGCGATGCGCGACCTCGGCGCCGACGTGACGCTCGACTACCGCGACACCGACGTGGTGGACCAGATCCTGCGCGAGGCGGGCGGGGCGGGGGTGGACGCCGCCTTCGACACCGCCGGCGGCAATGTGCCGATGAGCACGCAGGTGACCCGCCCCTTCGGCCGTATCGCCACCATCCTGCCGCCGACCGGCGACCTGACTGCGCTCTATGTGAAGAACCAGACCCTCTACGGCACCTTCCTGACCCGCGAGGGCGCCCGCCTGCGCGAGATGGCACCGCTGTTCGAACGCGGGCAGGCCAAGGTGATCGTCGACGCCGTCCTGCCGCTGGAGCAGGTCGGCAAGGCGCATGAACGGCTCGATTCCGGCCACGGCCGCGGTAAGATCATCCTGCAAGTGGGTGCCTGACGGTCAGGCGAGGCTCTTGAGGGACGGTCCTTGGATTACATCTGGCTTATCGGGCTGCACGTCGCCGCGGTGACGGTGTGGATCGCGGGGATGTCCGTCGCCGCCATCCTGATCAGCGCCCTGGATTCCACGACCGCCGCCGAGGAGGGACCGGCCCGCATCTTGCGCGCGGCATCGCGGTGGGACCGCCGCGTGACCTCCCCGGCGATGGGGCTCGCCTGGATTCTCGGCCTGACGCTGGTGCTGTTGGGCGGCTGGGGCCTGGAGCCGTGGCTGGTGGCGAAGGTCGCCATCGTCGTCGTCCTATCCGCCCTGCACGGCACGCTCGCCGCCGGACTGCGCCGACTGGCGGAACCGGCTCCCGCATCGGGTGTCCGCCCGGTCTCGCCGCTGCTGCGCTTCTCCCCGCTGCTGGTGATCGCCGGGGTCATCGTCATCGTGACGCTGGTGGTGGTGAAGCCCTATTGAGCCGAAGCCCAAGGGACCGGCCTCCCCCGAGTTCGGTCAGTCATCGGCAGGCAGCAGATGGGGGTTCCAGACAACCTCCCACAGATGCCCGTCCGGATCCCGGAAATAGCCGGCATAGCCGCCATAGAAGGTGTCCTGCGCGGTCTTGACGATATCGGCGCCGGCGCGTTCTGCGGCCTCCATCACCTCGTCCACCTCGCTCTTGCGCGCGACATTGTGCCCGATGGTGACGGCGGTGGAACTGACGGGAGTTTTGGCCAGGCCGGTGTCGTGGCAGATGTCGTCCTGCGCCCAGATCGCCAGCTTCAGCCCGCCGGACAGATCGAAGAAGGCGACCGCGCCATGGTCGAACTCGCGCCCGATGATGCCGTCGCTGGGCAGCCCGAGGCCGTCACGATAGAAGGCAAGCGCCCGGTCGAGGTCGGCGACGCCCAGCGTCAGAACGGAAATTCTCGGTTTCATGTCCATACCCCTGCTATCGGCGCCTGCATCATGCACGCACCCTGATAGTCTTGGGCCGTCGCCGTTGGGCCGTTACCCTGGCAACGGAAGGACCCGCATGGCGGGGGCCGGGCCAACCGTCCCGAGCCTAACCTGTTTCAGACGGTCCAACGCTATCCTCCGGGCCAAGGGCGGTCAAGACCGGCGCCCTTCGACGCCATCGCCGGAGCTATCGCCAGCGTGACATGTATGGTGGTAAAAGCTGAGTGAGCAGCACGCGGCCCCAAGCCGGGGAGTCGGTTTCAGCGCGAAAGGACAAGCCATGGCCGTCGCCAAGACCACGATCTGCCTCTGGTTCGACAAGGACGCCGAGTCCGCCGCCCGCTTCTACGCCGCGACCTTCCCCGACAGCGCGGTGACCGCCGTCCACCGCGCCCCCGCCGACTACCCGTCCGGCAAGGCGGGCGACGTTCTGACGGTCGAGTTTACCGTCGCCGGCCTCCCCTGCCTCGGCCTGAACGGCGGCCCGGCCTTTACCCACAGCGAGGCCTTCTCGTTCCAGATCGCCACCGACGACCAGGAGGAGACCGACCGCTATTGGACCGCCATCGTCGGCAACGGCGGCCAGGAGAGCGCCTGCGGCTGGTGCAAGGACCGCTGGGGGATCTCCTGGCAGATCACGCCCCGCGTGCTGACCGATGCGCTGGCGGCGGGTGGAGAGGAGGCCAAGCGGGCGTTCGAGGCGATGATGGGGATGACGAAGATCGACGTGGCGGCGATTGAGGCGGCTCGGAGGGGGTGAGGGAAATTGGGGGAATGTGGTGGAGGTGTGTCGGCTGGTGACCTGAAGCGGATGTTGGATGCCTCGGTATTGCCAAGTGAGTTCTCATCAGTTCCACTGCGCCGCCTAGCAGAGACCGGCGCGGACCGGGATCGCCGCCAGCAGATCGCGGAACCACCGCTGTGCCGGATGGACGTCATTGCGGCGGTGCCAGGACATAACGAAGGGGATTGACGGCAGTTCCAGCGGGGCTGGCATGATGCACAGCCGCTCCGCATGGCCCGACGCGGCAACCACGCCTTCCATCAATGTTGCGACCATATCCGATTGGGCCACAAGGACCGGAGCGGCGTACAGGTGCGGCAGCGTCAACGCCAGCCGGCGCTTCAAGCCCCGCTTGGCCAACGCCGCATCGACCACCCCATAGTGGTCATTCTCCGGCGATACCAGAAGGTGCGAGTGCTCTAGAAAATTGTCGAGCCGGAGTGGCGGGCGCAGGGTCGGGTGGTCCTTGCGAACGACGCAGACGAAATGCTCCTCGAACAATGGTCGGCTGAGAATCCTGACGGCGGGAGTCGATGGCACGCCCACCGTCAGATCGACTTCCCCCGCGTCCAACATGCCGATGGCGTCGTCCCGCGCAACGAAATTTCGGATGCGCAACGTGATGCCGGGAGCCTGTTCGCGCAACACCTCAAGCAATGTCGGCAGCAGGGCGAAGGTTGGGTGTTCCGACAGGCCAAGGCTGAAGCTGGCTGTCGTGCTTGCCGGCTCGAAGGTCTGTGTGAACTCCAGCGCCCGTTGGATTTCTGCAAGGGCATGGGTGATCGGCTCTGCCAAGTCGAGCGCCAGCGGCGTCGGCTGCAGTCCGCTCGGTCCGCGGACGAACAGTTCGTCTTTCAGCAGCCCGCGCAAACGTGCCAGGGCGGCGCTCATTGCTGGCTGGGTGCGGCCGATGCGCGTCCCGGCCCGCGTTACGCTGCGTTCGGCCATCAGGGCGTCGAACGCGACGAGCAGATTCAGGTCGATGCCATGTAAATCCATGGCATGGATGATGTCACATATCTAAGATCGATTTCAAACATGAAGTGGCGTCGGGTAACGTCCTCTCATCGCATTGCAGAAAGGAGAAGTTACGATGTCACCGACGACCGACATGCTGGACGAAACCGGCCTCACACCGGCGGAACGGGGTGCAATCGAGACGCTCTACCGCGCCTTCAACGAAGGAAACCCCGACCTTCTCGATGAGGCCGTGACCGTGGATTGGCAGGACATCCCACTCAATCCTGGCCAGCAGCCGGGGCGCGAGGGGATGAAGCCGCTGATCCGCTCAATCCGTGCAGCATTCCCGGATACGAACATCGAGATCCTGGAGATCATCGGCGCACCCGGCCGCGCCGCCGTGCGCGCCGAGATCACCGGAACGCACAGCGGCGACTGGTTCGGGATCGCTCCGACCGGCAGGTCCTTTCGGATTGCGATCCATGAATTTCACCGGATCTCCAACGGCAAACTGACCCATACATGGCACCTCGAAGACTGGTTCGGCTGGATGAACCAGATCGGAGCCCGTCCTGTCCTGACGCAGGATAATGCTTGATGAAAGCCGTCCGACTGTCCGCTGCTGGTGCAAAACAGTCCCTCACCTGACCCCCACATCATCCCGGATGCACGCCACCGAATGCCCCGGCGCCACCTCGCGCAGCGCCCGGGCTTCCGGCTCCGCACAGGCGGGCAGGGCGAAGGGGCAGCGGGTGCGGAAGACGCAGCCCGACGGCGGGTTCATCGGGCTTGGCACGTCGCCGTCCAGCAGCATGCGGGACTTCGGCGCGTCGGGGTCCGGGTCGGGGGCGGCGGACAGCAGGGCCATGGTGTAGGGGTGGCGCGGGCGCTCGTAGAGGCTGTCGCTCGGCGCGATCTCCATCAGGCGGCCGAGATACATCACCGCCACCCGGTCGCTGATGTAGCGCACCACCGCCAGATCGTGGGCGATGAACAGCACCGCCAGCCCCAGCTCGCGCTGCAGGTCGCCCAGCAGATTCACCACCTGCGCCTGCACCGAGACGTCGAGCGCCGACACCGGCTCGTCCGCGACGATGAAGTCGGGTTCCACCGCCAGCGCGCGGGCGATGCCGATGCGCTGGCGCTGGCCGCCGGAGAACTCGTGCGGGAAACGATCCATGGCGTCGGCGCTCAGGCCGACCTTCTCCAGCAGCGCCGCCACGCGGTCGCGGCGGTCGGCACGGCTACCGATGTTGTGGATCGTCAGAGCCTCGCCGATCACCTCGCGCACGCGCTGGCGCGGGTCGAGGCTGGCATAGGGGTCCTGGAAGACGATCTGCATGCGGCGGCGCTGCGCCCGCATCTCGGCCGTGCCCAGGCCGGTGATCTCCTGCCCGTTGAAGCGGATGGAGCCGCCGGTCGGCTCGATCAGCCGCAGGATGCTGCGCCCGGCTGTGGTTTTGCCCGATCCGGACTCGCCGACCAGCCCCAGCACCTCGCCGCGGTTCAGGTCGAAGGACAGGTCGTCCACCGCCTTCACCCAGCCGACCGGCCGTTGCAGCAGCCCGCCACGCACAGGAAAGCGCTTTTCCAGATTGCGGACGCTCAGCAGGGGCTGTTCGGACACGGTATCGATGCTCATTGCACGTCTCTCCAGCGGCGGCAGCGGGCGGAATGGTCGGGGCCGACAGGCTCCAGAACGGGTTCGGCGGCGGTGCAAGCGGGTTCGGCCAGCGCGCAGCGCGGGGCGAAGGTGCAGCCGGCCGGGCGGTTCAGCGGGCTCGGCACGCTGCCGGGGATGGCGTAGAGCCGGCCGCCGTCGCCGCGGCGCTGTCCCAGGTGCGGCATGCAGGCCAGCAGCCCGCGGGTGTAGGGGTGCCTGGGCGATTTCAGCAGCGAGCGGACATCGCCTTCCTCGACGATGCGGCCGGCATACATCACCACCACCCGGTGCGCCACTTCGGCCACCACGCCCAGATTGTGGGTGATGAAGAGGATCGAGGTGCCGGTTTCCTCCTGAAGCCGCCGCATCAGGTCGAGGATCTGCGCCTGGATGGTCACGTCCAGCGCGGTGGTCGGCTCGTCGGCGATCAGCAGGGTGGGGCGGCAGGCCAGCGCCATGGCGATCATCACGCGCTGGCGCATGCCGCCCGACATCTGGTGCGGATACTCGTCCAGCCGCCGCTCTGCCGCCGGGATGCCGACCTTCTTCAGCATGGCCAGCGCCTCCGCCCGCGCCGCCCGGCGGTCGAGCCCCTGGTGGTAGCGCAGCGCCTCGCCGATCTGGTCGCCGACGGTGTAGACCGGGTTCAGCGAGGTCATCGGTTCCTGGAAGATCATGCCGATCTCGTTGCCGCGGACGCTGCGCATCGCGCGCTCGCTGAGGCGGGCGAGGTCGCGCACCTGCCCGTCGCGGCCGCGGAACAGGATCTCGCCGCCGGCGATGATGCCCGGCGGCGACGGGATCAGCCGCATCGCCGACAGGCTTGTCACCGACTTGCCGCTGCCGGATTCGCCGACGACGGCCAGCGTCTCGTTGCGGCGCACGGCGAAGGACACGCCGTCCACCGCCTTCGACACGCCGGGATCGGCGGTGAAGTGGGTTTGCAGGTTGCGGATGTCGAGCGTGAGGTCAGCGTCCATGGCCGGATCCAGGGTTGGGGTCAGCGAGTGCAGCCGCGCGCCGGCACCGGCCAGTCGCCGACGACCTCGCCGTTGCGGCTGATCGCCATGCGGTCGTGCAGGTTGGTCACCACGCAGACATGGTTGGGCAGGATGCGCACGCGGTCGCCGATCTCCGGCTTCGCCTCGCTGTTGGTAAGGTCGACCACCGCATGCTCCTCGTTGACGCGGACGATCACCGCGTCGGGGTAGTCGAGGATCAGGCCGTAACCTTCCCCCACCGACGGGGCGACGCGGTCGCTCGACAGGGTCTTGCTGCCGCAATCCAGCACGGCGCGGTCGGGGGTGGGGCGGCTGACCACGGTGGCCTGTACTTGCACGGCGCATTCGTCCAGCGTCGCCACCCCGGCGCCGACGGTGGCGCGGTCGTGGTAGATGTAGGTGCCGACGCGCAGCTCGGTCACGCCGGGAAGCTCGTGGGTGTCCCAGCAGCCGGGGGTGCCGCCGACCGACACCGTTTCCACCGCGATGCCGGCGTCGTCCAGCAGGGTGCGGGTCTCGGCGACGAAGGGCACGGTGCGGGGGCCGCGCGGGTAGGTCATCAGGCCGCGGAAGCGGATCAGGCCGTTGCCGGCGGCGCGGCGGGCGAGCGTCAGCACCTCGTCGGGCGTCTGCACGCCGCAACGGCCGTCGCCGCTGTCAAACTCCACCAGGATGCCGATCTCGACGCCGGCTTCGGCCGCGGCGGCCGCCACGGTGTCGAGCGCCACGGCGTTGTCGAGCGCGACCGTCAGCCTGGTCTTGCCGGCGAGGTCTGCCAGCGGCTTCACCTTGGCGGCGCCGACGATGGGGTAGGTCAGCAGGATGTCGGCGCAGCCGGCCTCGGCCATCACCAGCGCCTCGCTGATCTTCTGGCAGGTGATGCCGACGGCGCCCAGTTCGATCTGGCGCAGCGCGAATTGGGGAAGCTTGTGGGTCTTGATGTGCGGGCGCAGCGCCAACCCGTGCCGGTCGCAGTATTCCTGCATCTTGGTCAGGTTATGCTCGACCCGGTCGAGGTCGATGACGGGGACGGGGGTGTCGAGTTCGTCGACGCGCATGGGACCGCTCCGGAACACGAATTCGGGGAAAGGGCCGATCCCTGCCATGAAAGCGGCGGGATCGGCGTTGTACTCAATGTTACGCCGTCGGCAGGACCGCGATGCAGTCGATTTCGACCTGGATGTTGTTCAGTTGGCAGCCGATGGTGGTGCGGGCGGGCGGCTCGGTCGGGAAGAACTCCGAATAGAGCGCGTTGTATTCCTGGAAGCGGCCGAGGTCGCTGAGGTAGCTGTTGACCTTCACCACATGGGCAAGGTCGGTGCCGGCGGCCTTCAGGATGATCTCCAGGTTGCGCAGGGTCTGGCGCACCTCGCCGGCGAAATCCTCGGGCAGCGCGCCGGTCTCCGGATGGTGCGGCCCCTGGCCCGACACATAGACGAAGCCGTTCGCGACGATCGCGTGGCTGTACTGGCCGGCGGGCTTCGCACCCTTTTCGGCGAAGATCGGCTTGCGGTTGGTCATTCGGTCCTCACTGGTATGGAAACTTTGAAAATGTGTCAGGCGCGGGCCAGGGCCTTGCCCGGACGCGCGCCGGTGTGCCCGCCGTCGCGCAGGACGAACTGTCCGGCGACGAGCACGTCGGTGATGCCGTGGGGCGGGCGCGTCGGCTCCTGGAAGGTCGCGCGGTCCGCCACGTCGGCGGTGAACAGGGTCAGGTCGGCCACCATGCCCGGACGGATCAGCCCGCGGTCGGACAGGCCGAAACGCTGGGCCGGGACGGCGGTCATATGGCGCACGGTATCCTCCAGCCCCAGCCCGCCCTCGCCCTTGATCGCGCGGGCGAGATAGCGCGGGAAGCTGCCGAAGGCGCGGGGGTGCGGCTTGCCGGTCTCGCGCGGCAAGCCGTCCGATCCCAGCATGTGCAGGGGGTGCGACAGCGCGGTTTCCAGATCGGCCTCGGCCAGCTGGAACATGACGATGTTGGTGCGGCCTCGGTCGGCGCGGATCAGCCGGACCAGCGTGTCGAAGGGCTGCTCCTTCGCTACCTCGGCGATCTCGGCCAGCGACAGCCCTTCCAACGCGCGCAGGTCGACGGCCGAAACGCCGCCGATGCGGACATTCTCCCAGCCGATCAGGCGGATCTTGGATTCCCAGCCGGTGTCGCCGGGGGCTTCTCCGTCCTCGACCGCCCGGCGCAGCGCCGCCAGCCCGTCGGCATCGGCCATGCGCGCCAGCAGCGCCTCCACCCCGCCCGACAGCGCCGAGGGCGGCAGCAGTTGCAGGATGGTGCTGGACCCGGCCGGGTAGGGATACATGTCGAAGCTGACGTCGGTGCCGCCCTTGCGGGCGATCTCCAGCCGCTCCACCGCCCGCGGCAGGCTGCCCCAATAGGGCTTTCCGGCGGCCTGCAGGTGGGACAGCAGGCCGCTCGCCCCGCCGGCCTTCAGCAAATCGAGGAACTCGTCCACCGAGGCGATCAGCCCGCCCTCGTAGGAGCGGACATGGGCGGTCAGCAGGGCGCCATGCGCGGCCACCACCTCCACCAGCCGCACCAGTTCGGCGCGGTCGGCCCAAGCGCTGGGCGGATAGACGAGGCCGAGCGACAGGCCGTGCGCGCCCTGGCGAAGCTGCTCGGCCAGCAGGGCGGCCATCGCCTCGCGCTCGTCGGCGGTGGCGGCGCGGTTCTGCCAGCCCATGACGGCGAGCCGCAGCGCGGCGTGCCCGACCAGTGAGACGAGGTTGATGGCGGTGCCGCGCCCGTCGAGCGCCGCGCGGTAGCCGGCGAAGTCGGCGAAGGTCTCCTGTTCCGTCACTGTGCCCAGCAGGTTGCCGAAATGCTCGCGCAGGGGGGCGCCGCTTTCCGGGCTCTGCGGGTAGAGGCCGAAGGAGCAGTTGCCGACCACCACGGTGGTGACGCCTTGCGCCACCTTTTCCGGCCGGCCAGGCTGGCGCAGCTGGATCAGGTCGTCATGGCAATGGGCGTCGATGAAGCCGGGGGCGAGGAAGCGGCCCTGCGCCTCCAGCGGTTCGGCGTCCGGCGCGTCCAGCATCGGGCCGATTGCGGCGATGCGACCGCGTTCCACCAGCACGTCGGCCGGGAACCAGGGGGCGCCGGTGCCGTCGATGACGCGGGCGCCCTTGATGAGGAGGGATGCGCTCATCTCACTTCGCCTTCTGGAGCCGGGGGTCGAGCGCATCGCGCAGCCCGTCGCCGACGATCTGCAACGACAGCACGGTCAGGACGATGGCGCAGCCGGGGAACAGGATCAGCCAGTCGGCCTGCTGGAAATACTGCTGGGCACCGGCGATCATGTTGCCCCATGTCGGGGTGGTCGGCGGAACGCCGACGCCGAGGAAGGACAGCGCCGCCTCCGTCAGGATGGCGTAGGCGAAGATGAAGGTCGCCTGCACCAGGATTGGCGAGATAAGGTTGGGCAGGATATGCAGGAAGACGATGCGCGGGGTGGAGGCGCCGAGCGCCGTCGCCGCCTCGATGAAGGGCATCTCGCGCACCACAAGGCAGGCGGCACGCACCACGCGGGCGACCCGCGGCGTGTAGACGATGCCGAGCGCCAGCACGACGTTGTAGAGCGACGGCCCCAGCGCCGCCATGAAGGCGATGGCCAGCAGGATGTCCGGGAAGGCCATCAGCGCGTCGGTCAGCCGCATCAGCACGCCGTCCAGCGGCCGGATATAGCCGGCGGCCAGCCCCAGCAGCGTGCCCATCAGCGTCGCCACCACCACGACCAGAAGCCCAACCAGCAGCGACAGCCGGGCGCCCAGCATCACGCGGGACAGCACGTCGCGGCCATACTCGTCGGTGCCGAACCAGTGGACAGCCGATGGCGCCTTCAGACGGCCGAGGATGTCCATCTTCATCGGGTTGAACGGCGTGATCCACGGCGCCAGCAGCGCCACCGCCAGGATCGCTGCCATGATCAGGAAGGACAGCACCACCAGCCGGCGCCGGAACAGCTGGCGCATCAGCAGGGCGGCCGGCGAGCGGCTGCGGTGAGACTTGGTGTTGGAGGGAAGGGGGACGTTGCCGTGACCGGCGGGGACGCTTGCCATGGAAACCCTCCCTCTCAATAACGGACCCGCGGATCGACCACGGCATAGAGCAGGTCGACCGTCAGGTTGATCAGCACATAGATGGCGGACACCACCAGCAGGGCGCCCTGGATCACCGGATAATCGCGGCGCAGCACGGCAGAAACGATCAGGTTGCCGACGCCGGGCAGGCCGAACACGGTTTCCGTCACGATGGCGCCGGCGATCATCACTGCGGTGGTCAGGCCGATCACCGTCAGGATCGGGATCATCGCGTTGCGCAACGCATGCTTCAGCACCACGACCAGCGGCGGCAACCCCTTGGCCCGCGCCGTGCGGACGTAATCGTTGCTCATCACGTCCAGCATGCTGGTGCGGGTGAAGCGCAGGATCAGCGCCGAGTTCGGAATGCCGAGCGCGATGGCCGGCAGCACCAGATGGCGCATGCGTTCCATCAGGTCGGCTTCGGGCGGACCATAGCCGGCGACCGGGAACCAGGCATGGTCGACCGCCAGATACTTGATCAGCGTCAGCCCGATCCAGAAGCTGGGAATGCTCGCCGCCAGCATGGCCAGCCCGACCGCGGTCTGGTCGATCAGCCCGCCGCGCTTGGCCGCCGACAGGATGCCGATGGGCACACCGATCAGCATGGCGATCCCCACCGACATCATCGTCAAGAGCGCCGTCAGCTCCGACCGTTCGGCCAGCGCCTGTGCCACCGGGCGGTTGAGGAAGATGGACTCGCCAAGGTCGAAGCGGATGATCTGGCCGAGATAGAGCAGGAACTGCGTCAGCAGCGGTTCGTCGAGCCCCAGCCGGCCGCGCAGCGCCGCGATGTCCTCCGGCGTGGCGGAGGACCCCAACATGACGGCGGCGGGATCGCCCGGCACCACGCGGGCGATCACGAAGACCACCATGGCGACGAGCAGCATGACGACCATCATGCCGGCGAACCGGCGGACGATGTAAACGAGCATGGTTGCGGTCCCGGACTGAGGGGAGACATCCAATCGCCCTCTCCCGTCCCGGGAGAGGGAGGGGACCCGCCGAAGGCGGGGAGGGTGAGGGGGAATCCAAGAAGCCGAAAGCGCATGGTTCCTTGCGCCACCCCTCACCCTTCCCACCGCTTCGCGGCGGGCCCCTTCCCTCTCCCGGGGCGGGAGAGGGAGCTTTCAGCCGCCCTCAGCCCTTCAGTTCGGTGTTCCAGAAGAACGGCCAGGGCGTCGGCGTGTAGCCGGTCAGCTTGTCGCTGCTGGCGGCGAGGTTGTAGAACTCGCCGACCTTCACGCTGGGCACCTCGCTGTAGAACAGCGTCTGCAGCGTCACCCATTTCGCCTTGCGGGCCGCCGGGTCCATCTCGCGGTTGAAGGCGGCGAGCGCCTCGCGCTTTGCCGGGCTGTCCCACCAGCCGGGATAGCTGGGGTTCAGCACCGTGATCAGCGACGGTTCCGGCACGAAGGTGTGGTAGGTGAAGAAGGCGTCCCACCCCTTGTCGTCGCCGCGCCGCTGCAGCAGGGTTGCCCAGTCCAGCACCTGCAGGTCGACCTTGAAGCCGGCCATTTCCAACTGGGCCTGCGCCACCATGCTCATCTTGTACAGGAACTCGTACTGCACCGAGGTCATGATGCGGATCGGCTCGCCCTTGTAGCCGGCGGCCTTCAGCAGGTCCGCCGCCTTGCCGGCGGCATGGTCGCTGTAGGGCTTGGCGCTGGCCGCATCGAAATAGGGTGTGCCCTGGGCGTAGATCGATCCTTCCGCCTGGACGAAGGCGGGATCGCCCAAGCCCGCCAGCAGCATGTCGTTCGGCTCCAGAGCCGCCAGCACCGCCTGACGCACCTTCGGGTTCGCCATCACGCCGGTCTTGGTGTTCATGATCATCAGCGGGAAGCCGAAGGGCTTGACGATCACCGGCTTGACGCCGGCGGCGTCCTTGATGCGCGGCAGGGTTTCCGCCGGCAGGCTGTCGGCGAACTGGTACTGGCCGGCCAGCACGCCTGAAACGCGTGTGGCGGCGTTCGGCACGGGGACGAAACGGACCTCGCCGATGACGGCCTTTCGGCTGCCGGCATAGCCGCTGGGCGTGCCGGCGGGAGACGCGTAGCCGTCGTGGCGCACCAGCCGGATATACTGGTCGGGCTTGTGCTCCAGCAGCTTGTAGGGGCCGGTGCCGATCAGCGACTTCAAGGCGCCCGGCCCGTCGATCACCGATTTCGGCACGATGGCGGCGGCGCCGTTGTTCATCGCCAGCAACGCGGTCAGCGGCGCGAAGGGTTCCTTCAGCGCGATGACGACGGCGTCCGCACCCTTGGCGGTGATGCTCTCCACCAGCGGGGCGACGGTCTTGCCGCGCGGCGAGGCCTTGGTCCAATGGTCGAGCGAGGCGACCACGTCGTCGGCCGTGACGGTGCTGCCGTCGTGGAAGGTGACGCCGCTGCGCAGCGGGATGGTGTAGGTCCTGCCGTCCGCCGACACCTGCGGCAGGGCCGACGCCACCAGCGGGGCCAGCTTCCAGTCGCCGTCGAAGGTGAACAGCGTCTCGAACATGTGCTGGGTGATGATGCTGACGAGGTCGGACGTGGTGCCGACCGGGTCCAGCGTCGGCGGCTCGCCGATGGTGGCAACCGTGACGACCGAGGCGCCGCCCTGCTGGGCCTGCGCCGGTGTGGCCCAGCTTCCCAGGATTCCAGAGGAAAGCCCGCCGGCGACCAGCGTCGTGCCGAGGGCGGTGTTGAACAGACGTCGCGTGATCCCTGTCATTTCTGCCTCCCCGACCGTTCGTCCGAAATATCGGACATCGGTCTTGTATTCCAGACAAGCGAACGGTATATCGGACAAACAACGCTGGCAAGCTGAAAATCCGCGTGCTAATCGGTTGTCGGATGACAGGAGCGTGGATCAGATGAAGAGCAACGGCGTGGCGGAGAAGCAGGTGGAAGAGAAGTCGACGGGCCGTGCCCGCGGCATCGACCGCGTCATCGCGCTGATGGAGCATCTGCACAGCCGGCGCGCCCCGACGCGCATCGCCGACATCGCGCGCGACACCGGCACCCCGCGCTCCACCATGTACGAACTGGTCAACACGCTGGTCGAGGCGCGCTGGCTGGAACTGCGCGACGGCGAGGGCACGGTCTATTTCGGGCCGGCGATGCATTACTACGGCAGCGATTACCTCGACAGCGTCGACCTGATCCGCAAGGCGCGGGTGGAGGTCGCCCACATCGCCGAGACAGTGGGGGAGACGGCGCAGTTCTGTACGCTGGAAGGTGACAAGTATCTGGTCGTGCTGAATGAACCCGGCCGGCGCATGTTCCGCATCAGCTCCGAGATCGGCATCAAGGTGCCGATCCCCTGGACGGCGTCCGGCCGGCTGCTGGTCGACCACATGGCCGCCGACGAGATCCTGCGCTTCATTCCGTCCGAAGACTTCATCCTGCCCGATGGCCGCCGCATCGCCGAGGACGAGTTCATCGAGGACATCCGCCGCGCCCGCAACCAGGGCTATGTCCGCACCACCGCGCTGGTCGACCGATTCACCACCTGCCTTGCCGCCCCGGTCCGCGATCCGGCCGGCCGCTGCATCGCCACCATCTGCTTCGTCGTCCCGGCCGACACGACGGAAGAGGCGCAGCAGGCGATGATCGAAACGCTGAAGGCCAGTGCCGAGCGGCTGTCGCCGGGGCGCTGACCGCGGTTGCGCCAATTCGGCGCATCGGCGGTTGCCATTGACACGATCCAACCCACATGTCTTTAATCTGGACAGACAGCAGCCAGTAATAGCGCTGCGAAATCCCCCATAAAGCTCTGTAGAGCGCTGCGAAAGATGCGGAGACCACAAGAAAAACTCCGTATGACGTCTTTCACAGCGCTATGCTGCGATGCGAAATGACGAGTGCAGGGATGTGATGTCTCCGCTTTTGCGGTGGCGTGATTGTGCCAATATCTTCCTCAACAGGCCGCTGCATCGGCCGCCGGAGTTCCAAACCGACATTGAAGGAAGATCATCATGACCTCGTATGAAGCCCAATTCGCCGCCGCCAACGCCGAATATGCCGCCAAGTTCGCCATCGTCCGTTTCGTCATCGGCGCCCTGCTGTTCGCGGCCGTCGCCGGAATCGCCAATGTGAACACGCCCGCCGTCCTGGCCGCCGACGAAGTCCGCGCCGCTGTCGCCCTGGAAATGGTGCGGACCATGCCGGTGACGGTGGCCGACGCCGCCAATTGATATGGCCGGGGGAGCGGGTTTCCTTCAACCGCTCCTCCGTTTCGTGATCTTGCAGGCCAACTCCTGTTTTCCGGAAAGTCCCCGGCGATCCAGGAGGAACCGATGCCCCGCAAGCCTGAAGGCTCCGACGACAGTGACGACCGCAAGTCCGGTCAGGACCAGGTGCCGAAACCTCCCTCCCACGCGGAGGTCGAGGAGATCAGCCGCTCCCAGGACTATCTGACCGACGACTGGACCGGCGAGGGCGGCAAACCGGACGAGGATCGCCAGCCCGGCTGACGCCGCCGCCATTTCCCCACAGCACCCATTCTGCCGATCGGGCTGGAAGCCGGAGCGATCCGAGGGCTTGCCGGCCCGCTCGCATGTGCCCGAACCCGACACCCGAAGCCGACGAAAACCCATTCGGGACTCCGTCGGGTTACATCCGCCGCCCTCAGGCTTAAGCCATCAGAGAGGTGGACGAATCACGGAACTTGCGGTCCGTCCCTCCTGTCGAAGGAAGTCCCCTTCCCCAGACCGGAGAGACCGGGATGCGCCACTCCCTCCTTGCCCTGCTGTTCGCGACCGTCCTGGCTCCCGTCGGCGCAGGCGCCCAGGAAACCGGCGCTGACATCGGTGCTCTCATCAATTCCGGCTTCCAGGCCGACCGGCCGGTCTGCCGGCCCGGTGACGACGGCTGCGCCCGCTTCATCGGCGATTCGAAGGGGACCGTGCCGAAGCGGGGCGGGCCGAAGCAGCCGGTGGTCATCGGCTCCTCGGTCTACATGCTGACCCCCTGGCAGGCGGAGCGCGAGCGCCGCTGCCTGGCGCTGGCCGGCTGGGCCGAGGCGCGGGGCGAGGGCGCCGACGCCATGGCCGCCGTCATGTGGGTGGTCGCCAACCGGGCAGCATCGGCGTCGCAGCCGTCGCTGCCCTGCCGGGTCGTCGTCGCCGCCGGCCAGTTCGAACCCTTCTCCCCACCCCAGGAGGTGGAGCCGGAGAAGCGCCGCAAACTGGTCAAATCGGCGAAATCCCGCGCCAAGCAGGCGGAGCCGCAACAGGTGGCGGAGGATCCCCGCCTCGCCAACCGGGCGGAGGCCCGGCGCATCCTGGCGGAAATCCGCCGTCAGGCGCAGGTGATCCGGGCGGGCGGCATGCCGTCCTGGCCGAAGCCGCGCCTCGCCCCCGACCAGGAGGCGCTGCGCCTTGCCCGCGGCCTTGCCTGGAACCTGAACGACGACGAGATGCCCGATCCCACCGCGCGCGCCTCGCTGTTCTACAGCCCGCCCACCCAGGCGGCGCTCGGGCGCCAGAAGCCGGACTGGGCAAAGGCGCGGCTGCGCACCGCCTCCATCGGCGACCATTCCTTCTACCGCTATCCGCCCGCCCCGGCCGAGCGGACCAGCCCGGCCGAAACCCAGGTGGCCGAGGTCGGCGAATAAGCTGACCAGCTAGTCCCGCCGCTCGCCCAGCCGCATCTGCATCCGTGCCAGTTCCGGGGCGTTGCGCGCCTCCATCTTTTCCAGCACGCGGGCGCGGTGGGTCTCCACCGTGCGGATGCCGATGGAAAGCCGCTGGGCGATCGTCTTGTTGGGCAGGCCCTCGGCGACCATTTCCATCACTTCCAGTTCGCGCGGGCTGAGCAGGGCGAGCCGGCGGCGGATCTCCCCGGCCTCCACGTCGGCGCGGCGGGCGGCGAGGTCGCGCCCGAAGGCTTCCTGCACCCGTTCGATCAGCAGATCCTCGTCGAAGGGCTTCTGCAGGAAATCCACCGCCCCGGCGCGGAACGCGCGGACGGCGGCGGTCACGTCGCCATGGCCGGTGATGATGATGACGGGCAGGGTCAGGCCGCGGCGGACCATCTCCTGCTGCAAATCCAGCCCGTCCATGCCCGGCATGCGGATGTCGAGGATCGCGCATCCGGGCTGGTCGGGCGACGCGGCCTCCAGGAACTCCGCCGCCGAGGCGCAGCAGCGCACCGACAGCCCGGCCAGATCCAGGTGAAGCGCCAGGGCATCGCGCACCGCCTCGTCGTCGTCCACCACGAAGGCGACGGGTTTCTCGGTCGTCATGCAGGCTCTCCTTCCCTGTCCTTCGCATGCACGGGAATGGTGAACTGGAACACGGTTCCGCCTTCTGCGCCGTTCGCAGCGCCACTGCCACCGCGATTGCCACTGCGCGCCGTCAAAGTGCCGCCATGGGACTCGACGATGGTGCGCACGATGGACAGCCCCAACCCCATGCCGGTCGGCTTGGTGGTGACGAAGGGCGCGAACAGGTTGCGCTCCACCACCTCGGCAAGACCGGGTCCGGTGTCGCGCACGCCGATGGAGACGAAACCAGGCTGGGCCGCCGGACAGGCGAAGATCACGATGCGGCGCCGGCCAGTCTGTGCACGGCCCGGCTGTTCCTCCGGCCGGGTGCCGTCGGGCGTCATCGCCTCGGCCGCGTTGCGGACGAGGTTCAGGATCGCCTGCTGCAATTGGACCGCGTCGCCGGCGATGGCCGGCAGGGCGAGTGCGACCTCCGCGGCGATCTCCACCGCATGCCGGCTGGCGAGCGGGCCGGCCAGCGTCAGGCAGTCGGCGATCAGCGTGGCGACCGGCAGCGGCGTCCGGTCGCGGGCACCCTTGCGCACGAAGTCGCGCAGGCTGCGGATGACGCGGTCGGCCCGCTCCGCCTGGGTGACCGTCTTGTCGAGGATCTCGGTCAGGCGGGGGGACGCCTCCTCCAGGCGCGCGATCTTGCGGGCGGCGCGGGCGTAGCCCATCGTCGCCGCCAGCGGCTGGTTCAGCTCATGGGCCAGCGCCGCCGCCATTTCCCCCGCCTCGATCAGGCGGGAGGCGTGGGCAAGGTCGGACTGCCGCGCCCGCAGCCTGTCCTCCACCCGGCGGCGTTCGCTGACCACGGCGCCCAGCAGCAGGATGGTGATGGCGAGCGTCAGCATCAGAAGCTGGAAATGCGCCATGCGCGCGGTATCGACGCCGGCCACCTGGATGGCGGCGATCAGCCCGGTCTGGGTGGCGGCCGAGGCCAGCACCGCCCCGCCCAGCCCGTGCCGCACCGCGACCGCGATGGCCGGCAGGAACAGCAGGTAGAAATGCTCGTACTGCGACGATGCCAGCGGACCGAAATCCAGCCACAGGGTGAAGCCGATCAGCGCGCCCTGGGCCAGAATCTCGGCGGCACCGCCCCATGACCAGCGCAGCGACGGCATGCGCCGTGCCATCAGCACCATCGGGGTCAGGACCGCGATGCCGATGATCTCGCCGGTCCAGAAGCGCAGCAGCACCTCCGGAAAGCGTGCCCAGTCGAACAGCCCGGCCGCCGTGTGGACGGCGATGAAGCCCAGCCCGATGACCAGAACCGCCGCAGCACTGCCGCCGAGCAGCAGGACGATGTCACGCAGGCTGGACAGCCCCGGATCGATGATCTTGCGCAGCACCCCTCCCGCCGCCCCATAGCCCAGGGCGACGATGCCGTTCGCCAGAAGGGCCGTTCCCAGGGCGACCGGGAGATCGCGCACCACGATGTCGGCAGCGGTCAGCCCCAGCCAGACCAGCGGGACCGCGCGCAGGCCCAGCAGCACCGACAGCCCCATCATCAGGCCGGCCGGCGGATTCCACGGCGTGATGTTGATCGACGACACCGCATGGATGAAGCTGATCCAATCCAGGAACATATGGGCGGCCAGATAGGCCGGAATGAACATCCATCGGCGGCGGACAGTCTGTGGCATGGACCGATGGTAACGCCAACCGGCGCCCACTGCATCAGGTGAAATGATCCATCCCGTATTACTACGGAGATTCAGCAAGGTGTCACGCGACCCTTTCATGTCCGTATTTCCCGGCATGGACAGACTGCGGCCGACTTCCGATCATCAAGGGGTCCTTGCAAATGAATCGAAAGTCACGATGGCGAGCCTTCGGCGCATTCTGCTGGCAACCGATCTGGAACCGAAATCGGACCGCGCGTTGGAGCGCGCCGTCCATCTCGCCCGCCGGTTCGATGCGGAGTTGACGGCGCTGCATGTCGTCGACGGCACCGGCGGTCCCTATGGCTGCCTGCCGCTGCACCATGTGGAAGCGGAACTCCAGCGCCATATCCTGGCCGTACCCGGCGGGGCGGACATCCGGTCCCAGGCGGTCGCGGTGCGCGGCGACGCCGTCGAACACCGGGTCGCCGGCTATGCCGGGCTGTGGTTGCCCGACCTTCTGGTGGTGGGACTGCACCAGCGCGACCGGGTGGCGGACCTGTTCCTGGCCTCCACCGTCGAGCGCATCGCGATCGCCGACGGGACGCCGATCCTGATCGTGCGCGACAAGCCGCTCCAGCCCTATCTGCGGGCGCTGGTGCCGGTCGACTTCTCCGAGCGCTCGCGCCCTTCGGTGGACGGCGTGCGGATGCTGATGCGGGAGGGAAGCATCCATCTGCTGCATGTCGTCGATCTGCCGGGGATGGCGGGCCGGTCCAGTTCTCCCCTGGACACGGCGCAGGTTGCGCACGATTTCCGGAAGGTGCTGGGCACCCCGTCCGCAGGATCGGAGCAGGAACCGGCGGTCGAGACGATCCTGCTCACCGGCTCTCCGGGGCGGCGGATCGTCGATCTCGCGCGGGAGGGACGGTACGATCTGGTCGCCCTGGGCTCCGCCCGGCGCAGCGGCGTTTCCCGTGCCCTGCTGGGCAGCACGGCCTCGGAAGTGATCGAGGCGCTGCCCTGTGACGTGCTGATCGGCGGTACGGGTGGCGTTCGGTCCCCAGTGCCCGCCTCGACCTTTGGCCTCAATGGAGAGTCGGATGCCGGAGAACCAGATGGCCATCACTGAGCTTTTTTCCGCGGCGGACGTCATCCTCGACGCCGCTCCCGCCAACAAGCCGGCCCTGCTCGACCGGCTGGCGGCGGAGGCCGCGATCCGCAGCGGCCGGCCGGCGCCGGAAATCCTGGATGCCCTGCTGGCGCGTGAGAAGATCGGCTCCACCGCGCTCGGCAAGGGCGTGGCCCTTCCTCATACGGAGCTTGCCGAACTGGCGGCCCCGGTCGTCCTGTTCGCCCGGCTCCAGCGCGCGGTCGACTTCGACGCGCGCGACGACGAGCCGGTCGATCTCGTCTTCCTCGCCCTGTGGCCGGCATCGAACCGCAAGGGGCTGCTGGCCGCCATGGCCGAGATCTGCGGGGCCCTGCGCGATCCGCAATCGGTGCGCCGGCTGCGCGGTGCGAAGACGCCCGACGACGCGGCCCAGATCGTCCTCCAGGCCGTCGCCCGGGATGAGGAGGATCCGGACCTCGTCAAGGACCCTGACGACGCGCCGCCCGGCCTCTGATCCCGCCCGTCTCCGCCGATCCATTCGACCGTAGGACTTCATGCCCGACGCACTGCTGCTCCTGATCGCCGTTGCATTCCCGTTCGCCGGTGCGCTCGTCGCCGGGCTGCTGCCCACGCACGCACGCAACACGGCGGCGTGGCTGGCCGGCGGCGTGGCGCTGGTCGGGCTGGCGATGGTGTGGGCGGCCTATCCGACGGTGTCTGCGGGCGGCGTGGTCCGTTATTCGGCCGAATGGATGCCGATGCTGGGGCTGGACTTCTCCTTGCGCATGGACGGCTTCGCCTGGCTGTTTGCCGGGCTGGTGTCGGGCGTCGGTGCGCTGGTTGTGGTCTATGCACGCTATTACATGGCGGCCGAGGACCCGGTGCCGCGCTTCTTCGCCTTCCTCCTCGCCTTCATGGGGTCGATGACGGGGGTGGTGCTGTCGGGCAACCTGATCCAGCTCGCCTTTTTCTGGGAGCTGACCAGCCTCTTCTCCTTCCTGCTGATCGGCTATTGGCACCACACCGCCGCCGCGCGCGACGGTGCGCGCATGGCGTTGACCGTCACGGCGACCGGCGGCCTCTGCCTGTTCGCGGGCGTCCTGATCCTCGGCCACATCGTCGGCAGCTACGAATTGGACGCCGTGCTGGCGGCGGGCGACCGCATCCGCGCGCATCCGCTCTATCTGCCGGCATTGGTGCTGATCCTGCTCGGTGCCCTGACCAAGAGCGCGCAGTTCCCCTTCCATTTCTGGCTGCCGCACGCCATGGCGGCGCCGACCCCGGTGTCGGCCTATCTGCATTCGGCGACGCTGGTGAAGGCGGGCGTCTTCCTGATGGCGCGGCTGTGGCCGGTGCTGGCGGGGACGGAGGCGTGGTTCTGGATCGTCGGGTCCGCCGGCCTCGCCACCCTGCTGCTCGGCGCCTATGTCGCCATCTTCCAGCACGACCTGAAGGGGCTGCTGGCCTATTCGACCATCAGCCATCTCGGCCTCATCACCCTGCTGCTGGGGCTGAACAGCGAACTGGCGCTGGTGGCGGCGATCTTCCACGTCATCAACCACGCGACCTTCAAGGCCTCGCTGTTCATGGCCGCCGGCATCATCGACCACGAGACGGGGACGCGCGACATCCGGCGCCTGTCCGGCCTGAACCGCTTCATGCCCTTCACCGCCCGCCTCGCCCTGATCGCCGCCGGGGCCATGGCGGGCGTGCCGCTGCTGAACGGCTTCCTGTCCAAGGAGATGTTCTTCGCCGAGGCATTGTCGGCCAAGGAGCCGCTGCCGGTCTTCTTCGACGTGCTGCCGGTCGCCGCCATGGTGGCGAGCGCCTTCAGCGTCGCCTATTCGTTGCGCTTCATCCATGGCGCCTTTTTCGGGCCGGACCCGGTGGATTTGCCGATGAAGCCGCACGAGCCGCCGGCCTGGATGCGCTTCCCGGTGGAAATCCTGGTGCTGGCCTGCATCGTCATCGGCATCCTGCCGGCCGCCACCGTGGGACCCTACCTCGACATGGCCGCCCGCGCGGCGCTGGGAGCGGCGACGCCCGAATACAGCCTCGCGGTCTGGCACGGCTTCAACCGGCCGCTGCTGATGAGCATGATCGCCTTCGCCGCCGGGATCGGCCTCTACCGCCTGCTCCAAGGTCATCTCGCCAAAGGGATCGAGGGGCCGCCGCTGATCCGCGCGTTCGAAGGCCGGCGGATGTTCGAACGGACGATGGTCTTCCTGTCCTGGCGCCTCGCCCGCACGGCGGAGGGGTTGGTCGGCACCCGTCGCCTGCAGCCGCAGCTCCGCCTTGTGGTGTGCGTGGCGGTGCTGGCCGCCGGCTGGACGGTCTGGCTGCGTGGGTTGGGACCGGGCAACCTGGTGCCGTCGGGCATCGATCCGGTGCTGGCGCTGATCTGGGCGCTGGGCGCCGCCTTCGCGCTGGGCGCCGCCTGGCAGGCGAAGTTCCACCGGCTGGCGGCGCTGATCCTGCTGGGAGGTGCCGGGCTGGTCGTCTGCGTCACCTTCGTCTGGTTCTCCGCCCCCGATCTCGCGCTCACCCAGCTGCTGGTGGAGGTCGTCACCACCATCCTGCTTCTGCTGGGCCTGCGCTGGCTGCCCAAGCGGCTGGACGTTCCCGGCGCCCGCGGGTCGGAGGCGGTCACTCTGGGCCGCCGCCTGCGCGACCTCGGCATCGCCATCGCCGCCGGGGCCGGCATGGCCGGTCTCTCCTTCGGCGTGATGACCCGCTTCCCGCCGGAACTGCTGGCCCAGCATTTCCTGGAGCTTGCCTACAGCGAGGGCGGCGGCACCAACGTCGTCAACGTCATCCTGGTGGATTTCCGTGGCTTCGACACCATGGGGGAGATCACCGTGCTCGGCGCCGTGGCGCTGACCGCCTATGCCCTGCTGCGCCGCTTCCGCCCGGCGCCGGACAGCGTCGACGTTCCCGAACAGCAGCGCGACCAGAGCGCCTTCGACGCCTCCCAGCCCGACCGCCAGGAGGGCGATACGGCGGCGGAATGGCTGTTCATCCCATCGCTGATCGCGCGGCTTCTGTTCCCGCTGATCCTGATGGTGGCGCTGTTCCTGCTCCTGCGCGGCCACGATCTGCCGGGCGGCGGCTTCGCGGCCGGGCTGACCGTGGCGATCGCCATGATCCTGCAATACATGTTCGGCGGTACCCAGTGGGTGGAGGCGCGGCTGCGCGTCCTGCCGATGCGCTGGATGGGGGTGGGGATCCTGCTGGCCGCCGGCACCGGTCTTGGCGCCTGGATCTTCGGCCGGCCCTTCCTGACCAGCTATTTCGCCTACGCCGAGCTGCCGGTGCTGGGCAAGATCCCGGTGGCGAGCGCCCTGCTGTTCGACATCGGCGTCTTCGCCCTGGTGGTGGGCGCCACCATCCTGATCCTGATCGCGCTGGCCCGCCAGTCGCTGCGCGGCCATCGCGCCGCGGTGCCGCGCCCGGCGGAGATGCCGGCCGTGCCTGAACCGGTGCAATCCGGGCCGGTACCGTCCGCCGTGGGAGACGACTGACATGGAACTGATCCTTTCGCTCGGCATCGGCGTGCTGACCGGCTCCGGCGTGTGGCTGCTGCTGCGGCCCCGCACCTTCCAGGTGATCATCGGCCTGTCGCTGCTGTCCTATGCCGTCAACCTGTTCATCTTCTCCACCGGCGGCCTGCGCACCGGTGCCGAACCGATCCTGGAGGGCGGCCGGGCCGGCAACCTCGCCATGCATGCCGATCCGGTGCCGCAGGCGCTGGTGCTGACCGCCATCGTCATCGGCTTCGCCACCACCGCCCTGTTCCTCGTCCTGCTGCTCGCCGCCCGCGGCCTGACCGGGACCGACCATGTCGACGGAAAGGAGAAGAGCCGGTGACCGGCTGGATGGATCACCTGACCATCGCGCCCATCGTCCTGCCCATGCTGGCGGGAGCGGTGATGATGCTGATCGACGAGCGGCGGCGCACGCTGAAGGCCGTGATCGGCATGGCGTCGGCGCTCGCCCTGCTCGGGCTGGCCATCCTGGCGATGACCGTCGCGGACCAGGGCGCGGCCGGCGTCCGCGTCTACCGGCTGGGCGACTGGCCGGCCAATTTCGGCATCGTGCTGGTTCTGGACCGCTTCGCCGCGCTGATGCTGGTGCTGACCGGCATCCTGGGGGTGGCCGCCCTGCTGTTCTCGCTGCCGCGCTGGCAGAAGGCGGGCGCGCATTTCCATTCGCTGTTCCAGTTCCAGCTGATGGGGCTGAACGGCGCCTTCCTGACCGGCGACCTGTTCAACCTGTTCGTCTTCTTCGAGATCATGCTGGCCGCCTCCTATGGGCTGGCCCTGCACGGCTCGGGCCTTGCGCGGGTGCGGGCGGGGCTGCACTACATCGCGATCAACCTGTCGGCCTCGCTGCTGTTCCTGATCGGCGTCAGCATGATCTACGGCATCTCCGGCACCCTCAACATGGCCGACCTGGCCGGACGTGTCGCCGGGCTGGCGGCGGAGGATCGCGGACTGCTGGAGGCCGGGGCGGCCATTCTGGGCGTCGCCTTCCTGATCAAGGCGGGGATGTGGCCGCTGGGCTTCTGGCTGCCCAACACCTATTCCACCCTGGGTGCTGCCTCTGCCGCCATCGTCTCCATCCTCAGCAAGGTCGGCGTTTATGCCGTGCTGCGGCTGTGGCTGCTGGTGTTCGGCGACGGGGCCGGCGCCTCTTCCGGCTTCGGCGGCAATGTCCTGCTGGTCGGCGGGTTGCTGACCATCGGCTTCGGGTCGATCGCCGTGCTGGCGACGCAGAACATGGCGCGGCTGGCCGGGGCGAGCGTGCTGGTGTCGTCCGGCACCCTGCTGGCCGCCATCGGCGCCGGGCAGCTGTCGGTGACCGGCGGCGCCCTGTTCTATCTCAGCAGTTCGGTTCTTGCGGTCGCCGGCTTCTTTCTGGTGGTGGAACTGGTGGAGCGCGGCCGCGGCGTCGGCGCCGACGTGCTGGCGGTGACCCGCGAGGCGTATGGCGAGGGCGATGACGAGGAGTCCGACGATGGCGGTGCCGGCGTCGCCATTCCGGCGACGATGGCGATCCTCGGCATCGGCTTCATGTCCAGCGCGCTGCTGCTCGCCGGCCTGCCGCCGCTGTCCGGCTTTCTCGCCAAGTTCGCGATCCTGTCGCCGCTGCTGGCCGCCGGTCCGGACGTGCCGGTCACCACCTGGGTGCTGATGGCGGCGCTGGTCCTGTCCGGCTTGGCGACGGTGGTGGCGATGACGCGTGCCGGCATCGACGCCTTCTGGGCCTCCCCCTCCGAGGAGGCGCCGCGCGTGCGGGTGGCGGAGATCGCGCCGGTCCTGTTTCTGCTCGCCCTCAACGTGGCGCTGACCGTCCAGGCCGGGCCGGCGATGCGCTACATGGAGGACACCGCAAGGTCGCTGCATGCGCCGCGCGACTACAACGGCGCCGTGATGTCCGTTGCCCGCACACCCGGAACGACGGGAGGCTCCCAATGAGACCGGCGATGAGCAGTTGGCTTCCCTATCCCATGATGACCGCGACCCTGCTGGGGGTCTGGCTGCTGCTGAACGAAAGCGTGGCTCCGGGCACGATCGTCCTCGGCGGCGTGCTGTCGCTGGCGACAGCCGCGACGCTGAACACGCTCGGCCTTCCGGGCGGACGGCTCCGCCGGCCGCGCGCCGCTCTGTCGCTCCTGCTGGTGGTGCTGGAGGACATCGTCCGTTCCAACATCGCCGTCGCGATGATCATCCTGCGGCCGGGCAAAGGCGGCCGGGTTTCGGGCTTCGTGCGCATCCCGCTCGATCTCCGGGCACCCTACGGGCTGGCGACGCTCGCCTGCATCGTCACCGCCACCCCCGGCACGGTCTGGGTTGCCTATGACCGGACGCGGAACACCATCCTCCTCCACATCCTCGATCTCGTGGACGAGCAGGTGTGGATCGAGACCATCAAGGGGCGGTACGAGACACGGTTGATGGAGCTGTTCGAATGATCGTCAAACTTCTGATGGGAACGATCTTTCTGACCCAGATCCTGCTGGTGACCGCCATGGCCTTCGCGGCCTTCCGGGTGCTGCGCGGACCACGGGCGCAGGACCGTGTGCTGGGAATGGACACCCTCTATGTCACGGCGACCATGCTGCTCCTGACCTTCGGCATCCGCACCGGCAGCATCCTGTATTTCGAGGCGGCGCTGATCATCGCCCTGCTGGGATTCGTGTCGACGGCGGCGCTTGCGAAGTTCCTGATGCGCGGGGAGGTGATCGAATGACCCATCTGGCCGAAATTCCTGCCTGGGCGGCGGTCCTCACCTGTCTTCTGCTGCTGACCGGCGCCGTCCTGACGCTGATCGGGACGGTCGGCCTGCTGCGCTTCGACAGCTTCTACCAGCGCGTCCACGCTCCGACATTGGGTTCGACGCTGGGGATCGGCTGCATCCTGCTGGCCTCGATGCTGTTCTTCTCAGTGCTCGAATCGCGGGCGATCATCCACGAACTGCTGATCACCGCCCTGATGGTGGTCACCACGCCGATCACCCTGATGCTGCTGGCCCGCGCCGCCCTCTACCGCGACCGCACGGAGGGAAGCGACGAGGTGCCGCCACCGCCTTCGGATTGAGTGCCCCGCTCAAATCCGCTGCAGACGTCCCATCAGTTGCGGATTGTCCCAGGTCGGCTGCCTGTCCTCGATCGCCACGCGGTGGGGCAAGGGCGTGTCGCGTTCCAGCACGACCTCGACCCAGCGCGGCACCAGCTCGTTGTTGAGGTCGTCGAGGATGGCGAGCGCCAGCGCCTCCAGCCCATCCACGAAGCCGGCGAACTCTGCCAGATAGTCGGCGACGGAGGCCGGATCAGGCACCAGCCGGTCGGGCACCAGCCGCAGGGTCAGGCGCGTGCCGGCCATCGGCTCGCCGCGCAGCTCCACCAGATAATCGTGGCGGGCGTCGGGGGAGGGGCGGGTGGTCAGGCGCTCTCGCCTCATGCGGAAACTCCGAGCCCGGCCTGCCCGGCGCGGGTCAACTTCACCCAACTGCGCGCGCCGGACTGGAAGGACAGCCCGCCGCTGTAGCCCACCGCCCGCACGCTGTCGGCGAAGACCTGGATCAGTTCCACCCGCAGTTCCGGCGGCAGGGCGGCGTGGCTGCGCAGGATCAGGTCGAAATGGTTCGGCCGCACCAGCCCGTCCAACTGCATCGGCCCGAAGCGGCTGAGGTCCAGATCGATCAGGAAGCGGCTTCCGGGCTTGCCGCGCGGCCTGCCGTCGCCCTCCTCGTCCTCCTTCAGGGGATGGACATGCAGCTTGATTGGCTTCGGGCCGGTCGAATCCATCAGCGGGATGGTGTAGCTGCGCCAGTCGCCCGGCAGCGGTTCCGCAGCCTCGCGGCGCAGTCCCTCGAAATCCTTCTCCAGCCGATCCAACAGGTCGCGCCGCCCGGCCTTGTCGAGCGCGGATGAGGCATCGTCGCCGAGCCAGCCCCGCGCATCGCCACCGCGCATCGCCGCCAGGAAGAAGCCCAGCGCCGCGGTCAGCTTGCGGTTCGGTTGCGGCATGGTCGCCAGCATCGACTTCGCCAGTGCCGGGTCCGACGCTGCCAGCGTCGCCATCAGCTGCCGCATCGCCGGCCAGTCGCGCTCGCCGAGCGGCCCCGGCGGGCCGGGCAGGGTGGGGGCCGCCGCCTGGGTCGCCTGGGCGAGGTCGGTGAGCGCCGCGGTGACCTTGGCGCCCGGCGGCAGGCTGGCCGGGACGTTGAGGGCCAGCATGCCCTGCTTGGTCGCCAGGATCGGCTGACCCTGCGGCGTGCTGCCGGCGACCGTGCCGCGCAGGACCGGGGTGTCCGGTGGGACGGCGGGCTCCCCCGCGTCCGGGGGCGCCGGCTGGCTTTCGGCCCGGCCGTCGGTCCGGCCTCCCGCCTGTCCGTTCCGACCGCCGGCCTCCGGGTCGCCGGGCGGGCGGGGCTGTTGCGGCGGCGGGGTGATGGTCAGGATCCTCAACGCCACCGTGGCGCCACGCGGCAGGTCGGGCGGCTCGGCAGCGGTGCCGGACGGCTGGTCAGGCGTCGCCGGGGCTCCGGCGCCGGGATGCGCCGCATCGCCGCCCAGCTGGACCGGAGTGCCGAAGGTTGCGCTTCCCCCGGCCATCGGCGGTGCCGGCATGGATGGGGTGGCGGGTGCCGGTGTGGCGGGTGCCGCAGTCTCGGGCTTGGCCGGCCCGACCGGGTTGGCGCCGGCTGGGGAGGGGGCTGCCGGTTGCGGTGCGCCGCCGCCGGCCGGTGTCGCCGGCGTGGGCTTGGCGCCCGATCCGCCGGCGATCACCAGCGCCGGCACCACCGTGCCGGGCAGCAGAGGCGGCAGGGCGGGCGCCGTGGCCGGGGTGGGGGTCGGCAGGAGGACGGCGGGGGTCGCGGCATTTCCGGGCGCCGGGCTGCCCGCGGGCGTGGCTGCGGCCGTCCCGCCTGCCGCGGTCCCGCCTGCCGCCGTTCCGGCCGCCCCTGTTCCGGCCCCCGCTGTTCCGGCTGGGGTGCCCAGCGCCTGCAGCAGGATCAGCGCTGTGGGCTTGGCCGGGACCGTCGCCGTTGGTGTCGTGGTGGTGGGCGTGATCTGGACGGTGACCGGTTTGTCGGGCGGCAGCTCTGCCTTGCTGTCGAGCAGCAGCTCGCCCACCGACGTGCGCACGCGGGTCAGCCCTTCCGGCGTCTGGCCGGCGACGGTGCCGGTCAGCACCACCGGGCGGGTCACTTCCGGCAGCCGCTCGGGCAGTCGGACGACCGTGGCCTCGGCCGTGACGGGTGCGGGCGTGGCGGGGGCCGCCACGGCGGTGGCGGCAGCGGGCGTGACCGATGGTGGGAGCGCCCCGCCCATCGGTTCCGTTACTTGGAGCCGGCCAGCAGCCGCTGCACGATCGCCTCGACGTCGCGCGCCGCGTCGCAGGCGGGCGAGCGGGTCAGCAGCGGGGTCTGGTTGCGGATGGCGTCGCGCACCTTCAGGTCGCGGCGGATGATGCCCGCCAGCGCCGGCTTGTATTTCAGGAAGTTCTGGCAGGCCTTCAAGATGGTGCCGTAGGTGCGTTCGCCGTCCTTCACGCTCTGCGCCATGTTCACCACGATCCGCAGGTCGGCCGACGGGTTGGTGGCGTGGGTCAGCTTGATGAAGGCATAGGCGTCGGTCAGCGAAGTCGGCTCGTCCGTCGTCACCACCAGCGTGGTGCCGGCCGGTCCCGACAGGGTGCGCACCGTGCGGTCGACGCCGGCGCCCATGTCCATCACCACCCGGTCATAGCTCCTGGCCAGTTCCAGCAGGTCGTTGCGCAAGCCCGACAGGCGCTGACTCGGCAATTGCGCCAGCGTGCCCGATCCCGACCGTCCGGCGATGATGTCGAACCCGGTGTCGGGGAAGCGCTGCGCCGCCTTGGCCAGCGTCACCTCGCCGTTGATGACGGCGCCCAAATCGTTCTTGGGCGAAAAGCCCAGCTGGATGTCGACGTTGGCGAGGCCGAGGTCGCCGTCGAACAGCAGGGTGTTCATTCCCGCCTTGGTGAGGGCGTGGCTGAGCGTGATGGAGAACCACGTCTTGCCGACGCCGCCCTTCCCGCTGGCCACGGCGATGACGTTGGCGCCGCGCAGCGGGCGAACGTTCTTGAGGGCGGCCGGGAACACCGGATCGGTCATGGCAGGGTCCTCGACGAGGGGGAACTGGAGGCTTTTGCCTTGGTTGCGGATTTTGCGGTTGCGGGTTTCGTTGGCTTTGCGGCGGCAGACCTGCGTGGTGGCGGCGCCGGCTCGATCTCCGGCCCGTCGTCCTCCGGCTCATAGCCCCGCCCGAAGGTCGGCTTGCGCATGGGCGTATGGTCCGGCTCATGATCAGGCTGCCCGTCGTCTTCCTCGTCCCAGGCCGCGGTGCGGGCGGTGCGGCGCGGTGCCGACTCCTTGGCGGCGGGGGCCTTCTCCTCGGCCGGGATCATCATGCGGGCGAGCGCCAACGGGTTCAGGGCTGTCAGCCCCTCCGCCACCTTGGACGATACGCTGGCGTCGCAGAAGGACAGTCGGGCGCGGGCGGCGATCGCCAGCAGGCTGCCCAGCCGGCGGGTCATGTCCAGCCGGGTGACCAGCATCCGCCGCACGCCCACCGCCTTGAAGGCCAGCGCCATGTCAGCGGCCTCCAGCGCGTCCAGCCCGGCGGGCAGCACCAGCACCGGCTCCACCTCCCCGGCGCCGAGCAGGGCGCGGAGATCCTGCATGTCCTCGGCGTCGAAGGGGTTGCGGCCGGCGGTGTCGACCAGAACGAGGTCGGTCTTGCGGTGGACTTCGAAGGCGCCGGCCAGCGCGTCGGGGTCCTCCACCGTCGCCAACTTCAGCTTCATCAGCCGGGTGAAGGCGGCCAACTGGTCGACGCCGCCCGCGCGCACCGTGTCGGTGGTGATGACGCCGACCGACCGCTTCTTGAAGACCGCGCGCGCCGCCAGCTTGGCCGCGACCAGCGTCTTGCCCGATCCCGGCGGCCCGACCAGCGCCAGCGGCTTCACCGGACTGCGCCCGTCCGGCAGCGGATTGAAGGTGAAATAGGAATCGAGCGCCGAGCCCAGCGCCAGCCGCGGATCCTCGGTGTCGAGGCCCGATGCGGCATCGATCAGCTGTTCGGCCAGGGTGGCGGGGACGCCGTGGCGCTGCAGGGCGTCGGCCACCACCTCGCCCACGTCGATCTCGGGTTCGACCGGCTTTGGCGGGGCCTTCGCCCGGCCGCCGCGCGCATTGCCGGAAACGGGGGCGGCCGGCAGGTCGTCCTCTTCCACCGCCGCCGTGACGCGCACGCCGCCGCCTTCCTCCTCGCGCGTTGCGACGATGATGGCGTCGTCGCCCAGCGACTGGCGCACCATCCGCATGGCGTCGGACATGGTCTTGGCGTGGAAGGACTTCAGCCGCATCGGCGGTGCCTTCCGTCAGGCAAGGGGGAGAGAACGGCGCGCACCATCAGATCTGCCCCAGGGTCTTGATGCGGGCCTTCGGGTGGATCTCGTTCTGGGACATGACCACGGTAGCCGGCCGGAACCGCTCCACGATGGAGCGGACGAACGGCCGGATCAGCGGGCTGGTCAACAGAACGGGGCTCTCGCCCATCATGGCATGTCGCTCGAAGGTTTGGCGGACGGAAGTGATGAACTGCTGCAGGCGGGACGGGGCCATCGTCAGCTGCCGGTCGTCGCCGTCGCCCACCAGAGACTCGGCGAACGCCTGCTCCCATTCGGGCGACAGGGTGACGAGCGGGATGAAGCCCATCTCGTTCGTGTTCGCGTCGCAGATCTGCCGGGCAAGGCGGGACCGCACATGCTCGGTGATCTGGGTGATGCTGCGGGTCTGGCTGGTCGCTTCGGATACCCCTTCCAATATGGTGGGAAGATCCCGGATCGAAACGCGTTCGGCAAGGAGATTCTGCAACACCCGTTGCAATCCGCCCACAGTGATCTGATTCGGCACCACGTCGGCGATCAGCTTCTGGTGTTCCTTGTCGGTCTCGTCCAGCAGCTTCTGCGTCTCGGTGAAGGACAGCAGCTCCTGCATGTTGTCCTTGATCAGCTCGGTCAGATGGGTGGTGACCACGGTCGACGGGTCGACCACGGTGTAGCCCTTGAACAGCGCCTCCTCGCGATATCCCGGCTCGATCCAGATGGCGGGCAGGCCGAAGGTCGGCTCCACCGTCTGCTCGCCGGGCAGGCTCATGGCGTCGCCGCGCGGGTCCATGACCAGCAGCATGTTGGGCCGGATGTCGCCGCGCCCTGCCTCGATCTCCTTCACGCGGATGATGTAGGTGTTGGGCGGAAGCTGCAAATTGTCCTGGATGCGCACGGCCGGCATGACGAAGCCGACCTCGCCGGCGATCTGCCGGCGCAGGCCCTTGATCTGGTCGGTCAGCCGGTGGCTTCCCGCCTGCGGCTGGTTGATCAGCGACAAGAGGCCATAGCCAAGCTCCAGCCGGATCAGGTCGATGGCGAGCGCGGTGGAGATCGGTTCGTCCGGTACCGGCCCCGCTCCGGGCATGCCGCCCGGCCCTGCGCCGGTTGCTGCCTCCTCCGCCGCGGCTGCCTCCTCCGCCTCCTTCTTCGCGCGCAGGCGCGGCATGTACCAGGCGGCGGCGCCCACGGCGGCGATGACCGGGGCTAGCGTCAGGATCGGCATGCCCGGCAGCAGGGCCAGAACGCCGATGGCGCCGGCCGACAGCGCCAGCGCCTGGCTGTGGCCGGTCAGCTGGCCGACCACCGCCTTGTCGGTGGAGCCGCCCATGCCGGCCTTCGACACCAGGAAGCCGGCGGAGATCGAGATCACCAGCGCCGGGATCTGCGAGACGAGGCCGTCGCCGATGGTCAGCTTGGTGAAGGTGTCCAGCGCCTGCATCACCGGCATGTCGTGGCGCAGAACCGCGATGGTCACGCCGCCGATGATGTTGATGAACATGATCATCAGGCCGGCGACCGCGTCGCCCTTCACGAATTTCGACGCACCGTCCATCGAGCCGAAGAAGGCGCTTTCGTCCTCCAGCTCCTTGCGCCGCGCGCGCGCCGTGCCCTCGTCGATCATGCCGGCCGACAAGTCGGCGTCGATGGCCATCTGCTTGCCGGGCATGGCGTCGAGTGTGAAGCGCGCCGCCACTTCGGCGATGCGGCCCGAACCGGCGGTGATGACCTTGAAGTTCACGATGGTCAGGATGGCGTAGATGATCACGCCGATGACGAAATCGCCGCCCATGACCAGGCTGGCAAAGGCCTCGATGACATGGCCGGCGGCCGACGTGCCCTCGTGACCCTGCGTCAGGATCAGGCGCGTGGAGGCCATGTTCAAGGACAGGCGCAGCAGCGTGGTGATCAGCAGGATCGTCGGGTAGGAGGACAGCTCCAGCGGCTTTTCGATGAACAGCACCACCATCAGGATCAGGATGGAGATGGTGATGTTCAGCCCCAGCATCATGTCGAGCATGACGCTGGGCAGCGGCATGATCAGCCCGACCACGACGATCAGGATGCCGATGGCCATCGCCACGTCGCCGCGCTTCAGCGACGACTTGGCGACCGCCCACATCTCGCCGAAGGCGGCCATGTTGCCGGGACCGCCGCCCCTGCCGCCGCCTCCGCTATTCTGTTCCGTCAGCGCCATGGATGCTCCCGCCGCTCAGGGCCCGGTGCCGGACCGGCCGTCAGGCCGTCGCCCGTTCGTCGTTGCCCGGCGAGGGCACGCTGCGGCCCTCGTCGCCGTACTGCTTCAGCTTGTTGCGCAGCGTGCGAATCGAGATGCCCAGGATGTTGGCGGCATGGGTGCGGTTGCCCAGGCAGTGGGTCAGAGTCTCCAGGATCAGGTCGCGCTCCACGTCGGCCACCGTGCGGCCGATCAGCGCCGCCAGACCGGCACCGGTCCCGCCGGCATTGGCCGCGGCGGCGGCACCGCTGTTGGCGGCCATGCCGTAGGGACCTGCCTTGCCGCCCTTGGGCGGGCCGTAGCTGGTCGGCAGGGCGCCCGGCGGCGGAACCACCAGGGGCGGGGCGGCGGGCGGCTGGGGCGCATGCGGCTGCGCGGCGGGCACGGTGCCGCCGGGGCCGGCGAATGGGTTGGCGACCGGTGAGTCGGCGGGGATGGAAGCCTGGGCGCTGCCTTCCGGCGCCAGCAGCTTGCTGGTCAGCATGATGGCTTCCGGCCCGACCTCTTCACCCCGCGACAGCAGGACGGCGCGATGCATGGTGTTTTCCAGCTCGCGCACGTTGCCGCGCCAGTGATGGGTCTTCAGCATCAGCAGCGCATCCTCGGTCAGGCGCTTGTCGCCCAGCCCGTTGGCCTCCGCGTATTTCTTCAGGAAATGCTCGGCGATCATCGGGATGTCGGCCGGGCGTTCGCGCAAGCTGGGGATCGCCACGCTGAACACGTTCAGGCGGAAATACAGATCCTCGCGGAAATTGCCGGAGCGGACCTCCGCCTCCAGGTTGCGGTTGGAGGTGGCGATCAGGCGGACATTGACCTTCACCGGCTGGCTGGAGCCGATGCGGTCGATCTCCTTCTCCTGGATGGCGCGCAGAAGCTTGGCCTGCAGGCGGGGATGCATCTCCGACAGCTCGTCCAGCAGGAGGGTGCCGTTGTTGGCCTCCTCGAACTTGCCGAGACGCCGGGCCACGGCGCCGGTGAAGGCGCCCTTCTCGTGGCCGAACAGCTCCGATTCCAGCAGGTTTTCCGGGATGGCGGCGCAGTTCACCGCGACGAAGGGCTCGTTGGCCCGCCGGCTCTTGCGGTGGATGAAGCGGGCCATCAGCTCCTTGCCGGTGCCGCTCTCGCCGGTGATCATCACCGAGGCGTCGCTGGGGGCCACCTGCTCGGCCAGCCGCAGGGTCGCCAGCATGGCCGGATCGCTGCAGACGATGGAATGGCTTTCCTCCGCCACCGCCTCCAGCACCGCGGCGATCAGTTCGGCGTTGGGCGGCAGCGGCAGATATTCCTTGGCGCCGGCGCGGATGGCGCGCACGGCGGCGGCCGCATCGGTGCCGATGCCGCAGGCGACCACCGGGATGGTGATCCGCTCCGACTTCAGGCTGTCGATGAAGGTCGCGATGTCCAGCTTGACGTCGATCATCACCAGATCGGCACCGGCGGCGGCACGCAAGGCGTTCAGCGCCCCTTCGATGCTGTCGGTGTGCGACACCTTGGCCCCGCGCTTCATGGCGATCTTGCCGGCGGCGGTGATGTAGCCTTCCAACGTTCCAACGATCAGCAGACGCATAGCCTTACGCTCCCACTCTCGGGGCTTCCCGGTCGAAATACTGGATCCGCTTTCCAGGCGGCAGGACGGCATTCAGAAGCATCTCCAGACGCCGCGGATTCTCCTGGCGCGCGATGGATACGGCGCCGATGGTAAAGAGGGTCTTGACCAGCGCGTCCTCCTCCGCCGACCGCTCCACCTTGGCGGCGAGCGGGGAGAGGACGACGTTGCCGAGCACGGCCCCGTAGAAGGTCGTCAGCAATGCCAGCGCCATCGCCGGGCCGATGGCCGACGGGTCGCTCAGGCTGCCCAGCATCTGCACGAGGCCGACCAGCGTGCCGATCAGCCCCATGGCCGGCGCCACTTCCGACGCGCGGCGCAGCACGCCGGCGCTCTTGCCCAGGGCGCCCGCGGTCGCCTCGACCTCGCCGGTCAGCATCTGCTCGATGGTGTCGGGCGGATGGCCTTCGGTGATCAGGGTGACGCTGCGGTGCAGGAAGGGCTCGCCGCGCAGTTCCGGCAGGACGTTGCGCAGGGTCTCCGGCCCGGCCCGGCGGGCGGCCTCGGCCAGCAGGATCACCTGCCGCGCCACGCCCTTGGGGTCCAGCGTCTGGTGGACCAGAACCGCAGCCGCGCTCCGCCACGCCACCGCCACGTCGCCCAGCGAGAAGGAGGCGGTGGTGACCGCCAGCGTCCCGCCCAGCACGATCAGCAGCGACGGCGGGTCGAGGAAGGCGCGCGCAGAACCGCCGGTAGTGATCGCCAGCAGGATCACAGCCCCCGCCGCGGCAAGCCCGACCAGGGTCGCCACGTCCAGCCCGCCGCGCAGCCGCACGCCCCGCCCCGGAGCGGCTGCGGCGGCGGCGGGTGCCGCCGGCTGCGGCTGGGCCGCCTTGGTGCGGGATGCGGCGCTGTCGGACGAAATCGCCATCAGCCCCGGTCCGACTTGATGATTTCCGTCATGGTCACGCCCAGCCGGTCTTCCACCACCACCACCTCGCCGCGGGCGACCAGGCGGTTGTTGACGTAGATGTCGATGGCCTCGCCGACCTTGCGGTCCAGCTCCACCACGGCGCCGCGGCCCAGCTTCAGCAGCTGCGCCACCTGCATGGTCGACTTGCCCAGCACCGCGGAGATCTGGACCGGGATGTCGTACACCGCCTCCAGATCCTTGGCGATTCCGGGGCTGGCGTAGTCGTCGCCATCGCCACCGTGCAGGTCGTTCAGCGAGAAATTGTCGCTCGGCATGTCGGTCTCGGACCTCCTTCAATCCGGTCACCCCTTAGACGGGGGCCGGAGCCTCCAGCAAGTGCGCGGCACGGCGTTCGATCTCGGCAAGCAACTGGGCGGTGTCCCGCTCCATGCCGCCTTCGGCCCATTCGATGCGGCAGCCGCCGGGCGCGATCGACGGGTCGCCGATCACCATCAGCTTGGCGCCGAAGCCGCGCGACCCGACCGTCTGGTCCAGATGGTCGCGCACCAGTCCCATCGTGTCCTCCGCCACCCGGATGACCAGCCGCGGCTCGTCGATCAGGTCGGTCAGGCAGGTGCGGACCATCGCCTCCACCTCGGCCATCCCGCCGCGCCGCGCCCATTCCGGCAACAGTTTGCGGACGATGGCCAGCGCCAGATGGACCGGCTGTTCGGAGCGCATGGCGTTGCCCGCCTCGTGCTCCGCCAGCAGGCGGGACACCCCGTCGGCGATCTGGGAGAGCGCGGCGGCGATGCGGTTGTTCACCGTCGCCTCGACCTCCGCCTTGCCGCGCTCGTACCCGGTGTTCTGACCGGCGGCCATTCCGTCGGTGAAACCCTTGCCGTATCCGGCGGCCGTGCCTTCCGACTTGCCGGCGGCAAGACCCTCCTCGTAGCCCTGGGCGCGGGCAGCGGCCAACTCCTCCTCGCCGAAGGTCGGCGCGGGCGGCAACTCCGGTTCCGGCTCCGGCTCCGGCGGCAGGACGAATTCGTCCTCCGGCAGCAGGTCGTCGTCCTCCACATGGGTCATGCGGGGCACGGCGTCCACGTCGAAGGACTCGTCGAAGAGGAATTTGCGCACGCTCATCGACGCGGCCCTCCCTCACAAGACGGAATGGAATTGGAGGCCGGCATGGCTCAGCTCTCCTGGTACAGCCAGTTGCGCAGGATGGAGACCGCTTCTTCCGGGTGCTTGTCGACGATCTCGCCGACCTTGCGCAGGGACGACGCGCGGACGCGGCCTTCCACCCGGTTGATGTCGATCATCTGCTCCAGCTCCTCGTCGGCCTGCGCCGCTTCCAGCGCCAGATCCTGGGCCAGCGCGCCGGTGGGGGCGGCGAGTGCGGCCGGCATGCCGGCCTGATCGGTCAGCAGGCGGTCCATTTCGTCCTCCTCCTGCATCTCCGCCTTCTCGAAGGCGCGGGAGATCAGGGGGCGGATGACCAGCAGGATGATCAGGACGGCGACGATGCCCAGGACCACCATCTCCGCGATGCGGAACAGGTCGTCCTTGGTCATGCCCATGAACAGTTCTTCCGGCTTCTGGATGTCGTCCTCGGGCGACCAGAAGCGCAGGTTGACCACCTCCAGCGTGTCACCGCGCACGGCGTCCAGCCCCACGGCGGACCGCACCAGCGCCTTGATGCTCTCGATCTCCTGCTCGCTGCGCGGCTGGTAGGCCGGCGGCGCTTCCTTGGAGGTCTGGTAGGTGCCGTCCACCAGCACGGCGACCGACAGGCGGCGGACGGTGCCTGCCTCGCGCACATGCGACTTGGTGGTCTTGGTGATCTCGTAGTTGATCGTCTCTTCGTTGCGGTTTGACTTGTTCGACGACAGCGGGCTGGCGCTGCTGCTGGCCTGCGCGGTCGGCAGGTTCTGGTCCACCGTGACCGGGGCCAGCGGATCGCGGTCGCTGCTCTCGTTCGATTCGGTCACCGTCTGGGTGGAGCGGACGACCTGGCTTTCCGGATCGAAGATTTCCGACTGCGTCGTGATGCGGTCGAAGTCGAGGTCGGCCGACACCTCCGCCCGGACCTTGCCGTAGCCGAGCGTGCGGCCCAGCAGATCCTCGATGGTGCGGGCGAGCCGGCCCTCATAGGCCTGCTTCTTCTCCTCCGCCGACGCCATCATCGCCTCGGCGGTGTCGCTGCCGGTGCCGCGGGCCAGGAGCTTGCCCTTGTCGTCGACGATGGAGATGCGGTTGGGGTCCAGGTTGGGGACCGAGGCGGCGATCAGCTGCTGGATCGCCTGGATGTTCTCGCGGCTCAGCTGGGCGCCGGGGCGCAGCTTCAGGAAGACGCTGGCGGTGGCCGGGTTCTGCTGGCGGGCGAACAGCTCGCGCTTGGGCAGCACCAGATGGACGCGGGCCTGCTGGACGCCGTTCAGCGTCTGCACCGTGCGTGCCATTTCGCCTTCCAGCGCGCGCAGGTGGTTGATGTTCTGCATGAAGCTGGTGGCGCCGAACCCTTCGCCCTTGTCGAACAGCTCGTAGCCGACCGAGCCGCCGGACGGCAGCCCCTGTGCCGCCATGCGCATGCGCATCGGCCCGACCTGATCGGCCGGAACCATGATCTTGGTGCCTGTCTTGTCGACGGTGAAGGGGACCTTCGCCTCCTCCAGCTTCTTGGCGATCGCCGCGGCTTCCGTCTGCTGGAGTTCGGCGTAGAGCAGCTCCATCTCCGGCGTGGACAGGCGGGTCGTCAGGTAGACGAAGAATCCGATCAGCAGCAGCCCGACGCCGCCGATCGCCGCGAGGCGGGCGGGCCCGAGATTGCGCAAGGTCTGCAGCAGGTTGTTCACGCGCGGTCCCCGATCGGAAGTCTCCCCGGCTTGCTCTTCGCATCGCCCGCTTCGCTGATGCGAAACGGTTTTTGCAAGTTCCGCGCCGGGCTTGCCTACGTTGGGGCATGCTGCGGCGTCTTGATGAAGAGAGGGTTAATCGGCGGCAGTTTTTGCCGGGCGCCCGGCAAAATGTGCCTAGTACCCCGCAAATGTTGCAGCCCTGCGACGGTACCCAGTGGCAACCGTGGGTCACAATGCCGCATCGGATCTGCACCGCATCGGATTTCCAGCCTGAGCGGTGCCGGACGGCCCCCGCGACCATGGGTAGGGCGATACCAGTCCTTGCACGAAAAGAGTGTATGCGGGAGCGGTCTCGTACGAATCCCGCGAAAGTTTTACTGTCCAAAAGAGGTATCCGGCCGAGCGGCGGTTGACATCGGCAGGTGCCGGTCATAGCTGAGTTGCATTCCGAGCCCGCAACCGGCCGATTCGTCTTGCCCGCCGATGTCTTTCCAGCTTCGACGCCGCCTGCGACGCGTTCCGGTTCGACGGGCCAACCGGTGTCCCGGAGAGCGTCGACACGGTTCGGCGGCCGGGACCTGTACAGGATCGAAGGGGGAGAGCCATGAAACGGCGTGGCCGCGAAAAGAAGGAAGGCCTGAACGAGGTCGATGTGTTCGTCGGCCAGCGCCTGCGGGAACTGCGTATGCTGGCAGGCCTCAGCCAGAGCGACGTCGCCTCCGCCCTCGGGCTGACCTTCCAGCAGTTGCAGAAGTACGAGCGCGGCTTCAACCGCGTGTCCTCCAGCCGCCTGTTCAAGCTGGGCCAGTTCTTCCGCGTCCCCGTCTCCGTCTTCTTCGAAGGGCTGGAGAACCGCCAGCCGGCGACCGAGGGCGCCGAAATGCCGGCGGCCGGCGGCGGCGAGGAGCAGGAGAACACCCTGCAGTCGCGCGAGGCGCTGATGCTGGCCCGCTATTTCCAGAGCATCCGCGACCCGCAGATCCGCGCCGCCATCCGCGAATTGGCGGAGCGCTGTGCGGAGCAGCAGACGGACGGCGGTGGTGCGGGCGCGGCGCCGGCGGTCAAGCGCGGCCGTGCCCGCCGGGCGGAGCAGGGCGGCCACGCCTGAACCCGCTTCCCGGCCTCCGGATCACACGGGATCTCCGGGGCAGACGGTTTCAGGCCGGCCGCAGGCGCCGGTAATGTTCGAGGAAGTCGGCCAGCGCCTCTTCCGGGCCTAGCGGCACGATGGCGGCCTCGTCCGGGGCCGGCAGGTCCCGCCAGTTGACGCGGTGCGGCGCGCAGAGGTCGCGCAGCTCCGTCGCGAGCGCCCGCTGGTCGGCCAGCTTGACCGCCTTCGGCTCCGGGTGGCGGAAGCCGAAGCGCAGGGCGAGCGCGCTCTTGATCGGTTCCACCGCCTGCCGGATGGCGTCGCGGCCGATGCGCACCTTCCACGGCGTCGGCCAGTCGCCGGTGAAGGCCTCCTCGCAATCATGCATCAGCGCGTCGTAGGCATAGCCCTCCGGCGCCAGCCGGCTGGCCAGGACGCAGTGCTGGGCGACGCTGAAGAAGGCTTGCGTGTTGCCGACGAAGCGGCACTGGTAGGCCAGCGGACGGGCGATGTCCTCGATGTCGAACGGGCCGAAGTCAGGCCGCTCCAGGTCCACCGTGCGGCCCGAATAGGTGATCATGACCGCGGTCGGCTCGGGCACGTCGAGCAGATCGAACTGGTCCGGATGGGTGATGCGGGGCGACCCGCTGCGCCGTTTCGGCGTGGCTTTCTTCATCCCCGGATCTCTAGCAGATCGGCCGTTCCCCGCTCAACCGCGCGTCCGTACGCCCCTCAATCGTTACTGCCCGCCGGTTCCCGCACCAGGGTGCTGGTGGCGCCGACGGTGGTCTCCAGCAGCGGGAGCAGGGCGGCGACCTTGTCGATGTCGCCGGGGTTGTCGTTGATGGCGCGGGCGATGGCGGCCATGCGCGGCGCGCCGAAATTGGCCGCCAGCCCGGACAGGGTGTGGGCGGCCTGCCTCAACTCCTTCGGGCGTCCGGCCTGCAGGGCGGAGCGGATGGCCGTCAGTTCGCGCAACGCCGTCTCCGGCAGGAGCTGGAGCATGCCGTCCAGCGCCTCGCCGCCCAGCGCCAGCCGCAGTTCCGCCAGTTTCACCCGGTCGAGCAGCGGCAGGGCCATGAAGTGGCCGCCCTCCAACGCCGGGCGGCTGGGGATCGGCACCACGCGCCCGTCCTCCGGCCGGGTTGCCAGATCCACCAGCACGGCGTTCAGCTGCTCCCAGTCGATGGGTTTGGTCAGATAGGCGTCGAGCCCGGCGGCCATGTGGCCGTCGCGGTGTTCCGGCAAGGCATCGGCGGACAGGCCGACGATGGGGATGCGCGCCACCGGGCCGTCCATCCGCCGGATCGCCCGCGCGGTCGACCGCCCGTCCAGCACCGGCATCTCCATGTCCAGGATCAGCACGTCGTAATCGGCCGCCTTGACCGCGTCCAGAACCGCCCGCCCGTCGTTGACCGCGTCGATGCGGTGGCCGATGCGGGTCATCATGGCGGTGATCAGCATGCGGTTGATGTCGTTGTCCTCGGCCAGCAGGAGCCGCAGGGCGACGGGGCTCTGCTGCGGCTCCTCCGAGGATGCGGACAGCAGGCTGCGGGTCCCCAGATCGCCGACCGGCTGGGCTTCCGCCGTGCACGTCCTGATCGAGAAGCGGAAGGTGGAACCGCGGCCGGGCGCGCTGGCGACGGTGATCTCGCCGCCCATCGCCTCCACCAGCCGCTTGCAGATCGCCAGCCCCAGCCCGGTGCCGCCATATTTGCGGCTGGTCGAGGCGTCGGCCTGGACGAAGGCGTCGAACAGCCGCCCGCGCTGCTCCGCCGTCATGCCGATGCCGCTGTCCTGCACCTCGAACCGCAGCGTGACCGGCAGGGAGACCGGGGCCGTTGCGCCTTCATCCGCAGGCCCGGCGGGGGGATCGGGCGACCACACCGCGATCTCGATGGCGCCGCGTTCGGTGAATTTGATGGCGTTGGACACCAGGTTGAACAGCACCTGCCGCAGCCGCGTCGGGTCGCCGCGGATATGGCGCGGCGTATCGTCGGCGATGGAGGCGGACAGGGTCAGCCCCTTCGCCGCCGCGCGCACCAGGAAAAGCTGGACCACGTCGTCGACCAGCCGGGGCAGGGAGAAGTCGATCTCCTCCAGCATCAGCTGCCCGGCCTCGATCTTGGAGAAGTCGAGCACGTCGTTCAGGATGGTCATCAGCGTGTCCGCCGACGACCGCAGGGTCCGCACGAAGGATTTCTGCTGGTCCGACAGGCCGCTTCCCATCAGAAGGTCGCCCATGCCGATCACCGCGGTCATCGGCGTGCGCAGCTCGTGGCTCATCATCGCCAGGAAGCGCGACTTGGCGCGGCTGGCATTTTCCGCCGCCATCTGGGCGGCTTCGGCCTCCTCCCGCGCGCTGTCCAGCTTCTCGGCCAGCGCGAAGGTCTCCGCCGCCAGCCGGGTCAGCTGCTCCTCGGCGGCGCGCAGCTCCTGTTCCGACCGGCGGCTGCGGGTGACGTCGGCACAGGACGCGGCGATCCAACGTGTCGACCCATCCGGCCCCGGCACCGGCCGCAGGGTCAGCGCGTTCCAGAAGGCGCTGCCGTCCTTGCGGTGGTTCAGCACCTCCACCGACAGCGGGCGCGCCTCCGCCAGGGCGGTGCTGATCGTCGCGGCGGTCTCCGGATCGGTGTCCGGCCCCTGCAGGAACGAGGCGTCACGGCCGATCACCTCGTCCGCCCGGTAGCCGACGATCTCCAGGAAGGCGCGATTGCAATAGACGATCGGCTGGCCGGGGCGCGTCGCGTCATGCACCACCATCCCGGCGCCGCTGGCCTCCACCACGGCGGCGAGCATCGCCGCGTCGGGCGAGGCGCCGATGGGCAGGGCGGGATCGGCGGGCGGTGCGGTCACGGGGCGGGAAGTCCTTCTCCGGTTCGGGCTGCAAGGATAAGGCGTCGCGCCGGCGATTGCCATTCCCACCCCGGCGCGATTTGTGCGGCCCTGCCTTCGTTAACGCAATTCCGTTAACGACTGTGCAATGGTGCATTACAAAAACTGTGACCGATGGCAGCCGGCACGAGCGCCGGACGCAAGCGGGCCAAGCGGAGAGCGTCATGGTGGTGGAGGCAGGCGGCGGCACTCGTCAGATCCGGACGATCCACGATCTGGGTGTGTTGCTGGTCGAGGACGATGATTTTACCCGAAAGCTGATCTCGCGCCTGCTGCACGACATCAAGGTGCGCGCGGTGTTCGAGGCGGCAGACGGCATCCAGGCGCTCGACATCCTGCGCAAGAACGGCGGGGACGTGGATGCGGCGATCTGCGACCTGGAGATGCCGCGCATGGGCGGGCTGGACCTGCTGCACGCGCTGCGCACGGCCACCGGCAACCCGCTGGCCGACCTGCCGGTCCTGGTCCTCACGGGCCATCGCGAAGCGGATGTGGTCAAGCGCGCCATCGCCTACGGCATCTCCGGCTATCTGGTGAAGCCGGTGTCGAAGGCCGACCTGACCAAGCGGCTGAGCTTCGCCATCCAGAAGAAGCAATAGGCCGTTTGTCCGGCCGGATCTCCCCTTGCGTGGGCCAACCTGCGCTGGCGCTTTGGCCGCCCTTCCTGTAGAAGGGAGATTGATGCCGCCGCGACGCGAAAGGTCCATGGGTTCCTGCCATCCTTCGCCCGGCCCGCTCCGATCCCGTTTCCGGCATCGGGGAGAGCTGTGAGCAAAGACCGACCTCCCGGGTCGTCCCCCAGGTCGAACGACGCCCGTCCCCCCGGTGCGGATCGGGCTTGTGCGCGCGTTTCCGACCTGCTGGACGACTTTCTGACCCGCGGTGACGAGGCGGCCTCCGGTCGCGTCTCACACTCCTCTTCCGGCCCCGTTTCGCCTGACCGCATATCATTGGGCGAGGTGATGGATGCGCTGGGCGATCGTGCCTTCGGCGCGCTGCTGCTGATCCTGTCCATCCCCAATGTCCTGCCGGTGCCCGGCCTGTCGACCGCCACCGGCGTGCCGATGATCCTGATCGGCGCCCAGATGGCAGTGGGCCGGCACGGGCCCTGGCTGCCGCGCCGCATGCTGGCGGTCACCTTCGACCGCAAGGCCTTCCTGGGCGTGATCCGCCGGGCCAAGCCCTGGGCCGACCGGCTGGAGCGTCGCCTGCACGCCCGCCTGCCGGCGCTGGCCGGCCCCACCGCCGAGCGCTTCCTGGGGCTGGCGGTGATGGTGCTGGCCGGCATCCTGTCCCTTCCCATCGTCTTCGGAAACCAGCCCCCCGCCCTCGCCATCGCGCTGATCGCGCTGGGGCTGATGGAATCCGACGGTGCTTTCGTGTCGGCCGGCCTTGTCGCCGGCCTTCTTTCCATCGCCATCATCGTCGCCATCCTGCTCGGTCTCGGGCAGGCGGCGGTCGCCGTGGCGCAACAATTGATCGGTTGAGGGAGCGCCCTTTGGGCATACCGCCATGATTTGGGAATTGTTGGTCATCGTCCTGCTGATCCTCATCAACGCCTTCTTCGCGATGTCGGAGATGGCGCTGGTGTCGGCGCGCCGCGGCCGGCTTCAGCAGATGGCCGAGGAAAAAGGCGGCGCCGGCGCCCGCGCGGCGCTGGATTTGTCGGAGGATCCGAGCCGCTTCCTGTCGACCGTGCAGGTCGGCATCAGCCTGACCGGCATCATCGCCGGTGCCTACGGCGGCTCCACCCTGGCTGAGCGGCTGGGCGGCGTCCTCGACGAGCGGGTCGAGTGGATCGCGCCCTATGGACACACCGTCGCCTTCGCTCTGGTTGTCGCCGCCATCACCTATTTCTCGCTGATCATCGGCGAACTGGTGCCCAAGCGCGTGGCGCTGATCTCGGCGGAGCGGATCGCCGCCCTGGTGGCCGCGCCGATGCGGACGATCGCGCGCCTGTCCGCCCCGGTGGTCTGGCTGCTGGGCGTGTCGAGCGACGCGGTGTTGAAGCTTCTGCGCCTGCCGACCTCGCGCGAGCAGACGGTGACGGAGGAGGAGGTCAAGACCCTGATCGCCGAAGGCACCCAGAGCGGCGTCTTCGAGCCGGCCGAACGCCAGATGATCGAGGGGGTGATGCACCTTTCCGACCGGACGGTGCGCTCGATCATGACCCCGCGCCCCGACCTGATCTGGCTGGACATCGACGACACGCCCGAATTGGTCGGCCGCGAGATTTGCGATAGCGGCTATTCTCGCTTCCCGGTCTGCCGCGGCGACGTGGACGAGCTGCAGGGCGTGGTGGCCGCCAAGGCCCTGCTCGACCAGTCTCTGAACGGCATCGCCTTCGATCTGAAGGCGGCGATGGTCCAGCCGCTGGTCGTCCATGACGGCACGCCGGTCTTCCGCCTTCTCGACCTGTTCAAGCAGGCCAGCGTCCACATGGCGATCGTGGTGGACGAATATGGCAGCGTCGAGGGCCTGGTGACCATGACCGACATCCTGGAGGCCATCGCCGGCGAACTGCCCGACAGCACCCACGAGGGCGAAGCCGCCGCCATCCAGCGCGAGGACGGCAGCTGGCTGGTCGACGGCATGACCCCGGTGGAAGAGGTCGAGGCGCTGGTCGGCGTCAAGAACATGAAGGGGGAGGGCGATTTCCACACCATCGCCGGCTTCCTCCTCGATCATTTCGGCCACATTCCGACCGCGGCCGAGCATCTGTTCTGGAACGGCATCCGCTTCGAGGTCGTCGACATGGACGGCCGCCGTATCGACAAGGTGCTGATCCAGCTGAACCCGGAGATTTCGGAGGGGTGAGGGGGTACCAGGTGTCGCATTCTCGCGACGTTAGACCCCCACCCTAACCCTCCCCCGCTGGGCGGGAGAGGATAGGTGGGGGGCTAACGCCGCAGGAATGGATGGTCCCGCCCTCCACCCCCCCTTTAATGCACAGCCGTCCCCCCGCCGCAGACCCGCGCACCCTTATCTCCGTTCGTCATCCGCACCGCCTGCACCAGGTCGCGCACCTCTTCGGTCAGGTCGTCCGCGCTCCAGCCATGCCCGTCGGCGCCCGCCACCACCAGCAGGCGCAGGGTGGTCCGCAGCAGGTCGCCGGCCTCCCAGCCGTTGGAGCGTTCCGCCTCGCGCGCCATGTGCAGCAGGCCGGTGGCGCAGTTCAGGACCTCGGGGTCGACCTTCATCGGGCGCTCCTCCTTGCTCGCGGGGGGAGATTGGATGGTATGACTAACAATAATTAGGGCGCGGCCTTGGTCTGTCAAACACGTCCTTCGGAAGTAGTGGAAAGTACCTAAGTACCGCCTGTCGCCGCTCACTCGTCCAGCGGAGGCAATCTGGAAACGAAACGACCTTTGATACCCTGGGGCCATTGCTTGAACGGAACGATCCCGTCCGTGGTCGCGGCGTAGGCGCGCAAATAGGCGGTGAGCGTTTCCGCCGTCGCCTCGTCCGGGGCGAAGTCGCCCAGCACATAGCTCATCCGCCGGGCCGAGCGCACCGCGACGGCGCAAGGGCGCTTGCAGCTCATCAGGCAGCGCATCGGCCGCAGCCGCACCTGTGCGGACAGATCGGGGGCGTCGGCCAGCACCCGCTCCATCAGCGCCACCAGCTCCGCCCCCGGACGGACGGCCTCGGGCGGGTCTTCCGGACGGCGGCAGGTTTCGCAGACGACAAGCTCGACGGTCATGCTTGGGCTTTCTGGGTTTTTCCGGTTCTTGCGGACCGACAGCTAGAGGCCGGTTCGGATGCTGTCAACGCGCTTGCGGCTTGCCAACCACCGCCAAACTCCCGACGATGCGGTCGGGCGGACTTCAAGGACGGAAACGGCGGACGGGCATGAGCGCGAGGCAACGGATCGTCCGTGAACGCCGGCAGTACAACCAGCTCGCCGCCGATCAGACCATGGAGGACTATGCGCTCCGCTACACGGCGGAGCGGGCGCGGCGCTGGACCGCATGGCGCGTCGCCAACACCGCGCTCGGCGCCATCTCCTTCCTGGCCTGCGAGGCGATCGGCGCGGCGGTGACGCTGACCTACGGCTTCGAGAACGCCATGGCCGCCATCCTGGCGGTGGCGGTGCTCAGCATCCTGGTCGGGCTGCCGATCACCTACCATGCGGCCAAGGCCGGGGTGGACATCGACCTGCTGGCCCGCGGGGCGGGCTTCGGCTACCTCGGATCCACCATCACCTCGCTGGTCTACGCCTCCTTCACCTTCATCCTGTTCTCCATCGAGGCCAGCATCATGTCGGCCGGGCTGACCATGGTGCTGGGCATTCCGGCGTCGGTCGCCCATGTCATCAGTTCGCTGGCGGTGATCCCCATCGCCGTCTACGGCATCCGCTTCATCAGCCGCATGCAATGGGCGACGCAGCCGGTGTGGATCCTGCTGCAATGCGTGCCGTTGGCCTATTTCTTCCTGCTCGACCGTGAAACCCTGGCGCAGTGGACCTCGCTGCCCGGCGTCTATGCGCCGGATGGCGGGCTGTCGCTGCTGCCCTTCGGCATGGCGGCCTCGGTCCTGCTGTCGCTGCTGCCGCAGATCGGCGAACAGGTGGACTATCTGCGCTTCCTGCCCTCCCAGGCCCGCATCGGGCGCTTGCGCTGGTGGGCGGCGATGCTGGCCGGCGGGCCGGGCTGGGTGCTGATCGGCAGCCTGAAACTGGCGGCGGGCTCGCTGCTGGCCTTCCTGGCGCTGAAGCACGGCATGCCGGCGGCGGACGCGGTGCAGCCCAACAGCATGTACCACATGGCCTTCCTCGATGTGTTCGGGTCGCCCGCCGTGGCGCTGGCGCTGACCGGCATCTTCGTCGTGGTCTGCCAGATGAAGATCAACGTCACCAACGCCTATGCCGGCTCCATCGCCTGGTCGAACTTCTTTTCCCGCCTGACCCGCAGCCATCCCGGCCGCGTCGTCTGGCTGGTGTTCAACGTGCTGTTGGCGCTGCTGCTGATGGAGATCGGCATCCTCGGCGTGATCGAGAGCATCCTCGGCCTCTACGCCAACGTCGCGGTGGGCTGGCTGGGGGCGGTCGCCGCCGATCTCGCCATAAACAAGCCTCTCCGGTTCAGCCCGCCGGGGATCGAGTTCAAGCGCGCCCACCTCTACGACATCAACCCGGTCGGCACCGGGGCGATGGGCCTGTCGGTGCTGTGCTCCACCACCGCCTTCTTCGGGCTGCTGGGGCCGGTGGCCCAGGCGCTGGCCCCCTTCATCGGGCTGGTGGTCGCCTTCGCCGCCGCCCCGCTGATCGCCTGGAGGACCAGGGGCCGCTACTACATCGCCCGCAAGTCCGACACGCTGCCCGGCGACGCCGCGACCATCCGCTGTTCGATCTGCGAGAATCACTTCGAACGGCCGGACATGGCCTTCTGCCCGGCCTACGACGCGCCGATCTGCTCGCTCTGCTGCACGCTGGAGGCGCGCTGCCACGATCTGTGCAAGAAGGACAGCCGCTTCGCCGACCAGATCGCCCACAGCCTGCAACGGGTGCTGCCCAAGCGGATGGCGGCGGGGGTCCACACCCGCACCGGCCACTTCATCGGGGTGATGACGCTGTTCTCGCTGGTGCTGGGCGGGGTGCTGATCGTCATCGACTTCCAGTACGCCAACGCCGACGCGGCGGAACGGGCGGCGATCCACGCCGCGCTGTTCACCGTCTTCGTCTGCCTGTTCATCCTGTCCGGCGTCGCCGCCTGGCTGCTGGTCCTTGCCCATGAAAGCCGCCGCAAGGCGGAGGAGGAGACCGCCCGCCAGACCGCCATGCTGATGGACGAGATCGCCGCCCACGAGCGCACCGACGCCGCCTTGCAGAAGGCCAAGGAGGTGGCGGAGGCCGCCAACGCCGCCAAGAGCCGCTACATCATCGGCGTCAGCCATGAGATCCGCGCGCCCCTCAATGCGATCTCCGGCTATGCCCAGCTTCTGGAAAGCAACAGCACCCAGCGCCCGCAGGACGCCGTCCGCGTCATCCGCCGCAGCGCCGAGCATCTGTCGAACCTGATCGACGGGCTGCTGGACATCTCCAAGATCGAATCGGGACTGCGCCGGCTCAGCCGCGACAAGGTGCAGCTGATCGACTTCCTCGACCAGCTGGCCGACATGTTCCGCATCCAGGCCACCGCCAAGGGGCTGGAGTTCCGCTATGCCCGCGTGCCGCACCTGCCGGCCTGGGTCCACACCGACAGCAAGATTCTGCGCCAGATCCTGATCAACCTGCTGTCCAACGCGGTGAAATACACCGAGACCGGCCATGTCGCGCTGAATGTCCGCTACCGCAGCCAGATCGCCGAGTTCGAGATCGTCGACACCGGCATCGGCATCCGGGACGAGGATCTCGACCGCGTCTTCGAGCCGTTCGAGCGCGGGCGCGGGGCGGCGGTGCGGGCGGTGGCCGGCACCGGCCTCGGCCTCACCATCACGCGGGTGCTGACCCGGATCATGGGCGGCGACATCGCCGTGCGCAGCACGCTGGGGCAGGGCAGCGTCTTCACCGTCCGCCTGCTGCTGTCGGAGGCCATGCACCGGCCGGGCGAGCAGGCGGAGCGGCGCTCCATCACCGGCTATGCCGGGCCGCAGATCACCATCCTGCTGGCCGATGACGACCGCGACCATCTGGCGCTGATGACCGACATCCTGCGCCCGCTGGGGTTCGTGCTGTTCACCGCGTCGGACGCCGCCGGCTGTCTGGAACTGGCGGCGCAGTGCAAGCCGGACCTCGCCATGCTCGACATCTCCATGCCGGGAGAGAGCGGCTGGGACGTGGCCGACGGACTGCGCCGGCAGTTCGGCGACGGCATCCGGATCATCATGGTGTCCGCCAACGCCTATGAGGCGCAGGGGCCGGGCGACGGGCGTGCTCCGCACGACGCCTTCGTCGCCAAGCCCATCGAGATCCACGCCCTGCTCGACCGGGTTCAGGCGCTGACCGGGCTGGAATGGATCCATGCGGCGGAAAAGCCGCCGGAACCGCTTGCGCCGGCGCCGGTGGCGGTCAAGTCTGCAGAGCCGTCCCCGGCTCCCGTCGTTGCGGCGGCACCCGCCCGGCCGCCGGACTCTGCGCTGCGTCATCTCGATGACCTGCGCCAACTGGGCCGGATCGGGTACATTCGCGGGATCGAGGCCAAGCTGCGCGAGATCGAGGCGGAGGACGCGGCCGCAACGCCCTTCGTCGAACGCCTGCGGACGCTGGTGCGCGCTTTCGACCTGAAGGGCTATATGCGCGCGGTGGAAGAGGCCGCTGACGAGAGCGGCAAAGGACCGAAGGGAGAGGCAGTGGACGGGGCCGTGACAGGATGAAGCGCCGCGACATGATCCTGGTGGTGGACGACACCCCCGACACGCTGGGATTCCTGACGGAGGCCATCGAACAGGCCGACCTGACCGTGCTGGTCGCCGTGGACGGTGAAAGCGCGCTGGAACTGGTCGGCCAGATCACGCCGGACCTGATCCTGATGGATGCCGTCATGCCGGGGCTGGACGGCTTCGAGACCTGCCGGCGGCTGAAGCAGATTCCCCACCTGTCGCACCTGCCGGTGATCTTCATGACCGGCCTCAGCGACACCGAACATGTGGTGAAGGGGCTGGAGGCCGGCGGCGTCGATTACGTCACCAAGCCCATCGTGGTGGACGAACTGATCGCCCGCATCCGCGTCCACCTGACCAACGCCCGCGTCGCCTATGGCGCCCGCGCGGCGCTGGACGCCACCGGCCGCTTCCTGCTGGCGACGGACGGGGAGGGGAGGCTGCTGTGGTGCACCCCCCAGGCCGAACGGCTGCTGGGCGGGCTGCTGCCGGGGACGGACGGCGTGCGGCCGGAATTGGCCCCCAATTTGGCTGCGACCCTGGCAGCCGGTCTGGTCCGTCTGCGGCAGGCGGCCAGCCCTGGCGCCGCCGCGTCGGAGAGCTTCACGCTCGACCTGCCGGATGGCGAGGGCGTGCGCCGGCTGGAATTCACCTATCTCAGCCCTGCCAACCCTGACGAGTACCTGTTCCGCCTCAGCGAACCGGCCGCCGGCCGGCAGGAGGCGATCCTGCGCGATGCCCTGGGCCTGACCGTGCGCGAGGCGGAGGTCCTGCTGTGGATCGCCAACGGCAAGCCCAACCGCGACATCGGCGAAATCCTGGGCATCAGCCCACGCACGGTGAACAAGCATCTGGAACAGGTCTTCGCCAAGCTGGGCGTGGAGAACCGCGCCTCCGCCGCGGCGCTGGCGATCCGCACCCTGGCGGCGCGGGGGTGAGCGGAAGAAGCCCACGGTTTCGCTGCAGATTGCGTTTGCCGGTCCGCCGTCTTCTCTCTGCATCGGCCTCCCGGCGGGCTGGGGTCGCTGAAGTCTCAGCCTGACATCCTATGGGATGTCACATTCGTTGCCTGGCGTTGAGAATTCTCATATCATCGACCGGATGAAGAGAGCGGTTCTCGACACCAATATTCTGACCGCCGGCTTGCGTAGCCGTCGGGGTGCGTCATTTGCCGTGCTCAACCTTCTTGCGGATGGACAGTTCAGGGCTTTGGTGACCACTGCCCTGTTCCTGGAATACGAGGCGGTGTTGAAGCGCCCCGAACAACGCGAAGTTCACGGACTCGACGGGACCGATGTGGATCGATTGTTGGCCGAGTTGGCCGCGATTCTGGAACCCGTTGACGTGCGTTTCACCTGGCGGCCCCAACTTTCCGATCCGGCGGACGAGATGGTGCTGGAGGCGGCGGTCAATGGCAGGGCGGATGTACTGGTAACCCACAATGTCCGGGACTTTGCCGCAGCCGCGCCGCGGTTCGGCATTCCGGTTCTCCGGCCTGCGGAGTTTCTGCGAGGAGTGGCGATATGAGCAAGGCGACCTACCCCCTGAAGCTGCCCGCGTCCGTCAAGGATGCCGCTGCCCGGCTGGCCCGTGAGGATGGCGTGTCTTTGAACCAGTGGATCGCCGCCGCCGTCGCCGAGAAGGTCGGTGCCGTCGAAACGGCAGCCTCCTTCCTGAAGGCCCGTGCCGGCACCGCGACCGGCGCAGGCTTGCGCTCCTTCCTGGACAGGGTGCCGGACAGACCGCCACAGACCGGCGACGAACTGGATCGGTGATAACGGGTTCAAAAAGAGGAGCGACCGTGCCAAGTGTGGGTTCGGGGAGGAGGCCCTTCTACATGGCGCCTCCTCCCTGCATCTATGCCCCCAATACCTTATCCACCGTGATCGGCAGGTCGCAGAGCCGCTTGCCGGTGGCGTGGTAAATGGCGTTGGCGATGGCGGCGGGGACGCCGACGATGCCGATCTCGCCGACGCCCTTGGCGCCCAGCGGGTTGACGATGTCGTCATGCTCCTCGACGAAGATGACGTCGATGTCGTGGACGTCGGCGTTCACCGGGATGTGGTATTCGGCGAAGTCGTGGTTCATGAACCGGCCCAGGCGCTGGTCGGTCATCGACTCCTCCTCCAGCGCCATGCCGATGCCCCACACCACCGCCCCCAGCACTTGGCTGCGGGCCATCTTCGGGTTGATGATGCGGCCGGCGGCGACCGCGCTGACCACGCGGGTCACCTGCACGGTGCCGAGATCCTCGTCCACCCGCACCTCCGCGAAGACGGCGGAGTGGGTGCCGAGCGTGTGCTGCATCTGCGACTTGTAATAGGGGATAGAGCGCGCCTCGTCCTCCAGCACAAGCAGATCGCTGGCGCGCATCACCTCGGTGACCGACATCCGCCGGGACGGGGCGGCCTTGGCGATCAGGAAGCCGTCGGCGAAGACCAGATCGTCGGCCTTCAGCCCCTTCAGCGGCCCGTCGTTCTGCCCCACCGCCAGCCCGGCCAGCTTGTCGCGCAGCCGGTCGCACACCGCCTTCACCGCCGACCCGACCGACGACACCGTCCAGGACCCGCCCTGCAGCGGTGCCATCGGCAGGTTGCTGTCGCCCAGCTGGAATGACACCCTTTCGATGGGCAGACCCAGGATGTCGGCGGCGATCTGCGTCATCGCCGTGTAGGTGCCGGGGCCGATGTCGGCGGTGGCGCTGCCCACGACCAGCGTGCCGTCGATGCCGAGCCGGGCCGATGCCGCGGCCTGCCCCTGCATGGCGTCCCACACGCCGGACGCCACGCCCCAACCGATCAGTTGCCGCCCCTCCCGCATCGACCGCGGTGTATGGTTGCGCCTGTGCCAGCCGAACCGCTCCGCCCCCTGCGTGAAGCACGCGCGTAGTTCCTTGCTGGAGAAGGGCTTGTCCGTATTGGGATCGACCTCGGTGTGGTTCTTCAGCCGCAACTCCAGCGGGTCCATGCCCAGCTTGGCCGCCAGCTCGTCCATGGCGATTTCCAGCGCCGGGACGCCGGTGGCGGCACCGGGCGCGCGCTGGTCGAGCGGGGTGTGGGTGTCCATCCGGGCCAGCTTGTAGTCGAGCCGGACATTGTCGCATTTGTACTGTTGGCCCGACCAGTTGACGACGACCTCGACATAGTTCTCGGTCTGCGAGGTCTCCTGCACCGCCTCGTGGATCATGGCGGTCAGCGTGCCGTCCTTGCGCGCGCCCAGCGCCACGCGCTGCAGGGTTTCGGGCCGATGGCCGAAGCTGAACATCTGCGGGCGCGACAGCTCGACCCGCACCGAACGCTTCAGCGCGGTCGCCGCCAGCACCGCCATGAACAGCTGGTGCTGCGGCCGCAGGCCCGAGCCGAAGGCGCCGCCGACGAAGGGCGAGATCACCCGCACCGCGTCCTTCGACAGGTTGAAGACGTTGCAGACGTAGGTCTGGGTGTTCAGCGGCCCCTGGGTCTTGTCATGGACGGTCAGGGTGCCGTCATCGTGGTAAATGACGGTGGAGGCGTGCATCTCCATCGGGTTGTGGTGCTCGACCGCCTGGGTGAAGTGCAGGTCGACGCTGATCTCCGCCTCGGCCAGTGCCCGGTCGGCGTCGCCGCGCGGCTTCGGCGGCGGCTGGAATCCCCCCTTGTCCTTGCCGGGGGTGAAGGCCTGGGCGCTCGCCGCGCGCAGGTCGGTCTGGTGCCCGTCGGCCTCATAGACGACATGGATCAGGCGGGCGGCGTAGCGCGCCAACTCGAAGCTTTCCGCCACAACCAGGGCGATGGGCTGGAGCGCATGGTGGATCGTCGCGTCGTACAGCGGGCGGAAGGGCGAGCCCTTGGGTGCGTCGTCGTCCTTCCACTTGCGGTCGAACCAGGCAAGGCTCGGCCGGTTCTCGTGCGTGAAGACCTGGAACACGCCGGGCAGGGCCAGCGCCTTGGACGTATCCATGCTCAGGATCCGGCCGCGGGCGATGGCGCTCGACAGGATGTAGCCGTGGGCGAGGCCGGGCGTGTTGAACTCCGCGGCGTATTTGGCGCCGCCGGTCACCTTCAGCCGGCCGTCGACGCGGCTGACGGGCTTGCCGATCTGCGCACCCGGCGAGCCATTGGGACGGTCGAGCGGATCGGGAATGGTCGGTTTGGCGATCATGGATGCTCCACTCCGGCGGCTTCGGCCAGCGCCCGGACGATGGCGCGCTCGGCAAGTCCGATCTTGAAGGCGTTGTGGGAATAGCCCTTGGCGTCGCGCAGCAGCACGCGCGCAGCCTCGCGGAATGTCTCCAGCGAGGCCGGCTTGCCCGCCAGTTCGGCTTCGGCCGTCGCATCGCGCCAGGGCTTGTGGGCGACGCCGCCGAGAGCCAGCCGGGCGGTGCGGATCGTCTGCCCGTCCATCTCCAGCGCCGCCGCCACCGAAACCAGCGCGAAGGCGTAGGAGGCGCGGTCGCGCACCTTCAGGTAGGTGGAGTGTTTGGCGAAGCCCTCCGCCGGCAAATCGATGGCTGTGATCAGCTCGTCGGCGGCAAGTGTGCTGTCGATGTGCGGGGTGTCGCCGGGCAGGCGGTGGAACTCGGCGAAGGGGATGGTCCGCTCGCCCTTCGGCCCGCTGACGCGCACCACCGCTTCCAGCGCCGCAAGCGCCACGCACATGTCGGACGGGTGGACGGCGATGCAACTGTCGCTGGCGCCCAGGATGGCGTGGATGCGGTTGACGCCAGTCAGCGCGCCGCAGCCTGTCCCCGGCTCCCGTTTGTTGCAGGGGGTGCCGGTGTCGTAGAAGTAATAGCAGCGCGTCCGCTGCAACAGATTGCCGCCGTTGGTCGCCATGTTGCGCAGCTGCGCCGACGCTCCCGCCAGGATAGCCTTGGACAGCATCGGATAGCGCGCCTGTACCCGCTCGTCATAGGCGGTGTCGGAATTGCGGGCGAGCGCGCCCAGCCGCAGCCCGCCGCCTTCCGTCTCCTCGATCCGGTCGAGGTTGAGGCGGGAGATGTCGACCAGCCGCTCCGGCCGCATCACGTCGGCCTTCATCAAATCCAGCAGGTTTGTGCCGCCGGCAACGAACTTCACCGCCGCCTCGGTCGTCGTGCCCGGCTGTCCCGCCACGCCGCGCAGCGCCGCATCGACGCTGTCGGGGCGGTCGTAGGAGAAGGCCCTCATGGCTTGCCTCCATCTTTCGATTGCCCATCCATCACCTGCCGGATCGCCGCGACGATGTTGGGATAGGCGCCGCAGCGGCACAGGTTGCCGCTCATCAGTTCGCGGATGTCGTCGTCGGTCTTGGCGTGGCCTTCCTCCAGCATGCCGACGGCGGAGCAGATCTGGCCCGGCGTGCAATAGCCGCACTGGAAGGCGTCATGTTCGACGAAGGCCTCCTGCAGCGGGTGGAGCGTGTCGCCGCTGGCCAGCCCTTCGATGGTGGTGACGCTCCGCCCCTCCATCATCACCGCCAGCGTCAGGCAGGAGTTGATGCGCCGTCCGTCGACCAGCACGGTGCAGGCGCCGCACTGCCCATGGTCGCAGCCCTTCTTGGTGCCGGTCAGGTCGAGATGCAGGCGCAACGCGTCGAGCAGGCTGGTCCAGGGCGCGACATGCAGCGTCCTGCGGCTGCCGTTGAGGGTCAGGGTGATCTCCATCGCTTCCGGCGGAGGCGCCGGCTGCGTGTGGGCATGGCCCTGGGACGCTGGACCTGTTGGCTGGGACATGACCGCTCCGACTGCTGGCAGGGGGGGGCGCCGCCGGCCGCGGGGGTGCGGCGGCGCGTCTTGGCTTGCCGGGGGTAACAGCCGCCCTTCCGCTGCGTTCCCTCGTTGGGGCTTAGCTCCCTCTCCCGCCCCGGGAGAGGGCATGAAGCCGACGGCCGTAGGCCGGACGAGCGCCGAAAGGCGATCGTAGGTGGAATGCAGTCGCGAGGCCTGCGAGCGACTTCGGGGCCCATGCAAAGCATGGGAAGGGTGAGGGGTGATCCAAGGAACCATGCGGTCCGGGATTCTTGGATTTCCCCTCACCCTCCCCACCTTCGGTGGGTCCCCTCCCTCTCCCGGGACGGGAGAGGGCATAGATTCCTGGAGACCCCCTGCCATGAAACTCTCCGGTTCCTGCCGTTGCGGTGCCGTCCGCTTCACGCTGAACTCGCCGACGCCGGTGCCCTACATGCACTGCTACTGCACGATCTGCCGCAAGAGCGCCGGTGGCGGCGGTTACGCCATCAACCTGGGCGGCGATGCCGACACGCTGGAGGTGGAGGGACGCGAGGCCGTGGAGATGTGGCGCGCGCCCATCGACGATCCCGACCATCCGGGCCATACCCACCTCGGCCCGTCGCACCGCCATTTCTGCAAGCACTGCGGCACTGCGCTGTGGGCGGAGGACCCGGCCTGGCCGGAACTGGTCCACCCCTTCGCCTCGGCCATCGACACGCCGCTGCCGACCCCGCCGGAGCGGGTGCACATCATGCTGGACTTCAAGGCGCCCTGGGTGGAGGTGCCCAGCGGCCCGAACGACGTGCATTTCGCCCGGTATCCGGAGGAATCGCTGGAGGATTGGCACCGGCGCCACGGGCTGCTGGACCGCTAGACGATCCATGATGGCAAGGCTGCTGCGATGGCTGGCGCTGCTGGTCCTGCTGGCGCTGGCCGGGGCGGCGGCCGGGGTGTGGGGCGGGCTGATCGCCGTGCCGCCGCGCTACGATCCCTGGGCGCCGCTCGACCTGCGGGCGGAGCCGGACTGGCTGACCGGATTCAAGCTGTCGCGGTTGGAGCGCGACCCGGAGCAGTGCAGGGCGGCGTTGGGCAACACGGGCCTGCATTTCGCTTCTGTGCTCGACCGCGACTCCGGCGAGAATTGCGCCTTGCAGGGGGTGGTGCGCGTTTCGCGTTCCGACCTCGCCTTCAGCAGCGGTTTTCTCGCCACCTGCGGGCTCGCCGCCGCCTGGACCCTGTTCGAGGCGAACGCCCTGCAGCCGGCGGCGCAAACGCATTTCGGCCAGAAGGTGGCGCGTGTCGAGCATCTCGGCACCTACGCCTGCCGCAACGTCTATGGCCGGGCGGAGGGGCGGCGCAGCGAGCATGCCAGCGCCAACGCCATCGACCTCGGCGCCTTCGTTCTGGCCGACGGCACACGGATCAGCGTTCTGAACGACTGGAAGAAGACCGGCGACGACCGCAAGGCCGCTTTCCTGCGCGACGTGCGCGACGGCGCCTGCCGCTTCTTCGACGTGGTGCTGGGTCCCGACTACAACGAGGCGCACCGCAACCACTTCCACCTGGACATGGGCGCCTTCAGCACCTGCCGGTGAGGGAACCGCCCGGGAAGCCTCCTGTTGCTGGGCTCAAGACGACACGAACCCGGCGAGGAAGTAGACCCATGGCACGCACGGCAGCCGACATCCTGGTGGACGTCCTGGTGGATTGGGGAGTCGACACCATCTTCGGCATTCCCGGCGACGGCATCAACGGCGTGGTGGAGGCGCTGCGCCAGCGCAAGGACGAGATCCGCTTCATCCAGGTCCGGCACGAGGAGGCCGCCGCCCTCGCCGCCTGCGGCTATGCCAAGTTCACCGGGAGGCTGGGCGTCTGCCTCGCCACCTCCGGCCCCGGCGGACTTCATCTGCTGAACGGCCTCTACGACGCCAAGCTGGACCACCAGCCGGTTCTGGCGATCACCGGGCTGCAATATCACGACCTCGTCGGCACCCACACCCAGCAGGACGTGGAACTGGACAAGGTGTTCCAGGACGTGTCGGTCTTCAACCAGCGCATCATGGGCGCCGCCCATGTCCGCAACATCGCGACATTGGCCTGCCGCACGGCGCTGGCCCATCGCGGCGTCGCCCACATCACCATCCCGGTCGATCTGCAGGATCAGGCGGCCGGCGACGACATGCGGGCGCCGCGCAACGTCAAGGGCCACAACACCGCCCTGTTCGCCCCCGAATTGCCGGTTCCGTCTGAGGCCGAGATGCGGCGCGCGGTGGAGATCATGGACGCCGGCAAGCGCATCGTCATCCTGGCCGGCCAAGGCGCGCTGAACGCCACGGACCAGCTGGAACGGCTTGCGGAGAAGACCGGGGCGGTGATCGTCAAGGCGCTGCTCGGCAAGGCGGCGGTGCCGGACGACAGCCCCTACACCACCGGATCGGTTGGCCTGCTGGGCACCGAGCCGTCGCAGACCGCGCTGGAGACCTGCGACACGCTGCTGATCGCCGGTTCCACCTTCCCCTACATCGAATACTACCCGAAGCCGGATCAGGCCCGCGGCATCCAGATCGACATCGACGCCGCCCGCATCGGCCTGCGTTACCCGGTGGAGGCCGGGCTGGTCGGCGATTGCCGGCTGGCGCTGGACATCCTGACCGAGCGGGTGCAGCGTCACGATGACCGCAGCTTCCTGGAGAAGGCGCAGGCCGGCAAGGCGGAGTGGATGCGCCTGATGGGGGAACGCGGCACCCGCCAGGACATGCCGATGAAGCCGCAGGTGGCGGCCTGGGAGCTGGGCAAGCGGCTGACCGACACCGCCATCGTCGCCTGCGACAGCGGAACCATCGCCACATGGTGGGCGCGCCAGATCCCGGTGAAGCGCGGTCAGATGCATTCGCTGTCCGGCAACCTCGCCACAATGGCGCCGGGGCTGCCCTATGCCATCGCCGCGCAGATTGCCTATCCGGACCGGCAGGTGATCGCCTATGTCGGCGACGGCGGATTCTCGATGCTGATGGCCGATTTCGTGACGGCGGTGAAGTACGATCTGCCGGTCAAGGTCATCATCAACAACAACAGCTCGCTCGGCCAGATCAAGTGGGAGCAGATGGCGATGCTGGGCAATCCCGAATATGTCTGCGACCTGCACCCCATCGACTTCGCCAAGGTGGCGGAGGCCTGCGGCGGCAAGGGCTTCACCATCCGCGACCCCAAGGATTGCGGCGCCATCCTGGACGCCGCCCTGGCCCATCCCGGCCCCGTGGTGGTCGATTGCCTCGTGGACACCAACGAGCCGCCGATGCCGCCCAAGGTGAAGGCCAAGCAGGCCGCCCATTTCGCCGAGGCGCTGGCCCGCGGCACCCCCGACGCGCTGAAGATCGCCGCCACGGTGTTCAAGGACCGCGCGCGGGAGATCATTTGAGGGGAAATCCTCCGATCTGTGTCAACCCCGGCCTGACGGTGGGCGGCAATCCGCCTCACCGCCATCCCGGATATGTCCGCCGGGTGCGACACTGAATCGACGAAAGAAAGGGTTACTGATTGTCAGTTTCCTCATCATTATTGCCGTAAGGTGGGGCAAGAGGTGGAGGGAACCGATGCTCACTCTTCTCTATCGCAGCGATGCCGTCGCTTTGCTGCCGTTTTCGGCGCTGGCAGACATTTGTGTGCGAAGTTCTTCAAACAATCGGCGTCTGGGCGTCACCGGCTTCCTGATCGAGCATGAAGGCACCTTCCTTCAAGTGCTGGAGGGGGAGGCGGACGCCATCGGTACGTTGTTCGCCCGCATCTCCAGCGACACGCGGCACCGCAACCTCGCCGTGCTCGGCCGCTGGGAACGGCCGGAGCGTTCCTTCGGGTTCTGGGCGATGAACTTCGGACCGTTGGACGACCCGGATTTCTGGGACGACGAATTCGCCCCCCTGCGCGACGCCCAGGCGTTCCGGCGCAGGAGTTGCGATCCGGAAACCGCCCTCGCCGTGCTGTGCCGCGCCTATGCCTTCGCCGGCAAGGTCGCGGGGGCCGACCCGGTGATCGGCGACTTCGTGATGGGGCTGTCCCGACCGGTCCGGCAGCCGGTCGGTGTCTGAACACACAAGTCTCTGAAGCGATTGCTTGCTTGACGGGATGGCGCGTGTTTGTGCCATCGTCGCACCTCGCCCGGCCAAGGGTGGCCGGCTGCCGAGGAGAACCCCGTCCGATGAACGCCTTGCGGCGTCTGTCCATCCCCGCCCTGCTGCTTGCCCTGCTGGCCGCCCTGGTCGCAGCCAAACCCTGGCTGCACGGCCATCTGGAGCCCGTCGTCGGCCGATCGCTCAGCAACGGACTCGACATCGCCGTCGCATCGGCCGCTTGGTTGATAGCCGCCTGGGGCGGCGCGCGCCTGATCGACCTGCTGGCGGCCGGAAATGGCGGCACCAATCCTGATGGCACGCCCCGGCCGCCCCGCTTCCCACGGCTGCTGGCCGATCTGCTGCGCTTCTTCGTCTATGGCGTCGCGGTGCTGGCGATCCTGGCCTTCGTGCTGGAACAGCCGGTGACCGGGCTGCTGGCGACCTCCGGCGTCGCCATTGCCGTGCTTGGCTTCGCGCTCCGCAATATCATTGCCGACATCTTCGCCGGCATCGCACTGAACGTCGAGCACCCCTATCATATCGGTGACTGGCTGGAACTGTCGCCCGGCGTGGCCGGCCGGGTCGACGAGATCAACTGGCGCGCCACGCGCCTGATCGCCGGCGACGGCACCGCCGTCATCGTGCCGAACGGCATCGTCGCCGGCAGCCGCTTCGTCAATTTCAGCCGTCCCAGCCCGGCCTTCCGCGCTTCCGTGCCGATCCTGCTTGACCATGACGTTCCGGTGGAGCGCGCAAAGCGCATCCTGCTGTCCGCCATGCTCTGCGCCGACGGCGTTCTGCCCACCCCGCGTCCCGACGTGATCGTCGAGGCGGTGACGCCCAACGGCATCTCCTATCAGGCCCGCTTCTGGGCCGACGACGGCGGTCGGGTGGCGCTGGTGCGGGATGCCGTGCTGACGGCGGTGATGGGCAACCTCGCCCGCGCCGGGATCGGGCCTGCCTGTCCGAAGCAGGAGGTTCGCGAGCACCAGCCCGTCCATGCGGATACCGACTTGTTGCGGCACAACCTGCTGCGTCAACTGCAACTGTTCGACGCCTTCGACGACGAGGAACTGGGGGCGCTGGCCGAAGCAATGCGCGAGGTCCAACTCCCGGCCGGCACCTCCGCCGTCCGCCAGGGCGAGGCCGGGGAATCGCTGTTCGTGATCGCGGAGGGTGCGTTCGACGTCGAGGTCGCCGCTCCGGCCGCCGACGGCCCTGCCGACTCCGATGACGGCCAGCATCCGGGCGTGATCCACCTGACCCGCCTGCGGCCGGGCGACCTGTTCGGCGAGATGTCGCTGCTGACCGGCCAGCCGCGCAGCGCCTCGGTCGTCGCCTGCACCGACGCTGTGGTGTACGAGCTGGCGCGCAGCCATCTCGACCCCGTGCTGCGCCAGCGTCCGCAATTGGCCGAGCGGCTGGCCGACCTGATGGCCGACCGCCAGTCCCGCAACACCGTCCAGCGCAACCGCCAGCAGGGCGTCGCCCCGCCTCCGCCGGCGGAATCGCAGGCGCTGCTGGCCCGCCTGCGCAATTTCTTCAAACTTTGAAGGGAAGCCATCCCCAAAACGCCGCCGCCGGGGAACCTTGGGCGCCGCCAACCGTTATGCCGCGCGGGTGCCGGTGGTGCATCGAGCGGGAGAAGGGCCGGCATCCACGAACGCTCCCAACGGGTGGCGGCCGCATTCCGCAGCCGGCGCCCCCGGTGTTTGGCCCTTCTTGCGGGTCGAGCGCCCCTTCGTCCTGAACCAACGAGGAGGCTCGACAGCCGATGTGCGGACTGAGTGGCGAGATACGTTTCAAGACCGGCGAGGCGGCCAGCACGGCTGCGGTCCAGGCCATGTGCGACCGGCTGGAGGCGCGCGGGCCGGACGGCCATGGCCTGTTCGCCCATGGCCGCGTCGCCTTCGGCCATCGCCGGTTGAAGATCATCGACCTCAGCGAGGCATCGCAACAGCCGATGGTGGACTCCGCCCTCGGCCTCGCCATCGTCTTCAACGGCTGCATCTACAATCACCGCGAACTGCGCGAGGAACTGGCCGGGCTTGGTTACAGCTTCTTCTCCGACGGCGACACCGAGGTCCTGATCAAGGCCTATCACGCCTGGGGGCCGGATTTCGTCAAGCGCATGAACGGCATGTTCGCCTTCGCCATCCACGAGCGCGACAGCGGACGCGTCGTGCTGGGCCGCGACCGCCTGGGCATCAAGCCGCTCTACCTCGCCGACATTCCGGGTGGATTGCGCTTCGCCTCCTCCCTGCCGGCCCTGGTGGCGTCAGGCGGCATCGAAACCGACATCGATCCGGTGGCGCTGCACCATTACATGAGCTTCCACGCCGTCGTTCCGGCGCCGCACACCATCCTGAAGGGCGTGCGCAAGCTTCCCCCCGCCACCACCCTGATCGTCGAGCCGGACGGCACCCGCCGCGAGACCAATTACTGGTCGCTGAATTTCGGGCCGCAGGCCGGCGACGAGGGCCGCGACTTCGCCGACTGGCGCGAACTGGTGCTGGAGACGCTGACCCGCGCCGTCCGCCGCCGGCTGGTCGCCGACGTGCCGGTCGGCGTGCTGCTGTCGGGCGGGCTGGACAGCTCCCTCATCACGGCGCTGCTGGCCGAGAACGGGCAGAGCGGGCTGAAGACCTTCTCCATCGGTTTCGAGACGGTGGGGGACGAGCGCGGCGACGAGTTCCAGTATTCCGACATCGTCGCCCGACATTTCGGCACCGACCACAACCGCATCTTCGTCGATTCCGCCCGTGCCCTGCCCGAGTTGCGCGACTGCGTGCGCGCCATGTCGGAGCCGATGGTCAGCCACGACAACATCGGCTTCTTCCTGCTGTCGCAGGAGGTGGCGAAGCAGGTGAAGGTGGTGCAGTCGGGCCAGGGCGCCGACGAGGTGTTCGGCGGCTATCACTGGTACCCGCCGCTGCTGGAAAGCAGCGACGCCGTCGGCGATTATGCCCGCGTCTTCTTCGACCGCGACCATGCGGAGATGGTCGACGCGCTGGACCCGCGCTTCCTCGGCGAGGACCATTCCCGCCGCTGGCTGGAGCGTCAGTTCGCCATGCCCGGCGCCGAGCGGGCGGTGGACAAGGCGTTGCGGCTCGACACCACGGTGATGCTGGTGGACGACCCGGTGAAGCGGGTCGACAACATGACGATGGCCGCCGGGCTGGAAGCGCGCGTGCCCTTCCTCGATTACGAGCTGGTGGAGCTGGCCGCCCGGATCCCGGCCGAAATGAAGCTGGCCGAGGGCGGCAAATACGTCCTGAAGGAGGCGGCCCGCCGCGTCGTCCCGGCCGAGGTGATCGACCGGCCGAAGGGCTATTTCCCGGTACCGGCGCTGAAATACCTGCGCGGTCCCTTCCTGGAGCTGGTGCGCGACGTGCTGAGCGCCCCTGCGGCGCGCGAACGCGGCCTGTTCCGGCGCGACTATCTGGACCGGCTGCTGGCCGACCCGGAACGCCACATCACGCCCTTGCGCGGGTCGAAGCTGTGGCAGGTGGCGCTGCTGGAATTCTGGTTCCAGGAACAGGGCTTCTGACAGCCCATCCGGCCATTCCATACCAAACAAGCGCTCCGCCGGGGCATCCGGGCGCGGGACCGATCCGCATTCCGGGATGTTTTCCGAACATGGAGCCGCATCCGACGATCAGGGGGACCCCATGAGCTACGCCCGAGTGAAACCGCACCGGCTGGAGCGCGCCGCCAGCGCCAGCCTGCGCCACACCCGGCGCTACACCGGCCGCCCGCCGGCGGCCGGGCAGGGGGCCGGGCAAGCGGCCGGGCAGGGCGCGGTGGCCGAGGCGCCGCGCGCCGACGTGGTGGTCGATTGCGGCTGGGGCCGGCTGATCTTCGCCCACACCTTCGACGATCTCGACCGCATGATCGACACCCTGCGGCAGGAGGCGCCGGGCACCCGCGACATCGTCTTCTACCTGCAGGACCCGCATGTCGCCCTGTCCCGCGCCCCGCAGGAGCTGTTCCTCGATCCCTCCCACACCTTCCGGCTCTGGCTGACCGACTACCGCCCGTCGCGGCGCCGGCCCAAGGGCTACAGCGTCCGCCGCCTGCGCACGCGCGAGGATGCGGAAGGCGTGCAGCGCATCTATGCCCGGCGGCGGATGGTGCCGGTTTCCGCCTCCTTCCTGGTCGCGACGCGCAACAGCCGGGTGCTGACCCATTTCGTCGCCTGCGACGACGCCACCGGCGAGGTGATCGGCTCGGTCACGGCGGTCGACCATGGCCATGCCTTCGCCGATCCGGAGAACGGCAGTTCGCTCTGGTGCCTGGCGGTCGATCCGCAGGCCTCATTTCCGGGCATCGGCGAGACGCTGGTCCGCACGGTGGCGGAGCATGTCCAGGCACGCGGCCGCGCCTTCCTCGACCTGTCGGTGCTGCACGACAACGAGAACGCCATCGCGCTGTATGAGAAGCTGAATTTCCGCCGCATCCCGGCCTTCGCACTGAAGACCAAGAACCCGATCAACGAGCGGCTGTTCACCGGACCGCAGCCCGGCGAGCGGCTGAACCCCTACGCCACCATCATCGTCAACGAGGCGCGGCGGCGCGGCATCGGTGTCGACGTGCTGGACGCGGAGGCCGGCTATTTCTGCCTGACCTGGGGCGGGCGCAGCGTGGTCTGCCGCGAATCCCTCAGCGAGCTGACCACCGCCGTCGCCATGAGCCGCTGCGACGACAAGGCGGTGACGCGGCGCGTGCTGGAGCGCGCCTGCCTGAATGTCCCCGCCCAGGCGGTGGCGGGGGAGCCTGCGGAGAACGCCGCCTTCCTGGAGACGCATGGCCGCATCGTGGTGAAGCCGGCCCGTGGCGAGCAGGGCCGCGGCATCACCGTGGACGTGCGCGATGCCGAAACGATGGAGCGTGCCGTCGCGTCGGCCCGCCAGCATTGCGACACCGTGCTGCTGGAGCAGTTCTGCGAAGGGCAGGATCTGCGCATCGTCGTCATCGATAAGAAGGTGGTCGCTGCCGCGGTGCGCCGCCCGGCCGAGGTCATGGGCGATGGCACCCACAGCGTCCGCGAGCTGATCGAGGCGCAGAGCCGCCGCCGAGCCGCCGCCACCGGCGGGGAGAGCCACATCCCGCTGGACGCCGAGACCGAACGCTGCCTTGCCGCCGCCGGCAAGTCGCTGGACGACGTGCTGCCGGCGGGGGAGGTTCTGCCGGTGCGCAAGACCGCCAACCTGCACACCGGCGGCACCATCCACGACGTGACCGACAGCCTGCATCCCGAACTGGTGGAGGTGGCGACCGTCGCCGCCCGCGCGCTGGACATCCCGGTGGTGGGGTTCGACCTGCTGGTCGAGGCGCCGGACCGGCCGGGCTACGTCTTCATCGAGGCGAACGAGCGCCCCGGCCTCGCCAACCACGAACCGCAGCCGACGGCGGAACGCTTCGTCGACCTGCTGTTCCCGCAGACGCGGGGAGTGTTCTGAGGGGGAGGTTAGGTGGGGGCCAGTGCAGGCGCCTCAGCAGGAGGAAAATCCAACCATGGCCGTGCCGCTGCCCATCGACATGGGCTATGTCACCGACATCCTCTACCGGCTGCTGACCACGCCCAGCCCGACCGGCTACACCACCGACGTGGTCCGGCTGTGCTGCGCCGAGCTGGAGCGGATGGGCATCTCCTACGAGCTGACCCGTCGCGGCGCCATCCGCGCCGACCTGAAGGGCGTGCGGGGCAGCCCGGATCGGGCGCTGGTCGCCCATGTCGACACGCTGGGCGCCCAGGTGAAGATGCTGAAGGACAATGGCCGGATGGAACTGGTCCCCATCGGCCACTGGTCGTCCCGCTTCGCCGAGGGCGCGCGCTGCACCGTGCTGACCGACCGCGGCCCCTGGCGCGGCACCATCCTGCCGCTGAAGGCGTCGGGACACACCTTCAACAAGGAGGTCGATACCCAGCCGGTCAACTGGCAGCAGGTGGAACTGCGCGTCGACGTACCCGTCGCCAACCGGCGCGATCTGGAGGAGCGCGGCTTCAACATCGGCGATTTCGTCGCCATCGACCCGCAGCCGGAATTCCTGGAGAACGGCTACATCGTCTCCCGCCATCTCGACGACAAGGCGGGCGTGGCGGTGATGCTGGGCGCGGCCAAGGCGGTGGTGGAGGCCGGAGCCGCCCTGCCGGTGGACTGCCACCTGCTGTTCACGATTTCCGAAGAGGTCGGGTCCGGCGCCTCGTCGATCCTGCACCAGGACGTGGCGGAGATGGTGACCATCGACAACGGCACCACCGCCCCCGGCCAGAACAGCAGCGAATTCGGCGTCACCATCGCCATGGCCGACAGCACCGGCCCCTTCGACATGGCGCTGACCCACTCGCTGCTGACCTTATGTCAGGCGCAGAACATCCCGCACCAGCGCGACGTCTTCCGCTATTACCGCTGCGACAGCGCGTCCGCCATCGAGGCTGGCAACGACATCCGCACGGCGCTGGTCTGCTTCGGCATCGACGCCTCGCACGGCTACGAGCGCATCCATGCCGACGCGCTGGAGAGCCTCGTGCGGCTGCTGGTGCTGTACATGCAGAGCCCGCCGCGGGATTAGCAGGCCGTCTTCCCGTCCCGCCGCACCTCCTCCAGAACCCGGCGCAGTTCGCCGGGGTGCAGCGGCTTGTGCAGGAAGGCGCAGCCGCGGCGCTGGCCCTCCAGCAGGGATTCCGGCGCGGTCTCGCCGGTCAGCACCACGGCGGGGATGTCGGCCTTGAACAGCTTGCGCACGCGGTCGATCACGTCGAAGCCGGACACCTTTCCCGGCAGGCGCAGGTCGGTCAGAATGGCGTCGGGCGGTCCCTCCAGCCCATCGACCGCCGCGAAGACCTCGCGCATGTTCGATGCGGAGACGAAGGTGCAGCCCCAGCTTTCCAGAGTCAGCAGCAGGCCGGACAGCACCATGCTGTCGTCGTCCACCACCAGGATGCGCATTCCGTCCAGCGGCACCCCCGACGGGCCGCCGTCGACGTGCCCCCCGACCGTCGGGGTGTCGGCCGGCGCCTCGCCCTCCAGCCGGTTCACGGTGACGGCGAAGACCGACCCGCGCCCCGACCGCGACTGCACCTCGATCGGTGCCTGCAGCAATACCGACAGCCGCCGCACGATGGCCAGGCCCAGGCCCAGGCCGCGGGTCGGGTCGCGGCTGGGGTTGGTCAGTTGGTGGAACTCGTCGAAGATGACGTCCAGTTTGTCCTGCGGGATGCCGAAGCCGGTGTCCCACACCTCGATCCGCCACTGCCCGTCACGCTTGCGCAGGCCCAGCAGGATGCCGCCGCGCTGGGTGTAGCGGATGGCGTTGGCCAGCAGGTTGCGGACGATGCGGCTCAGCAGGATCGGGTCGCTGCGGGTGACCGCTCCGCCCGCCACATCCGGCACATGGACGCGCAGGCGCAGGCCCTTCTCCTCCGCCTGCGGGCGGAATTCCTCGGCCAGCGACTGCAGCAGACCATCCACCGAAACCGGCTGGAGGTCTGGCTCCACCGTTCCGGCGTCCAGTGTGGAGATGTCCAGCAGGGCATTCAGCAGTTGCTCGCCCGCCGTCATGGCGTTGGCCAGCATCCCGGCGGTGCGGGTCGCCCGCGCATTGCCGTCGACCTGGCTGGTCAGCGCGTCGAGGAACAGCCGCATCGCCTGGAAGGGCTGGCGCAGGTCATGGCTGGCCGAGGCGAGGAAGCGGGAACGCGCCGCGGTGGTCCGCGCCACCTCCGCCCGCATGGTCTCGGCCATCTGCGCGATGGCGCCGTCCAGCGTCGCCGAGGCCAGCACTCCCACCACATGCCCGTCGACCAGCAGCGGCGCGGCGCGCAGGCTCAGCGGCGGGTTGGTCGGCAGGTTCAGCAGCGACGATTCCGGCCGGCCGGCCGCCGTCGGATCCCCTTCGTCCACATAGAGCGGGCGCAGCGCGTCGGCAACCGCCGTCCAGCCGCCGGGCAGCAGGCTGGGGCCGCTCTCGTCGCGGGTGGCGGCGCGCGGGCGGTTCAGCAGGGCGGCCAGCGGCTCGTTGCAGCGGACGGCAGCCATCTCCGGCCCGCCGATCACCAGCATGGTCGGGACCGTGCCGGCGGCGCAGACGCGCCGTGCATTGTCCAGACACTCCCGGTAACGCTGATCGGTCGGTGACATTGGGTTGGCCGAGGATCGGGGCATCGCGTCGGTGTCTTTCGCGTCGGTATCTTTGGGGATCGAGGTCCCGTGGAAGGGCTTGAGGCTGATCGCCATGGGCGCCGGCTCGACCGTCGGACAGTTTCGAAAAGCCCGCAGAGAATAATCGGACGATCGGACTTGTGAAATCACACGATGGCTCTACTCCCTCCTATGCGGATGGTGAAGGCCGCGGCAACCGCATCAGATGGTCCTCAACAAAATATTTCCGCCGCAGAAGCGCCATCAGGCGGACCTTCAGGACATCCATTTCCTGTGCCTTTCCAACGAAATCATCGGCGCCGGCATTCAGGCTGATCATCAATTGCTCTTCGTCGTCCTGGCTGGTCAGGATGACGATCTGGAAGAACAGGCCGCGCTGGCGCCGGAACCTGTCGAATCTTTCGCAGAGCTGCGTGCCGCTGGTTCCCGGCATCACCAGGTCCAGGATGACGCAGTCCAGCCCGCCGCCGGAGAGCGCCGCCACCGCCTCGTCGGCATTGCGGGCGGCGGTGACGGTGCAGCCTTCCTGCTCCAGCTCGGCGCGCAGGAATTCGCGGTAGGTCGCGCTGTCATCGACGATCAGGATGCGGGCGCGGCGGAAAATCTCCGGCACGGTCGGGGGCGCGCTGCGCCGCTCCAGCACGGCGCAGGCATCGTCCACCACCGCCTTGGGGTCGGACGGGTCATGCTCGCCGTCGCCGCGGCCGAGCACCAGCACGGCGGCATCGCTGCGCGCCCGCAGTTCCGCCAGACCGGTCGGGCCGGCAAGCTCGCCCTCGACGATCAGCAGATCCTGCGGCCTGCCGGCGATCTCGGCCAGGGCCGGTTCCACCCCGTCGACGCAGACGGTCTCCACGCCGCGTTCCTCCAGCAGCAGCTTCAGCAGAAGCCCCTGCGTCTGGGAACCCATGACAACCAAGGTGCGGAGTCCGTTCATGACGCCATCATATCGTCGGAGGTCAGTTGCAGCAGCCGTCCGGCCACCCGGTCGAGAGGCAGTTCCTCAACCGCACCGCCCAGCCGCACCGCGGTGCCGGGCATGCTGTGGATCACTGCCGTGGAGGCGTGTTCGGCAATGGTGTAGGCCCCAACCTTATGCATGTCCACCAATCCCCGCGCGCCGTCCTCGCCCATGCCGGTCAGCAGCACGCCGATTCCGGACGCGCCATGGGCGCGCGCCATCGACCGGAACAGCTCCTCGCCGGACGGGCGCTGGCCGCAGACCAGCGGGTCGTCGGACAGGCGGATGGTGCCGCCTTCCACCAGCATGTGGCGGTCGCCGGGCGCCACATAGACGGTGCCGGGCCGTGGGACCAGCCCCGCTTCGCCCAGCTTCACCGGCAGGGGAGAAACGGTGCCCAGCCAGTTGGCGAAGCCGGCCATGAAGGGGGCGCCCATATGCTGGACCACGAAGACCGGCAACGGAAAGCCCGGCGGCAAGTCCTTCAGGATGCGCGCCAGCGCCGCCGGCCCGCCGGTGGAGGCGACCAGCCCGACCGCCCGGAATCGCCGCGGGCGCCCGTCGGCCGTCACCGCCGCCTCGGGGAGCCCGCCGTCGGCGGCGCCATCGGACGGGGCGGCACCGGTGGCCGGCCGCGGCGGCCGGGCGGTGATGCGGTGGCGGATCACCTTCACCTGGCTCATGATGACCAGCTGGGTGCAGAGATGGTGCGCCACCGTCTGGTAATCGGCGCGCGCCACGCTGCCCGGCTTCTCCACCACCGCCAGCGCGCCGGCCTGCAGCGCCCGCATGGGGATGTCGAGGTCGCGCACGTCCGACGCCACCACCACGATCGGCAGCGGGTTCTGCCGCATGATGCGGCTGGTCACCTCGAACCCGTCGATGCCCGGCAGGCGGATGTCGAGCGACACCACGTCGGGCGCCGCCCGCTCGATCATCCGCAGCGCCTGCTCGCCGCTGGATGCGATGCCTGCCACCTCCAGCCGCGGGTCGGCGCCGATGACGTGGCTGAGCAGCTGCTGGATGACGGGGCTGTCCTCGACCACCAGCACACGGATGCGTCGGGAGCCCGCTTTCTCCGGCCCGCTCACAGCAGCCGCCGGATGCCGGCCAGAAGCTCGTTCTGGTCGAAGCGCGTCTTGACGATGTAGGCGTCGGCGCCCAGCCGCAGGCCGCGTTCGCGGTCCTCGTCGCTGGCGCGCGAGGTGACGAGGATCACCGGGATCTCCGCCAGACGCTTGTCCGCCTTCACCGCCTGCAACAGGGCGAAACCGTCCATGCGCGGCATCTCGACGTCACTGATGATCAGGCCAACCTCCATCCCTTCCGACAGGCGCTCCAGGGCCTCGCGCCCGTCCACGCACAGCGTCACCCGATAACCATGGGCTTCGAGGATGCTCTTTTCCAGCGTGCGGGTGGTGATGCTGTCATCGACAACCAGGATATGCGCGCGGGCAGGGGTGGCCTCCTCCGCAGGGCGGGCCGGGGCGGGCAGGACGCTGCCGGGCAGCGGCATCAGGCCGGGAATGTTCAGCACCAGCGCCGGCCCGCCATCGTCCATCAGCGCGGTGCCGAGATAGCGCCCGGAATCGAGCCCGATCTCATCCGCCGCGGTCACCACCGTCTCGCGCGTGGCGACGAAGCGGTCGACCGCCAGCGCCAGTCGCCGGTCCGCCGCCCGCACCACCACCAGCGACAGCGACCGTTCGGCGCTCGGCACCACCGGCGCCTCCATGCCCAGCAGTGCCGCCAGCGAGGTGACGGGGATTTCCTCCTCGCCGATGCGGATCATCGGGGTGCCGACGCCGGAGAACAGGGATTCCGCGGTGGTGGTGCGCAGCCGGACCACGTCGGCCGACGGGATCGCCAGGATCTGGTCCTGCACGGCGACGAAGACCAGCCGCTGGCTCAACAGGCTCAGCGGAACCTCGATGGTGACGGCGGTGCCGCCGTCCGGCCGGTCGGCGATGGTCAGGTTGCCCTGCAGCCGCTCCACCTCCCGCCGGGCGATGGCCAGCCCCATGCCGCGCCCGGCCAGTTCGGTGGTGCGGGCGGCGGTGGAGAAGCCGGACTGGAACAGGAATTCGGTCAGCCGTTCGAGCGGCATCTCCTCGCCCGACGACAGCTCGTCGGCGTCGATCAGCCCGCGCTCCGCCGCCTTGCGCAGGATCGCGCCGCGGTCCAGCCCCCGCCCGTCATCCTCGATGCGCAGGCGCAGGCGCGAGCCCTCCACCGACGCCGCGATGGTCACGCGGGCGGCCGGCCGCTTGCCCAGCGCCAGCCGCTCCGCCGGCGTCTCGATGCCGTGGCTGATGGCGTTCCGCGCGATGTGCAGGATCGGGTCCTTCAGCCGTTGCAGGACGGCGCGGTCGGCCTCCACCTCCAGCCCGCGGACGTCGACCTCGACCTCCTTGCCCTCGGCCCGGCTGATGTCGCGCACCATGCGGCCCAGCCCGCTCAGCTGGTTTTCCGCCGGCAGCATGCGCAGGCGCCGCATGTCCTGCTGGAAGCCGCCGCCCCAGCGCCGCATCGACCACAGCAGCCGGTCATGGCTGCGATGCGCGGAATCCAACGCCCCGCCCAGCGCGCGGAAGCGCCGTTCGAACGCCATCAGCGCCGGCAGGGCGCCGCGCCCGTCCAGCGCATCCGCATCCTTGTCTACCTGGGCGCCGCGCCCGATCTGCCCCCGCAGATGGCGCCACGCCCGGTCCAGCGCCCGCCATTCCCGGCGCATCGCCCGCAATTCCTCGCCCAGCCCGGCCTGGGCCTCCACCTCCGGCAGCAGGGCCGACGCGGTCTCCGACAGCCGCTCCAGCCCTTGCGCCGCGATGCGGACCAACGCCGCGGAGTCGGCGTCGACCGCCTCGGCGCGCGGCCGCGGCGCCCGGCGTTCCGCCCGTGCCGGGCGCACCGGTGCCGCCGTGCTTCGGGCCGGCGGCGGGGGTTCGCCGTTCCGGCCACCGGCCAGACCGTCGAGATCGGCCAGCACGCCGGCGATCTCTACCTCCTCTCCGCCCTGCAGCGACCAGGCGACCAGATCCTCGATGGCGTCCAGCGCCCGGCGCACCACGGCGATGGCGGCGGCGTCCAGTTCCGTTTCGCCTTTCTGCACCGCAATGAAGGCGGCTTCCAGACGGTGGGAGATCGCCTCCACCTCCGGCAGGTCGACGGCGCGGGCGGCGCCCTTCAGGCTGTGGGCGCGCCGGTGGATGTCGACGAGGTCCGGCGCCTCCCCCGTCGCCTCGGCCTCGCGCAGCCCGGCGCGGATCACCGCGAGATGATCCTTGTGCTCAAGCTCGAACGCGGCGAGCAGGCGCTGGCGGATGTCCATCAGGCGCTCCGGGTGGCTCCCTCTCCCGCCCCGGGAGAGGGAAGGGGCACATGCAAAGCATGGGAAGGGTGAGGGGTATTCCAAGGAACCATGCGGTTCGGGTTCCTTGCGCGACCCCTCACCCTCCCCACGCCTGCGGCGTGGGTCCCCTCCCTCTCCCGGGACGGGAGAGGGTGATCATCGCCGAGTGCGATGCCTTGATAGGGTGCGGGGGAAAAGAACACCCGCATCACACCCGGTAGTTCCGCACCGCCTCGACCAGCCCCTGGCCGAGGTTGTTCAGGTTGGCGGCGGCGCCTTCCAACTGGCGGGTTCCGGCGGCGGTCTGGCTGCTGGCCTCGCGGATGTTCTGCAGCGCCTGGATCACCTGTTCCAGGCCGATCTGCTGCTGGTTGGTGCCGGCGACGATCTGCTGGAAGGCCAGCACGCTCTCCTGGATGTTCTCGGCCATGGTGCGGATGGTGGACTGGGTGGCGTCGGTCTGGCGCTTGCCGGCGGCGACGCGCTTCACCGCCTCCTCCGTCAGCATGACCGAGGCGTTGATGCCGTGCTGGATCTCCGACAGGTTGGAGCGGACCTGGGCCGTCGCCTCCTTCGACTGGTCGGCCAGGCTCTTGATCTCGCCGGCCACGATGGAGAAGGTGCGGCCATGCTCGCCGGCCGCCGCCGCCTCGATGGCGGCGTTCAGCGCCAGCAGGTGGCAGCGCTCGGCGATGTCGTTCACCGTCACGATGATCTCGCCGATCGCCTGGGTGCGTTCCGACAGCATGACGATGTTCTCGGCCACCGCCTCGGCCTGTTCGCGGATGGCGTCCATCGCCTGGATGGTGTCGTCGACCGCCTTCATGCCGGAATGGCTGGAGGTCGCCACCGTCTGGGCGCCATGGGCGACGTCCTGGGCGCGGCGGTTGATCTGGGCGCCGGATTCCGTGATTTCCGACAGGGTGGCCGTGGTCTGCTCCACCGCAGCCAGCTGTTCGGCGACGCTGGCCGACTGCTGCTGGGTCGAGGCGCGGATCTGCGCGGTGGCGGCGTGGACGCTCTCGGCGGTCTCGCGGGTGGTGCGGGCCATCGACTTCAGCCGGCCGGCCATCTCGTTCAGGTGCCGGCCCAGGACGGCCAGCTCGTCCTTGCCGGGGATCGTGACCTCCTGCGTCAGGTCGCCGTGGCCAATCCTGGTGACGAAATCGATGGCGCGGCCGAGCCGGCGGGTGATGGAGCTGCCGATCAGATAGGCCACCCCCACCGCGATCAGGAAGACGATGACCAGCGCGATGATCGACGACTGGATTGCCGAGTTGTAGATCGCCCGGATGTCCTCGCGGCCGGTCTCCGTCAGCCGGTCGATGGCGCTCTGGGCGGCGGCGATGCGCGCCTCCATGTTCTTGCGCAGCTCGTCCACCCGCTGGCGGCGCTGCAGCGCTTCTGGCACCTGGTTGCGTTCCAGCATGGTGTAGATGGTGCGCGCCTCCTCGCCCACCGCGGTGATGGCGCGGCTCATCTCGGTGACCGCGGTGTCCAGCTCGACCCAGCCCTTGCGGCGGTTGTCGGTCACGCTGTAGGAGGAGCGTTCCGCCACCATCGCGCGCAGCCGGCCCAGCGTGTCGCGCAGCTTCGTCCCGACCACGTCATACTGCCGGTGCAACGGAACCATGATGGCCGGAATGTCCGCGACCCTCCCTTCCGCATTGGCGACGCTGACGGCGTTCAGCGCGGTCTCGCGCGTGCTGCGCAGCTCCGCCTGCAGGTTGCCGACGTCGGTCACCAGGTTGGCGGCTTCGGTGTCGTAGCTGGACACCGCCATGATGACGGTCAGCGCGTCGGAGAAACGCGCCATCTGGTACAGCGCCAGCAGCGCGGTCAGGACGCAGACCACGCCGAACCCCAGGACCAGCTTGTGCGCGACTTTGATGTTCATTCTCGGACTCCAGCCCCGGTCGGCTCAAATGCAGATGGATCGTTCTTGACGGCAGGGTTCAGGTCTTCACGGCGTCGAGCAATGCCGCCATGTCGAGGATCGCCATGCGGTCCCCGGCGATCGCCCGGACCAGCGGCCCGGCCTCCGCCGGAGCGGGGGTGCGCGGCGGGACGATGTCGGCCACCCGCTCCACTTCCCTCAGCCGCAGCGCCGCCGGACGGCCGCCGCCGGTGCGCAGGACCACGGCATAGCCGGGCTGTTCCGCGTCGGTCCCGGTGCCCCGACCGTTCCCGCACAGCCGGTCGACGTCGAACAGCCGCATCACCCGGCCGGCGACGGCGATCACCCCCAGCACGGCGTGCGGCGCCCCCGGCACGCGGGCCAGCCGCGGCATCGGGACGATCTGGCCGAGATGGCGCAGCTCCATCCCGTACAGCGTCTCGGCTCCGCGCGCGACCAGCATGGGGATGCCTGCGCTTTCCCGGTCGAAGGCGGGCGGTGGTTCGGCGAGTTCCGCGGCGCGGCGGTCCAGCATGGCGTCGGCCCAGGGGCCGCGGCCGGCGAAGGTCTGCGCCAGGACGGCGTTGCGGTGCGCCAGCCTCTCGCGCACCTCCTGCCAGTCGATGGAGCTGTCTGTTTCCCGCCCTTGGGAAGGATCCCGGTTCATCAGCCCTCCTCACCGGTCAGCCAGAGGTCGAGCATCCCGCGCAGCTCCTGCACGGTCAGTCCGCCGCCCTCCGCCACCGCCTCGTCGTCGGCAAGGCTCTCCAGCGCTTCGCGGGCGTTGCGGAAATGGCGCTGCGCCGGGACCAGCCTGCCACGGCGCCAATAGGCCAGCGCCAGATGATAGTCGGCCAGCACGAAACGCGGGTCGAGATACAGCGCCCGCTTGAAGGCCGCGACCGGATCGCCGACGCCCAGATCCTCCTCGACCAGCCCCAGCTGGTAATGGGCCGCGGGGTCCATCCGGTTGGCCTCCACCCGCGCCAGACAGGCTTCCAGCAGGGAAGAGCGCTCGTTGCTCTCCGACGGATTCGGCGGATTCGGTGCCGCGGGCGGGGGGGCCGCCTTGGGCTGCGCCTTCGCCGTGGGCTTGGCCGCCGCCATGCGCCGCGGCTTGACGGCCGGCATCGGCGCCGGTGCGGCGGGGGACGGGCTCGGCGTGGCGACGGGCGCCGGTGCGGCCCGGTCGCCCTGCTTGCGGTAGAGCGTCGCGCCGGGGACCGAAACCGGGATGAACAGTTCGTTCATCTGCGGTCCGGCCTCGGCATGGCCGACCACCAGCCATCCGCCGTCGGCCAGCGCGTTGTGCAGGTTCGCCAGCAGACGGTGCCGCGTCGCCTCGTCGAAATAGATCATGACGTTGCGGCAGAGGATGATGTCGAAATGCCCGATGCCGTGGGGATAGGACGGGATGGCTCCTTCCACCAGATTGAACGGCATGAAGCTGGTCCATTGCCGGTACTTCGGCTTCACCGACCACAGCTTGTCCTGGCGGTCGAAGCAGGCCTCCAGCGTCTCCGGCGACAGGCCGCGGACCGCCCAGTCGCCATAGGTGCCGCGGCGGGCCTGCTCCAGGAAGGCGCCGTTGATGTCGGTGCCGACGATGTGGACCTGCCAGCCTTCCAGCTGGTCGGCGAAATGCTGCTTCAGCAGGATTTCCATCGTGTAGGCTTCCGGCCCGATGGAACAGCCCGCGCTCCAGATCCGCAGCAGCCGCGTCGTCTGGTTGCGGCGGATGCACTCCGGAATGGCAACGGCGCGCAATGCGTCGAACTGCTCGATGTAGCGGAAGAAGAAGGTCTCCCCCACCGCCAGCTCGTTGATCAGCCCCTGATACTCCGGCCCGCCCGGTCCCTGCGCCTCCAAGGCCGCCAGATAGCCGGCGACGGTCGTGATCCGGCCGAAGGGCAGGCGGCGGTTGATCCGCTCGGCGAAGGCGGAATCCTTGTCGGCGTAATAGGCGAGCCCGGTGGCGTCGATCACCATCGCCTTCAGGCGCGGGAAATGCGGGTCGCGGCGGATCGCCTCGATGGCTGCGGCCGCGGTGGCGGCGGGATTGGCCGGTGTCATGCCGCACCCTCCCAGCGGGCCAGCCGCCGTTCCTCCGCCGCCCGGAAGGCGTCGAGCAGCCGGCCCTCCGCCTCGCTCAGCAGCCGGTCGGGGTCGAGCAGCGTCACGGTGCCGGCGCGCCCGGTCACCCGGTCCGGGAAGGCACCGGCCGCACAGCCGTTGAAGGACAGCGACGGATCGGAGGCCAAGCGCTCCTCCGCCGGCAACGCCACGTCGCCATGGACCTGATCGACCAGCAGCGCGGTCGGACGCCCCTGCCAGGTGATCAGGATCAGCGGCGCGTAAAGCCCCGTTTCGCCGCCGCCCGCCGCCCCGTCCACGACGAGATCCAGCAGAACGCCCAGGCGCAGGACCGGCACAACCTCCCCATGATAACGGAACACCCCCTCGACCGGCTGCGGCGCGGTGGGCAGGCGGTCGAGCCGCGGCAACGGCAGAAAACGCCGCACGGAGTCCACCGGCAGCGCCAGCGCTTGACCGGCAACCGAGAACACGACGCAACGGAAGGGCGATGGCGCGGAAGGGCCGTGGGTGGTGCTTTGGGAGAGGCTGTGCGTGGGGTGCGGTGACATCCGTCCGTCGATGGTCTGGAATCCGACCGGGAACATGCCCGATCACGACTGGAATGCGAATTACGCCAAAGGTTTACGCCGGACGATCTATGCCCGGCCCGCCGGATTCGGGACCTTTGCCTGAGTGCTTTGCCGGTCTACTGTCTTCCGCCATGCCGAAAAGCCGGCAAAGATCAGCCGAACCAACGACAAAGGGAGAGACGAGACGATGCCCGGCCGCCATTTCGAGGATTTCCGCATCGGCGACGTGATCGAATCGGAAGGGGCGACCCTCACCGACAGCCAGATCATGGATTTCGCCCTGCGCTTCGATCCGCAGCCCTTCCATATGGATGCGGTCGCTGCGGCCGACGGCCCGTTCCAGGGGCTGATCGCCAGCGGATTCCACACCCTGTCGCTGACCTTCCGCCTGATCCGCGACACCGGCATCATCACCGGCACCAGCCTGGGCGGCTCAGGCATGGACGAGCTGCGCTGGCTGCGCCCGGTGCGCCCTGGCGACACCATCCGCGTCCGGGTGGAGGTGGTGGAGACGATCCCGTCGCGCCGCGGCGACCGCGGAACCGTGCGGCTGGCCTACACCACGTTGAACCAGCGGGGGGAACCGGTGATGACCTGCATCATGAACCACATCGTGGCCGGCCGGACGGTCGCCGTCTGAACGCCTCTCCCCAATGCTGTCCCGACCGGCCAAAAACCGACCTCCGCGCTCTGCCATGACAATTTTGTTAACCAGAGCTGCGCCGATTTCCGCAGCCCCTCCATTGCCAGTTCGCAGGTGCGGGACTATCTGACCGCTCCGCACAGTCCACGCTGGCAAGATGTTGGAAATAAAGGCAGTCCGCAATGCGGACGATTAATTTTCCTTCATCCCCGCAAAGCTGACGGAAGAAAAGACGGGGTTCTCGCGTCCACTGCGCAGGGACCGCGAAAAAAAGGTCTGGCCACCCCGGTCGGGTGGCCGCAAGAGGTTTGGGAAAGGGTTGGTCACCATGCTTTGCAACATCGTCACAGTCGCCTCGCTTGGCGTCCTCCTGCTATCGGGCATCGGCTTCAGCGTCACCAAGCCGCCGAAGCAGGATCGCGAACAGCGTGTCGATGTGCCGCGCCGCCCGCTGGGCGAGAACATTATGGGCTGATGCCCGCTCCCTCCGCCTCGGGCGGAGGGGACGACGGGGGAGGGGGGAAGCGCCGCAATCATCAGTTCAGCGGCGCCGGCCCCCCGATCCTGGCCTCCATCCCCAAGGGGGAGCGAAGGTCCGAATCATTCAAATCTCGATCAACGCGTATGGCCGGCCGGTTTCCTTCGGGATGGTCTGCGCCACATTGTAGACCGGCGTGCCGCGCAGCGTCTTCCCCGAATAGGTCCCGTGATGGGCATGGCCGTGGGCGATGGCGCGGACATTGTCGAAGCGGTCGATGGTCTCGGCCAGCCGCGAAGATCCCAGGAACGGAAAGATCTCCGTCGGCTCCCCTTCCACCGTCGCGGCGATGGGGGCATAGTGCAGCACCACGAACACCCGTTCGGTATCCAACTGGCGCAGCGCGCTTTCCAACCGCATCGCCTCGTTCACCGCCTCATGGACGAACTGCTTGATCGCCGGTTCGCCGAAGCTGTCCAGCATCCGGTTGCCGAACCCGCCGCCGAAGCCCTTCACCCCGGCGAAGCCCACTCCGCCGATCTCCTGCGGCGCGCCATCGAGGAAACGCACGCCGGCCTGGGTCAGGATGTGCTGCACCTCCTCCAGATGGCCGCATTCGTAATCGTGGTTGCCGAAGACCGCGACGATGGGAATGCCGATGGCGCGCAGGGCATCGGCCAGGATTTCCGCCTCGTGCGGCTTGCCGTGGTTGGTCAGGTCGCCGCACAGCGCCAGCACGTCGGCCTTGCCGGCGATCTCCTGGAACAGCTCGCGATAGGGGTACTGGGTGGTTTCCCCGACATGAATGTCGCCGATGGCGGCGACGGTCAGCCTGCGCTCATCCATTCTTCTTCTCCCTTGGGATCTCCTTCGTGCCCTCCTCCCCGACGACGTCGGCGAAGCCCCATTGGGTGACGTCGATCAGGTAATCCTCGCGCGAGAACAGCCGGCCCCGGCAGATGCGGGTCTGGGCGACCGGTAGCTTGGCGCGCTCCTGCATCCGTTCGAGCAGTTCCGCCACCAGCCAGTCGGGCACGCAATCGCGTTCGGTCGGGTAGATGAACCGGAAGTTCAGGAGGTGGATCAGCAGCACCTCCCAATATTGCTCCATATGGGCGAGCAGCCTTTTCCAGTCGACCTTGTCGTGCTGCTTCAGGATCAGGTGCGCCACGTCCGGACCATCGTATTTGTGACGCATCTGGACGAAGGATTTGGAGAAGATCATCTCCGTCGGCGCCACCAGCCGCACATCGGCGCCGCAGATCACCGCGCGATGTTCTTCCTTGAACCAGCGGTCGTTGACCGGGTTTATGGCGACCGCCGAATTGAAGATGACGTCGAAGAACAGGTCGCCATGCTTGACCTTGCCGATCCAGCGTTCGTCTTCGATCTCCGTCCCGAAGCCATGGTCCTGGAAGTGACCCAGGATGCGCGGGAAGTCGCCACCGCAGCAGAAGACGTCGATGTCCTTGGTCGGCCGGTTGATCCCGGTATAGGCGCTGACCGCATAGGTCCCGCCCAAGAGGAACGGGATGCCCGACTGGGTCAGCAGCTTGAGGCTTTCGGTATAGAAGGCTTCGGCCTCCGCGGAGACGGTGGCGCTGCCCTCACGGAGTTCGCTCATGTACCACTCCCCCCAATGCACCGGCTTTGCGCGCCGGCATGGCACGTTGCCCCGATACAACAGGGCAGGGGGGCAAGCGTTGCAGGGGTGGCGTACGGTGGTCCCGTCAGCCCGCTCTCAGAAGGGAGGCGAGCTGCTCGGCGAGAGCCTGTGGCCGGAAAGGCTTGTGCAGAATCGCACAATGCTCGATCCCCTCCGGCTTGTCGGCATATCCGGTGATGAGCAGGACAGGCAGCTCCGGCGCCAGGCGCCGCGTCTCCCGGATCAGGGCGACGCCGCTCATTCCGGGCATGGCGTAGTCGGTGATCAGGACGTCGACCGCCTCCGCGTCCTGAAGAAACTGCAGCGCTTCGACCCCGCTCGCGGCGGCGAGCACGTTGTAGCCGAGCATCTCCAGAACCGCCGAGGCGCCGGTTCGGACCAGATGGTCGTCGTCGGCCAGCAGCACGACCTTGCGGCTTGCCGGCATCGTTTCCGGTGCCGGCGCCGGTGCCGTGGTCTCGACATCGACGGCGCGTGGAATGAAGATGGTCACCGAGGTGCCCCTGCCGGCCTCGCTGGCCATCGTCACCCCGCCGCCGGACTGGGCGACCATTCCATAGACCATCGACAGGCCGAGGCCCGAACCCCTGCCCACTTCCTTGGTGGTGAAGAAGGGTTCGAAGGCCCTGGCCAGCGTCGGCTCGTCCATGCCGGTCCCGGTATCGGCCAGGGTGATCGCCACATAATCGCCGGGCGCCAGTTCCGCCGGGCGTCCGGCTTCGCCCTGCCGCCCGATGGCTACGTTGTCGGTGCGTAGCGTCAGAACCCCGCCCTGGGGCATCGCGTCCCTGGCGTTGATCGCGAGATTGAGGATCGCCGACTCCAGCTGTGCCGGGTCGACCATCACCGGCGCCGTGTCCGCGGGCACATCGATGTCGAAGTGGATCAGGCCGCCCAGCGTGCGTTCCAGCAACGGCTGCATGCTCTCGACGAGGGAAAGCAGCCGTGTCGGCTTGGGCGTGAGCATCTGGCGCCGCGCGAAGGCGAGCAGCGAATGCGTCAGTTGGGCGCCGCGCGTGATGGCCTCCTCCGCGGCGGCGAAAAGCCGGCGCGGCGAACCGTCGGGAACATACCTGTCCAGCACGGCGAGACAGCCGCCGATTCCCTGGAGAAGGTTGTTGAAGTCGTGCGCCATGCCGCCGCTGAGTTGCCCGACGATCTCCATCTTCTGCGCCTGCACCAGCTGGGCGGTGCGCTCCTGGACCAGCCGCTCCAGTTCCTCGCGCGAGCGTTCCAGAACGGCCTCGGCCTCGCGCTGCTCGGTCACGTCGGTATGGACGCCGACCCACTCGCGGATCGCTCCGCCGGCATCGATCAACGGGATGGCGCGGATGCTGAAACGGCGCCAGACACCGTCATGACGCCGCACCCGATGCTCGAAGATGAAGGTCCGCCCTTCCGCCACCGCGGCTTTCCAGGCATCGACGGTCGCCTGGGCGTCGTCGGGGTGAACGGCCCGGGCCCAGCCATAGCCGCGGTACTCGTCATGGGACTGGCCGGTGAGCGCGGACCAGCCGGGCTGTTCGCCCTGCATCTCGCCATGCGCGTTGTTGGTCCACAGGATGCCGTTGACGGCCTGAACGGCGGCCCGGAAGCGTTCCTCGCTTTCGCGCAGCGCCGCTTCCGCAGCCCGGCGGCTTTCCACGTCGATGAGGACGCCCGGAAAGTTCAGCGGCGTGCCGTCGGGTGCACGCTCGACCCGGCCGTTTGCTTCGATCCAATGGTAACGCCCGTCGTGGCGGCGCACCCGGTACTGGTGGGCATAAGCCCCGCCGCGCCCGATCACCTCTGCGATTGCCGCCATCAGGCCGGGCATGTCGTCGGGATGGACCGTCGCGACGACCTGTTCGATGCCGAGGCCTGTGCTGCAGACCTCCGAAGACAGGCCGAACGAGCGGGCGAACTGTTCGTCCGCGGTGAAATGGTCGGTCGGCAGATGCCAGAACCAGGTGCCGATGATCGCGCCCGCGTCGAGGGCAAGTTGCACGCGCTGGGCGTCGGCGCGGGCGCGGGCCTCGCTTTCCATCAGCCGGCGCTGCACCATCACCTGTTCGGTGATCTCGGTGCAGGCACAGAACAGGCCGGCGACCGAATCGACATCGCCCCTGAGAGGTGAGTAGGAAAAGGAGAAATGGGTTTCTTCCCGGTAGCCGCGGCGCTCCATGAACAGTGTGATGTCGTCCATCTGCAGCGGTTCACCGCGGTATGCCTGGGCCACGATACCCTCTAGATTGCCGCGTATCTCGCTCCAGACGTCGAGAAAATCCTGTCCCATCGCCAGCGGATGCTTGTTGGCGAGGATTTCGGCATAGGGCGTGTTGTAGATCAGCGTGCGCTCCGCCCCCCAGACCACGAACATCGGCTGGTTCGAGCCGAGCATGACGCCGACGATCGTCTTGAGGGGCTGCGGCCAACGCTCCGGCGGACCCAGGGAGGTGTGCGTCCAGTCCTGCGCCAGAATGAGTTTGCCGGCGGCCCCGCCACCGGTCAGGAAAGCCAGCGCGGCCCTATCATGCCCGGAGAGCTGGCTTTCGCCGTCCACGGGGTCGAAGGAAGATGTCAACTGCGGTCTCGCCGGTCGGGGCCAATGGAGAAGCACTATGTCATGAAATTGAGCAAGCGGCTTGCACTTTCCACTATCCCATGTGGGTGCATCTTTCTCGTCAAAGCTTCCGCTTGGCCTTGAGCCTGGCAATTCTGATCTTGATGAGCTGAAGCGTGACTGATTTGCCAGTCGACATTGTTTCGGGATTGAAACAATGAAGGGCTTCTCTTCGACCGGCACCCATGTCGGCAAGCCCTATGCTCGGACCGGCAGGCGGGGCGGAACAACGCCGGAAAGCCGTTCCACGCTGTTCCATCCCGCCAATGCTCCCGCCGCGGCCATCGGCGAACCGCTCACACCCCGAAATCAGGCTTCCCGGCCAGGATGTTGGACGTCACATGCCGGATGTCGCGCAGGCCGCACATCGCCATGGTGACGTCCATCTCCTTGCGGATGATCTCCAGGCACTGGGCCACGCCGGCCTCGCCGCCGGCTCCCAGGCCGTAGAGGAAGGCGCGGCCGATGAAGGTGCCCTTGGCGCCCAGCGCCAACGCCTTCACCACGTCCTGGCCGGAGCGGATGCCGCCGTCCATCAGCACCTCGATCCGGTCGCCGACCGCCTCGACGATGGCCGGCAGCGCCGCGATGGACGAGATGGCGCCGTCCAGTTGCCGCCCGCCATGGTTGGAGACGATCAGCGCGTCGGCCCCGGTGTCGGCCGCCATCACCGCGTCTTCCGCGTCGAGGATGCCCTTCAGGATCAGCTTGCCGCCCCAGCGATCGCGGATGCGGCGCACGTCGTCCCAGTTCAGCGTCGGGTCGAACTGCTCCGCCGTCCAGGAGGACAGCGACGACAGGTTGCTGACGCCGGTGGCGTGGCCGACGATGTTGCGGAAGGTGCGGCGGTGGGTCCGCAGCATGTTGATCGACCAGCGCGGCTTGGTCGCCATGTCCAGGATGTTGCCGACGGTCAGCTTCGGCGGGGTGGACAAGCCGTTCTTGATGTCCTTGTGACGCTGGCCGAGGATCTGCAGGTCCAGCGTCAGCACCAGCGCCGAACAGCCGGCCGCCTTGGCCCGGTCGATCAGCTTGTCGATGAAGTCGCGGTCGCGCATGACGTACAGCTGGAACCAGAAGGGCTTGTCGGTATTCTCCGCCACATCCTCGATCGAGCAGATGCTCATGGTCGACAGCGTGAAGGGAACGCCGGCCTTGGCTGCGGCACGCGCGGCCAGGATCTCGCCGTCGGCATGCTGCATTCCCGTCAGGCCGGTCGGGGCCAGCGCCACCGGCATCGCCACCGGCTGGCCGACCATGGTGCTGGCCAGCGTCCGGTTGGTCATGTCCACCGCCACGCGCTGGCGCAGCTTGATCCGGCCGAAATCCGATTCGTTGGCGCGGTAGGTCGACTCGGTGTAGGAGCCGGAATCCGCGTAATCATAGAACATCCGCGGCACGCGCCATTCCGCCAGCTGCCGCAGATCCTCGATGCAGGTGACGGGCCGGTCGGTGAACAGGTTCGCCCAGCGCGACGGAGGCCGCGACGAGGGCATGCGAACGGAGGTCATGGGGCGTGTCTCAACGGTTGCGCGTGAAACGAAGGGGGTAGGATTTGGCCATCCCCTCCGCGCACCGTCAAGCACGCCCTCATCGGATCCCTGCTGAATCCGTCCGTCCGCCGGTCAGCGTGCCGGCTTGGCCTTGCGCTTCGGCTTGGCGGGTTTGGGTGGCGTCATCATGGATTTCAGCGCCGCCGACTGGTTGCGCTTGGCCGCCGACATCGCGGCTGTGGTCCACATGCCGGTGGCACGGTTGGCCCAGGACAACCAGGCGCTCATGAAGGGATTCTTGGCCATGGCGGTACGACTCCGGGACGGTTGGGGTGCCGACTCAACAACGGCTTCGGGGTGGATGTTGCGCTGCACAGGACTTCGCCGATCATGTGCGCAAATTTTCGGCGGAACCGCTGCATTCTTAGGCAAACGCATTGACCAGGAGCGACCGGCTTGCAGTGTAGAAGCCCTTCCTCCCTTGCGGGAGAAGGGTTGGGATGAGGGGGCAGTCGGCCGCAGGCCGGGGGGATCCCAGATTTCCACCCCTCACCCCAACCCCTCTCCCACAAGGGGAGAGGGGCCTGTTTTTGTTGGCATATGCATTGCTTCATCACCTGCGGGGCAGCGCGATCATGGGGGAACGGGCCGGATGGTGACACAGCAGGAAAGCAGGGACGGCGGAGCGGGCGCCGCGGCCGCAAGATTCCTGCGCGCCGCCAAGCTGTGCCGTATCCGCGACGTTGAACAGCTTCTGACCGTCAGTGCCCTGGTCCGCGACATGGGCGGGCTGATCCACGCGCTGCAGAAGGAACGCGGCGCCTCCTCCATCTATCTTGGTTCCAGCGGAAAGCGCTTCGCCGACGACCGCGCCCGCTGGCAGGCCGACGCCAAGGCGCTGGAGGCGGTCCTGCGCGACCGGCTCGACCAAGTCGACGAGCAGCTCGGCCGCCTCGGTTCGGGCGCTCAGTTCTACAACCGCGTCGCCATCGCCCTGCATGCACTGGACGGGCTGCCGGCGCTGCGGGATCAGGTGGCGTCGCTGGCACTGGTGCCGCAGGATGCCGTGAAGTCCTTCACCGACATCGTCGGCCATCTGCTGGCCGTGGTGTTCGAGGCGGCGGATATCGCCGCCGATCCGGCGATCTCCCGCGCGCTGGTGGCGCTGTTCAACATCGTGCAGGGCAAGGAATTCGCCGGGCAGGAGCGGGCGACGGCCAGCGCCGGCTTCTCGCGCGGGCGGTTCGATGGGGCGGAGCATGGCCGGCTCGCCCAGCTGATCGATGCGCAGAACCGCGCCTTCCGCATCGTCGCGGAATTCGCCGACCCCACCCACACAGCCGCTTTTCGCGCTGCGCTTTCCGATCCGGCGATGGCGGAGGTGGAGAGGATGCGGGCGGTGGCGCTCGGCGACGGTGCCCGCCATGGCGAACTGTCGGGCATCACGCCGGAATCCTGGTTCGAGCAGGCCACGCGGCGGATGGACCTATTGAAAACGGTAGAAGACCGGCTGACGGAGGATCTGCGCCTGCTGTGCGAGGCGAAGCTGGCCCAGGCGCGCGCCGATCTGGAACAGGCCGACCTGCGCGGACATGATGCGGTGATGCCGGTGGCGATGGTGCTGGTCGACGCCGATCCCGCCCTGCCCGGGCAGGACGGCACCGGGCTCTACGCCCCGGACGGGTTGCGGCCGAAGCTGATGCGCTCCGTGCTCGATGTCGTGCAGGCGCAGTCGCAGCGTCTGCGCGACGTCAGCCTTGAGTTGGAGACCGCCAAGGCGGCGCTGAACGAGCGCAAGGTGATCGACCGCGCCAAGGGCCTGCTGATGTCCACCCGCAACCTGTCGGAGGAGGAGGCCTACAAGCTGATCCGCAAGACGGCGATGAACCAGAACAAGCGCATCATCGAGGTCGCCGAGGCGATCCTCAGCATGTCCGACATACTGCGCGGCGTGACGGCGGGCGGCGGGGTGGGCGGCGGCTGAGGACGGCCTTTTCTACTGCACCGTCCGCACCGGCGAGAAGGGCAGGCCGGCCTGATCCAGCGCCCGGTCGATCACCTCCTCGGACTTCTGGTCGAACAGCTGCAGAAGCAGGTCGTCGACCATCCAGTCGTTGGTGGGGGTGCAGGCGGTGAACAGTTCGCTGATGACCTCCGACTGGAAGTCCTCGCGCCGGCTCTCCTCGCCCTCATACTCCATCCGCTTGGCGACGCCGACCGCGACCTGGAAGGGATGGGTCAGGCCGGGGGCGACGGTCGCCTTCTTCATCAGCGCCGCCATGCCAAGCTCTCCGTCGTCCCAGGCCAGCCGGCGTGCGTTCTCCGCCGGAATGCCGGCGCGCAGCGCCATGCCGGCGACGAACAGCGACAGGTCGCCGGCGCACAGCGCCCGGAACAGCAGCACCGGCGTCAGGCGGCGGTTGGCGTGCAGCCACTGGATCACCGAATCGATGTCCTCGGCGCCGCGCAGCACCGGGCGCAGCAGCCGCATGGTCGCCGCCTCCCGCCCGCGCTCCACCAGCCGTTCGACCAGTTCGCGCGACAGGCCGTGCGCCTGCATCAGGGTGGTGCGCATGCTGTCCGACACGAAGGCGACGACGCGCTCCACCATCGCCAGCGACAGGCCGGGGCGGGTCGCCGCGGCCTCGCTGACCATGCGGACGCGGCCGAAGCGGTCGAGCGCGCGGTGCATCGCGCTGTCCGGCACCTCGGCCCCGTCGTTGCGCAGCAGGGCGGTGACGGCGACGACGTTGCCGCGCTCCGCGATGGCTCCCGACACGCGGGCCGAGACCTTCGACCGGCTGGCGACCGCCACATGCTTGCCGGAATCCGGATCGGACAGCACGTCCAGCAGCAGGTCGTCGGTCAGTCCCGCCGCGTCGCGCAGGATCGGGAAGGCCACCCGCCCGACATCGCGGACCAGCCGTTCGGCCAGATCCCCGGTCAGCAGGGGGCTGTTGCGCAACTGCCAAGCCACCGCCTCGCGCACCGCCACCTGGGCGTCGCCGGCGAAGCAATGCACCACCTCGATCGCCAGCGACCGTTCCGCCGGGCTGAGCGCGCCGGCTTCCAGGTCGTGGAACAGCTTGTTCATCGTCTCGATCCGCGTCTCCGCGGTGGGCGAGGTCAGCAGGCGTTCCACATCCCGCGACGACAGGGCGTTCGGGTTGGGCGCCTCAGGTTGAGAGGTCTGCGGTTTGGCGGCATGTGGCATAGGGGCACCCGGCTGCGGCATCGGACGAAAACCCATCAATCGAAATCGAGACAGGAATAGCGGACCATGTCGCCCCACAGCCGGTCGAGCCGGCGGAGCGTGCGGTAGCTGGCCTTCAGGTCGCGCGCCTCGGTCTCGTTGCGCACCAGCGCCTCGGCCTGGGCGTGTTCCATCCGCCGCAGCCCTTCCCACAGCTCCCGCCCCTTGTCGGTCAGCTGGAGCCGCGCGGTGCGGCGGTCGCGCTGGTTGGCGGCGCGGTTGATGTAACCGGCATCGACCAGGATCTTCAGGCTGTAGGACGCGTTGGAGCCCAGGTAATAGCCGCGCTCCATCAGGTCGCGGACCGACAGCTCGTCCTCGCCGATCAGCATCACCATCAGCGCCTGGACTGGGCCGATGTCCTCGATGCCCTGCTTGGACAGGCCGACGCGCACGACGTCCAGATAACGCCGGTGCATCCGCTCGATCAGGCGCGCCATGCCGTGGAAGTCGGCGAGGTCGAGGTCCTCGCCGGGTTTCCGAGCGGGGTCGCCGCCCGGCTTGCCGTCCGGTCCCGGTTCGGGCGCGTCGTCATCGTCCCAGTTCAGGTTGCTCATCGCGTCCATGATCCCGGCTCTGCCATTGCCGCCATCCTTCTCGCCTCTGCCTTACTCCGCCGCGGCGGCGAGGCCGCGGAAACCATTCGGGTGCGCGCTGCGCCACGCCCAGGCGCCGGCGATGATGCTGTCCAGCTCCGGGAAGCGCGGCTGCCAGCCGAGATCGCGGCGGATGCGCTCCGACGAGGCGATCAGCACCGGAAGGTCGCCGGGCCGCCGCGGACCGATCTTCACCGGCACCGTCCGTCCGGTGATGCGCTCCACCGACGAGATCACCTCGCGCACGCTGTAGCCGGTGCCGTTGCCGAGGTTGTAGCGGACCGACCGCTCCTCCAGCGCGTCCAGCACCCGCAGATGGGCGTCGGCCAGATCGCAGACATGGATGTAGTCGCGGATGCAGGTGCCGTCGCGCGTGTCGTAATCGTCGCCGAAGATCTCGATGTGCGGACGCTTGCCGGTGGCGGCGTCCATCACCAGCGGGATCAGGTGCGTTTCCGGGCTGTGGTCCTCGCCCAGTTTGCCATTGGGGTGCGCCCCGGCGGCATTGAAGTAGCGCAGGCAGGCGGAGCGCAGGCCGTGGCAGCGGTCGGCCCAATGCAGGGCGCGCTCGATCATGAACTTCGATTCGCCATAGGGGCTGCCGGGATCGATCGCCTCATCCTCGTCGATGGGGATCCGCTTGGGCGAACCGAACAGGTTGGCGGTGGAGGAGAAGACCAGCTTCATCACCCCCGCCTTCACCGCGGCGCGGATCAGGTTCAGCGAAGTGACCGTGTTGCCGTGCAGATAGGCGTGCGGGTCGCGCATCGAATCGCCGACCACCGACAAGGCGGCGAAATGGAACACCGCGTCGAAACGCCATTCCGCGAAGACGCGGGCCAGCGCCGCCTCGTCGGCGAGGTCGGCCTGGACGAAGGCGGCCTCGGGCGGAACGGCGGCGATATGACCCTGACGCAGATTGTCGAACACCACGACACGATGGCCATGGTCGAGAAGTTCCGCCACGCAATGGCTGCCGACATAGCCGGCGCCGCCTGTGACGAGGATGGTCTTCGGGGTCGTCATGGATCGGGTTTCCTTGAACCGGTTTTCGGGCCGCAACCGGAAACGGGCGGCCGGCATGGTGGAAGGAAAGGGGGGCGGGGCAGGGGCGGGATGGGGGAAGCCCGGCGCCCTGCGCAAATCATCGCGATGCACCATGCACGATAACCGAGGGCTCTGACCAGATGGCTGCAAACCCCACCCAAAAAGGCCTAAGACCTTCGGTGAAGCGCCGAATCTCGTAGAAAAATCAATTGTTTGCCAACCACTTTGCACCCCTTTCGCGGGAACTGGAAAGGGGTAGAACCCGAAACTTGTCACACGTCTCTAAAATGTCCCCGGTGTAAAGCTTGAGCGTGCCAAGTCCGCCGACGCTTCCCCCCGCGTCTGGATCCGCCATGCATAGGCGACCGTTCCTTGATTGGACCGGCCGCACCCGGCGCCCCCCCGGCCGGCTTCCTGTCCAGCGCACCACCCGCCGGCAGCTTTTTCCGTTTTTCCCTCCCCCGAGTTCCAGCGCCGCCTTGATCGGCCAATCCTCCACCAGGAAGGATCGAAGATGAGTTCCGTGGATCGGCCCCTGCTGACCCAAGCCTACCGGAAGATCGGGCATGGCCTGCTGCTGGCCGGCATCCTCAGCCTGTTCGTGAATGTCCTGATGCTGGTGGTTCCGCTCTTCACCATGCAGGTCTACGACCGCGTGATGAGCAGCCGCAGCCTGGAAACGCTGACGATGCTGGCGATCATCGCGGTGGGGGCGCTGGCGCTGTACGGCGTGCTGGACTTCATCCGCGCCCGCGCCTTCCTGGTGACGAGCGCCGTGATCGCCCACCGCTTCAACGTGCCGGCGCTGGAGGCGTCCATCGTCGATGCGCTGTCCGGCGGGCCGCGCAATGCGGCGCAGACCATGCGCGACCTGAACGACCTGCGGGCCTTCATGACCAGCAGCGCCGTCACCGCGCCGCTGGAATTGATCTGGGCGCCGATCTTCCTGGTGATCCTGTTCCTGCTGCACCCGGTCTACGGCTTCCTCGCCATCGGCGCCGCGCTGGTCCTGCTGGTGATGGGGGTGCTGACCGACGCGCTGACCCGGCGGCCGATGGCCGAGGCGAACGAGGCGTCGGCCCGCGTCTTCGCCGACATCGCCGGCACCGTCCGCCATGCCGAAGCCATCGAGGCGATGGGCATGCTGCCGGCGCTGGCGCGGCGCTGGCAGGCGGCGCAGAGCGGATCGGCCGGCATGATCGACCGCGGCGCCACCATGTCGCGCGGGCTGGCCGCGGCCTCGCGCTCGCTGCGGCTGATGCTGCAGGTCGGGGTGATCGCCGCCGGTGCCACGCTGGTGATCGACAATCTGGTGACCCCCGGCAGCATGATGGCGGCCGGCCTGATCACCGGGCGGCTTCTGCATCCCTTCGAACAGCTGGTCGACGGCTGGCGCCAGTGGGTCAAGGCGCTGGAGGCGCACCGGCGCATCCGCGACCTGCTGAACAACGGCGCTTCCGCGCGCTCCACCATGCCGCTGCCGGCGCCGCAGGGGACGCTGGCGGTCGACCGCGTCAGCCATGTGCCGGCGGGCCTGAACCGTCCGGTGCTGCGCAACGTCTCCTTCTCCGCCGAGGCGGGGGAGGTGCTCGGCATCATCGGCCCGTCGGGCGCCGGCAAATCGACACTGGCCCGCCTGCTCGTCGGCGTCTGGCAGCCGACCGCCGGCGGCATCTATCTGGACGGCACCAGCACCTATCTGTGGGAGCGCGAGAGCTTCGGCAAGTATGTCGGCTATGTCCCGCAGTCGGTGGCGCTGCTCGACGGCACCATCGGCGAGAACATCGCCCGCATGGCCAGCGCCGATCCGGCGGAGATCGTCCGCGCCGCCCGGCTGGCCGGCGTGCACGAGATGATCGGCCGCCTGCCCTTCGGTTACGACACGCCGGTGGGCGAGAGCGCCTTTTCCCTGTCCGGCGGCCAGCGGCAGCGCATCGCGTTGGCCCGCGCGCTTTTCGGCCGGCCGCGGCTGCTGGTGCTGGACGAGCCCAATTCCAACCTCGACCATGAGGGCGAGCAGGCCCTGCTGAACGCCGTTCACAAGGTGAAGGCCGAGGGCACCACCGTGGTGATGATCGCCCATCGCCCCTCCATCGTCGCGGTCGCCGACAAGCTCGTGGTGATGAAAGAGGGCGTCGTCGAGCATTTCGGCGCCCGCGCCGACGTCCTGAAACTGGTGCAGCCGGGCGGGGTCCCCGCCGGCGTGACCCGCCTCGTCCGCAGCGGAGAGCAACGATGACCAGCGAAACGCCCGCCCTGACATCCCCGACGGTCTGGACGGCGACCATCGACATGGATCCCGCCGAACCGTCGTTGCGCAATACCGCGCTGGCCGGGGCGTTGGCCGTGCTGGTCGGCTTCGGCGGCTTCCTGACCTGGGGCTTCACCGCCAGCCTGGACAGCGCGGCATTGGCCGCCGGCACAGTGATGGTGGAAAGCCACCGCAAGACCGTCTCCCATCTGGAAGGCGGCATCCTGCGCGACCTGCTGGTGAAGGACGGCGACCTCGTGCGTGCGGGCCAAGTGCTGTTGCGGATGGATTCGACGCAGAGCCAGGCGGTGGTGTCGCAGCTGCAGGGCCAATACTGGACGGCGCTGGCCCGGCTTGGCCGGCTGCGGGCGGAGCAGTCCGACGGCCCGAAGCCGCTGTTCAGCGACGATCTGGTGAAGGCGGCGCGCGACAACCCGGTGGCGGCCGAGGCGATGTCGGTCGAGGAGCGGCTGTTCCGGTCCCGGCTGGACAGCCACGAGGCGCAGTTGGGCATCCAGCGCCGCCAGATTTCCCAGCTGCGGGACGAGATCGCGGCGCTGGAATCCCAGCGCGTCGCCACCGCCGACCGGCTGCGCTACACCCGGGACGAATTGCAGGTGGTGCAGGGCCTGCTGGCGAAGGGATACGAACGTAAGCCGCGCATGCTTGAACTCCAGCGCAACGTCGCCGATTCCGAAGGACGGCTGGGCGAGCTGATGGCGAACAAGTCCAAGGCCGAACAGGCCATCGCGGCGGCCGAACTGACCATGATCAACCTCGGCAACACTCGCCGGTCGGAGGTGGCGGTCGATCTGCAGACGGCCCAGGCCAGCGTTTCCGACCTGTCGGAACGCCTGCGCAGTGCCGACGACATCCTGTTGCGCCAGGCGATCACCGCGCCGCAGGCGGGGCGCGTGACGGGCTTGCGGTTCTTCACGACCGGCGGCGTCATTCCGGCCGGCGCCGGCATCCTCGACATCGTGCCGCAGGACGACGCCATGATCGTGGAGGCCCGCGTCTCCCCCCACGACGTGCAGAATGTGGAGGTCGGCAGCAAGGCGATGGTGAAGCTGACCGGCTATCGCCAGCGTGCGGTGCCGCCGGTGGCAGGGCAGGTAGTGTCCCTGTCTGCCGACCAACTGCAGGACGAGCGCACCGGCGCCTTCTATTTCGCTGCCCGGATCAGCATGGATGCGGCGGAATTGAAGGCACTGCCGGATGTCGATCTTCATCCCGGCATGCCGGCCGAAGTCATGATCCATGGCCATGCCCGCCGCGCCATCGACTATTTCCTGACGCCGCTGACCGATGGGATGCAGCGGGCCTTCCGGGAGAAATAGACGGCACGCCCGTCCCCCCGGCCCTCCCCCGTTGGGCCGGTGCGGGCTGGGGCCGCCGGCAAGTGGGTCCATCCCCTGCAAGCGGTCCCGTGAAAGGGCCGGCGTCCCCCACGCCGGCCCTTTTGCCATTCCGGGTCAGTTCCATGACGCTTTTACTGTGCCGAAACTCACCGTTACTTGCATACTTGAGTATCGCGCCGAGGACATCCTTGGATGGGAAAGGCATCTCCCGCGTCGGCCCGGGATGATGACCGGCCATCGAATCCACTGCCTCACCGACCCTGTGGCATTAAGTGGGTGAACTGATTTTTAAAAACTATCTCTTAACCAAGAGAACTTTTCATGGTGATCCCGAGGGTTGGCGGCAATCCAGAGTCTGGAAGTGGGTCTGACCAACATTATTGCAATGGGAACTGCTTAGAAATTCGAAGCAAATCAGACTAACTCTCTTTTTGAAAATATAGACAATGCGTTGTTCTGTGAGATTCTTCTGTTCTGACTCAACTTTTTCTTCCCACAGCCCATCTTTTATCACACTATCCCCCCGATAGATTTGGTTACACCGAAAGGCGAGCTCAGCCTTTCGAGCGAGGCCGAAAGACGGCCCAAAAATCCCAATCACATCGCAAGGAGATACCTACGATGGCTACGGTTCCTGGGGGCAGCTACGACGATGTGAAGGTCGGCGGCAATCACGCCGATCTTCTCGATGGCGGGCAGGGTAACGATCTGTTGCTGGGGGGCAACGGCGCGGACACCCTGCTCGGCGGCGCTGGACACGATGCTCTGTTCGGGGGGAACGGGCAGGACGTGATCCATGGCGGCACTTCGGCGGATGTGCTGCTGGGGGGTAACGGCAACGACATCATCGACGGCGGTTCGGGCGACGACATCATCCTGGGGGGGAGTGGTGACGACGTTCTGATCGGCGGTGCCGGGCGCGACGTGCTGGACGGCGGCACCGGCGACGACGTGCTGTCCGGGGGGGACGGCAACGACGTGCTGACGGGCGGCAAGGGTGACGACATCCTGACCGGCGGCGGCCACGACGACATCCTCGACGGCGGCAAGGGCGACGACATCCTGCGCGGCGGCACCGGCAACGACGTGCTGAACGGCGGCGACGGCGACGACATGCTGTTCGGCGACGAAGGCAACGATCGCCTGGAAGGCGGCAAGGGCGACGATCTGCTGTCCGGCAGCGCCGGCCAGGACGTCTTCATCTTCTCCGGCGGCGGCGGCCAGGACGTGGTCCTGGACTTCAAGGCCGGCGAGGACGTGCTGCAGATCTCCCGCAACATCAACGGCTTGAAGGTGAACGACGCTGCCGATCTGGCCGCCCGCGTCACCGACCAGCATGGCGATGCCGTGATCGACCTCGGCCATGGCGACAGCATCACGCTGAAGGGTGTCTCGGCTGCGGACATCCACAACCACCCGAACGACTTCTTCGTCATCCACTAACCGGGCACTGATCGTTCCCTGCTTCTTGAGCAGTGAATGAAAGGGACGGACCGGTGGTGTCAAAGCCGCCGCCGGTCCTCCTTTGCCCGAAATCAGCACTTCCGAAGTTCAAACCCCCGACTTTCAAACCATCGACGCTGCCGGAATCCAATCCATGACCGTCATCGCCGTCCTGCCGAATTCGGTGTCGATCGCCCCCGCCCAACGTTTGGCGCTGGGCAGCCGCTTCCTCCTCGTCTCCTGGACGATGGATGGCGCGGCCGATATCGTCGGCCCGATCACGCCGAGCGTCGACGGCGAACCGGTGCGTCCGCCCTTCACCACGCTGACCATCGACAGCGGCTGGGGCGCCCGGCGCGTCCTGTCGATCCTGCCGGCACCGCGCGACCCGCGGATGCCCATCAATTTCATCGCCAACAAGCGCGTGATCGCCGAGCTTCGCACTGAATCCGGCGCCGCCGACCTCGACCCCGCCGGGCTGCTGGGCAGCCTGGATGGTGCCGGCCGCTTGCGGGTTCTGCGCTTCCTGTTCGATTTCGCCTGCTCCACCCCGGCGCTTCGCCGCGATGCCGCTTTCGCCGCGCTGTGCCGACGCCTGGTGCTCGACCGTGCGGCGGAGCCGGCGATGCTGGCGGTCCGCGCGACGGCGGGCGGCGGCCTTTTGCTGTGCGCCGGTGCTCTGTCCGGCCGCTTCGGCGCTATCACCGGTCTGGTGGTTCTGTCCGCGAATGCGGTAGCGCGGGCGCCGTTCGATGCCTGCATCGGGCCGGATCCCGCCGGCAAGGGACGCATCGCCTTCGACCTGCTGATGGATCGCGGACTGTGCGCGCCGGGCAACCTGCTGGTGGTGCTGGGCGCCAACGGCGTGGCCTGCCGCCGCTTCCCGGAGGAGCCTGCCGGCCTGCCGACCCTAACCGACCGGCTGAACGCCCGGCCCGACACGCCGGCCGCGTTGCGCCACTATCTGCTGTCGTGCCTCGCCAAGCGTGGCCGCAACGATGCGTCCGCCGCGTCGGCGGTCAGCGAGTTGCAGGCATTAGCCCCGCTGCCGCGCCGGCAGGCCGCCGATGCCAAGCGGCCGATCGGTGCGTCGCTCGACCTTGCGGTTCCCACGGCCGATGGCGGGCTGTTCCTGGCCGGCTGGCTGCATGATCCGCATGGTCTGGCGGCGGAGCTGGTGGTGCGCACCCCCTTCGGCGGCGAACGGCGGGTGGAGCGCTTCACCAACCGCTTCCCGCGTGAGGATGTGGCAAAGCTCTACGGCAACACCGGTCTCGACCGCAGCGGCTTCGTCCTGCATCTGCCGGGCAATCCCGAACCGGCGGAGGCGCTTCAGGTGACGGCGGAGCTTCGGCTGGCGTCCGGCGGCGCGCTGCGCCTCGTCCCGCCGCCGCGGCCGCGCGCCGATGCCGACGCCCGCGCCGCCGTGCTGGGCAGCCTGCCGCCGCGCTTCGCCACGCATGAGTTGCTGGAGACCGTCATCGGCCCGGCCGTCGCCCCGCTGCACGCCGCCCATCTCGCCACACGCGGCGAGCCGGAATTGGTGGTCTATGGCGAACGCAAGGCGAAGCCCGCGGTGTCGGTCATCATCCCGCTCTACCGCACGCTGGAGTTCCTGCGCTTCCAAATATCCAGCTTCGCCACCGATCCGGCGATGGCCGATGCCGAACTGGTCTTCGTGCTGGACAGCCCGGAGCAGCGTGACGAGGTGGTGCATCTGCTGCGTGGCTTCCACGGCCTCTACGGCCTGCCGATGCTGCTGCTGGTGCAGAGCGGCAATTACGGCTATTCCGCCGCCAACAATGCCGGCGTCGCGGTGGCCCGCGCCAACCGCCTGCTGCTGCTCAATTCCGACGTGGTGCCCGACCGCGCCGGCTGGCTGCCGCAACTGGTCGCGGCGCTGGAGCAACGTCCGGGCATCGGCGCCGTCGGCCCGAAGCTGCTGTTCGACGACGACAGCCTTCAGCATGCCGGGCTCTATTTCGACCGCGATCTGCAGGGCGCCTGGTACAACCACCATTACTTCAAGGGCCTGCCGCGCGACTTCGCCGCCGCCTGCCGGCCGCGCTCGGTTCCCGGCGTCACCGGCGCCTGCCTGCTGACCACGCGCGCCGCCTACACCGCCGCCGGCGGATTCTGCGAAGACTACATCATCGGCGACTTCGAGGATTCGGACCTGTGCCTGCGCATCCGCGGCCAGGGCCTCGACATCCGCTATGCCCCCTCGGTCGAGCTGTACCATCTGGAGCGCCGCTCCATCGGCCGGCACCAGGGCTACACCCGCGGAGTCGCCTCCGAATACAACCGCTGGCTCCATGGCCGCCGCTGGGCCGACCGCATGGCCGAACTGATGGCGCGCGACTGGTACGCCGACGACGAGGTGCAGCCCTCCAAGACAGGCCGCGCCCGCAAGACAGCACAGGTGACCCGATGAACGCGATCGTGCCGACCCCGCAGCTTGCCGTCCTGCGCCGCCAGACCGATCCGCGGCTGGAATGGCTCTGCGCCCAGATCGCGCGCAACCGCTTCCTGCCGGTGCCGCCGCCCGAACTGCATTTCATCGGCGACGGCGATTTCCGTGCCATCGGGGCGGAGTTCCTGCGCCATTTCGTCCGGCTCGGCGGCCTGCGTCCCGACCACAAGGTGCTGGAGATCGGCTGCGGCGTCGGCCGCATGGCGCTGCCGCTGACCCAGTATCTGGATTCGTCCTACGACGGCATCGACATCGTGCTGGACGGCATCCGCTGGTGCGCGTCGACCATCACCCCGGCCTATCCGGAGTTCCGCTTCCACCATCTCGACGTCGCCAACGGCCTCTACAATCCCGATGGTCGGATCGAGGGGGAGACGGCGACGCTGCCCTTCAAGGCGGCGGCTTACGACTTCGTCATCCTGACATCCGTCATCACCCACCTGCGCACCGCCGACACCGAGCGCTATGCGGCCGAGATCGCGCGGGTGCTGAAGCCGGGCGGACGCTGCTTCCTCAGCCTGTTCCTGGCCGACGCCACCGCCCGCGCCGGCATCGCCAAGGGCACCGCGCGCCCTCCTTTCCGCGATGCGCCCGGCGTGGAGCTGTTGGCCGATCCGGAGCATCCCAACGCCGCCGTCGCCTATGACGAGGAGTTCCTGCTCGGCCGCTTCGCCGCCCATGGCCTGCGGACGGCGCGTCCCGTGATGCGCGGGCATTGGAGCGGCCAGCGCGAGGCCGAGAATTTCCAGGATCTGCTGGTTCTGGAGAAGGGGAGTGCGCCATGAGCCGGCGCCGCCTGCCACTCGTTCCAGCCGGCCACGCGGCGGCCCGTCCCGCTCCGCGCCAGCCGGCGCGTCCGCTGGTGGCCGCCCGGCCGCCGCGGGTGCTGCTGATCGCACACAACCACCCCAGCCTGCATCCCGGCGGTACCGAGATCTTCGCGCACGAGCTGTTCGGCGGCCTGAAGGCGGCGGGGGCGGAATGCCTGTTCCTGGCCTGCACCAACGACACCCATCGCGCCCCCCGCCCCGGCACAGGATTCCAGACGCTGGGCCGCAGCGCCGACGAGGTGCTGCTGTGGGCCGGCCATTTCGACCATTTCAACCAGAGCCAGATCGACCTGCACGGGCTGGTTCCCGACCTGTCCAACCTGCTGCGCGCCTTCCGGCCGGACATCGTGCATGTGCATCACACGCTGCTGCTGGGCGTGGAGATGCTGTTCCTGATCCGCCGCGTCTGCCCGGATGCGAAGATCGTCTACACCCTGCACGACTATTACCCGATCTGCGCCAATGACGGACAGATGGTCACCCCGCCGCGCGGCGAGGGTGGTGCGCGCGCTCTCTGCACCAAGGCGTCGCCGGATGCCTGCCACCGCTGCTTCCCCGACCGGCCGGCCGACCAGTTCCTGCTGCGCGAGAAGCACATCAAGGCGATGTTCGGGCTGGTCGACCGCTTTCTGGCGCCCAGCCGCTTCCTGCGCGACCGCTATGTCGCCTGGGGCCTCGACCCCGCCCGGATCGAGGTGATGGCGAACAGCCGCCCCGCCGTGGACCCAGCCCCGGCCCGCGACCGCGCCCCCGATGCGGCGCGCGACGCCTTCGCCTATTTCGGCAACCTGAACCCGTTCAAGGGCGTCACCGTGGCGCTGGACGCCGTCGCCCGCATGGCGCGCCAGGGCCTGTCCCCGTCGCTGGCCGTCCATGGCGGCAGCCTGTACCAGGCGCCGGAGTTCCGCCAGCGGGTGGCCGACGGCTTCGACGCGACGCGTGGCCTTGCCACCGCCCACGGGCCCTACCGGCCACAGGAGATGCCGGCGCTGATGGCCGCCGCCGACTGGGTGGTGATGCCGTCGATCTGGTGGGAGAACGCGCCCCTGGTGATCCAGGAGGCCTTCCAGCACCGCCGCCCGGTCATCGTCAGCGGGATTGGCGGCATGGCGGAGGCGGTGCGCGACGGCGTCGACGGCCTGCATGTCCGCCCCAACGACCCGGCCGACCTCGCCCGCGTCATGACCCGTGCCATGACCGAACCCGATCTGTGGGAACGCCTGTCGGCCAACATCCCCGCCGTCCGCCCGACGGAGGAGGCCGCGTCGCTCCACCTCGCGCTCTACGGCGAGCTTCTCTCGCCGGCACCCGCCGCTCTCAAACCCGCCGCTCTTTCCCAGGGGATCCGCATCCGATGAAGGACCGCAGCACCAAGGCGGACATCACCGCCGCCGTCCTGTTGGACGAGGACACGCTGATGCTGTTCGGGGCCATCGACCACCCACTGCCGGCCGACAGCGTCGTGATGCTGGACGGTATGCTCGACGGGCGTTTCCGTGGCGGCTGCTGGACCGATGGGGCGGGGGAGCGCTGGTTCCTGGGCGCCATCCGTGTTGCCGGGCTTGCCCACATGCGCCCGTCGCGCATCGAGATCGAGGATGCGCAGGGCAAGCACCTGCTGCTGCCGCGCCTGTCCAACGTCCGCACCAACCCCGCCCATCTGGTCGCGGCCTTGCGTGAGGTGCAGCCACAGTCGCTCGACGTCGCGCTGGACGTCGCCGTGACCCTGCTGTCCGGGTTGGAGGCGGGCGAGGGCGAAGCCGACCGCCGCACCCGCCTGCTGGCCGGTCTGGCGCAGGAGGCCTCCCGTCACGACGGCTTCGCCGAGGTGCTGGGCCGCTTCCGCGACGGCGCGCTGATGGTGCAGGGCTGGTCGCACGGCTTCCCCGCCGGTGCTGCCCATGTGCTCGTCGAGGCCGACGATCTGCGCGCCCATGCCAGCGCCGCCGCCCCCTTCCACCGTCCGGACCTGCCCGACGATGCCGCCGGCCTGCTGACGGTGCTGGAAGGACCGGTGGCTTCCCCCGATACCATTCGCCGAATCCATTTCCGTGCCGCCGACGGCTGGCACCATCTGGCGGTCTTCGAGCATCGGCAGCTTCTGGCCGACGGCGTCGCCTCCGCCCACGCCCGCGACATGCTGGGCCATCTGCAGGGCGATGCCGCCCGCCGCGGTGTCGCGGCCGCCATCGCCGCCCGCTACAATGGGGTGGAGACGGTGTCGCAGCTCCCGCTGCCGGTGCGCATGGGCCTGGACATGGCGGTGCGCGTGGCCGGCGCCGGGCTGTTCGTCTGCGGCTGGCTGCTCGACCCCACCGGCTCGGTGCGGGCGGTGACGGTCAAGGGCGGCGGAATGACGGCGCGGCTGGACCAGGATTGGTCGCGGCTGGGCCGCAAGGACGTTTCCGATGCCTTCGCCCACGACCCGCTGTTCGCCGGCCGCATGGTTCCGGGCAACGACGCCCACGGCTTCACCGCCTTCGCCCGCGAACCGGCCGGCATCTCCGCCGACGCCGAATTCCATCTGGAGCTGGCGCTCGCCGATGGCATCGCCTTCCTGCCGCTGCCCTGCCAGCCGCCGACCGGCGATGCGCTGCGCCGCATGCTGGGGTCGGTCAATCCCGACAGCCCGTCGATCGACCGCGTCGTCGCCACCCACCTGGGGCCGATGCTGCGCAGCGCGGCGTCGGGCCGAGCGGCGCCGTCCTCCGTCCTGCACCCGATGGGCCGTACGTTGAAGAGCCCGCGCGTGTCGGTGATCCTGCCGGTTTGCGACGGGCGCGAGGATGTCGACCTGAACCTCGCCCGCATGGCGAACGACCCGGATTTCGCCGAGGCGGAGATCCTGGTGGTGGCCGGCGCCGGCACCCATGAGCGGCTGGCCGGCATGGTCCGGCAGGCCGCCGGCTTCTACCGTCTGGCGGTCGGCTTCGTCGCCGCGCCCATGGCATCCGATCCGTTCGAGGCGGTCGCCGCGGCGCTGCCGCATGCCCGTGCCGACCGCGTCCTGCTGCTGTCCCCATCGGTTCTGCCGACCGAACGCGGCTGGCTGTCGGCGCTGGAACGGGCGATCCGCAAGCCGAACGCCGTGGGCTCTGCCGCCCTGGCTCCCGTCATGGCCAGCCCGACGCTGCTGTACGAGGACCACTCGATCCGCTTCGCCGGCATCATCGCGGTCGAAGGGCCGGGCGGCACGGTCACCTACGAGCGCCGCTTCGCCGGCTATCCGCGCGACTGGTTGAAGGAGCAGGAGGCGTCGGCGGTCGATGCCGCATCGGCCGACTGCGCCCTGCTGCCGCGCGAGCTGCTGGTGCGGTCGATGGCCGACGGCGGCCGCTATCTGGCGCCGGAGCCGAAGGGGCTGGACCTGTGCCTGCGGGTGCGGGCGGCCGGCGGCTCCTGCCTGTGGCTGCCGAAGGTCCGGCTGGTGGCGGTCGACGAACAGTCCCGCCAAGCCCGCGACCCCCGCCTGGAGCGCATGAGCGCGCTGGTCGACGACTGGAGCTTCGCGGAGCGCTGGAAGGCGTCGATCGCGGCCTAGCACTTTTGCCCCCACCTAACCTCCCCCGCTTCGCAGGGGAGGGGACTCCGCCGCCCTTGCACCAAACTCCCTCCCCCGCCCAGCGGGGGAGGGTCGGGGTGGGGGCAAGCGACACAACCACCTCACCACCCCCGCTTAGGACGAACGGTCACCCGATGAGCAAGACCAAGCGCGCGCTGATCATCAGCCATGGCCACCCCTCCTTCTCGCTGGGCGGGGGTGAGGTCGCCTCCTACAACCTGCACAACGGCCTGCACGACCTGCCGGGCTGGGAGAGCCATTATCTGGCCCGCGTGGCGCCGCCCATCGCCCAGCATCGCGGTTCCGCCCTGATGGCTCTGCGCCAGAAGGAGCGGGAGGTGCTGTATTACGCCAACGACTACGACCATTTCCGCCTGTCCAACCGCAACCTGCCGGGGCTGGAGAAGGACTTCGTCCGCTATGTCCGCGACCTTCAGCCGGACGTGGTGAACTTCCACCATTTTCTGGGGCTGGGCATCGAGACGATCCAGGCGGTGCGCCAAGCCCTGCCGCGCGTGCCCATCGTGGTGACGCTGCACGAATACCTGTCGATCTGCCATCACCACGGCCAGATGGTGAAGACCAGCCGCAACACGCTGTGCTACCGCGCCAGCCCGGCCGACTGCGCCGGCTGCTTCCCCCACATCGGCGAGGCGGAGTTCTTCAAGCGCGAACTGTTCCTGAAGACCTTCCTGGAGCAGGCGGACTTCTACGTCAGCCCGTCGAACTTCCTGATCGACCGCTATGTCGACTGGGGGCTGCCGCGCGAAAAGTTCCGCATGATCGAGAACGGCCTGACCATCGAGGGCATTGCCCCGCCGCGCCCGGTCACCCGCGCCGGCAAGCGCAACCGCTTCGCCTTCTTCGGTCAGCTGACCGAGTTCAAGGGCGCCCATCTGCTTGTGGAGGCGGTGTCGCGCATCTCCGACAAGGCCTGGGGCGAGGACGGCGCGCTGATGATCTTCGGCGGCAACCTGGAACGCCAGCCGGAGGCCTATCAGAAGCGCTTCAACGACGCGGTTGAGAAGGCCGGCGACCGGGTACGCTTCTACGGCAGCTACCGCTCGGCCGAGCTGCCGGGACTGATGAAGGACGTCGATTGGATGATCATCCCGTCGATCTGGTGGGAGAACTCCCCCGTCGTCATCCAGGAGGCCTTCCTGCACGGCCGCCCGATCATCGCCAGCAACATCGGCGGCATGGCGGAGAAGGTCACCCACGGCGTCGACGGTCTGCATTTCCGCAACGGCAGCGTCGAGGATCTGGTGGACCGCATGACGGAGGCGCTGACCTCGCCCGACCTGTGGGACCGCCTGCGCCTGCGCATCCGCCGCCCGATCGACCGCGCCGAATGCGCGCGCCAGCATGCGGAGGTCTTCGACGCGCTGCTGGCCGCCGGCGGGGCTGCACCCTCCATTCCCGAACGGGCGGTGGCGCAGCGGTCCTGATAGGAAAGAATAGGATAGCCTGTGATATTTTCGAAGTCATAGAATAATTTATTCCATCCTTCACAGATTAAATTGGTAAGGTTGGAATGAAAGTCGCGGGGCCTTCCATTCAGGCCCTGTGCGCCGATTCGAATTTGCCCGGCGACGATCCGGGTGCCATCCATCCCTATTGCCGCCCAACCCAGGGAGAGCCGCCGTGGCCAACATCCTCGTCATGATTCCGTCGGGCGAAGTCTATGATCATGACTGCGTGCGCTGGTACAGCTATCAGGACATTCAGCGCAGCATCGACCATTACCACAACATCGGCGACGCGTTCGTTTTCGACTCTTCGTTGAAGCTGCTGACCTACGACAAGCTCGACGTGCTGGAAATCCGCGAGTTCCGGCAGGAGGTCGTCGACCGCATCAATGCCGAGTATGATTACGTCTTCCTGCGCGGCAGCAACTACATCCATGATTCGATGGACTGGCCGGCGGCGACCATCCAAGTGCTGGCCAAGCTGCGCATCCCCGTCATCGCCTTCGGCGTCGGCGCCCAGGCGCCGGCCACCGGCAAGCTGACGCTGACCGAGGAAAGCAAGCGCATCTGGCGGATGATCGCCGACAAGTCGACGACGCTGGGCGTACGCGGCACCTACACCGCCGAAGTGCTGTGGGACCTGGGCATCAAGAACACCCGCATCGTCGGCTGCCCGACCGCCTTCCGCAACCGCGACCCGGAACTGCGCATCGACCTGCCGGATCTGAACAGCGTGCGCAAGGTCGGCATCACCATGCGCCGCGAGGTGTCCAAGCACTATTCGCCGGACGTTCGCAAGTATCTGGAACGCCACCGAGATTTCGTGAAGGACATCTCCCGCCGCTTCGACACCGTCCTGATGATGCAGGGCGAGGTCGAGGAGAAGAAGCTGCTGTGGGGCACCGACGAGCAGAAGGCGGAGGCCTGGACGCATCTGCATGACAGCGCGTGGCTGAAGCAGTGGTATTTCGACGACGAGATGGATGCGCTGTACCGCGAGCGCCTGTGGTACTCGGACGTCGTCGCCGACTACGAGAACTTGGTGCGGTCGAAGGATCTGGTGCTGGGCTATCGTCTGCACGGCAACCTGATGGCCCTGTCGAACGCCACTCCGTCGGTCTATTTCAGCTATGACAGCCGCACGGCGGAGTTCGCGGAGACCTTCGCGATCCCCTGCTACAACGTCTATTCGGACAAGCCCTTCGTCCTTGAGGAATATTGGGACCAGAGCCTGTTCGAGAAGTTCAACCGCACCTACTACCAGCGCTATCGCGACATGCGGGAGTTCCTGGACGAGAACTACGTCCCCCACCGCATGCCCAGCCACACCCTGCGCCGCACCACCGACCGCAAGGCGGCGTGAGGGGACGCTTGATTTCCCTCTCCCGTCCCGGGAGAGGGAGGGGACCCGCCGCGAAGCGGTGGGGAGGGTGAGGGGGAACCCGAAAATCCCGAACCGCATGGCTCCTTGGATCACCCCTCACCCTTCCCATGCTCCGCATGGGCCCCTTCCCTCTCCCGGGGCGGGAGAGGGAGATCGCTAATTCTCCACTCCAATCAACCGGAACGGGTCCGATGTCCGCCACCGCCAAGATCGTCGAGCTTCACGACACCGCCCCCGCGGCCGAGGCGCCGCAGGGGGCGGCCATCGTTGGCCATATCGACGCCCTGCAGGGGGGCCGGGTGTTCGGCTGGGGTTGGGACGGCAATCATCCCGGCGACCGGCTGGAGGTGGAACTGCGGCTGGAACGGGACTGCGGTCCACCGGTGACGCTGGCGCGGGTGCTGGCCGACCGGCCGCGGCCCGATCTGGCCGGCGGCGGCATCGGCGACGGCGCGCATGCCTTCGAAGCCGAACTGACCCTGCCAGACGGGGCCGATCCGTCGCGGGTGGTGGCCGTCGTCCGGTCGCCGTCCACCGGCGAGACGGCGACCTTCGCGCAGCCCAATCCGGAGGACCAGCGGCTCGACCGGTTGCTGGGGCCGCATCTGCAGCGCATCGGCGAGCGGATCGACGCGCTTCGCCGGGACCAACGCCAGCTCGCCGCCGCCCAACAGACCATCGGCCGACTTCTGCGCGATGCCGGCGAAGGGGTGACGGCACTCCGCGGCGACGCCACCCGCCTGGAGACCACGCAGGCGGAGCGGACGGAAGCAATGGCTGCCACCCTGCAGGACCTGACGGAGCGCGTCGGCGGGCTGGAAGTGTTCCTGATGCGGATGGACCAGACCCTGCGCGGGCTGGATGGCGCCTCGGCCGAAAAGAGCACCGGGGCGGGCTGGTCGCCGCTGCTGACCGTGCTGGGATCGACGGCCGGCGCCTTCATCGCCGTGCTGGTCGGCTGGTTGACGCTGCATTGACCGGGAAGGTTCCGCTAGACTGAAGGGTAGGCAACCGGAGGGACTTGGCGGTGTTGACACCCTGCGGCTCTCCTGCCGCGCGGCGTCATCGACCGGAGCCTTCCCACCATGTCTGCCCATTATGCTTGACGGAGTTCCCGTCGCCGATCCGTCTCCCGAGGCGCCGCCTTCCCCGCAGTCTCCGGCAGCCCTGACCGTCCAGAGCGAAGGCGAACTGGCTGTCCGGCTGGCGGCGCTCGCCCGCCGTCCCGGCGGTGTCCTGCTGCTGGCGCGCAGCGACGGGCGTGCGGCCCGGCTGGCCCGCTTGGCCGGCGACATCGCGCCCGACCTCGACGTCGTTCTGCTTCCCATCGACGAAACGGCCGCCGGCGACCGTGCCGCGCCGTCGCGCGCCGTGCTGGGGCGCCGCGCCGCCGGGCTGATGCGCCTTGCCGATGAACCGGCGCCGGCCACCGGCCGGCTGGTGGTGGCCTCGGCCGACCTCGCCCTGCAACGGCTGCCGCCGCCGGAAGCCTGGACGGGCGCGCGGTTCCACGTGACCCGCGGCATGGCCTATGACGAGGCGGCATGGCGCGGTTGGTTCGCCAAGTCCGGCTATGTGCTGGACGAGCGGGTCGACGAACCCGGCGAGGCGGCGATCCGCGGCGCGGTGGTGGAGGTGTTCCCCGGCGACGGCGACCGGCCGGTCCGCTGCGACATATCCCACGGGGTGGTGCGCGAACTGCGGCTGTTCGATCCGGTTTCCCAGCGCTCCATCGCCTCCATCGACGAGGTCACGCTCGGCCCGGTCACCGACCTGATCGTCGGGCCGCAGATGCTCGACCGGCTGGCGGCCAACCTCGCGAAGCTGGGCTATGTCCTGCCATCGGATCTGCGGAGGGATCTGGAGGAGGGGCGGCGGCCCTATGCCTTCGACCTTCAGCTTCCCAACGTCTTCGACGGCTGCCCGCTACTGCTCGACCTGCTGCCGGACGCCCTAGTGGTTTTGGATGCCGGCGCACGCGACCGCATCGAGGCGCGGGCCGACGATCTGGCCGGGTCCGGTCCCGACCGCCGCATTCGCCGCGACGACGCCTGCATCCTGCCGGTGCCGGTGCTGGAACGGCGCCTGATCGATGCCGAATCCCTCGACGGAAGGCTCGCCGCCCGCACTCTGCTGCCGGTCGAGGTGACGACCGGGCCGGCGGTGGAGACGGTGCGGACCGAGCGCACGCTGCTGCGCCGGGCGGCAGGTCTGGTCGGGGAAGGCGGCGCCGTGCTGCTCGCCGCCCACCCCGGTGGCGGGCCCGAAGAGGCGGACCGGCTGGCGGCGCGGGCGGAGGCGGCGCTGGGGCGGCCGGTGCCACGGCTGGAGCGCTGGCCGGACCCGCCGCTCGGGTCGGGTGACTGCGCGGTGCTGGCATTGAGGACCGGCGTCGGCTTCGTCTGTGACGACATGACCGTGCTGGTGGCACCGCGCCATGCCGGAGACGGCGGCAGGGAGGCACCGGCCCGGCCGCCGCTGGCGCCGTCTGAACTGGCGCCCGGCGACTTCGTCGTCCATCTGGATTACGGCATCGGCCAGTTGGTCGGGCTGGAGGCCATCGCCTCCGACGACGGTGCGGGCGGTGAGTCCACCGCCGATTTCCTGGTCCTGGACTATGCACATGACGACCGGCTGCTGGTTCCGACCGCCGACTTCGACCGGCTGTGGCGCCACGGCTCAGCCGACACCGGGGCCCGGCTCGACAGCCTGAAGAACGCCAACTGGCTGGACCGCCGCACGGTGCTGGAGGCGGAGATCGGCGAGACCGCCAAGGGCATCCTGCGCGAGGCCCGCCGCCGCGCGCGGGAGGTGGCGCCGGTGATCGACCCGCCGGCCGACCGCATGCGCCGCTTCGGCGCCCGGTTCGGCTTCGACCTGACGGAGGGGCAGCATCACGCCATCCGGTCCGTGCTCGATGCCATGCGCCGGGGCCACCCGATGGACCATCTGGTCTGCGCCGATGTCGGATACGGCAAGACCGAGGTGGCTCTGCGCGCGGCGGCGGCCGTCGCCTTCGCCGGCCATCAGGTGGCGGTGATGGCTCCGACCTCCGTCCTCGCCCGCCAGCATCTGGACGTGTTCCGCCGTCGCTTCACCGGTTTCGGCCTGACGGTGGAGCCCCTGACCGGTTCCATGACCAAGGCGGACAGCGAGCGGGTGCGGGCCGGGCTGGCCGACGGAACGGTGGACATCGTCATCGGCACACATGCGTTGCTCTCCAAGGATGTCCGCTTCCAGCGCCTGGGCCTGATGGTGGTGGACGAGGAGCAGCGATTCGGCGCCGCGCAGAAGCAGGCGCTGAAGCGGCGGACCAAGGGTGTCCACAGCCTGGCGCTGAGCGCCACGCCGATCCCGCGCACGCTCCAGGGCGCCTTGGCCGGCCTGCGCGGACTCAGCATCATCGACACGCCGCCTGCCCGCCGCCGTCCGGTGCGCACCGCCGTGACTCCGCGCGATCCCGCCACTGCCCGTGCCGCCCTGCTGCGCGAACTCGGCCGCGGCGGGCAGGCCTTCTGCGTCACCCCGCGCATCGCCGACCTGGGCGAGTTGGAAGCGTGGATCCGGGAGCTTGTGCCGGCCGCGCGCATCGCGACCGCGCATGGCCGACTGGGGGCGGCGGCGCTGGACGATGCGGTGATGGGCTTCGTCGACGGCGAGAGCGACATCCTGCTGTCGACCCCGATCATCGAATCCGGCATCGACATTCCGCGCGCCAACACGCTGCTGCTGTTCCGCCCCGACCTGTTCGGACTGGGCCAGCTGCACCAACTGCGCGGCCGGGTGGGGCGCGGTGCGGTGCAGGGCTATGCCTATCTGCTGACCGATCCCGACCACCCGCTGGAGGAACGGGCGGCCCGCCGGCTCGGCTCCCTGGAGGTAATTGAAAGCCTGGGCGGCGGCTTTGTCCTGAGCATGCTCGACCTCGACCAGCGCGGGGCGGGCGACCTGCTGGGCGAGGACCAGACCGGCCATCTGCGCGCGGTGGGAACGGAGCTGTACCAGCGCATCCTGGCCGATGCCCTGCGGTCGCTGCGCCGCCAGCCTGACGAGCGCTGGGACCCCGAGGTGACGGTGGCGGTTCCCCGCTGCATCCCATCCTCCTACATCCCGGAGGAGGAACTGCGGATCGGCCTGCACCGCCGCATCGCCCGCACCCGCGAGGCCGGCGAACTGGATGCCCTGCGCGAGGAGATGGAGGACCGCTTCGGCCCGCTGCCCGACCCGGTGGAGCGCCTCCTCGCCATCGCATCCCTGCGCTGCCGATGCCGGGCGCTGGGCGTCGCCTCGCTCGGCTGCGGACCGGCCGGGGTGGCGGCGACCCTGCGCGGCGACCGCGCCGCGGCGCGGGCGGCCACGCTGGCGAAGCGCTCCAAGGGCCTGCTGCGTGCCCAGGACGACCGCCTGACCGCCGCGCTGGAGGCCCCCGACGCCGACACTCGGCTCGTCAATGCGGAACGGGTGCTGGACTGCATCGAGGTGATCGTCCGCAAGGCGCAGAGGAAGAAGAAGGAAAACGCAATTCGATAGCAAGCGGCGGAGTGCGCGGCACCGCCCGCCGGCCCAGATTGCCCCCTCAACGCGCCTTGATGCCTGTATGGTTCGAGGAGGGAGAGGGACAGATGACCGTCGCACTCGATACCGCCGCACCCGCTATCGCCGATACCAACGCCGACACCGCGTCCGACCGTTGGGATGCACTGCGCCGCCGCGATCCGGCCGCCGATGGGCGGTTCGTCTATGCGGTCAGCAGCACCGGCGTCTATTGCCGTCCCAGCTGTGCCGCGCGCCCGGCCCGGCCGGAGAATGTCGTGTTCTACGACACCAACGCCGAGGCGGAACGGGCGGGCTTCCGTCCCTGCAAGCGCTGCCGCCCGGACGGGCCGAGCCAGGCCGAGCGGCGGGCCGATGCCGTCGCCCGCGCCTGCCGCCTGATCGAGGAGGCGGAGGAGGTCCCGCCGCTGGACGAGCTTGCCGCCGCGGCCGGATTGAGCCCGCACCACTTCCACCGCATATTCAAGCAGGCCACCGGCGTCACCCCGCGCGCCTATGCCGAGGCCCGCCGCGCCGCCCGTGTCGCCGGCAGCCTGCAGGAGGCGGGCAGCGTGACGGAGGCGATCTATGAGGCCGGCTACGGCTCGTCGGGCCGTTTCTACGAGACGGCGGGGGCGCGGCTGGGCATGACGCCCACCGCCTATCGCCGCGGCGGGGCGGGGGAGGCGATCCGCTTCGCGGTCGGCGCCTGCTCGCTCGGCTCCATCCTGGTGGCGGCGACGGAGCGCGGGATCTGCGCCATCCTGCTGGGCGACGATCCGGAGGCATTGCTGCGCGACCTGCAGGACCGCTTCCCCAAGGCCGAGCTGATCGGCGGCGACACCGGATTCGAAGCGACCGTGGCGCAGGTGGTGGGATTGGTCGAGGCGCCGGGAACCGGGTTGGACCTGCCGCTGGACATCGGCGGCACCGCCTTCCAGCAGCGGGTCTGGCAGGCCCTGCGCGCCATTCCCGCCGGGCGGACCGCCAGCTATGCCGAGATCGCCAGGGCCATCGGCGAGCCGGCGGCGGTGCGGGCGGTGGCGCGGGCCTGCGGCGCCAACCCGCTGGCGGTCGCCATCCCCTGCCACCGGGTGGTGCGCTCCGACGGCGGCCTGTCCGGCTACCGCTGGGGCGTGGAGCGCAAGCGCGACCTGCTGGAAAGGGAACGGGCGGAAGACAGCAGGGAGTTGGCCCGGTGACGGCGGTGGACGATCTGGACTGGACCCGCATCGGGTCGGAGCTCGACGCCGCCGGCCATGCGCTGACCGGGCCGCTTCTGGATGCCCGGACCTGTGCGGCGTTGTCAGGGCTCTATGCGCAGGACGCGCCATTCCGCAGCCGGGTGGTGATGGAGCGGCATGGCTTCGGCAAGGGGGAGTACAAGTACTTCACCCACCCGCTGCCGGATCCGATTGCCGTCCTGCGGGCGCCGCTCTACCGCCGGCTGGCGCCGGTCGCCAACCGCTGGGCGGACGCGATGGGGCTCGACACCCGCTATCCGGCGGAGCATGCGGAGTTCCTGGAGCGCTGCCACGCCGTGGGACAGACGCGGCCGACGCCGCTTCTGCTGAAATACGGCCCCGGCGACTACAACTGCCTGCATCAGGACCTCTATGGCGAGACGGTGTTCCCGCTGCAGATCGCCATCCTGCTGTCGGAGCCGGGCAGCGGCTTCACCGGCGGCGAGTTCGTGCTGACCGAACAGCGCCCGCGCATGCAGTCGCGCGCCACCGTCGTGCCGCTGGGGCTGGGGGAGGCGGTGATCTTCGCGGTGGACCAGCGCCCGGTCCAGGGCAGCCGCGGCCCCTACCGGGTCCGCCACCGCCACGGCGTCAGCCCGGTCAGGTCGGGCGAACGCTACACGCTGGGCATCATCTTCCACGACGCGACGTGAATCTTCACCCCGCAGCCGACGGCGCCCGCGATCCCATGCCGCGGGCGGGAGAGTAGCCGCGCACCGCCAGCGCCGCGAACAGCAGGGTGGCGCCGGCGACGACGGCCAGCGCCAGCCAATCCACCTGCCCGTAAAGCGCGAAGCGGATCAGCTCCACCCCATGGGTGAAGGGGTTCAGGCTGCACAGCCACCACAGCAGCGGCCCGGCCTCCTCCATGCGATAGAGCGGATAGAGGGCGGAGGACAGGAAGAACAGGGGGAAGACGACGAAGTTCATCACCCCGGCGAAATTCTCCAGCTGCCGGATGGTGGAGGCCAGCACCATGCCGAGCGCGCCCAGCATCAACCCGTTCAGCAGCAGGGCCGGCAGCACGGTCAGCGGCGCCCAGGCCGGCAGGTCGATGCCGTAGAGCCGGACGATCAGCAGGAAGGCCGCCACCTGCAGCACCGATACCACCACCCCGCCCAGCAGCCGCGCCAGCAGCAGGAAGCCGCGCGGCAGCGGGCTGGTCAGCAGGATGCGCATGCTGCCCATCTCGCGGTCGTAGACCATCGACAGCGAGCCCTGCATGCCGTTGAACAGCTGGATCATGCCGATCAGCCCCGGCACGATGTAGGTCTCGTACGGGATGTAGGTCTCGTAGGGCGGGATGATGGCGATGCCGAGCGCCGCCCGGAAGCCCGCGGCGAAGACGAACAGCCAGACCAGCGGCCGGACCAGCGCGCCCAGGAAGCGTTCGCGCTGGTGGACGAAGCGCAGGACCTCGCGCGCCACGATCCCCTGGAAGGCGATCCACCATCCGTTCATGCCGCGGCCTCCGCATTCGCGCCCACATCGGCGCTCGGGTCGGCGACCGGCTTGGCGGCGGTCAGCCGGTCGAAGCTCTCCGCCACCGTCGCGCAGCCGGTTTCGGCGTTCACCGCGGCGACCGGGCCGCTGGCCCGCACCCGGCCGCGGTGCAGGACCACCACATGGTCGGTCGCCGGGTCGATCTCGTCGATCAGGTGGGTGGCCCACAGAACGGCGATGCCGTCCTCGGCGCACAGCGCATGGACATGGCGGATCAAGGTGCGGCGGGCGGGGATGTCCAGCCCGACCGTCGGTTCGTCCAGCAAAAGCAGGGTGGGGCGGTGCAGCAGGGCGCGGGCGATCTCCACCCGGCGGCGATGTCCGCCGTTCAGGGCGCGGACCTTCTCGCTCCGCCGTTCGAACAGCGACAGGCGGGTCAGCTCCGTCTCGATCCGCCGGTCCGCCTCGCGCCGCCCGATGCCGTGCAGGGCCGCGAAATAGCGCAGATTCTGCACCACCGTCAGGTCGAGGTCGAGGGTCGGCTGCTGGAACACCACCCCCAGCCGGCCCAGCGCCTCGCCAGGCGCCTGCGCCATGTCATGGCCATGGATGCGCACCCGGCCCCCGGACGGCCGAAGCAGCCCGGTTGCGAGCGCGAATAGCGTGCTCTTGCCCGCGCCATTGGGGCCGAGCAGGCAGGTGAAGGCGCCCGGCATCACGCGGAACCCGACATCCTCCAGCGCATGGCGCTCCCCGCCATAGCTGTGGCGCAGCCCCTCAACCTCCAATGCCGGCACCGTCATCCTGCTGCTCCCTCTTGCCATCACCCCTTGACGACGACGCCCCAGGGATAGCGGCCGACCTTGATCGACTTCGTCACCTTCAGGCTTTCGACGTCGATCACCGACACGTCGCCGCTGACCCCGTTGGTGCTGTAGAGCGTCTTCTGGTCGGGCGTCAGCGCCAGATGCCAGACGCGGCGGCCGACCAGCAGGTAATCCTTCACCTCCAGGGTCTTGGCGTCCACCACCGCGACATGGTTGGCCGGCCCCAGTGCCACGAAGGCGTAGCGGCCGTCGTCGGTCAGCTTGACGCCCACCGGCTGGATGCGGTCCTTGGCGACGCCCTTGATGTGGAAATCGACGACCTTCTTCACCTGCCGCGTGGCGGTGTCGATGACACTGACGGTCCCGCCGATCTCCGACGACACCCATAGCTGCGCGCCGTCCTTGGTGAACTCGGCATGGCGCGGGCGCGGGCCCACCAGGGTGTTGTCGACGACCTGCCGCTTCTCCACGTCGATCCAGTGGACCATGCTGGTGGTCTCGGAGGTGTTGACGGCCCAACGGCCATCGGGGCTGACGTCCATGCCTTCGGGCTCCACCCCGACATCGACCTGGAAGGCCACCTTGCGCGCGGGCACGTCGACCACGGTGACGACGTTGCTGTCCTCATTGGCGATGAACAGGTTCTTGCCGTCGGGGCTGAGCGCGAACTGTTCCGGATCCTCGCCGGAGGGCAGGTTGTGCACGACCTTCTTCGTGGCGAGGTCGAGAACCTGCACCGCATGGTCGTCGCTGGCGCAGATGAACAGCTGGGTGCCGTCCTTCGACAGGGTGATGCCGCGCGGGCGCTTGCCGACCTTGATGGTGTCGACCACTGCAAGCGTCTTGCCGTCGATCACCGACAGGCTGTTGTCCTTCTCGTTGGACACATAGATGGTCTGGGCCGACGCGGCGGACGCCAGGAAGGCGGTCAGCAGGGAAGCGGTTATGGGTAACCAGGGCAGGCGGGCGGATGTCATGGCGTCTTCTTCCCTCGCGTCTTGCAGAGCGTTTCAGGTTGGTCGTAGCCCAGGCTGTCCAGTTCGGTCCGCGGGTGCAGGAACCCCTCCTGCGGCGACACCGACACGACCGAGCGGTCGGCGGCCAGCAACACCGGCTGGCGCAGCTGCCCGTCCCACGGACGCAGGGTCAACGGCGCGCCGCGGAAGGCGGACATGGTGAAGTCGGGCGATTGGATGAAGGCGATCAGCCGGTCCGGGTCGGCAGTGCGGGCCCGGGCGGCGGCTTCCCCCACCACGCGGACGGCGGTCCAGCCATTGTGGTCGCGGGCGGTCATCGGCCGCTTGGCCGCCGCCTTGAAGCGGGATTGCAGCTGTGCCGCTCCCCATTGTTCGTGGGTGCGGTGCCAGACCGTGGGAACCAGCCCCTGGGTGCCGGCCACCGGGCGCGGATCGGCGGTGCGGTAGGACAGGTAATCGCCGAATTCCCCGACCTCGTCGGCGACGATCAGCACGTCGTAGGATTTGGCCTGGGTGAAGACGGGGATTTCCGCCTCCGCCGTGCGGTTCACGTCGCTGTCGGCGGTCCACGCCTTCTCCGCCACGATCTGGGCGCCGACGCGCTTGGCGGTGCGGCGGACGGCATCGGCATAGAGCTTGTCCTCCGGTCGGCGTCCGGTGACGAGGAACCAGCGCGGCCAGCGCTTCTTCACCAGATACTGCCCCAGCGCATCGGCCAGCATCGCCCGGCTGGGCGCCACATGCAGCAGGTTGGACGCGCAGGCCGCGCCGCGCAGCCCATCGTCCGGCGCGTTGGCGTTCAGGATCAGCAGGTTGCGCGCCTCCGGCAGCTTCGACAGCGCTTCCACCGTCGCACCCGGCGCATCAACGACGACGAAGCGCCCGCCCCGTCCCGCCAGTTCGCGCAGGGCCGCCGCGGCATCGCCGTCCGGTGGAACCTCCACGCTGTCCAGCACGAAGGACTGCTTGAGGAACTTGCCGGTCGTGTTGTTGTCGGCGACGGCGAGCGTGGCGCCGGCCAGCCCGTCGTCCGGCGGCGGCTCGTCCGGGTTGGCGACGTAGGGCGGCGGTTCCGGCGTCTGCGACAGGAAGCCGATGCGGATCTCGCCGGCATCCGTGCCGGCATTCTGCTGGGCGCCGGCGGGCATTCCGGCGAGCAGAACGGCGCCGAATGCGGCCAGCGTCAGGCTGTGGAGCAGGCGTGTCTTCGTCATCATATCCGTCGGAACGCAAACAGTTTGGAGTGCAGCCTATCCGGCGAATCCGCTCTCCGGAATGCGACTATGGGAGGATGGACAGCGATCCGAGGGGGCGGGATGTCCGCCGACCGATCACGGCCATGCCCTGTCTTGTACGAAAGTCCAATTATTGGCAGTGCTGACCGATCGCTATCCTGGCTTCCGTTCGATCAGGAAACCACTGCCGGAACCTCCGATGGCGCCCGTGACCCGCCGCTGCTTTCTCTCCGGGCTTGCCGCATCCGTGGCGGCGCTTCCGCGCGGTGCCTCCGCCCGTCCGCTCGACGAGGTGATGGAGCGCGGCCGGCTGCGGGTCGCCGTCTACCGCGATTTCCGGCCCTTCTCCTTCCAGCAGGACGGGACCCTGGTCGGCATCGACGTGGATCTCGCCCGTGCAATCGCGGGAAAGCTGGGCGTGAAGGCCGACATCGTGGAGCAGATCGCCGGGGAGACCGTGTCGGACGACCTGCGCGTCGCGGTCTGGCGCGGCAGCCTGTTCGGCGGCGAACTGGCCGACATCATGATGCACATCCCCTATGACAAGCAGTTCGGCCTGATGAACCCGGAGGCGGTGCTGTTCGGCCCCTACCATCACGAGGTGTTCGCGCTGGCGCGCAATCCGCAGCGGGTGCGCTCCGCCATGCTGGCGACCCTGCCGGATGAGCCGATCGCGGTGGAGATCGACAGCATCCCCGACTTCTTCCTGCTGGGCCTGCAGGGCGGCCGGCTGCGCAGCCAAATCATCCATTGCCCGACGCCCGAGGCCGCCGTGGAGAAGTTGACCGCAGGCGAGGCCGCCGCGGTGCTGGCGCCGCTCAGCCAGGTGCAGGCGGCGCTTGGCGCGCGGGCGGAGCAGTTCCCCATCACCACGGTAACCCTTCCGGGGATGATGACGTCGAGCTGGAACGTCGGCATGGCGACCAAGGAGAACTCCCGCGATCTCGTCTATGCCATCGGCGACGCGGTGACCGCCCTGACCGAGGACGGGACGATGGCGAAGATCTTCGCCAGCTACGGCGTCACCCACACCCCGCCCCCACTGGTGGAGTGAGGAGGCGATGGGGAGGAGTTGCATGCGACACGCCTTGATCGGAAGCCACCTGACCGCCGCGCTGCTGATGGCAGCCTCCCCGGCATTCGCAGCGGCCTCTCCGTCCGACCCGCTGAACTCCGTGATGTGGGAGGCCCTGCGCGATCAGTATTTCGCCGACGCGCCGGTGGTGTTCGACAATGCCGTGAAGGTCACGGCACCCGCCTCGGCGGAGGACACGCGCGCCGTGCCGCTGTCGGTCGATGCCACGGCCCTGGGGCAGGTGGTGGAGATGCTGGCGATCGCCGACCTCAACCCCTTTCCGCTGATCCTGCGCTATCACCCCGGCACCGCCGCGCCCTACATCGCCACCCGCATCAAGATCCAGCAGGCGACCGCCGTGCGCGGTGCGGCGCGGACCGCAGACGGTGTCTGGCACGTGTCGGGTGTCCTGGTCGATGCGGCGGGCGGCGGTTGCAGCGCCCCGCCGGTGTCCTACGCGCAGAAGGATTGGGCCGACCATGTCGGCGAGGTGCAGGCGCGGCTGTGGCCGGCGGATGCGGACGGGGTGGCGCGGCTGCGGCTGCGCATCCGGCATCCCAACGACACCGGCCTCGTCGATGGCATCCCCGCCTTCTTCGTCGAGACGCTGACGGTGCAGGCGCAGACCCCCGGCGGCCCGGCCGGACTGGCGCGGATCGACAGCCTGGAGCCGGTGTCGGAAAACCCGGTCTATTCGCTGGACGTCCGCCCGCCGCCGGACGCCAAGGCGCTGGTGCTGCGCGGCCGCGACAACCAGGGCGGCGAGATCGACGCGGTCATTCCGATGCCGCCGCCCGGCGCCCGGCCGGCGATGACTCTGCGCCCTACCGACCCGCTGCGGAGTGTCGGGCAATGACGACGAATCTCCTGCGCTGGCTGGCCCTCGCGGCCGCTCTCGCCACCAGCCACATTGCGATCAGCGCCCAGGCGTCCGGCCCGCTGACCTACGACCTGAAGCCGACGCGCATCGCCCCCGAAACCTATGTGTTCGAGGGATCGACCAAGCATTTCACCCGTGCCAATGGCGGCAACATCCTGAATTCCGGCTTCATCGTCACCGCCGACGGGGTGATCGTCATCCAGACCGGCCCGTCCCGCCGCTATGGCGAGGAGATGCGCGCCGCCATCCGCAAGGTCACCGACAAGCCGATCCGCAAGGTCTTCATCAGCAATCTGCACCCCGATTACTGGCTGGGCTCCCAGGCCTTCGCCGATGTGCCGCTCGCGGCGCTGCCCGGCACCATCGCCGGCATCCAGGAGGAGGGGAGCGGCATCGCCGACAACATGTACCGGCTGGTCGGCGACTGGATGCGCGGGACCGAGGTGACCGTGCCGACCGAACCCGTCTATGGCTCCACCGTCAGGTTCGGCGACCACCGGCTGCGGCTGATTCCGCTGGCGGGCCACACCGCCGCCGACCTGATGATCCTGGACGAGACGACGGGCGTGCTGTTCGCCGGCGGCGTCGTCTTCTGCAACCGCACCCCCACCACGCCCCATGCCTCCATCGCCGACTGGCTGAAGGAGTTGGACGCCGTGGATGCGCTGGACATCCGGCTGCTGGTGCCCAACCACGGCCACATCCGCCCCGACAAGGCCTGCGTCGCCCAGACCCGCGACTGGCTGACCTGGCTCGACGGCACGCTGCGCCATGCGATGGAGTCGGGCATGGACATGGCGGAAGCGTTGGAGCTGCCGATCCCGGAACGCTTCGCAATGCTCGACGTGCTGCGCGAAGAGTATCGCCGCTCCGTCGCCCATCTCTGGCCGAAGATCGAGCAGGAGAGCCTTCCCAAAGTCAATTGACGCTTGCGCCTGCTACTATCCGACAATTTACCCGACCGATCATCCGTCTACACTGCCGATATCGTGAAGCGACGCGGCCCTTGCGGCCGCCAACATCCTGATTGCCGCCCCGATCCCGCCCAGCACCGCCGGACCCGCCCGTCCTGCGGCAACGGTCGGACCTTGCCCGGGCGGTGCCGTCATCATCAGTATTGGGAGGCAACCGCACATGAAGCGTCTGGTTACAAGTCTCGCCCTGGCAGCCTCGCTGACCGCGTTCAGCGCCACCGGCGTTCTCGCCGCCGAAGGCCCTTCCAACGAGGATCTGCTGAAGAGCGCCACCAACACCGAAGCGGTCCTGACCTATGGCATGGGTCCGCAGGCCCAGCGCTTCAGCCCGCTGACCGACCTGAACGCCGACACCGTCAAGAAGCTGGTCCCGGTCTGGTCCTTCTCCTTCGGCGGCGAAAAACAGCGCGGACAGGAAGCCCAGCCCATCATCTATGACGGCACCATCTACGTCACCGGCTCCTACTCCCGCCTCTATGCGGTCGATGCCCGAACCGGCCAGAAGAAGTGGGAATACAACCACCGCCTGCCCGACGGCATCATGCCCTGCTGCGACGTGGTGAACCGCGGCGCGGCGATCTACAAGGACAAGATCTACTTCGCCACGCTGGACGCCCGCCTCGTCGCGCTGAACCGCGAGACCGGCAAGGTCGTCTGGAACAAGAAGCTGCAGGACTACAAGGAAGGCTATTCCAACACCGCCGCCCCGATGATCGTCGATGGCAAGATCATCACCGGCAACTCCGGCGGCGAGTTCGGCGTCATCGGCATGGTCGAGGCCCGCGATGCCGAGACGGGCGAGCTGGTCTGGCAGCGCCCGACCATCGAAGGCAACATGGGCATGCTGAACGGCAAGGAGTCGACCGTCACCGGCAAGACCAACGCCAGCTGGCCGGGGGACATGTACAAGACCGGCGGCGGCGCCACCTGGCTGGGCGGCACCTACGACCCGGAGACCAAGAGCCTGTTCTTCGGCACCGGCAACCCGGCGCCGTGGAATTCGCACCTGCGCCCGGGCGACAATCTCTACACCTCCTCCACGCTCGCCATCAATCCGGACAACGGCGAGATCAAGTGGCACTACCAGACCACGCCGCATGACGGCTGGGACTTCGACGGCGTGAACGAGTTCGTCTCCTTCGACCTGAAGAAGGACGGCAAGGTGATCAAGGCCGGCGGCAAGGCCGACCGCAACGGCTTCTTCTACGTCATCGACCGCAACACCGGCAAACTGATCAACGCCACGCCCTTCGTCACCAAGATCACCTGGGCCAAGGGCATCGACATCGAGACCGGCCGTCCGATCTACGTCGACGAAAACCGTCCGGGCGCCCCGACCGAGGGCAGCGGCGAGGCCAAGGGCAAGTCGGTCTTCGCGGCTCCCGCCTTCCTCGGTGCCAAGAACTGGATGCCGATGGCCTACAACCCGCAGACCGACCTGTTCTATGTCCCGGCCAACGAGTGGGGCATGGACATTTGGAACGAGCCGATCACCTACAAGAAGGGTGCGGCCTATCTCGGCGCCGGCTTCACCATCAAGCCGCTGTATGACGACTACATCGGTGCGCTGCGCGCGGTCGATCCGAAGACCGGCAAGATCGTCTGGGAATACAAGAACCCGGCCCCGCTGTGGGGCGGCGTCCTGACCACCGCCGGCAACCTCGTCTTCACCGGCACGCCGGAAGGTTTCCTGAAGGCCTTCGACGCCAAGTCGGGCAAGGAGGTCTGGAAGTTCCAGACCGGCTCCGGCGTGGTCGGCAGCCCGGTCACCTGGAAGATGGATGGCGAGCAGTATGTCGCCGTCGTTTCCGGCTGGGGCGGCGCCGTGCCGCTGTGGGGCGGCGACGTTGCCAAGCTGGTGAAGGACATCAACCAGGGCGGCTCGCTCTGGGTCTTCAAGCTGCCCAAGGCCTGATCGATCCACGACCGGCAGTGAGCCGAGCGGACCGGAGCAATCCGGCCCGCTCGGCTCGTTGTTCAATGCCGGCCAGTCAAATTGTTCCCCTGTTCTGTTATGTCCTACCATAGTTCAATTATTTGTCTGCCCCACTGCTGATAACGTCCGCTCATGCGAAGCAGAAGCCGCAGGGCGGCGAGAAACAGAGGGAGCGTCTTACTCATGAATGCACGGATTCTTCGAATTGCAGCCGCGGTTGGTCTGATCGGCGCCGTGACACTCCCCGGCCTTGTTTATGCCCATGGCGATGTCGTCCCGCAGGCGGTCGATACCACCGGGCTGGAGAAGCTGGGCGACAAGTGGCGTGACAGCAACCCCTACCGCAGCAACCAGCGCGCCATCGAGATCGGCTCCTCCGCCTTCAACCAGAATTGCGCGCGCTGCCACGGGCTGGGTGCGGTATCCGGCGGCATCGCCCCCGACCTGCGCTATCTGGAGAAGGGCGATGCCGGCGACGAGTGGTTCAAGGAGCGCGTGATCAACGGCTCGATCCGCAACGGCGTCACCTACATGCCGGCCTTCGGCGAGGCGCTGGGGCAGGAGGCGCTGTGGTCGATCCGCTCATGGCTGGAAACCGTGCACGAGGAGTGATCCCCCGCCACCGGTCACCAACCGCCGGCTTCCCGATCCCGTTTTAATTCCCTGAAGGTGGTCATCCATGATTAGCAGAACCATTCGCAGAACCGCTTCCCTGGCTGCCCTCGCCGTGGCCCTGCTGGCCGCACCGGCCGCCACGTCGTTCGCCGCCGACCGCGCCAGCCCCGAACAGGCCAAGTCGCTGGTCGCCGACGCCGTCGCCTATCTGAAGGCCAAGGGGCCGGAGGAAGCCACCAAGGCGTTCCAGGACCCGAAGGGCAGCTTCCGCCGTGGCGAGCTGTATGTCTTCGTCTTCGACACCAACGGCCGTTACGTGGCATCCGGCGCCAACCCGCGCCTTGCCGGTTCCGAGGCGGCCGACCTGAAGGATGCCGAAGGCAAGCCCATCGTCCAGGCGATGATCACCGAGACCAAGGACAAGCCGAGCGCCGTCATCGATTATGTCTGGCTGAACCGCCAGAGCAACAAGGTCGAGCACAAGCATTCCTACGTCACCCGCGACGGCAACTACATCGTCGGGGCGGGCACCTACGATCAATGACGGTACGGGGAACGGGAAGGGGGGTGTCGAAGTCCGGCACCTCCGCATACTCCGCCTTATCCTCCTATCGTTGAATATACGAACCATCTGCAATGCCCCTAGACTGAGCGTTCAACCAGACGCCGGGGACCGGACCATGTCGGCAGGCTGTACGAGACGGGCGACGCTGCTGGCCGCCGGCGCACTGGTCGCATCGGCCGCGATCCGGCCCGGCTTCGCTGCCGAACGGCCGGTCGTCCGTGCCGGGGTGCTGAAGTTCGGCACGGTCAGCTGGGAACTCGACACCGTCCACGCCAACCGCTTCGACCAAGAGGCCGGGATCGACCTGCGGCTGGTGGAACTGGCGGGCAATCCGGCGACGCAGGTGGCGCTGCAGGCGGGCGGGGTGGAGGTCATCGTCTCCGACTGGCTGTGGGTTTCGCGGATGCGCACGAAGGGGGAAGCGCTGTCCTTCATCCCCTATTCGACCGCCGTCGGCGCGCTGGTGGTGCCGGCAGGCTCCGCAATCACCGGCATCGGCGACCTGCGCGGGAAGCGCATCGGCGTGGCCGGCAGCCCGCTGGACAAGAGCTGGCTCCTGCTGAAGGCGCTGGCCGGCGACCGGCACGGCCTTGCGCTCGACCGCGACGCCCACCCCTTCTACGGCGCGCCGCCGCTGCTGAACAGCAAGGTTGCCGACGGCGACCTCGATGCCGTGCTGACCTACTGGCCTTTCGCCGCCCGGCTGGAGGCGCGGGGCATGCGGGTGCTGATCACGGTGTCGGACATGCTGACCGCCCTGGGCCAGCCGGCGGACATCCCATCCATCGGATACGTCTTCCGCGAGGAGTGGGCGCGCGCCAACCCGGCCGCGCTCGCCGGCTTCCAGGCGGCCACCGGCAAGGCGAAGGCACTGCTGGCGCAATCGGATGCCGCCTGGGACCGGCTGGCCCCGCTGATGCAGGCGGAGGACGATGCCACCTTCCGCACCCTGCGCGACCGCTACCGCGAGGGCATCCCCCGCCGCTGGACCGCGGAGGAGCAGGCCGGCGCCGCGCAGCTCTACGCGCTGCTGGCCCGGCTCGGCGGACGGGATCTCGTCGGGGACGCGGCGACGATCGCCCCCGGCACCTTCTGGACCGGCGGGGCATAGCCGGTGCGCCGCGCCCTGATGCCGCTGCTGTCGATCCTGCTGCTGCTGGCCTGCTGGCAGGCGGCGGCGATGCTGGTCGGCGGGCGCCTGCTGCCGGGGCCGCTGCCGGTCGCCCAATCCCTGTTGCGCGAGGCGGAGAGCGGGGCGCTGTTCCACCATCTCGGCGCCACCCTGCTGCGGGTGTTGGGCGCCTTCGCGCTCGCCATGTCCATCGGCACCGGGCTGGGAGTGGCGATGGGCCGCTCCCTCTTCATCGACCGGCTTTTCGGGCCGTGGCTGGTCTTCTTTTTGAATTTGCCGGCGCTGGTGGTGATCGTGCTGGCCTATGTCTGGTTCGGCCTGACCGAGGCCGCGGCCATCGGTGCGGTGGCCGTCAACAAGATCCCCAACACGGTCGTCCTGGTGCGTGCCGGCGCGCGCGCCATCGACGAGGGGCTGATCGACATGGCCCATGTTTATCGGATGTCACCTGCCGACCGGCTGCGCCATGTGCTGCTGCCGCAACTCACCCCCACCATCGCCGCTGCCGCGCGGTCCGGCCTTGCTCTGATCTGGAAGATCGTGCTGGTGGTCGAACTGCTGGGCCGCAGCGACGGTGTCGGATTCCAGATCAACCTCCTTTTCCAGACGTTCGATGTCGCAGGAATCCTGGCTTACACCGTCGCGTTCGTGGCCGTGGTCCAGCTTTTGGAATACGGCGTCCTCCAACCGGTCGAGCGGCGCTGCCAGCGCTGGCGGCGCTTGCCCGCTGACGCTTGAAATCCGCTCCAAGCGCTTCGGCGCGGTGGAGGCCGTGCGCGGCCTGTCGCTGTCCGCGGCGGCGGGGGAGGTCGTGGCCCTGGTCGGCCCCAGCGGCTGCGGCAAGACGACAGCGCTCGGCATCGTCGCCGGGCTGGACCGCGCCTTCGAGGGGGAGGTCAGCATCGGCACGCGCCCCCATGGCGGACCGGCGCGGCTGGGCTATGTGTTCCAGGAACCGCGGCTGCTGCCCTGGCGTACCGTGCGGCAGAACCTGGCGCTGGTCCTGCCGCGGGCGCAACGCAAGGGGCCGGCGGTCGGCGCCATGCTCGACGCGCTGGAACTGACGCCCTTCGCCGACCGCTTCCCGACCCAGCTGTCGCTGGGCATGGCGCGGCGGGTGGCGCTGGCCCGCGCCTTCGTGGTGGAGCCGGACCTGCTGCTGATGGACGAGCCTTTCGTTTCGCTGGACGAGCCGACGGCGCTGCGGCTGCGCGCGCTGCTGGCGGAATTGCTGGACCGGCGGCCGACCACTGTCCTGCTGGTGACCCACAATCTGCGCGAGGCGCTGGCGCTCGCCGACCGGCTGCTGCTGCTGGCGCCCTCGCCAGGGCGGGTGGTGGCCGAGGTGCCGGTGTCCATACCCCGCGCCGCCCGCGACGATGCCACCATCGAAGCGTTGCGCCGCGACCTGCTGTCCCGCCCGGAGCCGGCCTTCCGACTGCTGGCGTGAGCCCTGCCGAATTTCGGTGCATTTGCCCCTCGTCCGGTCGGACCGGCTGCGTTATGGTGCTGTCGTGCCGGCTCGGTCCGGCGGTGTGGAAGGGCGGCGTAGCCGGATGGCGTTCGGTCGGTGGACAGTGCAGCGGGTGCGGAGGCTCGGCCTGTTGGCCGGGATGGTCGCGCTGTTGCTGCAGGTCGTCGCCTGGGGCTGGATGCCCGTCGCGACCGCCGTCACACGGACCGGAGAACCGACGCCCCTGCAGATCTGTTCGGCCGGCGGTTTCGCGACGATCGACGTCGATCCAGCGGAATTCGGACCGGCGAACTACGGCTTCGCCTTGATCGGCGTGGATCATGCCGCCGGCGATGGCCACGGCGGCACCTCCGACCCGGCACCCTTCGGCAGCGGCCATTGCCCGCTCTGCCCGCTGGTGAGCGGACTTGCCTTGCCTCCGCCGCCCTTGACTGTCGAACCGGCCATGACCGTCGCCAGTGACAGCCGCCTGCTGCCGGGCGAGCGCATCGCCGCGGGCTGGTTCCTGTCGACGCTTCAGGCCCGCGGGCCCCCGTCTCACGCGTGATCTCGCACGCCTGACCTTCCTATTTAGCCATTCAATTCGCTGCGCATCGCGTGCCCCGATCCCAAAGAGGGATCCGTGCCGGCCGCATGCCATGCCCACATCCTGTTCAGGAGCACAAATCAATGAAGCGCATTCTCGGCATCGCCACCGCTCTCGCTCTGTTCGGCGCCGGTGCCGCTCTGGCCCACAGCTACAAGGCCGGTCCGATCGACATCGGCCATCCCTGGGCCCGTGCCACCGCGCCGTCGGCGCCCAACGGCGGCGCCTATCTGTCGCTGACCAACACCGGCACGGCGGAAGACCGTCTGGTCGCCGCTTCCACCCCCGCCGCCGAAAAGGCGGAGCTGCACACCCATCTGAACGAGAACGGCGTGATGAAGATGCGCGAGGTGCCCTTCATCGCCGTCGCGCCCGGTGAATCGGTGAAGCTGGCGCCGGGCGGGCTGCACGTCATGCTGCTCGGCCTCAAGAAGCCGCTGGTGAAGGGCGAGCGGGTGCCTCTGACCCTGCGCTTCGAGAAGGCGGGCAGCGTCGAGGTCGAACTCGCCGTCGAGGCCGCGGGCCAGAGCGGCTCCGACCACGGCCATAACAACATGGGTGCGGCGGCCGGCGCCGCGCATGGCCAGCCCCAGAAGCAGTGACGAAAGAAGCCCGCCGGCAGGTCATCCCCTGCCGGCGGGCTCCATGGAATGTCCCTGACGGGATCCGCTCAGCGCGGACGGTGACGGGCCAGCGCGTCGGTGATGTCGATGTCGCGGAAGGGCTTGCCGATCACCGGACGCGTACGGTGGGAGTCGGGCAGCCCCTCCGCCCCGTGGCCGGTGGTGAAGATGAAGGGGATGCCGGCTACGGCCAGCCGGTCGGCCACCGCATCCACCCGCTCGCCGCGCAGGTTGACGTCGAGCAGGGCGATGTCGAAGCCGCCCGCCTCGATCATCTCCAGCGCAGCCTTGACCGAGCCGGCTGGGCCGAGGCAGGTCACACCCTGGTCGAGCAGGGCATCCTCCAGGCTCATGGCGATCAGCGGCTCGTCCTCGACGATCAGGACGGTCAGGTCGGAAATGTTCGCGTCGGTCACTGCGGGCTCACTCGCGACGACAGGGGAATCACGAGGCGGCATCGCACGCCTGCAGGGTCGAAAGCAAGCGCAACATCGCCCTCCAACTCGTGCGCAAGGCCGCGTTCGATCAGGCGCGACCCGAAGCCACGGCGGGTCGGCGCCACCACCGGCGGTCCGCCGCTCTCGCGCCAACGCAGCACCAGCGCGCCCGCTTGGCCGCCCTTGCCGGCGCGGACCGGCGGCTGAGCCGGCTTCGCGATCTCCCAATCCAGTTCCACCCGACCGTTCTCCGCGGACAGGGCGCCATATTTGGCGGCGTTGGTGGCAAGCTCGTGGAAGGCGAGGTGAAGGGACACCGCCACTCCGGTCGTCAGGTTGACCGGCGGCCCGCCGACCTTGACGCGGCCGGCATGGACATGGGGTTCCAGCGTCAGGGCGGCGATTTCGCTCAGCGAGGCGCCCTGCCACTGGCGGCGGGTCAACAGGTCATGGGCCTGGGCCAGCGCACGCAGACGGGACTGGAAGGCATCCGGGAAGGCTTCCACCGACGGGGCGGCGCGCAAAGTCTGCTTGGCGATGGACTGCACCATCGCCAGCGTGTTCTTCACCCGGTGGTTCAGCTCTTCCAGCAACAGAAGCTGCCGCTCCTCCGCCTTCTTGCGGTCGGTGATGTTCAGCGAGACGCCGGCCAGTCCGGTCGGCGTGCCGTCCCGGTCGTAAACGGCGCGGCCGCGCACCTGCACCCAATGGACGCTGCCGTCGGGCCAGACGCTGCGGTATTCCATGTCCAGCGGGGAGCCGCTGGTCACCGCCTGCCGGACCATCGCGTGCTGATACTCGCGGTCCTCGGGATGGACATGCTCCAGCAGCTGGTCATAGCTGGTGAGCTTGTCGGGGTCGGACAGGCCCAGGTTGGCGGCGCAGATCGAGGACACGCGCAGCCGGTTGTCCGCCAGCGTCAATTCCCACGAGCCGAGCCGCCCGGCCTCCAGCGCGAAGCGCAGCCGCGCCTCGCTCTCCGCCAAGGCCTGGCGCTTGTCGGCCAGCTCGTTGCGGTCCCGCGCCTCCACCAGGGCGCGGCGCACCACGACCTGCAGGCGTTCCATCCGCAGCTTGACCACGTAATCGGTGGCGCCCTTCTTCAGCGCCTCGATGGCGTTTTCCTCGCCGAGCATGCCGGACACGAAGATGAAGGGCACCCGCGGCAGCCGTTCGCGGGCGATGGCCAGCGCCGACATGCCGTCGAAATCGGGCAGGTCGAAGTCCGACAGGATCAGGTCGTACGGGCCTCCATTCGCGACCGCATCGATGAAGGATTGCCGGGTATCGACCCGCTGGATGTCGAAATCATGGTCGTCGATCATCAGCAGGTGCTCGCGCACCAGATCGGCGTCCATGCCGTTGTCTTCCAGCAGCAGGACGCGGCAGGGAATCGGCGGCCTCGGATCGGCGGGGGTGCCGTCCGATGCGAAGATCCCCGAGGGCGGGTCGAGCAGCTTGGTCATCAGGTGCCGCGCGGACGTCGGGGATGGCAGCCGGGCGGCGGCTCGTTCAGGATCGCCCAGAAGCTGCCGATGTCGCGGATGGCGTCGAAGAACTCCTTGAAGCCGACCGGCTTGACGACGAAGGCGTTCACCCCCAGCCGGTAGCTGCGGACCAGATCCTGCTCCTCCTTGGAGGAGGTCAGCATGACCACGGGGATGGCGCGGGTGCTGTCGTTGGCCTTGATCCGCTGCAGCACCTCGATCCCGTCCACCTTCGGCAGCTTGATGTCGAGAATGATGACGGCCGGATATTTCGGGTCCGTCGGCTTGGACACCGCCTGCCCATCCTCGTGGAACAGGTAGGACAGCGCTTCCGCCCCGTCGCGGGCGACGACGATGTCGTTGGCGAGCTGCGCCTCGGCGAAAGCCTCCAGCGTCAGCTCCAGGTCCTTCGGGTTGTCCTCGACCAGCAGGATCGGTTTCAGCTTGGCCATTGGGCTACCTCGATTCGGCGGTTGCGGACCGCGGCAGGGAGAAATGGAAGGTCGCACCGTGGTCGAGCCTGCTTTCCGCCCAAACCCGGCCACCGTGGCGCTCCACAATACGGCGGACGTTGGCAAGGCCGATGCCGATGCCTTCGAACTCCTCCTCGCGGTGCAGCCGCTGGAAAACGCCGAAGAGTTTACCGGCATAGGCCATATCGAATCCACGGCCATTATCGCGCACATAGAACTCGTGCGTCTCGGGCATGCTGCGGCAGCCGACCTCGATCTCGGGCTCAGCGCGGTCGCGGGAATATTTGATGGCGTTGGACAGCAAATTTTGCACCACCAGCCGCAGCATGGTCGGATCGCCGGTGACGGTCGGCAGTGGATGCACGGTCCAATGGACGTTGCGCCCCCGCAGGTCGGGCTCCAGCAGGTTGCGGACCTCCTCCACCAGCCGGGCGACGTCGACCTCCACCCGCGCCAGCGTGGCACGGCCGAGCTGCGAGAAATGCAGAAGCCCGTCGACCAGCGTGCCGGCCGAACTCGCCGCCTCGATGATGCTGTCCAGATAGTGGCGCTCCCGGTCGCTCAGCTTGTCGGCTGCGCGAGAGCGCAGAAGCTCGGCATAGCTGGAGACGTGACGGAAGGGGGCCCGCAGGTCGTGCGAGACGGAGTAGGAGAAGGCGGCAAGCTCGCCGTTGCTGCGGCGAAGCTCCTCGTTCAGCGCGGCCATTTCCTCCGCCTTGCGCAGCACGATGCTGACGATGGCGTTGCGGAAGTCTCCGGCCGCCTCGATCTCGCCATGGCGCCAGGGCAGGGACTGGCCGCGCACCGTCTCCTTCCAGGTCTCGAAGGAGTGGCGCGGCGACAGCCGGCCGCTGTCGTCGACCGGCTTGTTGGGATCGCCGGCCCATTCGATGGAGCGCACGATCTCCGGCCGGAACCACAAGAGATAGCTGGGATGCAGCTGCGAGATGGAGATCGCCAGCAGTCCGCTGGCGCTCGCATCCATCCCGGCGGCGGCCTGCATCTCCACGGGCAACTGGTGGCTGGCGAACAGATCCTTGATGCCCTGACCGGCCAGTTCCGCGCCGATGGCCTCCACCACCGCCTGCGGCGGGGTATGGCCGATCAGGCGGCAATCGCCGTCGAACAGGATGGCGGCGCCGTCGGCATTCACCAGCGACAGCAGATCCTCGCCATCCTCCGCCAGCCCGTCGATGAAGCGTTCCGCCGCAGCCATGTGGGCGAGCAACCGGGCCTGGATGCTCTTGGATCGGATGCGGTGATCGGCATCCTCCGCCCGTTCCAGCGCGATCATCTGGCTGGACAGCACCTGTCCCAGCAGGTCGCAGGCGGTGCGGATGGCGAAGGATACCTGCCGCGGTTCGGCATGATGGCAGGAGATCAGGCCCCACAGCCGCTCCCCGTCCATGACGGAGATCGACATGGAAGCCGGCGTGCCCATGTTGCGCATGTATTCCAGATGCACGGGCGACACGCTGCGCAGCACGGAAAAGCTGAGGTCGAGCGGCTCTGCCGCTCCTTCTGCCGCCCGATCTGCCGACAGGATTGGAACCGGGCGGTAGCGGGCATCGGTGATCAACCGCAAGCGGTTCAGCGCGTAGAGGCGGCGCGCCTGCTCCGGAATGTCGGAGGCGGGAAAGCGCAGGCCGCGGTAGGAGGGCAGGCGGCCGTTGCCGTCCTCGGCGATGACGGTGCCGTTCCACTGTTCGTCGAACCGATAGATCAATACGCGGTCGAAGCCGGTCAGCGACCGCACCTCCTCCGCCGTGCAGGTCAGCAGGGTCTCGAAATCATGGGCCGCCTGCATGCGCCGGATGCCTTCGCGCATCTGCGGGTAGAGCGCCTCCAGCGTGCCGATGCCGGTAGCTTCGAGGTCCTCCAGCTCCAGGATCACCAGCCCGCTGGACCGGTGGGCGATGGCCTGATGGTCGCTGCCGCCGCGCAGGTGCAGGATGTCGAGCTGTACCGGTTCGGCCGGGGCGGCACGCAGCCGGCGGACGAGCGACGCCATGCCGTCGGCGTCGATCAGCCGGTCGATCGGCTGTCCGAAAGCCTCGTCGAGGGGGCGGTTGAGCACCGCGCCGGCTTCCGCACTCGCGCGAATCAGGCGCAGGCCGTCTGGTTCCAGCGCCAGGAGATGGCCGTGCGGCTGGATGCTGCCGGGAATATGAATCGGTTCGCGCGCGCAGGCGTCGAGGTCAAAGCTGCCCGCCATGGTCTGAGGCCACGGTTCCGGTCCGGTTGCAGGCGTCACGATCGTCCTTTGCTCGTCTCGGTCACAGTCCGGCAGGCCCGCTTGACTCAGGCCCTCGTCACCAGAGTCTGCCGGATTCCCGTCGAGATTTCGACGGCAGTCTGAACAGTCCACGATGCAAAACCCGGTTCCGGCCGCGCGCGTCGCGTTGCGGCGACCGGCACGGCAGGATATTCATCAGACCCTATACTTTCATTATCATAGGGCAAGTTTTCGACCTGTTCCCAGAATTTTGTCTGATCTGCGCTTTAATCATAGATCGAAGATCATATACCGTTTCGTCTTATGGATCAGCTTATAAGTTCGGGTACTCCCGTTGCGCCGCATGGCAAGCCGGGAGCGGTGGACAAGCAGCAACGATAAGGCTGGAGAAGGGGAGGAGTTGGCGGCATGAAGACCGAGGTGACGCGCCTGCTGGGCATCGATTACCCGATCGTGCAGGGCGGTATGCAGTGGGTCGGGCTGGCGGAGCTGGCATCGGCGGTGTCCAACGCCGGCGGGCTCGGCATCCTGACGGCGCTGACCCAGCCGACGCCGGAGGATCTGGCGCGGGAAATCCAACGCTGCCGCGGCATGACCGACCGGCCCTTCGGCGTGAACCTGACCATGCTGCCGGCGGTGACGCCGCCGCCCTACGAGCGCTATCTGGACGTCATCATCGACAGCGGCATCACCATCGTCGAGACCGCCGGCAACAGCCCACGCGCCTTCGTCGAGCGCATGAAGGCGCACGGCATCCGCATCCTGCACAAATGCACCAGCGTCCGCCACGCGCTGAGCGCCGAGCGGGCCGGGGTGGACGTCATCAGCATCGACGGCTTCGAATGCGCCGGCCATCCGGGGGAGGACGACATCCCCGGTCTGGTGCTGATCCCGGCGGCGGTCCGGGCGCTGAAGATTCCGGTCATCGCCTCCGGCGGCATCGCGGATGGACGCGGCATGGCGGCGGCGCTGGCGCTGGGCGCACAGGGGGTCAACATGGGCACGCGCTTTCTCTGCACGCGGGAGGCGCCTGTGCATGATGCCGTCAAGCAGGCGCTGGTCGCGGCCGGCGAACGCGACACCAACCTGATCCTGCGCAGCCTGCGCAACACCGCCCGCGTCTTCAAGAATGCGGTGTCGGACGAGGTGGTTGCGTTGGAACGCCGTCCCGGTGGCGCCGGGTTCGAGGATGTCCGCCCCCTCGTTGCCGGCCAGCGCGGCCGGGCGGCTTTGGAGTCCGGCGACGTGCAGGCCGGGGTGGTGTCGGCCGGCATGGTCATCGGCCTGATCGACGACATCCCGACCTGCGACGAACTGATCCGCCGCATGGTCGCAGAGTGCCGGACCCACCTGCGCCGTGCGTTGGCTATGGCGGAGGAATAGGCGCTCAGAAGATCAGCTTCAGGATGCCGGTGACGACCAGCAGGCCGATGATGAAGATGACCAGGATGGCCCAGCCGAGGATCTTGAGCATGGTGTCGGTCCCTGTGTGGCTTCGTGCATTGCGTGGCGCCTCCGCTCTTCGGTGACGCCACGCCCATGCTTGGATCAACCCGCCAGCCACGCTTCGGTTCCCGCCGGAAGCGTGTGCTGACGGTCGATGACCCGCCGCGATAGGTGGCCGGTCTGCTTGACGTTCACGCGAATTTCCTGGCGCCTGCGACGCACAGCACCACCAGCCCGGTCACCACGATCATGGTCCAGGCGACTGGCTCGTGCAGCAGCAACCCTGCCAGGGCAAGGCCGAGGAGGGGCTGAAGCAACTGCAATTGCCCCACACCGGCGATGCCGCCGAGCGCCAGCCCGCGATACCAGAAGACGAATCCCACCAGCATGCTGAAGACCGAGACGTAACCCAGCCCGATCCAGGCGGGCGCAGCGACGCCGTCCCAATTTTCCGGCATCGTCAGGAGCGCGGCCACCGCCATGGCCGGCGATGCCAGCACGAGCGCCCAGGAAATGACCTGCCAGCCGCCCAGCCGCCGGGACAGGACGGCACCCTCGGCATAGCCGAGCCCGCAGAGCAGGATTGCCGCGACCATCAGCAGGCCGCCGGCAAGCGAGGCGCCGCCACCCTGGGCTAGGGCGAAACCGGCGACGGCAACCCCGCCGACCGTCGAGAACAGCCAGAAGGCGGGCTTCGGCCGTTCCCTCGACCGCAGCACGCCGAACAACGCGGTGGCGAGCGGCAGCAGCCCGATGAACACGATCGACTGCGCCGAGGTGATCCGTTGAAGCGCCAGCGCCGTCAGCAGGGGAAAGCCGACGACCACCCCGAGCGCCACGACGGCCAGCGGGCGCAGGTCGCTGCTGGCGGGCCGCGTCTGCCGCAGGATCGACAGCAGTGCGATTGCCAGCGTGGCCGCGATCACCGCCCGTGCCGAAGTCAGGAACAGCGGCGGGAAGCCGGCGACCGCGACGCGCGTCGCCGGCAGCGAACCGCTGAAGATGACCACGCCGAGCATCCCGCTGCCCCATCCTGCCGAAGCCCACCGCATCCTGCCCCCCGATCCACTCCGTTAGCAGCGATGCTAGCGTCATGCCCCCTAGCGAAGACAGCGACAGTCCCATACAATTCCACCAAACTGTATTGGCTACGGAAGCCATACACATGGGGGCGGCGTCTATGGCGGTGGGTGCACGATGAACAGCCGGACCGGCACGCGGAGCGGCACTCGGACTGGCGAGGTGATGGAGGCGATCCGCCGGAGGATGGCAAGCCGCACGCTGTCGGCGGGTGAAAAGCTGCCCTCGATCCGCAGCTTCGCCGCCACCATGGGCGTGTCCCCGTCGACGGTGGTGGAGGCCTACGACAGGCTCGCCGCCGAAGGCGCGATCCGCTCCCGCCCCGGCTCGGGATTCTACGTGTCCGGCACCATGCCGCCGCTCGCGCTGGCCGAGGTCGAGCCCCGGCTGGACCGGACCATCGATCCGTTCTGGGTGTCGCGACAGTCGCTCGATGCGGCGGCAGAGACGCTGAAGCCGGGATGCGGCTGGCTACCGGCCGATTGGATGCCGAACGCCGCGATACGCCGGGCGATACGCCGTCTCGCGACCGCCGACGATGCCGTGTTGGCGGACTATGGCGGCACGCGCGGATCTCTGGCTCTGCGCCGTCTGCTCGCCCGCCAGTTCGCAGACGAAGGGATATCGGCGGGCGCCGATCAAATCCTGCTGACCGGCTCCGGAACCCAGGCCATCGACCTGATCTGCCGCTTTCTGCTGCGCCCCGGCGACGTGGTGCTCGTCGACGATCCCTGCTACTTCAATTTCCAGGCGCTGCTGCGCGCCCATCAGGCCCGGATCGTCGGTGTTCCCTATACGAGGCAGGGACCCGATGTGGCCCTCTTCACCGAAGCCCTGACGGCGCATCGGCCAAGGCTCTACATCACCAACTCCGCGCTCCACAACCCGACCGGCGCGACGATGTCGCCGCAAACGGCGCACAAGCTGCTCAGCGCCGCCGCCGCCCACGATCTCACCATCGTCGAGGACGACATCTTCGCCGGCTTCGAGCCCGAGCCGTCGCCGCGTCTGGCCGTCCTCGACGGGTTGGCCCAGGTCGTCCGCATCGGCAGCTTTTCCAAGACTCTGTCCGCCTCGATCCGCTGCGGCTACATCGCGGCCCGGCCGGATTGGGTGGAGGCGCTCGTCGATCTGCAGGTCGCGACGAGCTTCGGCGGCCCCAGCCCCGTCGCCGCCGAACTCGTCCTGGCGACTTTGAGCGATGGCAGCTATCGCAAGCATCTCGACGCCCTGCGCCGGCGGCTGGCGCGGAGCCGCCGCGTGGTTGCGGCCAAGCTGGACGCTCTTGGCCTGCGGCCATGGCTGATGCCGCGCGGTGGATTCTATCTCTGGTGCAGCCTGCCCGACGGCCGGAACGCTGCCGATGTCGCCCGTGCGGCATTGCGCGAGACTGTTGTTCTCGCCCCCGGAGACGTCTTCAGCGTGTCTTGCTCGGCTTCGGCGTTTCTGCGCTTCAATGTCGCCCAGATGGAAGACCCGCGGGTGTTCGACGTGCTGGCGCGCGCGATGGCGGCAGAAGGATAGACCTGCGGAGGTTCCACCGCTCCGTCGACCCATCCCCATCCCGGCCCCAATCCCGTCCGCTATGCGACATCGCATGCGCCCGCGTCAGTGCGTCCCCGGATTGGCCCGTGCCTTGGCCACCCCAGTCGCAATGTCCGTCCAGGCCGGCTTGTCCGGCGCGAAGCGGCCGCGCAGGTACGCCATCAGATCCGCCACCTGTTTATCGGACAGGCTGTCGCGGAAAGCGGGCATATAGCCGAGGTCGCGGGTCGCCGGGTTCTGGATGCCGTGCAGGATGACGCGGGCAAGATTGTCGGGGCTGTCGCTGTGGACGTTGCTGTTCACCGCCATCGACGGGCTGACGCCGAACAGCGTCGGTCCATTGCCGTCGCTGTGGCAGGCCTGGCAGGCGCCGTTGAAGATGCGTTCGCCATTGGCGGAGTTGACCGGTGCCGGAGTGACCGCAGGTGTCTCCACGGCATCGCGGCCCGCATTGCCGCCCAGCGAGGCGAGATAGACCGCCATCGCCCGCACATCCGCCTCCGGCACGGTGGACAGCTCGTGCACCACCGCGGCCATCGGGCCGGCGGCGACGCCGTGGCGCTGGGAGAAGCCGGTGCGCAGGTAGGTGAACAGGTCGTCCTCCGTCCAGGGCTTCGGCGCCTTGGACAGGCTGGTCAGGGCCGGCGCTTCCCACCCGTCGACGGTGCCGCCGGCCAGGAAGGCCTCGCCCAGCTTCTCCGCACCCAGCGCGTTGCGCGGGCTGTGGCAGGCGGCGCAATGGCCGAGACCGTTGACCAGATAGTTGCCGCGGTTCCACTCCGCAGTCTTTTGCGGGTCCGGCGTGTAGGTCTCGCGGTTGAGGAACAGCGTGTTCCACCCCGCCATCATCGGGCGCAGGTTGAAGGGGAAGCGCATGGTGTTGGCCGGCGTCTCGCTGCGCACCGGGGGCTGCGTCATCATGTAGGCATAGAGCGCCTGCATGTCGTCGTCGGTCATGTTGCGGAAGGCGGTGTAGGGAAAGGCCGGATAAAGATGCCGGCCGTCGCGGCTGATCCCCTCGCGCATCGCCCGGTCGAAGGCGGCGAAGGACCAGCGCCCGATCCCGCTGTCCGGGTCCGGCGTGATGTTTGTGCTGTAGACGGTGCCGAACGGGGTCTCGAACGGCCGGCCGCCGGCATTGGTCGCACCATTCTCGACCGTGTGGCAAACCGCGCAGTCGCCGAGCGCCGCCAGCTGCCGCCCGCGTTCGATGGTGGCCGACGACCACAGCCCGGCAGACGGCGGCGAGACCGGGGCGATCTCGGCGCGGAAGGGCAGGGCGCTGCTCGCCATGCCGATCATCACCCCGCATAAGCCGGTCAGCGAGGCGCCGAGCCACGCCTTCCACCCGCGCTTGCGCGGCTTGGCGGCCTCCGGCGGGGAAGGCGGAACCGGTTCGGACGGGCCGTTCAGCGCCTCCCGCACCCGCTCCGCGGTGATCGGCAATTCGCGGAAGCGGATGCCGGTGGCGTCGAAGATGGCATTCGCGATCGCCGCCGCGCTGGGGACGGAGGCGGACTCGCCCGATCCCAGCGGCGGCTCGGTCTCGCGCGGCATCATCAGCACGTCGATGTCCGGCACCTCGGGGAACGTCATGATCGGATAGCCGCCCCATTCCTTGGCGGCGACGACCGAATCCTCGAACTCCACCTGTTCCTTCAGCACGCGGCTGGTCGATTGGATGACGTTGCCGTGGATCTGGTGGCGCACGCCGTCGGGGTTGATCATCTGCCCGGCGTCATGGCCGACGACCACGCGGGTCACCGCGATCTCGCCGGTCTTGCGGTCCACCGCCACGTCCGCCACCCAGGCCGCCCAGGCGGCGCCGAAGCCAGGGAACTTGCTGTGGATGTAGCGGGCATAGGCGAAGCCGCGGCCGCGCAGGACGTCGCCCTCCGGCGGGGTTTGCTGCGGGGCGGTGCGCGGCTGCCAGCCGGCGCGGCCGGCGACGGCGCGGATCAGGTCGGCGGCGCGTTCGTCCTCGCGCAGGTGGCGCAGGCGGAATTCCACCGGATCGACCCCGGCGGCGAAGGCCAGCTCATCGATGTAGCTGTCATGGGCGAAGCTGTTGGGCATCGCCGACACGCCGCGCATCCAGGAGGCGCGGACGATGGGGGCCATGTCGTTGATGACCACCCGCATGTTCTCGTAGTCGTAGGGCGGGATGGAGGTGCGGTCGCCCATCTCGAACACGGCGGCCACCGGATCGACCCGCCCGGTCAGCAGCAGCGCCAGCGTCGGGGCGCCGTTCGACGGATAGCTGGTGGCGAAGTCGTAGGCGACGATGCCGCCGTCGGCGTCGATCCCGCCATCGACCTCCATCAACTGGGCGGTGCCCTTCGGTTCCCACAGATGCTCCTGCTCGCGGGTCAGCTGGACGCGCACCGGGCGGCCGACCGCCTGCGACAGCAGCAGCGTATCCGCCGCCACGTCGTCGGCGCAGTTGCGGCCATAGCAGCCGGCGGCCTCCATCCGCACCACGTCGATCCGCTCCTCCGGCCATTCCAGCAGCCAGGCGAGGTCGGCCCGCAGCAGATGCGGATTCTGGGTGCCGGACCAGACGGTGGCGCGGTCCGCCTTGCAGTCGGCCACCGCGCAGGACGGCCCGATGGAGCCGTGCATCTGGTAGGGCCAGACATAGGTGCGCGTCATCCGCTGGTCGGCGGCGGCAAGCGCTGCATCGACGTCGCCCTTGTCCAGCACCTTGCGCGGCGTGCTGGGGTTCTCGCGCAGGGCCTGGGCGAGGTTCGACAGATCCGGCAGCTTGCGGGTCCAGGGCCTCCAGGTGATCTTCAGCTCGCGCGCGGCCTTGATCGCCTGCTCCTCCCGCTCCGCCACCACGCCGACGAAGTCGCGCAGCACCACCACCTTGATGACGCCGGGAATATGGGCGATGGAGGATTCGTCGATGCTTTCCAGGCTGTTGCCGACGAACTCTCCGCTGTCGATGCCGGCATAGGGCGGGCGGACCACCCGGCCATGCAGCATTCCCGGCAGTCGCAGGTCATGCACATACGAAAATTCGCCGGTCGCCTTGGCCGGGATGTCGACGCGCGGCGCCCCCTTGCCGACCAGCTTGTACTGCTCGCGCGGCTTCAGCGGGGCCTTGCCGCTGATGCGCAGTTCCACCCGCTCGCCCCGCACCAGCTCGCCATAGGAGATGCGGCGGTTGCCGATATCACCGTTTTCCGGCGCGATCACCACGCCCTCGTCGACCCGCAACTCTCCCGCCGGCACGCCGAACAGGGCCGCGGCGCGGTCCAGCAGGAAGCGGCGCGCCTCCGCGGCGGCATTGCGCAAGGGGACCGCCGAAATCTGGATGGTGGCACTGGCGATGGTGGCGCCCTGGTTGGGGCTGCTGCCGGTGTCGCCCAGCACCATGCGCAGCTGGTCCATGCGCAGGTCCAACTCCTCCGCGACGATCTGGGTCAGCGCCGTCTGGATGCCGGTGCCGAGATCGACATGGCCGTTGAAGGCGAAGACCTGTCCGTCGTCGCGCACCGCCAGGAACAGCGCCATTTCCGGTGGCTTCGGCGTTGCGGTGGTACCCTTGGCGACCGGGCCGGAGGGGGGCTGGATCTCGTCAACGATCAGCAGGACGCCGGTCGCCGCCATCAGCTCCGCACGCGTCGGCGTCGGCTGGGACTGCAATTCGGGCGTTGGGTTGATCGTCATGATGTGCTCCGGGGGAGGAGAGAAGCCGCGCGGCCCGCATAACGGCGCGCAGGATTTCGACATGGGTGCCGCAGCGGCACAGGTTGCCGGACAGGGCGCGGCGCACCTCGTCCATGGTCGGGGTCGGATTGCGGTCGAGCAGCGCCTTGGCGGTCATGATCATGCCGTTCATGCAATAGCCGCACTGGGCCGCCTGCTCGTCGATGAAGGCCTGCTGGACCGGGTGGGGGGCGCTGCTGCTGCCCAGCCCTTCCAGCGTCACCACCTCGCGCCCCTCCGCCCCCGCCAGCGGGATGACGCAGGACCGCGCGGCGACGCCGTCGAGGATGACGGTGCAGGCCCCGCATTCGCCGAGCCCGCAGCCGTATTTCGGCCCGTTCAGGGCCAGATCGTTGCGCAGGATGTAGAGCAGCGGCGTGTCGGCCATCGCCGTCACCGAGACGGCGCGGCCATTCACCCGCAGCGCGATGGTCTTTTCCATAAAGCGTCCGTCCGGTGCGATAGGTCCCGCATCCCCGCGGTATCTGCGGGTCGGAATGGCGCGTCGGCCATCCAGCGGTGGGTTACTCCTCCCCGTCCTGCGTGATCATCTTCTGCAGGACATGGGTGACCGCCAGCCGTTCCGCCGGGTTCAGCTGCCCCATGGTCAACTCGCTGATCCGCTTGGCGCAGGGGACCATGTCCTCCAGCAGCTGCCGCCCCTCGTCTGTCAGGCAGTTGATGACCTTGCGCCGGTCCTGCGCGTCGGAGGTCTGGCTGATCAGCCCGCGCGCCTTCAGCCGGTCGACGATGCCGCGGATCGTCGCCTGATCGATAGCGGTGGACTTCACCAGCTCGATCAGCGAGCTCGGCCCGTTGTCGCGGATGGCGCAGAGCGTGACGAACTGCACCGAGGTCAGCTGCGGGTCGCAGGCGTTGCGCTGGAAGATGGCGAGGTGCCGCTGATAGGCCCGCCGCAGCAGATGGCCAATCTGGTCGGAAAAGACGTAATCCGCCTCTCCGGGGCCAGCTTTGTGGCCGTCTTCAGGCAGCAGGTCTTGGGGCATCGGGGACAACATGCGGTGGACCGGGTGTGTGGCGAACGATAGCAGCGGCGGCGGGGGCAGGGAAGGGCGGCGGGCTTTCGGCCTCGCCCCGCCCTTCATGCCGCCCTTCAAGCCGGAGATCATGCCCTGGACGCTTCCGGCGCCACCACGTCGCCAGCCAGCACCACCGGTTCGCCGTCCAGCAGGATGTCGCAGCCGCGCAAGGGGATGTCCATGTGGCAGGGGGTCTTGCGGCTGCCGCCGACCTCGGTGTTCGGGCCGGTGGAGAACAGGAAGTTGCCGTAGAAGGCGCGGGCGTCCATGCACATGCCGTCGTTCTTGTCGTGCAGGCCCATCGCCGTCCATTGCGCCCGCGGCTGCAGGCCCCAGCCGATGTGGGAGATGCCGTAGACCTCCGGATCCTTGAAATAGGCCATGTAGTCGCGCAGGTATTCCGCTTCGAACCCGCCATGGATGCTGCGGATGAATCCCTCCTCGATCTCCAGCGTCACCTTCTCCCGCACATAGGTCTTGAAGGGCAGCAGGATGTCGCCGACGTCGAGCACCAGCGTGCCTTCCGCGCTGCCCTCGTCCGGCCAGGAGAACAGGAAACCGCTCGGCCAATGGTCCCAGCGGCCGGGCTCGTCGGCGAAGCCGTACTCCGTCACCGTCGGATACTGGCCGAGAGTCGCGCGGAAATCGCTGCCCGCCTTGGAGGTCACGGCGATGGAGCGGGCGCGCTTCAGCCGTTCCGCCGCGGCGTTGACGCGAATCTTGTCCTCTTCCGTCGGCATGATGCGGGCCAGCACCTCCGGCGGCTCCACCGCCAGCAGGATGCGGGTGCCGGTCTTCAGGATCTGCTCCTGCTCCGGCGAATGCAGCAGCATCATGGTGTCGACGATCAGGTCGGCCGCCTCCAGCGCGCGCTGGGCGGCGAGGTTGCCGGTCAGGGGCGTGTCGCCGCAATAGGCGGTCATGTCCATGCCCATGGCGCGCGGGTGGTTGAAGGCCGGCAGTTCGACCCCGTAGACGTTCGCCCCCAGGCGCTGGGCCGCGTCCATCGCGGCACGCACGATGCGCGGATTGGAATAGTCGCTTTTCAACACAGCGACGCTCTGGGTCTTGTCCACCTTTGACAGGGTCAGAACCCGTTCGAACATCTGCGTCAGTTCGCGATCGCTCACCGGCATCTCATCTCTCCCAACCTTGGTGGCCACAGCCGCTGAAAACGCGATCCGGGCCGTGTTTCCGGGTGGACATCCGCTGATCATCGCAGCGGGCTGACCAGGATATATAGAGCGTATAAGCTTAATTCGACCATGAACAGTGTGGGGGTAAGCCCTTCGCTGCCGCTGTGCCGATCTGAACACCAAATAGGCATCAGTGATATAAAATGAGGCTACACAAGGCTAAAACGCGGTCACTTAGAGCCGCAAACCGCCGTGGCGGTCCCGCAAAGCCTGAGTAGCGTTGTATGACGAATTGTGTTGCGTGGCAAGTTGAAACAGCGTACACACTTCATATCGAGTTTAATGCGACGGTCGACGGCCGGAGCCGGGGCGAGAAGCCCCCGGACACTCCTCCCGCACCCTTGCATCCGGTCGCGAGCCCTTCGGCGGCGCCGACCGAACACCCCACCTCAGCAAAGGGCCATACCCATGGGAAAGACTCAGAGAATCGCTATCGTCGGGGCCGGCCTGGGCGGAGCCGCCGCCGCCGGGCTTCTGCAGCAGGCCGGGTTCCAGGTGGATGTCTACGAACAGGCGCCTGAATTCTCCCGGCTGGGCGCGGGGATTCATGTCGGTCCCAATGTGATGAAGGTGTTCCGTCGCCTGGGCATCGAAAAGCCGCTGGAGGCGATGGGCTCCAAGCCGGACTTCTGGTTCAGCCGCGACGGCTTCACCGGCGATTACCTGTCGCGCATCCCGCTGGGCGACTTCGCCAAGCGCGAATACGGCGCCGCCTATGTCACCGTCCACCGCGGCGACATGCATCTGCTGCAGATGGACACGCTGGCCCCCGGCTCCGTCCACTTCGACAAGCGGCTGGAGACGATCACCGACAGCGGCGACGACGTGCATCTGACCTTCGCCGACGGGACCGAGGCGCGCGCCGACATCGTCATCGGCGCCGACGGCATCAACTCCCGCATCCGCGAGGCTCTGCTGGGGGTCGAGGCGCCGAACTACAGCGGCTGGGTCGCGCACCGCGCGCTGATCCGCGGCGACCAGCTGGCGAAATACGACTTGACCTTCGAGGACTGCATCAAGTGGTGGACCGAGGACCGTCACATGATGGTCTATTTCACCACCGGGAAGCGCGACGAGTACTACTACGTCACCGGCGTGCCGCACCCGGCCTGGGACTTCCAGGTGGCCTTCGTCGACAGCAGCCGCGAGGAGATGTACGAGGCATTCCAGGGCTATCACCCGACCGTTCAGGCGCTGATCGAGTGCACGGAAGAGGTCACGAAGTGGCCGCTGCGCAACCGCAACCCGCTGCCTCTGTGGAGCCGCGGCCGGCTGGTCCTGCTGGGCGACGCCTGCCACCCGATGAAGCCGCACATGGCCCAGGGCGCCGGCATGGCGATCGAGGACGCAGCGATGCTGACCCGCTGCCTGTCCGAGACCGGCCTGACCGACTATCGCAGCGCCTTCGCGCTGTACGAGGCCAACCGCAAGGACCGCGCCACCCGCGTGCAGGCGGTGTCCAACGCCAACACCTTCCTGCGCACGCAGGAGGATCCCGCCTGGGTCTTCGGCTACGACGTCTATGAGCAGCCGCTGCGCGAAGGCATCGCGGCATGACCGCCCCGACCTTCCTCTACGGCGCCAACGTCCAGGCCAACGGCATCCGCCAGCATTACCTGCGCTATGGCGGGGAGCGGCATGCCGGGCGTCCGGCCATCGTGCTGATCCCCGGCATCACCAGCCCGGCCGTCACCTGGGGCTTCGTCGCCGAACGCTTCGGCCAGCAGTTCGACACCTATGTGCTGGACGTGCGCGGGCGCGGCCTGTCGGAAAGCGGTCCGCATCTGGATTACGGCATCGATTCCTGCGCTGACGATGTGAACGCCTTCGTCGCGGCGCTCGGCCTGACCGACTACGTCCTGGTCGGCCATTCCATGGGTGCCCGCTTCGCCATCCGCGCTTCGGTGCGCGGGGACGGGAAGGGCCTGCGCCAGCTGGTTCTGATCGATCCGCCGGTCTCCGGCCCCGGCCGCCGGCCCTATCCCAGCGGCCTGCCCTGGTACGTCGACTCCATCCGCCAGTCGCTGAAGGGCATGGATGCCGACGCCATGCGCACCTTCTGCCCGACCTGGACGGAGGAGCAGCTGCGGCTGCGCGCGGAATGGCTGCACACCTGTTACGAGCCGGCCATCGTCCGGACCTATGAGGGCTTCCACCAGGACGACATCCACGCCGACCTGCCGAAGCTGCCGGTCCCGGCCCTGCTGATCGTCGCCGGCCGCTGCGGCGTCATCCAGCCGGAGGACGAGGAGGAGATCGCCCGCCTCCAGCCCGCCATCCGCATCGCCCGCGTCCCCAATGCCGGGCACATGATCCCCTGGGACGACCTCGACGGCTTCTTCGCCGCCTTCGGCGACAGCCTCGGCCATCCCCTCGCCTGATCCATAGGAACCCAACCCATGTCTTCGCTGTACCGCATCGGCCAGATCGTCCCCAGCTCCAACGTCACCATGGAAACGGAAATCCCGGCCATGCTGACCGCGCGTCAGGCGATCCGCCCGGAACGCTTCACCTTCCATTCCGCCCGCATGCGGATGAAGACGGTCAGGAAGGAAGAATTGGCGGCGATGGACGCCGAATCCGACCGCTGCGCCGTCGAACTGTCGGACGCCCGCGTCGATGTGCTGGGCTATGCCTGCCTCGTCGCCATCATGTCGATGGGCCTGGGCTACCACCGCGATTCCGAGGCGCGGCTTGCCCGCAAGACGCTGGAGAACGACGCGCCGGCCCCGGTGGTCACCAGCGCCGGCGCCCTGGTGGACGGGCTGAAGGTGATCGGCGCCAAGCGCATCGCCATCGTCGCCCCCTACATGCGCCCGCTGACCGAGCTGGTGGTGGACTATATCCGCGCCGAAGGCTTCGAGGTGCAGGACTGGCGCGCTCTGGAGATCCCCGACAATCTCGACGTCGCCCGCCACGACCCCAACAACCTGCCGGCCATCGTGCGCGGCATGAACCTGGACGGCGTGGACGTGGTCGTGCTGTCCGCCTGCGTGCAGATGCCGTCGCTGCCGGTGGTGCCGCGGGTGGAGGCGGAGACCGGCAAGCCGGTGCTGACCGCCGCCATCGCCACGACCTACGCCATGCTGAAGGCGCTGAAGCTGGAGCCGGTCGTCCCCGGCGCCGGCGCCCTGCTGTCCGGCGCGTACTGAGGAGTGAGGCGCATGACCGACGGGCAGAGCGCATCCGACAACTACAAGGGCGTCTGGGGCAACCGGATCGGCTTCGGCGAGCGGCCGGCCCTGCTGGTGATCGACTTCATGCAGGGCTACACCACCGAAGGCGCGCCGCTCTACGCCCCCGGCGTGGTGAGCGCGGTGGCGGAGACGGTGGACCTGCTGGACGCCGCCCGCCGCCATGGCATCCCGGTCGTCCATACCAACATCCGCTACCATCCCGGCCATTTCGCCGATGGCGGCATGTGGGTGCGCAAGGCCCCGGTGATGAAGGACATGGTGGAGGGCAACCCGCTCGCCGCCTTCTGCCCGGAGGTCGCGCCGCTTCCCGAGGAGGTGGTGATCTCCAAGCAGTATGCCAGCTCCTTCTTCGGCACCAGCCTCGCCCCGATGCTGCATGCGATGGGGGTGGACACGGTGGTGCTGACCGGATGCTCCACCAGCGGCTGCATCCGTGCCACCGCCGTCGATGCGGTCCAGCACGGCTTCCGCACCATCGTGGTGCGCGAGTGCGTCGGCGACCGCCACGACGGTCCGCACGAAGCCAATCTGTTCGACATCGACAGCAAGTACGGCGATGTGGTGAACAAGCAGGAGGCGCTTGCACAGTTCAATCGATGAAGGGCGGGGATATCCCCTCTCCCCCCCGGGGAGAGGGTTAGGGTGAGGGGGGCGCACCGCGTGACTTCCCGAAAATCCATGCCATGCATCCCCCTCACCCCGACCCTCTCCCCGCTTTCGGTGGACCAAAGGTCCGCCTGTCGCGTCAGCGCAAACGAAGTTTGCGCGTGAGCGGGGGGAGAGGGGGATGAGCAGTTCAGGACCAATAAGAAAAGAAAACTGGGGCCAACACCCGGCGCCGCACCCGAGACAGGCGGCGCCGGCATGAAAAAACAGGACGGGTTCACAACGCGATCAGCGTAAGGAGACAGACGACATGTCCTATGCCCAGACGACAACAGCGAATGCCGCAATTGGCGCGGCGCAATCCGTCGATGCGGAACAGCTCTACAAGAAGATCACCTGGCGCCTCATTCCCTTCCTCTGCTTCTGCTATCTGGCGGCCTATCTGGACCGCATCAACATCGGCTTCGCCAAGCTGCAGATGATGGGTGACCTGCAGTTCAGCGAGGCCGCCTATGGTCTGGGCGCCGGCCTGTTCTTCGTCGGCTACATCCTGTTCGAGGTGCCGAGCAACCTCGTGCTGACCAAGGTCGGCGCGCGGCTGTGGATCGCCCGCATCATGATCACCTGGGGCCTGCTGTCGGCCGCGACCATGCTGGTCACCACGCCGACGCAATTCTACATCGTCCGTTTCCTTCTCGGCGCCGCCGAGGCCGGCTTCCTGCCCGGCGTGCTCTATTACCTGACGCTGTGGTTCCCGACCTACCGCCGCGGACGCATCATGGCGCTGTTCGTCATCGGCCTGCCGCTGTCCAGCGTGATCGGCGGCCCGCTGTCGGGCTGGATCATGAGCCATTTCGACCAAGTCCAGGGCCTGCGCGGCTGGCAGTGGCTGTTCCTGCTGGAAGCGCTGCCCAGCGTGATTTTGGGCTTCCTGACCTTCGTGGCGCTGCCGAATTCCTACAGGGATGCCAAGTGGCTGTCGGAGGATGAGAAGGCCCGCCTTGCCGTCGACCTGCGCGGCGACGATGCCGAGGCCAAGAATGTTGGCCACAGCTTCAAGGAAGGGCTGCTGAACCTGAAGGTGTGGATGCTGGGCGGCATCGACTTCGCCATCCTGCTGACCGCCTACGCCATCGGTTTCTGGCTGCCCACCTTCATCCGCAAGACCGGGGTGATGGATCCGTTCCACATCGGCCTGCTGACGATGATCCCCAACATCGTCGCGGTGGTCGGCATCCTGCTGATCGGCGCCAGTTCCGACCGGATGCGCGAGCGCCGCTGGCACATCATCATCCCCTTCCTGGCCGCCTCGGCCGCCATGGCGACCAGCACCTTCTTCGCCGACAACCTCGTCGCCACCGTGGCCCTGTTCACCGTCGCGTCGGTCGGCGTTCTGGGTCCGCTTCCGGCCTATTTCAGCCTGCCGGCCACCTTCCTGAAGGGCACTGCGGCGGCCACCGGCTTCGCCATGGCGATCTCGCTCGCCAGCATTGCCGGTCTGGTCAGCAACTCGCTGATCGGCATCGTTATCGACCTGACCGGCAGCAGCAGCGCCGCCTTGTGGTTCTTCTCCGGCTGCCTCCTGCTCGGCGCCCTGCTGGTCTACGCCCTCCCGCCCAAGGTGGTGAATCGCTGACCGGTTTTGTGCAGCGTGTAAACCATCTGTGAAAGATCACGCGATATGAGTGTGTAAGCGGTTCGGCCGGCGCCGCCCAGAGGGGTGCGGCGCCGGTCGGCCGTTCCGGCGGGTCCGGCCACGGCGCGGCCGAGACGCATGCCGCAAAAGCCAGTCGCCGGGGACAACAGAGACATGATTTCCGCATTGCGTGGCATCCGGGGGCGCCTGCTGCTGCTGCCCCTGATCACCGTCCTGGCGCTGGTCGGCGCCGGGGCCATGACCGCAAGGTCGCTCGGCACCGTGATGATGGAGGAGCGCCAGGCCCGCGCCCGCGTCGCGGTGGAGATGGTGACGTCCATCATCGAGCGGTTCGAACAGCGGGCCGCGTCCGGCGAGCTGCCGGTCGCCGACGCGCAGAAGCTGGCGCTCGACATCGCGCGGTCGGCCCGCTACGACGGGACGGAATATGCGCTGATCCTCGACCGCAAGGGCAACATCCTGGCCCACCTGAACCCGCAGGTCGAAGGCAAGGCCATGTGGGACAGCACCGACAAGACCGGCCGGCTGTTCGTGCGCGACGAGATCGCGGCGGCCGAATCCGGCGGCGGCTATTCCTCCTTCTTCTTTCCCAAGCCGGGATCGAGCGAGCCGGTGGAGAAGTCGGCCTATTCCAAGCTGACCAAGGGCTGGGGCTGGGTCGTCAGTTCAGGCGTCTATCTGGACACCGTGGCCGCCGCGCGCCTGCAGACCATGCTGAACATCGCCGCCGTGATCGCAGCGTTGGCAGCGGTCAGCCTCGGCCTTGCCGTCTGGATCGGCCGGCGCATCACCACGCCCATCCTGCAGCTGACCAAGGCCACCAACCGCATTTCCACCGGCGACCTGTCGGTCGCCATCGGCCACCAGGACCGTGGGGACGAGGTCGGCACGCTCGCCCGCGCGCTGGAGGAGTTCAAGCGCAACGGCCTGGAGGTGCGCCGCCTGCAGGCCGAGGCCGAGGCACAGAAGGAGCGCACCGACGCCGAACGCCGCGCCGCCCTGCTCGACATGGCCGCGCGGTTCGAGGCGCGCGTGATGGGCGTGGTGGGCGCCGTCGCCGCGGCGTCCCATCAGATGGAAAGCACCGCCACCGGCATGGCCGGTGCCGCCGAGCGGTCGGGCACGCAGGCGCATGCGGTGTCGCAGGCGTCCGAGCAGGCCAGCAGCAACGTCAACACCGTCGCCGCCGCGACGGAGGAGCTGTTCGCCTCCATCGCCGAGATCGGCCGTCAGGTGACGATGTCCACCTCCGTCGCCGGCCGCGCGGTGGACGAGGCTGCGAAGATCGACAGCATGATCCACAGCCTTGCATCCGCCGCCCAGGAGATTGGGCAGGTGGTGGAGCTGATCAACGCCATCGCCGGCCAGACCAACCTGCTGGCCCTCAATGCCACCATCGAAGCGGCGCGCGCCGGCGAACACGGCAAGGGCTTCGCCGTCGTGGCCAGCGAGGTGAAGGCTCTGGCCAACCAGACCGCCCGCGCCACCGACGACATCCAGGCCAAGGTGCTGGAGATCCAGCAGTTCACCGGCAGCACGGTGACGGCGGTGCAGGGCATCGGCGCCACCATCACCTCGGTCAGCGACATCGCCACCGCCATCGCCTCGGCGGTGGAGCAGCAGAGCGCCGCCACCAAGGACATCGGCGCCAACATCCAGCAGGCCGCCCGCCACACGGCGGAGGTCAACAGCAACATCGCCGGCGTCGCCCAGACCGTCGGGCAGACCGGCGCCGCCGCGTCCGGCGTGCTGGAAGCCGCCAGCGGTCTGGTGCGCGAGACCGTCAAGCTGCGCAGCGAGGTCGAGGACTTCCTCTCCACCGTCCGCGCCGCCTGAGGACGCGGTTCGCCGTCACGGTGCCTGGATCGTCCGGAAGGCGAGGGGCACCGCGATGCGCATCGCGTCGATGAAGCGGCGGAGGCGCGCCGGCTGGTGGCGGGCCGGCGGATAGACCAGATGCACCGGAAGCGGCGCCGCCCGCCAGTCCGGTGCGAGATGCACCAGCTGCCCGGTCGCCAGATCATCGACCAGCGCCCATTCCGAGGCGATGGCAGCCCCCAGCCCGCGGAGCGCCGCGTTGCGGATTGCCTGCAACCCGTCGGTGGACATCCGCGGGCGGATGGGGAAGCTCACCGCTTCGCCGGTTTCGGCATGGGTCAGCGTCACCTCGTCGCGATAGAAGGTGCGCAGCGCCAGCCAGGGCAAATCCGCCAGGTCCGACGCATGCGCCGGAACCGGGCGCCCGTCGAGCAGGGCAGGGGAGGCGACGGCGATCCGCGGCACCTCCCCCAGCCGCAGGGCGATGACGGACGGATCGCCGACCTCGCCGACGCGTATGGCGCAGTCGATGCCCTCGCCGATGAAATCGGGCATGCGGTCGTGCAGCAGCCATTCCACCGTCATCCGCGGGTAGCGTTGCAGATAGTCGGCCACCGGCCCGATCAGTTGCTGCTGCCCGAACGCATGCGGCGCCACCACCCGCAGATGGCCGGACGGCCGGTCGTCCGCCCCGCGCACGTCGCTTTCCAGCATCTGCCAGCCGGCGAGCAGGTCCTTCGCCCGCTCGTAGCAGCGCGACCCGTCGTCGGTCAGCGCCATCCGGTGGGTGGAACGCTGCAGCAGGCGGACGCCCAGCACCCGTTCCAGCTGTTGCAGGCGGCGGCTGACCGTCGGCTGGGTGCTGCCGAGCTGTGCCGCCGCGGCCGACAGGCTGCCGGCCTCCACGATGCGGACGAAGGTTTCCAACAAGGCGATGCGGTCGCTGCCGGTTGCCGGGAGATCAGTGCTCATACGTACTACGTATAGCAAATCTACACCTGATCCGGCTACCGTCCCATCAACCCTGCGGCCATAGTCCCTCTCGTTCAGTTTCCTGAGGGGGGTCTCACGATGACGACCATTCAAACCGCGCATAGCGCCGCAGCCGCGATGACGGCGTCCTCCGATGCCGGGCTCAGCCGGCCGCTGGTGTTCCTGCTGGCCGCCGGTGCCGGTCTGGCGGCGGCATCGCTCTATTACAGCCAGCCCATGCTGGGCATCCTCGGGCCAGACATCCAGGCCGACGGCCGGTCGGTCGGCTGGGTGCCGACGCTGACCCAACTCGGCTACGCCGCCGGCATCCTATTGCTGGCGCCGCTGGGCGACCGCTTCGACCGGCGCCGGATCATCCTGGCCAAGGCGGCGGTGCTGGTCGCGGCGCTGCTGGCGGCGGGCTTCGCACCGTCCATCGCCAGCCTTCTGGCGGCGAGCCTGGTCCTTGGCTTGTCGGCGACGCTGGCGCAGGACATCGTGCCCGCCGCCGCGACGCTGGCCCCGGCGGAACATCGCGGCCGGGTGGTCGGCACGGTGATGACCGGCCTTCTGCTGGGCATCCTGCTGTCACGGGTGATCAGCGGCCTCATTGCCGAGCATTTCGGCTGGCGCGCCGTGTTCGTGGCGGCGGCGGGCAGCATCGCACTGCTGGGCGTGGCGCTGTGGCGCGGCCTGCCGCGCTTCGCACCGACGACCAGCGTCGGCTATGGGGAGTTGCTGGCATCGCTGACCGTGCTGTGGGGGCGTCATCCGGCGTTGCGCCGCGCCGCCATGGCGCAGGGCCTGCTGTCGCTGGGCTTCAGCGCCTTCTGGTCGACGCTTGCGGTCATGCTGCATGGCGCGCCGTTCCATCTGGGCGCCGCGGCAGCGGGCGCCTTCGGTCTGGCCGGTGCGGCGGGGGCGCTGGTGGCGCCGGTCGCCGGTCGGATCGCCGATAGCCGCGGGCCGGAGATGATGACCCGGCTGGGTGCCGGTCTGGCCGCGCTGTCGTTTGCCGCCATGTTCCTGTCGCCGCTGGTGCCGGAGGGTGGCCGCCTGTGGCTGCTGGTTGCGAGCGCGGTCGGCTTCGACCTTGGCGTCCAGGCGGCGCTGATCGCCCATCAGACCATCGTCTACGGCATCGACCCGGCCGCCCGCAGCCGCCTGAACGCCGTGCTGATGGTGGGCATGTTCATCGGCATGGCGGCCGGCGCCACGCTGGGCAGTCAGGTGCTGGCAAACTGGGGCTGGAACGGCGTCATCGCGGTGGCGACCATCGCCTCCCTCGGCGCCCTGATCCTTCGGCTCTTCACCCGGCCCGAGCGTTAAGGCGGGGTCCGTCACCAAGGTTCAGGCTCGTCTCTCCACATTCCCCGGGATCATGCGGCGTTGCATGATCCCGGGGCATTTCGTTGTTCAAAGCTCCCTTGCTTCCCGGCTCAGGCGATCGGTGCCGGTCGCCTTGATGGCGATGAGTTGGTCGATGTTCTCCAGGAAGATCCGCAGGATGGGGGAGGGGTTGTCAGCCCGATACCCCGCGGCGATCTCGATCACCGGCGCGTTTCCCGCGAGCGGCCGGCTCACCAGCGAGCGCGGCAGCAGGGTGTCGACATAGGCGGGCAGCAGCGTGACCCCGCCGGTGGATGCCACGAGCGAGATTCCCGTGGCGATCCCGTCAAGCCTATGGGCCGGCGACACCACGACGCCACGGTCCCGCAGATAGCGCTCCACGATGCCGCGCAGCACATGCGGAGTGTTGGTGTAGCCGATGAAGGATGCCGGGTCGATGTCGCGCACGTCGATCGCGGAGCAGGCGGCGAGGGGATGATCCCTCGGCAGGATGACCAGGATCGGCTCGTGCGCGATGACCTTGTAGGACACGTCCGGCTGCGGTTCGAGCCTGCAGAAGCCGAGATCGATCTCCCCCCGCTGGATGGCGTCGCCGATATCGGGCGAGAAGTCGCTCGACACCCGGAAATCGATATCCTTCAGATGGCCGCGAAGCATGTGGGTGACGTGCGACAGCCACTCCACCTCCTGGCCGGTCAGGAAACCGACCGAGAAGCTGGGCTTGGGCGGTCGGACGGCCCGCCGTGCCGCGGCAACGGCATCGGCTGCCGCCTGCAACGACAGCCGGGCGTGCTCCAGAAAGGCGCGTCCAGCCGGCGTGAGTTCGACGCCGCGGGAGTTCCGCAGCAAAAGCTGGGCGCCGACCTCCAATTCGAGGTCGCGCAGCTGGCGGCTCAGCGATGGTTGCGCGGTGTGCAGGCGCCGTTCGGCGGCGACCGTGAGGCTGCCCTCCTCGGCCACGGCAACGAAGTACCGGAGATGACGGAGTTCCATCGGACGCCATGCCTGTGAGGTATGGATGCTACATATACGAAGTCGTTCCCACGCCGCAAGCCGGCCGTTATCAAGGCGCTGCAGACACGTAATCCCTGCTGCCTGAGCATCGCCGGAGAACGGAAGGCCGTCATTGCCGGGAATTCGGAAAACGGTGCCGGAACCGGTCTTCGACAACGTTTCTCCGCCGGATGACGGCGGCCCCACACTCCGCAACGGGAAACACACAATGACCACCATCTCGATCGTGACCGGCGGCAGCCGCGGACTCGGCCGCAACACCGCTCTCAGCATCGCACGGCGCGGCGGCGACGTGATCCTCACCTACCGCAGCCAGGCTGCGGAGGCACAGGCCGTCGTGTCCGAAATCCAGGCGCTTGGCCGTCGGGCAGCCGCGCTGCAACTCGATACCGCCGACATTTCGGGTTTCTCCTCCTTTGTCGAGCGTGTCCGCTCCACCTTGCAGGGCTGGGATCGCGACCACTTCGACCATCTGGTCAACAACGCCGGCCACGGGGAAATGGCCGGTTTCGCCGAAACCACCGAGGCGCAGTTCGACCTGATCTTCAACGTCCATGTGAAGGGCGTCTTCTTCCTGACCCAGGCCTTGTTGCCGCTGCTGGCAGACGGCGGCCGGATCGTGAATTTCTCCTCGGGCCTGACCCGTGTGTCCTTTCCCGGATTCTCGGCCTATTCGGCGGCCAAGGGTGCGGTGGAAATCCTCACCCATTATCTGGCGAAGGAACTCGGCGCCCGCGGCATCACCGCCAATGCGATCGCGCCCGGAGCCATCGAGACCGACTTCCTCGGCGGCGCGGTGCGCGACACTCCGGCCTACAACGAGGCCTTCGCCACCATGACGGCGCTTGGCCGTGTCGGTGTGCCGGACGACATCGGCCCGGCTGTGGCGAGCCTGCTCGGTCCCGACAACCGCTGGGTCACCGCCCAGCGCATCGAGGTCTCGGGTGGCCAGAACATCTGAGCCAGAGGCAACGGTCCATAATTTCCATAATTTTCGTTATGCGTCATTTGGCGTGTAAGCGCAATGTCAGAATGTCAGTCCCTCGCAACATAGAAGTGTCAGTCTTCTGTCGGGTTTTCGACGGCTGGGAGGCTGGCGATGGGCTGGA
>NZ_JAVDTO010000005.1:0-255049 GCF_031455875.1 Azospirillum sp. BE72
TTGACCAGGATGCCTTCGACGTTGCTGTCGGACAGGATCAGCTTGAAGGCCGCGGTGACGCGCTCCTTCGTGGCGCCGCCGCCGACGTCGAGGAAATTGGCCGGCTCGGCACCGTACAGCTTGATGATGTCCATCGTCGCCATGGCGAGGCCGGCGCCGTTCACCATGCAGCCGATGTTGCCGTCGAGCTTCACGTAGTTGAGGTCGTGCTTGGCCGCCTCGATCTCCGCCGGATCCTCTTCCGCCTCGTCGCGCAGGGCGGCGACGTCCTTGTGACGGAACAGCGCGTTGTCGTCGAAGCTCATCTTGGCGTCGAGCGCCAGGATGTCGCCCGACCCGGTGACGATCAGCGGGTTGATCTCGACGATGGCGCAGTCCAGCTCGGTGAAGGCCTTGTAGGCGGCGGCGATGAAGCGCGCGGCGGCAGAAACCTGCTTGCCTTCCAGGCCCAGCGCGAAGGCGACCTTGCGGGTGTGGTAGCTCTGGATCCCGGTGGCCGGGTCGACGGCGACCTTGACGATCTTCTCCGGCGTGTTGTGGGCGACCTCTTCGATCTCCATGCCGCCTTCGGTCGAGGCGATGATGGTGACGCGGCCGGTGGCGCGGTCGATCAACAGGCCGAGATACAGCTCGCGCTTGATGTCGGCGCCTTCCTCGACATAAAGGCGCTTGACCTCTTTGCCTGACGGACCGGTCTGCTTGGTGACCAGCACCCGGTTCAGCATCTCCGCGGCGTTGGACGACACTTCGCCGATCGACTTGACGACGCGGACGCCGCCCTTGCCGTTCGGGTTGTCCTGGAACCGGCCGGCGCCGCGGCCGCCGGCATGGATCTGCGACTTCACCACCCAGACCGGACCGCCCAGCTCGCGGGCAACCGATTCAGCCTCTTCCGGGGTGAAGGCCACGCCGCCGCGCGGAACGGCGACGCCGTACCCCCGCAACAGATCCTTGGCCTGATATTCGTGAATGTTCATCGTTTGCGTCTCTGAATTTGTCTTTTGGAGGCCGCGGGGAGCCGGAAATTCTTCGGCTGACGGGCGGCGGATTTTTAAAAGTCCGCGCTTCGGCTCTCAGGCGACCGGGAAGGGGACGGTCGGGGGAGAGGGAGGCGCGTTTGAATAGTCGAAGGCATTATTCGGTGGTGGGGTTAGACCCCCACCCTAACCCTCCCCCGCTGGGCGGGAGAGGGGACTAAGATTGCAGGGCGGAGTTACTCCGCCGCCAGCCGCTGCACGGCGCCGATGGCGCCGCTGTCGCGGATGTCCATGATCTCGCGCTCGCTGAAACCCAGCACGTCGCGCAGGATCTCGTCGGTGTGCTCGCCCAACAGGGGGGAGCGGGTGACCTCCGTCGGGCTGTCGGACAGCTTGATCGGGTTGCCGACCGTCAGGTAGCTGCCGCGGGTCGGGTGCTCCACCTCGACCAGCGTGCCGGTCTCGTAGAGCGACTTGTCCTCGGCGATCTCCTTCATCGACAGGATCGGGCCGCAGGGGATGTCGTACTTGTTGAGGATGTCCATGACCTCGAACTTGGTCAGGGTCTTGGTCCAGTCCTCGACGGTCGCGAAGATGCTCATCAGGCGCGGCAGGCGGGCAACCGGGGTGGCGTAGTCGGGATCGGTGATCCACTCCTCCTTGCCGATGACCTTGCAGATCGACTTCCAGACCGGCGCCTGGGCGATGAAGTAGATGTAGGCGTTGGGATCCGTCTCCCAGCCCTTGCACTTCAGGATCCAGCCCGGCTGGCCGCCGCCCGACGCGTTGCCGGCGCGCGGCACCGTGTCGCCGAACTCGCCGTTCGGGTATTGCGGGTATTCCTTCATCGGCCCGTGGGCCAGGCGCTGCTGATCGCGCAGCTTGACGCGGCACAGGTTCAGCACGGCGTCCTGCATGGCGGCCAGCACCTTCTGGCCCCGGCCGGTTTCCTTGCGCTGGTAGAGCGCGGTGACGATGCCCAGCGCCAGATGCAGGCCGGTGCCGCTGTCGCCGATCTGGGCACCGGTGACCATGGGCGGGCCGTCGTCGAAGCCGGTGGTCGAGGCCGCACCGCCCGCACACTGGGCGACGTTCTCGTACACCTTGCAGTTCTCGAACGGCCCGGGGCCGAAGCCCTTGACCGACGCGACGATCATCGCAGGGTTCAGTTCCTGGATGCGTTCCCAGGTGAAACCCATGCGATCGAGCACGCCGGGGGCGAAGTTTTCGACCATCACGTCGCAGGTCTTGATCAGCGACTCCAGCACCTCCTTGCCCTTGGGCGTCTTGGTGTCGAGCGTGATGGACCGCTTGTTGTGGTTCAGCATGGTGAAATACAGGCTGTCGGCGTCCGGCAGGTCGCGCAGCTGGCTGCGGGTGATGTCACCCTCCCCCGGCCGTTCGACCTTGATGACGTCGGCGCCGAACCAGGCGAGCAACTGGGTGCAGGTCGGCCCCGACTGTACATGCGTGAAGTCGAGAATCCGCACGCCCTGAAGTGCCTTGCCCATGTATTTCTCCCCCTGCTTTTTAATGTCGTGTTGGTCGGACAGGCCGCTTTTCCAGGTCGGCCGTCAGGACGGCATCTTGCGGACCGAGCTGGTCGGGTTCAGGCTGCCGATGTTGCCGCTTTCGGTGCCGGCGGCCGGGTCGATGACGGCGTTGACCAGGGTCGGACGGCCGCTGTCCATCGCCTCGGTCACGGCGCGGTACAGCTCGTCGGGGTTGGTGACATGGACACCGACGCCGCCGAAGGCTTCCATCATCTTGTCGTAACGGGAGTCAGGCACGAAGACCATCGGCGACGGGTCGGCCCCGCCGGTCGGGTTGACGTCGGTCCCGCGATAGATGCCGTTGTTGTTGAAGATGACGATGCAGACCGGCAGGTTGTAGCGGCAGATCGTCTCCACCTCCATGCCGGAGAAGCCGAAGGCGCTGTCGCCCTCAACCGCCAGAACCGGCTTGCCGCTTTCCACCGCGGCGGCGACGGCGTAGCCCATGCCGACGCCCATCACGCCCCAGGTTCCGACGTCCAGGCGCTTGCGCGGCTCGTACATGTCGATGATGCCGCGGGCGAGGTCGAGGGTGTTGGCGCCCTCGTTGACCAGCATGGCGTCCGGACGCTCCTTGATGACGCGGCGGAGCGCGCCCAGCGCACCGTGGAAGTTCATCGGCGACGCGTTGCTCATCAGCTTCGGCGCCATCTTGGCGACGTTCTGCTCACGCTTGGCCGCGACGGTGGCCATCCAGTCGGTCGGCGGGGTCAGGCCGCCCTCGATGCCCTTCAGCAGCACTTCCATGACGGACGCGATGTCGCCGACCAGCGGAGCATGGATTTCGACGTTGCTGTCCATCTCCTTCGGCTCGATGTCGATCTGGATGAACTTCTTGGAGCCGGGCTTGCCCCAGGTCTTGCCCTTGCCGTGCGACAGCAGCCAGTTCAGGCGCGCGCCGACCAGCATGACCACGTCGGCGTCCTGCAGCACCAGCGAACGGGCGGCGCCGGCCGACTGCGGGTGGGTGTCGGGCAGCAGGCCCTTCGCCATGCTCATCTGCAGGAAGGGGATGCCGCTCTTCTCGACGAAGGCGCGGATGGTATCGTCGGCCTGGGCATAGGCAGCCCCCTTGCCGAAGATGACCAGCGGACGCTTGGCTCCCTTCAGCAGGTCGAGCGCGCGGTTGACGGCCTCGGCCGACGGATACTGCGCCGGGGTCGGATCGACCACCTTGACCAGCGACTTGGCGCCTTCGGCCGCGTCCATCACCTGCGAGAACAGCTTGGCCGGCAAATCGAGGTAGACGCCGCCCGGACGGCCCGACACCGCGGCGCGGATGGCACGCGCCACGCCGATGCCGATGTCCTGGGCGTGCAGGATGCGGAAGGCGGCCTTGCACAGCGGCTTGGCGATGGCCAGCTGGTCCATCTCCTCATAGTCGCCCTGCTGCAGGTCGACGATCTCGCGCTCCGACGAGCCGCTGATGAGGATCATCGGGAAGCAGTTGGTGGTGGCGTTCGCCAGCGCGGTCAGGCCGTTCAGGAAGCCCGGGGCCGACACCGTCATGCAGACGCCCGGCTTCTTGGTCATGAAACCGGCGATGGCGGCGGCGTTGCCGGCATTCTGTTCATGGCGGAACGAGACGACGCGCATGCCCTCGGCCTGCGCCATGCGCAGCAGGTCGGAGATCGGAATACCGGGGACGACATACAGGTTGTTGATGTCGTTGAGCTTGAGCGCGTCGATGACGAGCTGGAAGCCGTCGGTCAGCGCCGGCGCGTCTTCGACAACAGATGCTTCCGTGGCCTGGTTCTTAGTGATCGTTGCAGCCGCAGTAGACATAAGGGTAACTCCTCCCCGAGCTCCAAAAAGGTTCAAGATCGGTTAGTCGAGGAAGGCGCAATGCCGTTCCACGTACTGTGCGAGACCGAGCGTGTGTTCCCGCACCCGACGTTCCGCGAGATCGGCATCGCGGGCGGCCAGCGCCTCGATGATGTCCCGATGTTCGTGGATGGACTGGTCGGCACGGTCGCCGAGGCCCATGGTCGCGCGGCGGATCGCACGCATATGGATGAAGAAGCGATCGGTCAGATCCGAGATCAGCGTGGAGCCCGAAGCCTGGACGATGCTCTGATGGAAGACGATGTTGGCGTCGGAATACTCGGCGACGTGCTCCGCCAACTCGGCTTTCGTGTATTTGTCGAACGCGGCGTGCAGGAGTTCCAGCTTCTCCGTGGTGGCGTTTTCGACGAACAGGCGTGCCGCCATGCCTTCCAGGGCGGCACACACCGTGATCATCTCCACCAGTTCGGCCTTCGTCTTGCGCACCACGAAGATCCCGCGCCGCGGTTGGGAGCGGATGAACCCCTCCTGCTCCAGCAGCGCCATCGCTTCGCGCACCGGGGTGCGGCTGACACCCAACGCTTCGCACAGACGGCGTTCGTCCAACCTGATCTCGCTGCTCTGGCCGTAGATGTTCATCTGCGTGATGGCCTGTCGCAGCGATTGGTAGGCCTTGGCCTTGAAACTCATTCCCTGTTCCAGGGGTTCGACACTGAATCTATCGCGGTTCATCACGGTTCCGACCCTTTGCGCGCCGACGCCGGCGGCGCCGCTTGTTGTCGTGAGCGTTCCTGTGCGAGCGTTCGGATGACGCCCTGTGGCGCGTCGTTTTGAATTATCGATACGGTATACCAGATGCCAGACACCCGCAAGGCCAATTGCGGGCACATCGAACTATTTCCGTCGCCGACGGAGTTGACGCTCTATTTGTTCGATTTTTCTAGCCAATGAGCGATAATCGCCCTATTTTGGCGTTTTCAGGATCGCTTTTCGGGGAAGGGACCCGCGCATGGCCGAAACCCAACATCTGGCCGGGGCCGCAGACAAGAAGCCTTCCGCTGCGGCGGAGGAAGCATCCGACCCCAACTTCATGACCTCGCTGGCGCGTGGGCTGTCGGTGATTCGTGCATTTACGGAACGCGAGCCGAACCTGACCATCGCCGACATCGCGAAGATCACCGGCCTGCCGCGGGCGGCGGCGCGGCGTTGCCTGCTGACGCTGATGCAGCTGGGCTATGCCGGCTCCGATGGCCGGACCTTCCATCTGAAGCCGAAGATCCTGGCGCTGGGCTATTCCTTCCTGTCCTCGGCCCCGCTGGCAACGATCCTGGACCCGCTGATCGAGCAGGTCAGCGGCGCCGTGCAGGAATCCTGCTCCGCCGCTGTGCTGGACGAGGACGACGTGGTCTATATCGCCCGCGCGGCGACCAAGCGGATCATGTCGGTCGGCCTGAATGTCGGCAGCCGCCTGCCGGCCTACTGCACCTCGATGGGCCGCGTCCTGCTGGCGGCGCTGCCGGAGGCGGAACTGGACGCCTATCTGGCGCGGGTGCCGTTGAAGCCCTACACGGAGCGCACCATCACCGCGGCGGATGCGCTGAAGCGCGAGTTGGAGCGGGTGCGCGACCGCGGCTTCTCCTTGGTCGACCAGGAACTGGAACTCGGGCTGCGCTCCATCGCCGTGCCGATCCGCACCGCCGCCGGCGGGGTGGTCGCGGCGATGAACATCAGCGCCCAGGCCGCCCGCGTCACCTGCCCGGAGATGGAGGTGCAGTTCCTCCCCCACCTGTACCGCGCGTCCGAAGAGGCGCGCGTGCTGCTGGTGCGGTCACGGGGGGTGTGAGGGGCGGCAGCACCCGCTCTCTACAGGATCGTGTCCGGCGAGATCGCCGTCAGTGCCGCCTTGATCTTCGGCACCATATGGTCGGCGAAGGCCCGCACCTTGGCCGGCACCAGTGCGCGGTGGGGATAGAGCACTGCCAGCGTCACCGGCTCCGGCGGGAACTCCGGCAGAACCGGCACCAGGGCGCCGCTGGCCAGATGCTCCGCGACCTCCCACAGCGGCTTCATGGCGATGCCGCGGCCGTCCAGCGCCCAGCCGGTCAGCACGTCGCCGTCATCAGCGTCGAAGCGGCCCGACACCGGCAGCTTCACCGGCTCACCGCCCTCCAGCACGCTCCATTGATATTGCTGGGTGCCGGGGAAGCGCAGAAGCAGGCAGTTGTGGCCGGACAGATCCGCCGGCATTGAAGGCCGGCCGCGCTCCGACAGGTAGGACGGTGCCGCCACCAGAACCCGGCGCACGTCGGCGATCTTGCGCACGACGAAGCTGGAATCCTTCAGCGTTGCCATCCGCACCGCCACGTCGACCGCCTCGCGCAACAGGTCAAGCAGGTGGTCGGACAGGCGCAGCCGCACCTCCACCAGCGGGTGGACGGCACAGAAATCCGGCACCAGCGGCGCCAGGATGCGGCGGCCGAAGCCCAGCGGCGCCGTCACCCGCACGCTGCCCGACGGCACGCCGGACCCGGCGGCGATGCTGCTGTGGGCACGCTCCACCGCCTCCAGAACCTCCAGGCAGCTCTGGTAGAAATCCATGCCGGTTTCGGTCGCCTGCAACTGCCGCGTCGTGCGGTTCAGCAGCCGGACGCCGAGATGGGTTTCCAATTGCTGGATGCGGTGGCTGACCATGGCCGGCGACATGCGCAGGTTCCGTCCGGCGGCCGACAGGCTGCCCAGTTCGACGACGCGGACGAAGATGCGCATGTTCTCAAGCAACGCCATGCTCGCGCGGACTCCCTGTCGGAAGAATGGGCCGGACCGGTGGGTTACGGATCGGCAGCGACGCTAGCACGCCTTTGCCGCCGCTGTGAATCTGCCACTCCCGCTCGGAGCGCTGCAGCGCAAAAACCCATCCATCCGGCGATTCGGGCGGTGATATGTACGGATGCCCGTGCGGTCGCCGCCTCGCAGAAGACTACCCTCAACGGAAGGTCGCGGTATCCACGGCCTTGGACAACGCATACGATCAGTCGGGAGGGCAACATGTTCGAAAGCGGCCGGTCGGGCAATCACGATGGCAGCCATGGCCGCGGCCGAAGCGAAGGTCGCGGTCACGATCATGATGATCATCACGGCCGTGGCCGGGGGCACGGGAAGGGGCACGGCCATCACGGGGATGGCGACGGCGGTGACGCCTATGAAGGCCTGTATGTCGTCGATGTCCAAGGCACCATCGACCTGCCGGTTCCCTTCCTGGATGAGGAGGTACAGACCGGCGATCCGTTCCGCATGACGGTGGCGATGCTGTTCGACGATCCGGTCGTCACCACCGACGACACCAGCTTCCTCCGCTATTTCGACGACCAGCCCAACAAATTGCTCCTGTCGGTTCAGATCGGCGACAGCGAGGTGGAGCATGTGGTGGATGCCTTCGTGCAGCCCGACGACGGCACCACGCTGGTGATCGGCAACGATACGCTCTATCGCGAATTCCTGGTGACTCCGGAGCCGCCGAGGACGCCGGACGATCTGATTTCCGTCATCGCCGCCGGAACCTCGACCGATCCGGCCAACGGCCAGCAGGTGTGGATGCGGGCGCAGGTCAACGTGACCGATCCCTCGGGCGCGATGATCGACGACCTGGACCTGGAGGACAGCGCGACCTTTATCCCGCCGCCCGATAGCGAGTCGGTGGCGAACTTCTCCCGCTTCCGCGAAGGGCCGATCAATTTCGACGCCAACTTCTATGGAATCGTCACATCGCTGTCGCTGAACAGCATCGACCCGGCGGACGTATTTTCAACCGAAAGCCTCGCCGCCATCGGCTATCCGCTCCAAACCGGCGGCGGCTGCTTCGCCACATGAAAATGCGGGCGACCTGAAAAAAGCAAAAGGCGCGCCGCCGGGCGCGCCTTTCGTTTGAGGAGACCGGTCCGTCAGACCAGAACGGTCTCGCTCTCCTCCACCGGCAGGTCGAGGATTTCCTCGAACTCGTTGACGCTGTCGATGTCGGTGCCCATGGCGATGTTGGTCACCCGCTCCAGTACCAGCTCGACGACCACCGGCACCTGATACTCGTCCATCCAGGCCTGGGCCTGGGCGAAGGCGTCCTGGATGCGGTCGGGTTCGGTGACGCGGATCGCCTTGCAGCCCAGCCCCTCGGCCACCGCGACATGGTCGACGCCATAGACGCCGATCTCCGGCGCGTTGATGTTCTCGAAGGACAGCTGCACCTGGAAGTCCATCTGGAAGGCGCGCTGCGCCTGCCGGATCAGGCCGAGATAGGCGTTGTTCACCAGCACATGGATGTAGGGCAGCTTGTGCTGGGCGCCGACCGCCAGTTCCTCGATCATGAACTGGAAGTCGTAGTCGCCGGACAGCGCCACGATGCGCCGCTTCGGATCGGCGACGCGGACGCCGAGCGCCGCCGGCAGGGTCCAGCCCAGCGGGCCGGCCTGGCCGCAGTTGATCCAGTGGCGCGGCTTGTAGACGTGCAGGAACTGTGCGCCGGCGATCTGCGACAGGCCGATGGTGGTGACGTAGGTGGTGTCCTGGCCGAAGGCGCTGTTCATCTCCTGATAGACGCGCTGCGGCTTCATCGGCACCTGATCGAAGTCGCTGCGGCGGTGCATCGACCGCTTGCGTCCCTGGCAATCCTTGACCCAGCCGCCGAGATCCTTGAAGCGGCCCTCCGCCTTCCACTCCCGCGCCACCTCGATGAACATGTCCAGCGCCGCGCCGGCATCCGAGACGATGCCGAGATCCGGCATGAAGACGCGGCCGATCTGGGTCGGCTCGATGTCGACATGCACGAACTTGCGGCCCTTGGTGTAGACCTCGACCGAGCCGGTGTGGCGGTTGGCCCAGCGGTTGCCGATGCCCAGCACGAAGTCGGACTTCAGCATCGTCGCGTTGCCGTAGCGGTGGGCGGTCTGCAAGCCCACCATGCCGGCCATCAGCGGATGGTCGTCCGGAATGGTGCCCCAGCCCATCAGCGTCGGGATCACCGGCACGCCCATCAGCTCGGCGAACTCCACCAGCTTGTCGGACGCATCGGCGTTGATGATGCCGCCGCCGGCCACGACCAGCGGACGTTCCGCCGCCGCGAACATCGCCAGCGCCTTCTCGACCTGGGCACGGGTGGCCGAGGGCTTGTAGACCGGCAGCGGTTCGTAGGTCTCGTCGTCGAACTCGATCTCCGCCATCTGGACGTCGATCGGCAGGTCGATCAGCACCGGGCCGGGACGGCCGCTGCGCATCAGGTGGAAGGCTTGCTGGAAGACGTAGGGCACCTGCGCCGGCTCCAGCACGGTCAGCGCCCATTTCGTCACCGGCCGGGCGATGTCCGGCACGTTGATGGCCTGGAAATCCTCCTTGTGCAGGCGCGCGCGCGGCGCCTGTCCGGTGATGCACAGGATCGGGATCGAGTCCGCGATCGCCGAATAGAGACCGGTGATCATGTCGGTGCCGGCCGGGCCGGAGGTGCCGACGCACACGCCGATGTTGCCGGCATTGGCGCGGGTGTAGCCTTCGGCCATGTGCGAGGCGCCCTCGACATGGCGGGCCAGCACATGGCGCATCGTGCCCCGCCGCTGCATCGCCGCGTAGAAGGGGTTGATCGCGGCGCCGGGGACGCCGAAGCAGACGTCGATGCCCTCCCGCTCCAGCACCCGCACCGCCGCTTCCGCCGCCGTCATTCTCGCCATCGCTCGACTCCTCACCAAACGCGATTGTTCGTGAGGACAGCTAAGCGCGCCGATGGTGCGTACGGCAAATCAACGGGTTGCCTTTTCCACAGGCTGGAAAGCGGCACCGAAAGGGGAATCAGCTGCCGCGGTAGGTCGAATAGGCCCAGGGCGAGACCAGCAGCGGCACGTGATAGTGCTGGGATGCGTCCTTGATGCCGAAGCGCAGCGGCACCTCGTCGATGAAGTCGGGGCCGTCGCCCGAGATCACGCCGATGCGGCGGAAATACTCGCCGGCCATGAACAGCAGCTCGTAGCGGCCCGGCTGGAAGGCTTCGCCCTGCAACGCCGGAGCGTCGAGCCGGCCGTCGGCGTTGGTGATGAACTCGCCCAGCACGGTGCCGCTGTCGAGCGCGGTCAGGCGGATGCGCATGCCCGGCGCCGGACGCCCGGCGGCGATGTCGAGAACGTGGGTGGTCAGGCGGCCCATGGGGTGCGTGTCTCCATTTCCAGGCATCGTCAAGCCGACGACAATTCACAACCGCCAGCTTAAGCCCAACCACCCTGCCCTGCCCAGCCGCCGAAATCTTGAAACTGTCTTCACCGCCGCGCCCAATCGGCCGATTGAACCCCCTGCCGCCAATGGCTTAGCGTAGTCCCCGCTTCGACCGCAGCGTGAGAGCGAGACGACGATGACCGACACCGCCCCTCCCCAGGGCTACCCCCGCGACATGATCGGCTATGGCGCCACCCCGCCGCAGGCCAACTGGCCGGGCGGCGCCCGCGTGGCGGTGCAGTTCGTCATCAATTACGAGGAGGGCGGCGAGAACTGCGTCCTTCACGGCGACGCCGCGTCGGAAGCCTTCCTGTCGGAGATCGTCGGCGCCCAGCCGATCCCGGGCGCCCGCCACATGAACATGGAGTCGATCTACGAATACGGCTCCCGCGCCGGCTTCTGGCGACTGCACCGCATGTTCACCGAACGCAGCCTGCCGGTCACCGTCTATGGCGTCGCCATGGCGCTGGAGCGCAACCCGGAGGTCGTCGCCGCCATGAAGGCCGCGGGGTGGGAGATCGCCACCCATGGCTGGCGCTGGATCGACTATCAGCATCTGCCGGCGGAGGTGGAGCGCGAGCACATGCTGCGCGCCATCGAGGTGCACACCCGCGTGACCGGCGAGCGTCCGCTCGGCTGGTATCTCGGCCGCTGCAGCCCCAACACCTGGCGGCTGGTCGCCGAGGAGGGCGGCTTCGTCTACAACGCCGATTCCTACGCCGACGACCTGCCCTATTGGGACGACAGCCATGGCCGGCCGCAGTTGATCGTGCCCTACACGCTCGACGCCAACGACATGCGCTTTGCGACGAACCAGGGCTTCAACAGCGGCGACCAGTTCTTCGCCTATCTGAAGGACAGCTTCGACACCCTCTATGCGGAGGGCGACACGGCGCCGAAGATGATGTCGGTTGGGCTGCATTGCCGTCTGGTCGGCCGTCCCGGCCGCGCGGCGGCGCTAGCGCGCTTCCTCGACTATGTGCGCAGCCATGACAAGGCGTGGGTGGCGACCCGGCTCGACATCGCCCGCCACTGGATCGCCGAACACCCCTACGCCCCGAAGTGAGGCCTCCGATGCCCTACAGTCTCGACGATCTGAACAGCATGGACCGCGCCGCCTTCGTCGCGGCCCTGGGCGCGGTGTTCGAGGAAAGCCCCTGGGTGGCCGAAGCCGCCTGGGACAAGCGTCCATTCGCCGATGCCGCAGGTTTGCGCGCCGCGATGACCGGCATCGTGCGCGATGCGGGGGCGGAGCGGCAGCGCACGCTGATCCTGTCCCACCCCGACCTCGCCGACCGCGCCAGCCGCCCGGCCAATCTGACCGCCTTTTCGCAGACCGAACAGGCCAAGGCGGGCTTGAACGAGTTGACTGAGGCGGAGGCGCAGGAGCAGCGCGACCTGAACCGCGCCTATCGCGAACGTTTCGGCTTTCCCTTCATCATGGCGGTGCGCTTCAGCAGCAAGCAGGAGATCCTCGCGGCAATGCGCGAGCGCGTGGCGAACGAGCCGGAGGTGGAGTTCGGCCGGGCGCTGGAGGAGATCTACAAGATCGCAGGGTTCAGGCTGGACGATCTGGTGGTGGGGTAGCGTCGGCTGACGAAAACCCCCACCCTAACCCTCCCCCGCTGGGCGGGGGAGGGGATGAGTGCTTGTTTGGAGGGGCAGCGGCAGTCCCTCCCCCGCCCAGCGGGGGAGGTTAGGTGGGGGCACCCGAAACCAACACCTCTCCAAAAACCAAGAAAGCGTGCCGCCCCAACCGGAGCGGCGCGCTCGTCCGTCGAACAGCCCCCCTTACGCCTCCATCGCCTTCACCACCTCTTCGGTGACCTTCTTCGCATCTCCGAACAGCATCATCGTATTCGGCCGGAAGAACAGCTCGTTCTCGACGCCGGCGTATCCCGCCGCCATGCCGCGCTTGATGAAGAACACCGTCTTGGCCTTTTCCACGTCCAGGATCGGCATGCCGTAGATGGCACTCGTCGGGTCGGTCTTGGCCGCCGGATTGGTGACGTCGTTGGCGCCGATGACGAAAGCGACATCCGCGGTGCCGAAATCGCGGTTGATGTCCTCCAGCTCGAACACCTCGTCATACGGCACGTTGGCCTCGGCCAGCAGCACGTTCATGTGGCCGGGCATGCGGCCCGCCACCGGATGGATGGCGTACTTCACGTCCACGCCCTCATGCTTCAGCGCATCGGACATCTCGCGCAGGGCATGCTGAGCCTGGGCCACCGCCATGCCATAGCCGGGCACCACGATCACCGACTGGGCGTTCTTCATGATGTAGGCGGCGTCCTCGGCCGAGCCGGCCTTGACCGAGCCCTGCGGACCCTTGGCGGGACCGCCGGCAGCGGCACTCTCGCCGCCGAAGCCGCCGAGGATGACGTTGAAGATCGAGCGGTTCATGCCCTTGCACATGATGTAGGACAGGATCGCGCCCGAGGATCCCACCAGCGCGCCGGTGATGATCAGCAGGTTGTTCTGCAGGGTGAAGCCGATGCCGCAGGCCGCCCAGCCGGAATAGCTGTTCAGCATCGAGATCACCACCGGCATGTCGGCGCCGCCGATCGGCAGGATCAGCAGGAAGCCGAGCGCCAGCGCCACCAGCACGATCAGCCACATGGCGGCGGTCGAGTTGGACTGGACCAGCCAGATGATGAGGATGACGGTCAGCACGCCCAGCGCCGCGTTCAGCGGGTGCTGCATCGGGAAGACCAGCGGCTTGCCGGTGACCAGCCCCTGCAGCTTGGCGAAGGCGACCAGCGAGCCGGTGAAGGTGATGGCGCCGATGGCGGTGCCGAGCGCCATTTCGACCAGCGAGCCCTTGGCGATGGCGCCGGCCACGCCGATGCCGTAGGCCTCCGGCGAGTAGAAGGCGGCGAGCGCCACGAAGACGGCGGCGAGGCCGACCAGCGAGTGGAAGGCGGCGACCAGCTGCGGCAGCGCCGTCATCTCGATCTTTTTGGCGACGACATAGCCGATGGCGCCGCCGATGGCGATGCCGAGCACGATCATCCAATAGGACTGGACGATGGGCGAGGCCAGCGTGGTCAGGATGGCGATGGTCATGCCGACCATGCCGTAGATGTTGCCCTGGCGCGAGGTCTCCGGGCTGGAGAGCCCGCGCAGCGCCATGACGAAGCAGATGGAGGCGACGAGATAGAGAAGGGCCGACAAGGTTTCCATGGTCTTACTTGCCCTTCTTCTTGAACATGGAGAGCATGCGCTGGGTCACGAGGAAGCCGCCGAAGATGTTGACGCTTGCCAGGATGACGGCGAGGAAGCCCAGGACCTTGGAGAAGCCGAAACCGGCGGGTCCGGCGGCGATCAGCGCGCCGACGATGATGACCGAGGACACGGCGTTAGTGACGGCCATCAGCGGCGAGTGCAGCGCCGGGGTGACGCGCCAGACGACGTAATAGCCGACGAAGCAGGCCAGCACGAGCACCGTCAGGCCGGTGACGAAGAAGTCGCCATGGCCGACGACCTCGGTGACGGGAACCGGCGACAGCTGCGCCACCTGCACGGCCAGCGCATCGACCTGATTGGTCAGCGACGCCAGAGTTTCACGGAAAGCGGCGATGTTGCTTGCGGGATCCGGGTGTTCCATGGGATCCGCCTCCTCACGCGGGTTGCGCTTCGCGGGTGTCCGCGAAGGCAGGATGCACGATTGCGCCGTCGCGGGTCAGCGCGATGGCCTTGACGATCTCGTCGTCCCAGTTGACGGCCACGCCCGTTTCCTTGCCGTGCAGCGAGGTCAGCAGCGCCAGCAGGTTCTTGGCATAAAGCAGCGAGGCGCTCTCGGCGATGCGGCTGGCGTAGTTGGCATGGCCGACGATCTTCACGCCGTTGGTCGTTGTCACCACCTCGCCCAGCTTGGCGCCCTCGACGTTGCCGCCCTGCTCCACCGCCAGATCGATGATCACCGAACCCGGCTTCATCGACGCCACATGCTCCGCCGTCACCAGGATCGGCGCCTTGCGGCCGGGGATCAGTGCGGTGGTGATGACGATGTCCTGCTTCTTGATGTGCTCGGCGACGAGTGCTGCCTGCTGGCGCTTGTAGTCGTCGGACATCTCCTTGGCGTAACCGCCGGCGGTCTCGGCCTGCTTGAACTCCTCGTTCTCGACCGCGACGAAGCTGCCGCCCAGCGACTGCACCTGCTCCTTCACCGCCGGGCGCACATCGGTCGCCGAGACGATGGCGCCGAGCCGCTTGGCGGTGGCGATGGCCTGGAGGCCGGCGACGCCGACGCCCATGATGAAGGCACGCGCGGGCGGCACGGTGCCGGCGGCGGTCATCATCATCGGGAAGGCGCGGCCGTATTCCGAAGCCGCATCGACGACGGCCTTGTAGCCGGCGAGGTTGGCCTGCGAGGACAGCACATCCATGACCTGGGCGCGGGTGATGCGCGGCATGAACTCCATGGCGAAGGCGTTCACGCCGGCATCGGCATAGGCCTTCACATGGTCGCGGCTGTTGTAGGGGTTGAGGATGGCGAACAGCAGCGCGCCCTTGCGGATCAGCGCCAGCTCGTCCTCGCCACCTTCCGCGGCGATCAGCGGCCGTTGCACCTTCAGCACGATGTCGGCATCGGCCAGCGCGGCCGCGGCATCGGCGGCGATGGCGGCCCCCGCCGCCTCATAGGCCGCGTCAGGAAGGCTGGAACCGAGGCCGGCTCCGCTCTCCACCACCACGTCCAGCCCGAGAGCTTTGAGTTTCTTGACAGTTTCGGGAGACGCGGCGACGCGGCGCTCGCCCGGGCGGCGCTCCCTGGGTATGGCGATCTTCATGTCGTTTGCTTTCGAAGGCCAGCGCCGGCAGCAGGCATGGGACAGCAGACAGGGGGCGGCGGGCATGGTCGGCCCACGTCGGTCCACCCACATCGGTCCGCCCGCATCCGGTTCATGGCCGGGCGTGCGCCGAAGCGGCAAAAATCAGGAAATGGGCAATGTCAGCCGGGCGAAGCCGCGTGGCCGACGACGAAACCGCGCCGGCCACGCACGCGCCGCCTACTGGTTGGCGACGACCGGAAAGTCCCAGCCGTCCGAGCCGGCAACCGCGACCGGCGCGATGTCGTCGGCCCGCATGTCTTCCAACTGCCGGCGGATCAGGTCGCGGACGCTGACGACGCCGACCAGGGTCGATCCCTCCAGCACCGGGACGTGGCGGATGCCGTGCTCGTCCATCAGGCTCAGCACATGGCGAACCGGGTCGGACGGGCTGCAGCAATAGGGATCGCGCGTCATCAGCGCCGAAACCGCCAGTTCCAGGATGCCGGGCCCGCGGTCGACCAGCGCGCGGACCACGTCGCGTTCGGAAATGACGCCGACCACCGTGTTGCCCTCGGTCCGGCAGACGTCCTTGACCACCAGCGCCCCGGTATTCTCCGCCTTCATCAGGCGCAGCGCGGTGGCGACCGTTTCATTGATGCGCACCATGCCGATGCGCGTGCCCTTCTTGCGGAGAATCTCCTCGACCTTCATGACGGTCCTCCCCCATTCCATGCGGCCGGCCCGGTCCATCGGGATCCGCGCCGGCCGCGCCACCTGCATTGCTTAGCGGGGCCTTGCTTACTGGGCCGCCACTACTTCCGGTGCCGGAGCCGCCGCGGGCTGCGGCCGGCTGTAGCAGCCGGCGGTCTCGCCCCGCTGCTTCACCAGCGCCAGCACCACATCAATGGTGGGCGTCGCGACGCCGACCATGCGGCCCATCTCCTGGACCACCGACAGCAGCGGGTCGATCTCCATCGGCCGGCCGCGCTCCAGATCCTGCAGCATGGAGGTCTTGTGCGCGCCCACCGCTGCGGCGCCGTTGATGCGGCGTTCGACATCGACGCGGAAATGGACGCCCAGCTTGTCGCCGATCTCCTTGGCCTCCAGCATCATCGCCTTGGCCACGGCGCGGGTATCCGGATCGCCGCAGATGCCTTCCAGGGTGCCGTGGGTCAGGGCGCTGATCGGGTTGAAGCACAGGTTGCCCCACAGCTTCAGCCAGATCTCGTCACGGATGCGGTCGAGCACGGGGGCGCGCAGGCCGCCGGCCTCCATCGCCTTGGACAGGGCGACGACGCGGTCCGACTTCGACCCGTCGGGCTCGCCCAGCGAGAACTTGTCGCCATAGACATGCTGGATGACGCCGGGCTCCACCACCTCGGTCGCCGGATAGACGACGCAGCCGATGGCGCGCTCCGGCCGCAGCCCGTTCCATTGTACCGAACCGGGGTCGACCGTCTCCAGCGTACGGCCGTCGAAGGCACCGCCGGTGCCGTGGAAATACCAATAGGGGATGCCGTTGACGGCGGTGACGACGGCGGTGTCCTCACCGAGCAGCGGCTGCATCGCGGGGACGACGCCGGGGACGGAATGGGCCTTCAGCGCGATGATGACGTAGTCCTGCGGGCCGAGCTCGGCCGGGTTGTCGGTGCAGCGGGGATGGACGACGCTCTTCTCCTCCCCCATCAGCAGGGTGACGCCGTTCTCGCGCATCGCCGCCAGATGCGCACCGCGCGCCACCAGACTGACTTCGGCACCCGCCTGGTGCAGGCGAACGCCGAGATAGCCGCCGATGGCCCCGGATCCGTAGATGCAGATCTTCATGCCGGATTCCCCTCTCCCCCGATTTCGCTTTTTGAATGCTGTGGGGCTGGACGACGCCAGCCTGCCCACACCGGCCGCATCCATCGGCTGACCGGTTGCTATTGCAGCGGCATCCAACAGTCTGTCGCGCAAACTGTGCTTGGAGTTTGGTATACCACATACCGTATGTCAATGCGGAATGTGGGGGGACTGACGAGAATACGGCACCTGCTTTTTCCCCAACCGGATCAGGCTCCCTTCGCAAAGAAGTACAGGGTCAGCGCCGTTCCGATGAGGACGACCAATGTCTTCAAAATCTTCGGATCGACCCGTTTCGCTCCCATGGCCCCGGCATAGCCGCCGGCAACCGCCGCCACGGCCATCGCCGTTGTCTCAGGCCAGGAAACCGCCCCGGCGACGATGAAGGCGCCGACCGCCGCCGCATTCATCAACATCGCCAGCAACAGCCGCAGACCGTTCATGGCGTGGATGTCACGCAGCCCGAACAGGGTCAGCGCCGCCAGCATCAGAAAGCCGATGCCCCCGCCGAAATAGCCGCCATAAACCGAGATGACGAACTGCACGACCAGCACGCTCCGCCCACCCAGCCGCAGCCGGGATACGATCCACGGCGCATAGGCCCCCACGGCGAAAACGGCGGTCGCGAACAGCAGGAGCCAGGGTACGAAGCGCGCGAACACTGCGTTCGGCGTCAGCAAGAGCAGCAAAGCGCCGATCAGCCCGCCGACAAGGCTGAGGACGGCGAAGACCGGGACATTCACCTGACCGCCGGCCGTGATCTCGCGCCGGTAGGCCCAGCTGCTGGCCGCCTGCCCCGGAAACAGCGCCACGGTGCTGGAGGCATTGGCCGCCACCGGCGGCACGCCGGCGAACAGCAAGGCCGGAAATGTGATGAAAGCTCCACCCCCGGCAATGGCGTTCAGCGCGCCCGACGCGAAGGCGGCCAGCATCAGGACAACAAGACTCACCATGATCGACCCACCCCTTTCAATCCGGGTTGACGATATCTTACGTATTCTGTATACAGAATATCAGCCTTTGAAGCGGGCTTCTGCCGAAATGCCGGTTTCCGAGGGGTATACGCGGAGCCGGTCCCGGAACGCGACAAACCGGCATCGGGGCCAATGCGGTGGCCCCGATGCCGGTTTGTTTCGCAGCCGGTTTGCACTCCGGCGGTCAGACAATCTCTAAGCCCTGCCGTGGCCGGCCCCCCGGTCGGCCACGGCACGGTCGGCCACAACAGGCTCCACCTTTCAGTCGGCGCCCTCGGTCACCAGCTTGCCCATCGGCTGGCGGGTGTCCTCGGCGATCTGGCGGGCGCGCATCGGCTTCAGGACGAACAGGGCCATGAAGGCGGCGATGGCGTTGACCGCGGCGGCGAAGAAGAACACCGTCTGCCAGCTGCCGGTGGAGGCGACGATCACGTTGGCGAAGGGAACCACCAGCGACGCCGTGCCCTTGGCGGTGTAAAGCAGGCCGGCGTTGGTCGTCGCGAACTTCGACCCGAAGCTGTCGGCGCAGCAGGACGGGAACAGGCTGTAGATCTCGCCCCAGGCGAAGAACACCAGACCGGTCAGGACAACGAAGGCGACCGGGTGCTGACCCCACTGGTTCAGCGCCAGGATGCCGACGGCTTCGATGGCGAAGGCGACGAACATGGTGTTCTCGCGGCCGATATGGTCGGACACCCAGCCGAAGAAGGGACGGGTCACACCGTTCAGCACGCGGTCAATGGTGAGCGCGAAGGTCAACGCCGGCAGGGTCAGGCCCATGATGCTGACCGGCATGCCATCGAGGTGGAAGTCCTTGGCGATCGGGCCGAGCTGGGCCGTGGCCATCAGACCGCCGGCGGCGACCATGACGAACATCAGGTACATCACCCAGAAGACCGGCGACTTCAGCGTCTCCTGCGGGGTGTAGTTGCGGCGGCTCTGCACGATGTTGGACTTGTTCTTCGGCAGCAGATCGGGGTTCGGCTCCCTCAGGAACCAGGCCAGCGCGAAGACGATCAGGCCCTGACCCAGACCGAACACCAGGAAGGTCTGCTCGAAGCCCGAGGTCTGGATCATGTTGGCGATCGGCACCACGGTCAGCGCGGAGCCGGCGCCGAAACCGGCGGCGGTCAGGCCGGCGGCGAGGCCGCGGCGGTCGGGGAACCACTTCAGGGCGTTGCCGACGCAGGTGCCATAGACGCCGCCGGCGCCGATGCCGCCGACGGCAGCGCCCAGATAGAGCAGCGCCAGCGAGTCGGCGAACGAGTTGATGACCCAGGCCAGCGCGCACAGCACGCCGCCGATCAGAACGACGATGCGGGGTCCAAATTTATCAACGAACCAGCCTTCGACGGGAACCAGCCAGGTTTCGGTCACGACGAAGATGGTGAAGGCGACCTGGATGGCGGCACGACCCCAGTGATACTTTTCTTCGATGGGGTTGACGAACAGCGTCCAGCCATATTGCAGATTGGCGATCATCGACATGCAGATCACGCCGATGACCAACTGCATCCAGCGGCCGCCGAGCGGTGCGCCCTGCGCCTCCGAATTCGTATGCTGCATCTATCTATCTCCTCCTAGGAAGCGGTTTTGTGCCGGTTCGGGCGTCGCTTCTGTTTTGATGCTTGAGCGTCTTGTTTGATGCTTAAGAGGTTTGACGCGGTTCTTTGCTGTCGGTGGTCGTGCGGCGAGGATGCGGCCTCGGGGCACTCCACTGCTTTCGGGGGCGGTTTTTTGCCCCCCGCCAGACCGATGCGGTCCTGGGTTCGGTCTGGAATTATCAATATGGTATACCAGATGCCGAGCTGCAGACAAGCAGTCAGTGGGGCTGACCAACTGTTTCAATGCCCCGCATTTGAGACGGCTGGTATGCGGCTTCGACATGCTGATTTTCCGTTACGCGGAAAGTGGCAACCGTCGCCTTTGGCTGGCAACCACACTGGCATATGGTATGCCAGTGTCGGAGACGGACGGATTCCCACCTCGGAGGCCGACGCTCGGGCCCATCCCGGCAAAACCCATATTGATAAGGAGTCGACCGCCATGGACCAGCAGCAGACCATCGAGATCGCCGTGGCGCGGGACGATGCCGATATTGCCGCCAGCTACCCGATCATGAAGGAGTTGCGGACCCACATGACGGACGCCGACGCCTACCGCGCACAGATCCGCCGGCAGATGGACGACGGCTACAACCTCGCCCTGCTGCGGATCGACGGCGAGATCGCAGGTTGCGGGGGCTTCCGCGTGCACGAGACGCTGTCGCGCGGTCGCTACATGTATGTCGAGGATCTGGTGACCAGCGCCGCCAAGCGGTCCTATGGGCTGGGCGACAAGCTGTTCGACTGGCTGGCCAACGAGGCGCGGGAACGCGGCTGCGCCCAGATGGAAATCATCTCCGGCATCCAGCGCGGCGAAGCCCACCGCTTCTATCACCGCAAGCGCATGACCATCAAAAGCTTCCAGCTGGTGCTGCCGCTCGCCTGAACGACGGACTGCGGACAATAAAAAAGACGGCCTGCGAAGGCCGTCTTTTCGTGATGCCGGTGTGGCGGGTGCGGGAACGCGGTGCTCAGAAGGCGCGCGGGAAGCTGGCCCAGGCCGGACCCGGCGGCAGTTCGTCTTCCTGTTCCTTCAGGTCGGTGGCGGTCGGGTTGGCGAGCCGAAGCGGCGCCGCGGAGAAGTCGCGCTGCGATTTTCCGGCATTGGCGACCTGCATCGACAGGATGTAATGGACCGTGCCGCCGAAGACGGACAGCACAAGCGCCAGAACCAGGATTTCCAACATGTTCATCGCTCCTGTGTCTCGGTGGGGTGTTTTTTGTCCGAACGGCTTCGGCTTGGCCGGACTGTTATGACGCGCCGCAAAAATTGGATCAAGTTTTTTGGTATACAAGGTACATGATACCGGCCATGCGATTGGCGCATGCGGCTGTCCGTTTGCATGCTAATCAAACATACCGTAGCGCCAACATTTTCGCTCTGATGCTTTGGTACGATGGTTCAACAGCTTGAGCTTGAATGGGCTCCCACGCCGATCTGATTGGCTGACGAAATTGTTTGATTGGCGTACTGTATTTGGCATACCATATCCATAGCGTGGTGCCGGACCCAGCGCCCCGCCGCCCCATCAGCCGTTGGGCCGCCAGCCGACAGGAGCCACGCCATGAACGTCGAACATATCCTGCGCACCAAGGAATCCCGCGTCGTCGCCGTGCGGACCAGCGCCACGGTCGCCGAAGCCATCAGCCTGATGAAGGCGGAGAACATCAGCGCCCTGGTCGTCAAGGACGTCTGCCGGACCGAAGGCAACACGCTGGCCGGCGTCCTGTCGGAACGCGACATCGTCCACGCCCTGCTGGACCGGGGCGCGCCGCTGCTGTCCATGCCGGTGTCGCAGCTGATGACCCGCCAGCCGGTGACCTGCGCCCCGTCCGACAGCGTTCGGCAAGCCCTGCAGCTGATGGACCAGCATCATATCAGGCATCTTCCGGTTCTGGAGGACGGCCATCTGGTCGGCGTCGTCAGCGCCCGCGACTTCACCCGCCTGCAGTTGCAGGAGCTGGAAGGCACGGTCGCCGCGACGCCGGAGCCGCCGGCGGGCACCAGCTACGCCCACTGATCCACCACCCCGAACCCGGCGCCGCCGGCCCACCCGAGGCCGGCGGCGCCTTTCCCATGGGAGAGGCCGCCCAGTGACCACCCTGATCTTCACCCATCACGATTGCTTCGCCCACGACACCGGCCCCGGCCATCCGGAGGCCCCGGACCGGCTGGCCGTCGTGTGGCAGGTCCTCGACCGGCCGGAGTTCCGCGCGTTGGAGCGCCGGTCCGCCCCCGAAGCCGAAGTGGAACAGCTGTCGCGCGTCCATGAGCGCCAGTATGTGGAGGCGGTTCTGGCGGCGGTGCCGGACGAGGGATATCGCCGGCTGGACGGCGACACGCTGCTGTCGCCGGGGTCGCGCGGAGCCATCCTGCGCGCGGCGGGGTCGGTCTGCGCCGCGGTCGATGCGGTGCTGGCCGGCGAGGCGACGAATGCCTTCTGCGCCGTGCGCCCCTGCGGCCACCACGCCGAACCCGCCCGCGCCATGGGGTTCTGCGTCTTCAACAACATCGCGGTCGGGGCGGAGCATGCCCGCAAGACCCATGGGCTGAAGCGCGTCGCCGTGGTCGATTTCGACGTCCATCACGGCAACGGCACCCAAGCTATGTTCGCCGACGATCCCGACCTGTTCTTCGCCTCCACCCACCAGTCGCCGCTCTATCCCGGCACCGGCAATTCGTGGGAGCGCGGGGTGGACGGCAATATCCTGAACCTGCCGCTGGAGCCCTACAGCGGGTCCGTCGAGTTCCGCCAGGCGGTGGAACGCGCGATCCTGCCGGCACTTGAGGCCTTCCAGCCGGAATTGCTGCTGATCTCGGCCGGCTTCGACGCGCACAAGCGCGATCCGCTGGCCCAGCTCGGCCTTACGAACGAGGATTTCGAGTGGGTGACCCGCAAACTGGTCGATCTCGCCGACCGGGTCTGCGGCGGGCGGGTCGTTTCGGCGCTGGAAGGCGGCTATGACGCGACCGGTCTGGCGGAGGGGTGTGCAGCGCATCTGAAGGCATTGATGCGGGCTTAAGGAAAAAGTCCGGGAGGAAAGGGCGGCGGGTTGTCCTCAATCCGCCGCGACCCCCACCCCGCAGTTCCGCGCCCATTCCAGCAGGCGCGCGACGGCGCCATCCGGTTCCGGCCGCTGCAAGGGGGCCGTTCCCAGCACCACCGCCCCGTTGCTGCCGTCGATGGTCAGCAGATCGCCGGTGCGGACCGTCACCTCGCCCGCCTGCATCGTCCCCGCCTCCACATCGATCCGCAAAGTGCGGGCTCCACAGACGCAGGGACGGCCCATGCCGCGGGCGACGGTGGCGGCGTGGCTGGTGAATCCCCCCCGAGCGGTGACGACACCGGCCGCGGCATGCATGCCGTGGATGTCCTCCGGCGAGGTTTCCGGCCGGCACAGCACCACCGGTGAGCCGCCGCGGGCAAGACGAATGGCGTCCTCGGTCGTGAAGGCGGCCCGGCCGGTCACCGCGCCGGGTGAGGCCGGCAGTCCCATGGCGAACGCGCCGGCCAGCGCCTCGGGTGCCAGGGTGGGGCGCAGCAGCTCGTCCAGCGCCTGGGGATCGACGCGGCGCACCGCCTCGTCCCGGCTGATGATCCCCTCCTCCGCCATGTCGACGGCGATGCGCACGGCGGCTTCCGACGACCGTTTGCCGCTGCGGGACTGCAGGATGAACAGGCGTCCGGATTCGATTGTGAATTCGATGTCCTGCATGTCGCCGAAGGCGCGCTCCAACCGCTCCGCCACCGCGCACAGCTCGGCGAAGACCGCGGGCTGCCGGCGTTCCATCGAGCGGTCCGGATGCGGTTGGGCGGCGCTGAGCGGATCGGGATCGCGGGTGCCGGACACTACGTCCTCCCCTTGCGCATTGGCAAGGAACTCGCCGCACAGGCCGGGGGCGCCGGTGGAGGGATCGCGGGTGAACAGCACGCCGGTGCCGGAATCCTGCCCGCGATTGCCGAACACCATCGCCTGCACCGTCACCGCCGTGCCCATATCCTCCGGGATGCCATGCAAGGCGCGGAAGGCAACGGCCCGCGGATTCATCCAAGAGCGGAAAACCGCCGCCACGGCCATGCGCAGCTGTTCCGCCGGGTCCTGCGGGAAAGGACGGCCGCAGCGCGTCTCCACCAACCGAAGGAAGCGCGGCAGCAGGCCCTGCCAGTCCTCCGCCGTCAGGTCCCCGTCACGCTGGAGCCCCCTCTCCTCCTTGTGCTCCTCCAGCAGATCCTCGAAGCGATGGCCGGGCACGCCCATGACGACGCAGCCGAAGGACTGGACCAGCCGCCGATAGCAGTCGTGGGCGAAGCGCGCATCCCCCGATGCCGCCGTCAGCCCCGTCACCGTGTGGTCGTTGAGCCCCAGATTCAGGATGCTGTCCATCATGCCGGGCATCGACACCGCCGCGCCCGAGCGGACCGACAGCAGAAGCGGCCGGCCGGCATCGCCGAAACGTCCGCCAGCCCGGTCTTCCAGCGACGCGATCGCCTCGTCGATCGATGTGCACAGGATGGCCGGCAGCGGATCCCCGGCGGCCAGCCCCTGCCCGGCTTCCGCCGCGATGACGAAGCCCGGCGGCACCGGAATGCCGAGCCCGGCCATCTCAACCAGCCGCGCGCCCTTGTTGCCCAGACGATCCACGTCCGCCCTTCGGGAGAGCCCGGCACCGAAGGGGACGATCACCTCCGGCTGGGTGGCGCGGTGCGGCACGGCGATGGCCGGAGTGGGAAGGCGGATGGCGGTAATGTCGGACATCATGGCTCTGGTCATCCCGCGCTCAACGCACAATCGGCCTCGTCGAAGGCCATCAGGCGCAGCAGCCGGTGCAGCCCATCCGGATCGTCGCCGGTCCAGTCGGCGGTCCGTCCCGCGCTCCGCGCCAGACGGGCTCGCTGCCCAGTACCCGGACCACCGGTCCGCTCGACTGTGGAGGTAAACACCCGCAGCAGCGATTCCGCCCACGCGCAGGCCGTATCGCTGCCGCCAAGGTCGATTCTGTACCCCATCGCGCCGCTGCTGACCGGCGCATCGACCAGTTGCCCGCCGAGATCCGCGATGCGGGCGGCGTTGGCCGCAGCCGAATCCGGCGACAGGGAGGACAGGTCGATCAGCAGTTCGCCGCCGGACAGACCTGCGGCAAGGCCGTGTTCGGCGAACAGCGCCCTTTCCACGGCCCGGGCATCGGGCAGCAGCAGCATCACGGCGTCGCACCGCTCGGCAAGGGCACGGAGCGACCGGCAACCATGGGCGTGGGGATGGTGATGGAGCCGGTGCCCCACCTCCTGCAGCCTGTCCATGATCGCATTGGCCACCTCCCCACCCCCGATGAACCCGATATCCATTCCGCGATCCTCCCGCTCCCGCCCGGACGCCCCCCTGCTGCCATTGCTGGACGGCAGGGCGTCTGAAGAGAGCTTCGTTGCGCGCTTCGCATCGCACAACAGGACCATCGCGCAATTTTCACATCGCGGAAACCCGCCTAGGCTTGCCTATTCTTACCCGAGCCTAACATGTTCGGCCGATGTCTCCAGTGGCAAAAAGCCGCATGCCGCCGGAATCCGCCAGACCGGACCGGCCGCCGTCTCAACCAACCGTGGCAGGATCGGTGGCGGCAATTCCTCACCAGCCATCGCGCCGTGCTTCGCACAAGCCAGCGCCGCCGCCATGTCGGCACAGCCCGCCAGCCGCAGCAGGGTCATCCGCGTGGCATAGACCAGCCGCCGACGCCCGGCCTTCTCCTCCTCCAGCAGGCGGCGCGGGGTGGCCCACAGCGCGCCGACCGCCTCGCCGCCGTCGCAGAGCGGTTCCTGTCCCGACGGCGCCGGAGCCAGGAAGAACAGCGTGTCGAAACGGCGCGGCAGCGTTTCCGGTGTCACCCAGCGCGCCAGCGGCGCCATGCGCTCCGGTGCCGGAACCATCCCCGCCCGCGCCAGCGCCGGCCCGAACCCCTCTCCCGCGGCCATCGCCGCGCGCAGTCCCGCAAGTTCTGAGGCTTCCGGCGGGTCACGGGACAGCAGAACCCCGCATTCCTCCACGCATTCCCGCACCGCGGCGACGCGGTGGGGCAGATCGGCGGGCGCGCGGGCACCCGGCCAGTGTTCTCGCCAGGACGGATCATGGTCAGCCGCCTCCAGCCGGCCACCTGGAAACACCGTGGCGCCAGGGGCGAAGCGCAGGCCGGCATGCCGCTCGATCGCCAGCAGTTCCAGGCCTTCCGGCCCGTTGCGCAGCAGGATCAGGGTGGCGGCGGGATGGGGCGGAACGGGGGTATGGAGAGCGGTGTCGGACATGCCCCAGTGTCGCCGACCGCCCCTTCGGCTGTCCATGCGCGACGGGAGGAACCACTCTCACGATGCGGAATACAAGGCGGGCGGCGTTTGACCGTCCGGCCCATCCCTTCCAGCATCCCGCCATCACCGCCATTCAGCGCACCATCATTCGCCAGTCCCGCCCCTCATGCCGAGGGCCGGGCGGAGGAAGGCTGTCGTCATGCCGTTTCACCGCAGCACCAAGATCGTCGCCACGCTGGGTCCCGCCAGCTCGTCGGAAAGCCAGATCACCGCCTTGGCCCAGGCCGGCGTGAACGTCTTCCGCCTGAACGCCAGCCACGGCACCCAGGCCGAACATGCCGAGCGCTATGCCCGCATCCGCGCCGCCGAGGAGCGGCTGGGCCGGCCGATCGGCGTGCTGCTCGACCTTCAGGGGCCGAAGCTGCGGGTCGGGACCTTCGGCTTCGGGCCGGTTGAGCTCGCCATCGGCGACCGCTTCCGCCTGGATCTCGATCGCCGGCCGGGCGACAGCCGCCGCGTCTGCCTGCCCCATACGGAGGTTTTCGCCAGCCTGGAGCCGGGACTGAACCTTTTGCTGAATGACGGACGCATCAGGCTGCGCGTTCTGGACTGCGGCCCCGACTTCGCGGAGACGGAGGTGGTGGCCGGCGGCGCCCTGTCCGACCGCAAGGGCGTCAATGTGCCGGGTGCCGCGCTGGCGCTCAGCGCCCTGTCGGAGAAGGACCGCAGCGACCTCGCCTTCGGGCTGGAGCTGGGGGTGGACTGGATCGGCCTCAGCTTCGTCCAGCGGCCGGAAGACATCCTGGAGGCGCGCGAGCTGATCGGCGGGCGCGCCCATGTGATGACCAAGATCGAGAAGCCGGCGGCCCTGCCGACGCTGGACCGCATCATCGAGCTGTCCGACGCGGTGATGGTCGCGCGGGGCGACCTGGGCGTGGAGTTGCCGCCGGAAGACGTGCCGGGGCTGCAGAAGAAGATGATCCGCCTCAGCCGTGCCATGGGCAAGCCGGTGATCGTCGCCACCCAGATGCTGGAATCGATGGTGTCGGAACCGACCCCGACCCGCGCCGAGGCGTCGGACGTCGCCAACGCCGTCTATGACGGGGCGGATGCGGTGATGCTGTCCGCCGAATCGGCCTCCGGCCGCTATCCGGTGGAGGCGGTGGCGATGATGGAGCGCATCGTCCGCCGGGTGGAGGGCGACCCGCTCTACCGCCGCATCATGGACGCCGACCACCCGAGCCCGGAGGCGACCGCCCCCGACGCGCTGACCGCCGCCGCCCGCCAGGTGGCGGAGACCATCAGCGCCGCCGCGATCGTCACCTACACCACCACCGGGTCGACCACGCTGCGCGCCTCCCGCGAACGTCCCGGCGTGCCGATCCTCGGCCTCAGTTCCAAGCGGGAGACCGCGCGGCGGCTGTCGCTGGCTTGGGGCGTCCATGCGGTGCTGACCGACGACGTGGCGAATTTCTCGGAGATGGTCGGCCGTGCGCTGACCGCCGCGGCCGAGACCGGCATCGGCAGCCCGGGCCAGTCGCTGGTGGTCACCGCGGGCGTTCCGTTCGGTACGCCGGGCAAGACGAACTCCCTGCGCGTGGTGACCATCGACGGGGAGGATGCGCCGAAGGCGGAAGCGGCGCAGCGGGAGGTGGTGACGGCGTGATAGTCGGTGGAGTTAGACCCCCACCTATCCTCCCCCGCTGGGCGGGGGAGGGACTGCCGCTGCTTTTCCGACCAAGCACTTAATCCCCTCCCCCGCCCAGCGGGGGAGGGTAAGGGTGGGGGTCTCACGCCGCCTGAATACCCTCACTCCAGAAAATCGCAGTGCTTCTGCACATGCGCGGCCAGACCCATGGTGTGCTCGCGCACCAGCCGTTCGGCCAGATCCGCGTTGCGCTCCTCCAGGGCCTTGATGATGGCGCGGTGGTCGTGGATCGAGCGTTCGGCCCGGTCCTCCTGGCCGATGGTCAGCTTGCGGATCGCCCGCATGTGGATGAACAGGTTGTCGGTGACGTCCTGGATCAGCTTCGACCCGCTCAGCTGGATGATGCTCTTGTGGAAGGCGATGTTGGCGTCGGAATATTCGCTGACATGGTCCTTCGGGCTGCGCTGCTCGAAGCTGCCGAACAGGTCCCACAGCTTGTGGATCTCCGCCGCCGGGGCGTGTTCGGCGGCCATGCGCGCGGCCATGCTTTCCAGCGCGGCCCAGACCTGGATCATCTCGATGATCTCGGTCTTGGTCTTGCGCACCACGAAAATGCCGCGGCGCGGCTGCAGACGGATGAAGCCTTCCTGCTCCAGCAGGGTCAGCGCTTCGCGGATCGGGGTGCGGCTGACGCCGAGCTTGTCGCTGAGCTGCCGTTCGTCCAGCCGGATCTCGCGGTCATGGTCGTAGATGTCCATCTCCGTGATCGCCTGCTTCAGCGCGTGATAGACCTGACTGCGGAAGGTCGTTCCGGTGTCGAGGGGCTGAACGTTGAGAGCGGGAACGGTCATGAAATGGATGTCCTTATGTCTCGCCGGCTATTGCGGCGCGCCCGGTCAGGCTCCGGCTGATCAGGCGCGGGCTCTGGTCCTTTGGTCTTTTCGTATCCTACATACCAGATGCTTGCAAGGCGCTGAAATGTCCAGAGGGACGCGGCGGAATACCGCTTGATCTCAACCGGGGGGCGGCGGCGCGGTTCTGCCCGCCGCTGCCGCAAGCAGCGGCCCAAGCGCTTGCGGATCGCGCATCGCCAGCCCCATCACCGCCACCCCGGCCGCACCGGCGGCAAGGCTATCCGCCACCGCCTGCGGCCCATCGATGCCGCCCAGCGCGAACACAGGCAGGCCCCGCCCCGCCCATCGCTGCAACCCGGAGGTGCCCAGGCACGGCCCATAGCCCGGCTTGCTGGCCGACGGGAAGATCGGCGACAGGGTGAGGTAATCGACCTGCCCGCGCACCCGTTCGACCAGATCGGCGCCATCCGAGTCGTGACCCGACAGCCCGATCGATGCCGCCGGTCCCAGCAGGGCACGCGCCGCCGCCGGATCGAAGCCTGCCGGCAGATGCACCCCGTCCACCCCCGCTTCCGCCGCCAGCGCCGGGTCCCCGTGCAGGGTGATCCTCGCCCCCCAGGGCCGAGCGCGCCCAAGCAGCACACGGGCCAAAGCCAGACGCTCCACATCGGCCAAGTCCTTGTCGCGCAAGGACAGCCAGCGCACGCCGGACGCGAAGAGCCGGTCAGCCAGTTCCGGCAGCGGCAGGGATGAGAGGTGCCGGTCGGTGATCACCAGCAGCGGCGGCACGGGAACGATCATAGGTCCAATCCCCCTCCAATTCGGCCGAGCACGATCACGGGGCATAACCCTTTCAGCCATATACTGGATCCAAAGCTTTCCAATCCGCGGAAATTCAATGGAATCCGTTGGACAAAATGCGGATCGCCGCAGTGCGGCAAAATGCTTTGTATTGACACTGTTCGTTAAACTGATGATCGTTAAGGCGGGCATGGGGCATTTGGCATGCCAGCAACCATAAGTTGGTCACGAACCGCCCCGTCCCATGGCCTTTTTCCGGACCAGACACCAAAAGCGCATGGCAAAGCCACGAAAAAGCAAATGGTCCGGACGTCCGAACAGAACTTGTCGGGTGGAAACGGGGAGGTAGAACATGGTGCGTGAGACGCACGGCAACACCGCTCAGGTCGCGCCCTGGGGCGGGCGCTGGATGCAGCTGGCCATCGGCATCGTCTGCATGTCGATGATCGCCAACCTGCAATATGGCTGGACCCTGTTCGTCGAACCGATCGACGACAAGCATGGCTGGGGTCGCACCGCGATCCAGGTGGCCTTCACCATCTTCATCGTCACCGAAACCTGGCTGGTGCCGGTGGAGGGGTGGTTCGTCGACAAATTCGGCCCGCGCATCGTCGTGCTGGTCGGCGGCGTGCTGTGCGCCCTGTCCTGGGCGCTGAACGCTGTGGCGGATTCGCTGACGCTGCTCTACCTCGCCGCGGTGATCGGCGGCATCGGCGCCGGTGGCGTCTATGGCACCTGCGTCGGCAACGCCCTGAAGTGGTTTCCCGACCGCCGCGGCCTTGCCGCCGGCCTGACCGCCGCCGGTTTCGGCGCCGGGTCCGCTCTCACCGTGGTGCCGATCGCCACCATGATCGAGACCTCGGGCTTCGAACAGACCTTCCTGGTGTTCGGGCTGGGCCAGGGGTTGGTGATCCTGGTGCTGGCCTGGTTCCTGGCCGACCCGCCGAGGATGGGCTACGGCCGCCCCACTACGGCCGCCGCAGCCGAGCGCCGCCACTTCACCCCGCAGGAGATGCTGCGCACCCCCGTCTTCTGGATCATGTACGCCATGTTCACCATGGTCGCCGCCGGTGGGCTGATGGTGACGGCGCAGCTCGGCCCCATCGCGGCCGACATGGGTCTGGTCGACGCGCCGGTCAGCATCCTGGGCCTGACCCTGCCGGCCCTGACCTTCGCCCTGTCCATCGACCGGGTGATGAACGGCATCACGCGGCCCTTCTTCGGCTGGGTATCCGACCATATCGGCCGCGAGAACACCATGTTCATCGCCTTCGCCATCGAAGCGGCGGGCGTGATGGCGCTCAGCGCCTATGGCGCCGACCCGCTGGCCTTCGTCATCCTGACCGGTCTGGTGTTTTTCGCCTGGGGCGAGATCTTCAGCCTGTTCCCGGCCTGCTGCGGCGACACCTTCGGCTCGCGCTTCGCCGCCACCAATGCCGGGCTTCTCTACACCGCCAAGGGCACGGCGGCCCTGCTGGTCCCCATCGGCAACCTGATGGTCGAGGCGACCGGTAGCTGGCAGACCGTGTTCTACAGCGTCGCCATCGTCAATGCGCTAGCCGCCTTCCTCGCCCTGTTCGTCCTGAAGCCGCGGCGCGCCCGCTACATCGCCGCCGCGACCGGCACGGCACCGCGCCTGACCACCCGACTGGCCGACTGATCGGAACCGGGAGGACGCCTGATCCGGCGCATCTGCCCACAGGCCGGATCGGACAGCAAGGGATCACCGAAGGAAGCGGTGTGGCGGGCCAAGGTGCCGCACCGCTTTCCTTCCGGCATTTCAACGGTTTGCGTGCTACGCTTGACGGGTAGGCTCGAACGATGAATGAGGAATGTGATGAGCACGCGCCCACAGGCCGTTTCGGTGACGCATGTCGAAGGCGAACGCACCCGTGTCACCGAATGGCGTCTGGTGCCGGGGGCCGAGACCGGAGCTCATGTCCATGGTTATGACTATGTGATCGTGCCGATCACCTCGGGGTCGTTCACCATCGTGGATCCGGACGGATCGGAGCGGCAGTTCCCCTTGGAGCCGGGACGGTCCTACTTCCGCAAGGCCGGCGTCAGCCACAACGTGATCAACAACGGCACCACGGACATTGTGTTCGTCGAGGTCGAACTGCTCCAGGATGGCTGAAGCCGGCAGGTGGCTGTCGCGGACGTACAGTCCGCGACGCCGCTACGGCCATTCGGTGACGGCCAGGCACCCGACGGCACAGACAAGTTCTTCTCAGCCTCGGACCGCCTTCAATTTCCTGGCAGGCGGGGCGCAATTGGACAGATCAGTCCCAAAACGAAAAACCCCACAGCGGATTTCTCCGGTGGGGCTCTTGCGGTCCTGGCCTGGAGTTCGGGACCGCACAATGGACCGAACTCCACGGCAACTTCGAAATGGCCCGCGTATCACCCTCGACGGTGAAGGCTGCGGATCAATTTGCCGAGATGAATGTGGGCGTAGAGCTCAATCAGCTTGTGATTCAACGCTCTAGCTAAATATGATGGCGGAGGGGATGGGATTCGAACCCACGATAGGGCTTTAAACCCTATGACGGTTTAGCAAACCGTTGCCTTCAGCCACTCGGCCACCCCTCCAGCCAGAGCGGCGTCCCGTGGGGCACCGCTGGCGTGGGGAGGTTTCTAATGGCCAGCCGTACCCTTGTCAACGCTTACGGAGGCCGAAACGCGCTTTTCCTGAAAAACATAAGAATGGGACAAATCTATATAAAATTTTAGGTGCTTTTTAAAGTTCGTCGGTTATGATGCAACCATGAGCAACAAAAAGCCCAACAGGAAGCCCGGGTGACGCTCAACTCGGTCGTGCGAGGTCGATTCCGAAAGGCCCGCCCCACCGGACAGTGACGCCGCACCCCGATGCCGTGGAGGATTCGATGACCCTGTCACGCCGTTGCGCCGAAACGCTGATCGATCTCGTCGAGATCAAGCTGAGCTGCCTGGAAATCACCGACCGCGAAGACCAGCGGGAGAAGGAACTGCTGCAACGCTGCGTTCAGGAACTGAATGCCGAACTGCGCGGTGAGAACGGGGCGCTCGCCAACTTCGCGGCTCCCAAGCGCCGCGGCCGCCGGCCCAAGCATCTCCAGTTCCACGAACTGCACGTCGCCTGATCCGCTGCCCCGGCCGACCGTCTGCTCCGCACCGCCAGTTCAGGTCAGTGCCGGCTCCTCGGCCGGCATCGGCTGAATCGCCGGTGCTTCACGGGGCAGCAGGATGGTGAAGCGGGTCCCCTGCCCCGGCCAGGACTGGACGGACACCGTACCGCCCAGTGGGCCGGTGACCGTGTTGAACACGATGTGCAGGCCAAGGCCCGAACCGCCCTGCCCCCGCTTGGTGGTGAAGAAGGGGTCGAACACCTTCGACAGATGTTCCGGTGCGATGCCGGCGCCATCGTCGATGAAGTCGAGTCGCACCCGCTCGGTCCCATCCGGCTGCGCAGTGATCCGGATCGTCCCGGCCGGTCTATCACCAGTCCGGTCGCCGTCGCCATAGGCGTGGACGACGGCATTGATCACCAGATTGGTCAGAACCTGCCCCAGGGCGCCGGGGAAGCTGTCCATCGTCAGTTCGTCGTCGCACTCCACCGCTACCTTCAGGTTCGTGCGCTTCAGCCGCGGGCGGAGCGAGAACAGCAGTTCGCGGATATAGCTGCCCAGTTCGAACACCCGCCGGTCGCCGGAAGACTGGTCGACCGCCACCTGCTTGAAGCTCTGCACCAGCGAGGCGGCTCGGTCGATGTTGGCCATCAGCAGGCGGCTGCTCTCGCTCAATCCATCCAGGAACTCCAGGAATTCCGACCGGCGCAGCGTGTTGCCGGTGAAGCGGTCGCGCAGGATCTGCGCCTGTTCGCCGATGTGGCTGGCCGCCGTCAGGCCGATGCCGATGGGCGTGTTGATCTCGTGCGCGACACCCGCCACCAGCTGGCCGAGCGAGGCCATCGTTTCGGCCTGGATCAGGCTTTCCTGTGCCTCGCGCAGGTCGGCCAGCGCCTGCTCCGCCTCCTCCCGCGCCTGAACCATCGCCGACTCGGCGGCCTTCCGGTCGGTGATGTCGTAAAGCCAGGTCAGCAGAGCCGCTTCGCCGTCCAGTTCGATGCTGTTCCAGGACGACAAAACCCAGACGACGCTGCCATCGGGCCGGCGGAAACGGATTTCGGCGTTGCGGAAGGGACCTTCGCGGTCGAACCGGGCGATCAGCGCGTCGCGGTCGACGGGATCGGCATACAGATCGGCCACCGGCGTGCGCATCAGCTCGGACCGGCCGCGTCCCATCAGCCGCACGGACTGGGCATTGCAGAACAGCCAGCGGCCGTCGCGGGTGGTGACGTTGACCGCGATGGGCGCCGCCTCCATGATTTTCAGCAGCCGTTCCTCGCTGGCGCGCAGCCGCTCCTCCTGCCGGCGGGCTTCGGTGATATCGGTCATGATGCCGGCATAGCGCACTGCCCGCCCGGTCTCGTCGCGAAAGGCGCGGCCCTTGGCGGCGATCCACACCCAGCCGCCGCCTTCGTGCCGCAGGCGGTAGGAATAGGCGTAGCTGGTGGTCTCCCCCGCCAGATGCGAGGCGATATGGGCCAGCACCCGCTCGCGATCGTCCGCGTGCAGCCGCTTCTCCCAGAAGTCCGGCGGCATCGGCGGCCGGATGCGGTAGCCCAATATGCGCGGAAAGGTGTCCGACCACCAGCAGGTGCCGGCCACCAGATCGGCATCCCACACAGCGGCGCCGGTGGCCTCCAGAGCCATCTCCAGCCGTTCGCCGATTTCCGGTTCATGGATGGCCGGTCCCGGCGCGGTGTGCCGGCGGGCGGCCCGGCGCCCAGCGACAAGGCCCAGCAGCACCCCCAGCATACCACCGGCGGCAACCCCCGCCAGCGCCACCATCTCCGGTTCTGCCGCCATGGAACCTCCGCCGTTTCCAGCACTGTGGCGATAGTAACCGGGAAAATTCAACTGGGGCTTTGCCGCATCGCCGCGCATCGCCCAAGAAAAAAGCCTCTCCCGCGGGGGAGAGGCTTTCTTTCGGACAGTATGGCGATTGCGCACCGCCAAACGGGTGCGGGCGCTTACCCCTTCAGCTTCTTGGTCAGGATTTCGTTGACCATAGCCGGGTTGGCCTTGCCCTGCGTCGCCTTCATCACCTGACCGACGAAGAAGCCAAACAGCTTGTCCTTGCCACTGCGGAATTCCGCCACCTTGTCGGGATTGGCGGCCAGGACGGCGTCGATCGATCCTTCGATGGCGCTGGTGTCGGTGACCTGCCGCAGACCCTTCTTCTCGACGATGTCGGCGGCCTTCTCGCCGGTCTCGAACATCGTCTCGAACACTTCCTTGGCGATGCGGCCGGAGATGGTGTTGTCGGCGATCAGGTCGATCAGGCCACCGAGATTCTCGGCGGACACCGGGCTCTCCTCGATCTCCTTGCCGGCCTTGTTCAGATAGCCGAACAGTTCGCCGGTGACCCAGTTGGAGGCCAGCTTGGGATCGCGGCCCTTGGCCACCGCCTCGAAATAGTCGGCCTTCGACTTCTCCGAGACCAGCACGCCGGCGTCATAGACCGACAGCTTGTAGTCTTCGATGAAGCGGGCCTTCTTGTCGTCCGGCAGCTCAGGCAGCGTCTTCTTGATGTCCTCCACCCAGTCCGCATCGAGTTCGAGCGGCAGCAGGTCGGGATCCGGGAAATAGCGGTAGTCGTGCGCCTCTTCCTTCGACCGCATCGAGCGGGTCACGAACTTGGTCGTGTCCCACAGGCGGGTCTCCTGGTCGATCTTGCCGCCTTCCTCAATGATCTCGATCTGGCGGCGCGCCTCATACTCGATGGCCTGCATGACGAAGCGGATCGAGTTGACGTTCTTGATCTCGCAGCGGGTGCCGAAGGGGTCGCCCGGCTTGCGCACCGACACGTTGACGTCGCAGCGCATGGAGCCTTCCTCCATGTTGCCGTCGCAGGTGCCGAGATAGCGCAGGATCGACCGCAGCTTGCGCACATAGGCGCCCGCCTCCTCCGAGCTCCGCATGTCGGGTTCCGACACGATCTCCATCAGCGCCACGCCCGACCGGTTCAGGTCGATGTAGGTCTTGGACGGGTGCTGGTCGTGCAGCGACTTGCCGGCGTCCTGTTCCAGGTGCAGGCGGGTGACGCCGACCGTGCGGCTGGTGCCGTCCGGCAGGTCCAGCACGATCTCGCCCTTGCCGACGATCGGCTGCAGGAACTGGCTGATCTGATAGCCCTGCGGCAGATCGGCATAGAAGTAGTTCTTGCGGTCGAAGACCGAGTTCAGGTTGATCTGCGCCTTCAGGCCCAGGCCCGTGCGGACCGCCTGTTCGACGCAATATTCGTTGATGACGGGCAGCATGCCGGGGAACGCGGCGTCGACGAAGCTGACCTGGCTGTTCGGCGCGGCCCCGAATTCGGTGGCGGAGCCGGAGAACAGCTTCGCGTTCGAAATCACCTGGGCATGGACCTCAAGCCCGATCACCACTTCCCAATCGCCCGTTTCACCCTGGATGTACGACATCGTTCCGCTCTTCGACGTTCACGGCACGGGACGGTCCGTGAACCGCCGCGAAAACGGGCGCCCCGGCCATACCCTTGGAATCCTGTTTCTTCTAACGCCCTTTGCGCCCGCGCGCACGCTTTATCGCGCCGCATCCTTTCTACCCCCATTGTGCGGCCCGCCACAGACGCTCCGTTAACCCTCGGGCAAGCTTTGACCGCCACGCTGAACAGGTCGAGCGGGGAGGTCGTGATGTCGGTTCAGGCGCTGGTGCGGAAGATCGGGTTCGGTGCGGCTCTGGGCGGGCTGCTGGTGGCGGGTGCCGCGATCAGCCATGCCGCCACGCAGCCGGCCGCCACCCAGCCAAACTCCACCCGCCAGGCCAGCGTCTCCCTCACCCCGGTGACCGTCAACCCGGCGCCCGCTGCGCCGGCCTCCGCCGAGTTCCCCGACGCCATCCTGTCGCGCAGCGACCAGGGCGAGGCCACGGTCCTGCGGTTGGACGGCATCATCACGCCGGGGGCGGAGCGCCGCTTCGTCGACGCCCTGCACGCCCTGCCTGCACGCCATCCGGTGGTGGTCGAACTGTCGAGCCCCGGCGGCTTCACGGCGGCGGGATATCGCATGATCGACGCGGTGCTGGCCGAACGCCAGGGCGGCCGTCCGGTCGCCACCCGGGTGCGCGACGGCGACTCCTGCGAAAGCATGTGCGTCGGCCTGTATCTGGCCGGCTATCCCCGCTATGCGGCCCCTCGTGCGGAGTTCATGGTCCATGCCCCGCGCATGGCGGAGAACGGCCGGATGACCATGCGCTCCACCCAGGCGATGGTGCAGCGGCTGGTGTCGCTGGGCGCCTCCCCGGTCTGGATCCAGCGCGTGACGGCAGCTGGCGGCTTCTCCGGCGCCCGCGACTATCGCGAGACCGCCGACCGCCTGACCGCCGATGGCGCCAACATCGTCACCGACCTGCTGCGCTGACCGGCTCCTCCGCCACCATCTCCGGCGAGCGGCCGACGATCCGCTCATAGACCTCCGGGTCGGTCGCCCCCTCGGTCCCGAACACCAGCACACGCGCATCGGGCGCGAGGCCGAGGGCGAGCCGCACCTCCCCATGTGCCGCGGCGCAGAGCAGCCCGGCCAGCCCGGCCACGCCCGACTCGCCCGCCACGATCGGCCGACCGCCATGCTTGCCGTCGGCCAGCTTGCGCATGGCGGTGACGGCCCCTTCGTCGGGAATGGTCAGGAAATCGTCGGCGCCGCGCTCCAGGATCGCCCAGGCCAGCAACGAGACCTCGCCGCAGGCCAGCCCGGCCATCACCGTGTCCAGGTCACCCTCCGACCGCATCGGACGGCCGGCGACGGCACTCTGGTACAGGCAATCGGCATTGTGCGGCTCCACCACCACGAAGCGCGGACGCTGGCGGCCCCAGCTTTCCCACAGATGGCCGCAGACAGCCGCCGGCAGGCTGCCTACACCGCCCTGCACGAACACGTGGGTCGGCCGTTCGCTGGCGGGAAGCTGGGAGATCGCCTCCTCCACCATCACGGTGTAGCCCTGCATCACGTCGCGCGGGACATCCATATAGCCGGTATAGGAGGTGTCGGAGACGACGAACCAGCCCTGCTCCGCCGCATCGGCGGCGGCCCGGCGCACCGCATCGTCATACGACCCGTCGACCACCACCACCCGCGCCCCGTACGCCTCGATGGCCGCACGGCGCCCGGGCGAGCAGGCCGCCGGCACGTACACCACGCAGTTGCAGCCGAACACCTGCGCCCCCCAGGCCACCGAACGGCCGTGGTTGCCGTCGGTCGCGGTGGTCACGGTCAGCGTACGCGTTACCCGGGCATAGCGGCCGACGACGAGATCGAGCGCCGTCACCGGCACGCCCGGCACCCGCGCCGTCACCTCCCGCGCCAGCAGCCGCAGTACGGCGTACGCCCCGCCCAGCGCCTTGAAGCTGCCCAAAGCGAAGCGGGCACTTTCATCCTTGTACCAGAGCCGGTCGATCCCGGCCTCCCGCGCCAGTCCCGGCAGGGAGCGCAGCGGCGTCGGAGCATAGCCGGGCCATGCCCCGATCTCCGCAATCGCCTCTTCGAAAGCGGCGCGACTCAGGATCGCGCGTTCGGACGGGCCGTAGGCCCGCTCATGGTCGGCGCGCGGGTTCGAATGGAGGCGCGGCAGGCAGGAGGTTGGGGAGACCGCTTGGTGGGGCATGGCTTGGCTCTCCGGGCCGGCCGGTGAGCGCCGTCGTCCGCGACGGCATATCCCGCGACCGCGCACAACGAGACCAGATGCCATCGCCCGCCGTCAAGACTCCAGCATCAGCGCGGCTGCTACCGAATGAAGCATCCCCAAGGTGGGAACGCGGCGGTCAACGCTTCCATTCGCGGCTGGACTTGATGAAATCGGTCAGGGTGACGCCGATCTTGTCGTCGATGATCGCCACTTCGCCACGGGCGACCAGAACGCCCTCGACATAGACGTCGGTCGGATCCTTCAGATGGCGGTCGAGTTCGACGACGGCGCCGCGGCCCAGCTTCAGCAGATCGCGGACGCGCAGCATGGCGGTGCCGATGACGACCTTGATCTCCACCGGCGCATCGCCGATGGCGAAGGACGATGCATCGCCGTCGTTGGGATCGGGCGCGCCGAGCAGGTCGTCGATGTTGGCCATGGATGTCCAAGCTCCCGCGCCGCGAGAGGGCGCCATTTACACGAACGGCTTACTCTACACCCCGGACGGGTGGCCGGGCAACGCCACCGGCCGGCAGACTTTGCGACAAGATTGGGCTTTCCCCACCCCGGAGCTTCGCCCACACTGTCCGTCCGCCCGCCACGCGGGCATCAGCCATCTTGCCGGATCATTCGTTACGATTGGGTAACGACGGCTGCAAGGCAATGGCACAGACCAACCGGAACCGGATTCGCCGTGATGACCGACAGCAGCATTTCCCCGCTTGTGGACGTTTCCTGGCTGAAAAGCCGGCTCGGCAGCCCAGGAATCGTCGTCCTGGACGTGCGAACCCCGCCCAGCGGCGGCTTCATTCCGGGAGCGGTTCATTCCGACTACGCAACGGCCGGCTGGCGGACTGTGGTCGGTGGCGGGGCCGGGATGCTACCGGAACCGGCGGTGCTTGAGGGGCTGATCGGCGGTCTCGGCATCGGCAACGGCGACCATGTGGTGCTGGTGGCCGCCGGCGCCAATGCGTCGGACATGGGCAACGCCACCCGTGTCTACTGGACCTTCAAGATGCTGGGGCATGACGCGGTGTCGGTTCTGGACGGCGGTTTCGCCGCCTGGACCGCGGCCGGCGGCGCGGTGAATCCTCTGCCGGCGGACCGCAAGCCGACCGGCTTCTCCGCCCGCCCCCGTAGCGACCTGCGCGCCACGCTGGAGGAGGTCGAAGCGGCGGTGAAGGCTGGCGGCACGCCGCTGCACGATGCACGCTCCGCCGAGCAGTTCGCCGGCAAGGCCAAGAGCCCGCAGGCCCGCGCCGCCGGCACCATCCCCGGCGCGGTGAACCTGGACATCGCCCCGCTCTTCTCCGCCGCGGACCATCGCTTCGCTTCGGCCGAGACGGTGAAGGCGATGGCCGACCAAGCCGGGCTGCCACTGCAGGATCAGCCCATCACCTTCTGCAACACCGGCCACCTCGCCTCGGTATCCTGGTTCGCGCTCAGCGAGATCGCTGGCGTGGCCGGTGTGCGGCTGTATGACGGGTCCATGTCGGAATGGAGCGCCGACCCGGAACGCCCGCTGCAGAGCGAAGGCTGATTCACGACTTGGCGCGACGGCGGCGCAGACGGCCAAGGTCGCTGCGCCGCACCAGTCCCAGCAGCACGACAGCGATGGCGTAGACCGCCAGCCCGACCACCGCCAGCACCAGCAGCCCGCCCAGCCGCTCGAACAGCCCGGTGGCACCCAGCCAGGGTGCCAGCCGTTCGGTCGCCAGCCACAGGGCGCCGGCCATGGCGGATGCTGCAATCACCATGCGCGGCAGGTTGCGGGTCAGGCGCGCATCGGCCCGGAACAGGCCGCGCCGATGCAGCAGCAGCGCCAGCAGACCGGCATTCACCCAGGCGCCGACGGAGGTGGCGACCGCCAACCCGACCTGGGCCAGCGGCCCCATCAGCGCCAGCTTCAACGCCACATTGATGCCGACCGCCACCAGCGCCACCCGCACCGGCGTCGCCGTGTCCTGGCGGGCGTAGAAGCCGTTGACCAGACTGCGGATCACCACGAAGGCCGGCAGGCCCAACGCATAGGCCTGCAGGGTAAGGGCGGAGGCCGCGGCATCCGACGGGCCGAACGCACCGCGCTGAAACAGCACCGACAGGATCGGCGTGCCCGCCACCAGGAAGGCGATGGCCGCCGGCAGGGTCAGCACCAGCGACAGCTCGATGGCGCGGTTCTGGCTGTCGACCGCGCCGGCCTCGTCACCGCTCTTGATCCGCCTGGACATTTCCGGAAGCAGAACGGTTCCCACGGCAATGCCGATCACCCCCAGCGGCAGCTGGTTCAGCCGGTCGGCATAATAGAGGTAGGACACCGCCCCCGTCGGCAGGGCCGAGGCGATCAGCGTGTCGGCGAACAGGCTGATCTGCGTCAGCCCCGACCCCAGCGCCGCCGGCCCCAGCACCGTCAGGAAGCGCTTCACGTCGGCGGACAGGCGCGGCACCACCGGCCGCAAGGTCATGCCTGCCCGCCGCGCATCCCAGGCCAGATAGAGAAACTGCGCCACGCCGGCGGCCAAAACGCCCCAGGACAGCGCGTGGCCGGCGCTGGGCATCAGCGGTGTGCCCACCACCAGCGCCGCGATCAGGCAGAGATTCATCAGGATCGGTGCCGCGGCAGCCGCCCCGAAGCGGCTCATGCTGTTCAGCACGCCGCCATAGAGCGACACCAGCGAGATGAGCAGCAGATAGGGGAAGGTGATGCTGGTGAACAGAACGGCCAGCCGGAACTTCTCCGGATCGTCGGCGAAGCCGGGGGCGAAGACCGTCATGAACTGCGGCATGAAGGCCAGCACCGCCAGCAGCAGCACCAACTGCACGATGACCAGCAGGGTCATCACCTCGTCGGCGAACCGGCGGGCGGATGCTGCGCCGTCCTGCACCAGCTTGCCCGAGAACAGCGGCACGAAGGCGGAGTTGAAGGCGCCCTCCGCGAACAGGGCGCGGAAATGGTTCGGCAGCCGGAAGGCGACGAAGAAGGCGTCGGCCACCGGCCCGGCACCAAGCAGCGCCGCGGTCAGCACGTCCCGCAGGAAACCGAGCACCCGGCTGGCCAGGGTCAGGCCGCCGACAGACAGGATATGACGGAACACGATGGCAGGGTCGCTCTTGTGGTGCAGAATTGGCCGGGCGGCATCCTAGCGGCACGGCCGCGTTCGTCATAGGATCGCCGCCCGCATTCGTCCAGAACGCATCTCCCGACACCACAGGTCGAAGGCCTCCGACATGCCGCAGCAGCAAGCCCTCCCCCTGACCTATCTGGAAGCCGGCGAAGCCAACGGCGGAACGCCGATGCTGGTCCTGCACGGCCTGTTCGGGTCGGCGCGCAACTGGCAGACGCTGGCCCGCCGCTTCGGCGAATCACGCCGGGTCTATGCGCTGGACCTGCGCAACCACGGCGGCGCGCCCTGGGCCGAGGGCATGAGCTACCCGGAGATGGCGGCCGACGTCCTGCGCTTCCTGGACGACCGCGGCTTCGCCCGCGCCACGGTGGTCGGCCATTCGATGGGCGGCAAGGTTGCCATGGCGCTGGCGCTGGCCCATCCCGACCGGGTGGAGCGGCTGGTGGTGGCCGACATCGCCCCCGTCGCCTACACCCACACCCACGCCCCCTACGTCGCAGCCATGAAGGCGGCCAAGCTGGAAGGCGTCACCCGCCGGCCGGAGGTGGAGTCCCAGCTGGCCGGCGCCGTGCCGGAGGCGCCGCTGCGCTCCTTCCTGATGCAGAATCTGGTGCTGGAGAACGGCGTTTTTTCCTGGCGGATCAACCTGGATTCCATCGGCGCGAACATGGAGGGGCTGATCGGCTTTCCCGATTTCGCCGGCGCCCGCTATGAAGGCCCTGCCCTGTTCATCGGCGGCGGTGCGTCCGACTATATCCGGCCGGAGCATCACGACGCCATCCGCAGCCATTTCCCCAAGGCGGAAATCCGCATGATCGAGGGGGTCGGGCATTGGCTGCATGCCGAGCGCCCGACCGAATTCGCGGCGATGATGGAGGGATTTCTCTGATTTCCGCGGCAAAACTCCGCATTTTCGCGTGGTTGTAAGCCGAAGCAGATATTGCATCGCCCGGACGTCGGGGCTATCAAGCCTGCGCGCCCCAAAACGCGGCCCGCGACCATAACGCGGCTGCCTTTCCTCGAAGGATCGACCCACCATGAGCGTCATCACCGAGATTCACGCCCGCGAAATCCTGGACAGCCGCGGCAACCCGACCGTGGAAGTGGACGTTGCGCTGGACAGCGGCGCCTTCGGCCGCGCCGCGGTGCCGTCGGGCGCCTCCACCGGCGCCCACGAGGCGGTCGAACTGCGCGACGGCGACAAGGGCCGCTTCGGCGGCAAGGGCGTGCTGAAGGCGGTCGAATCCGTCAACGGCGAGATTTACGACGCGCTCGCCGGCCTGGACGCCGACGACCAGCGCGCCATCGACCTCGCCATGATCGACCTGGACGGCACCGAGAACAAGAGCCGGCTCGGCGCCAACGCCATCCTGGGCGTGTCGCTGGCGGTCGCCCGCGCCGCCGCCGAGGATGCCGGCCTGCCGCTCTACCGCTATGTCGGCGGCGCCTTCGCCTCGCTGCTGCCGGTGCCGATGATGAACATCATCAACGGCGGCGCCCATGCCGACAACCCGATCGACATCCAGGAATTCATGATCATGCCGGTGGGTGCCGAAACCGGCGCCGACGCCATCCGCATGGGCTCCGAGATCTTCCAGTCGCTGAAGAAGAAGCTGAAGGACGCCGGCCACAACACCAATGTCGGCGACGAGGGCGGCTTCGCCCCCAACATCGGCTCCACCGACGAGGCGCTCGGCTTCGTCATGAAGGCGATCGAGGCCGCCGGCTACAAGCCGGGCGACGACGTCATGCTGGCGCTCGACGCCGCCTCGACCGAGTTCTTCAAGAACGGCAAGTACGAGCTGGCCGGTGAAGGCAAGTCGCTGTCGCCGGAGCAGATGGTCGCCTACTGGTCCGATCTGGTCGGCCGCTTCCCGATCATCTCGATCGAGGACGGCATGGCCGAGGACGATTGGGAAGGCTGGAAGGCGCTGACCGACGCCATCGGCTCCAAGGTGCAACTGGTCGGCGACGATCTGTTCGTCACCAATCCGAAGCGTCTGGCCCAGGGCATCCGCCAAGGCGTGGCGAACTCGATCCTGGTGAAGGTCAACCAGATCGGCACCCTGTCGGAGACGCTGGAAGCGGTCGATATGGCGCACAAGGCCGGTTACACCGCCGTCCTGTCGCACCGCTCTGGCGAGACCGAGGACAGCACCATCGCCGATCTGGCGGTCGCCACCAACTGCGGCCAGATCAAGACCGGCTCGCTGAGCCGTTCGGATCGTCTGGCCAAGTACAACCAGCTGATCCGCATCGAGGAGCAGCTGGGTGTCGCCGCCCGCTTCGCCGGCCGCGGCATCCTGAAGGCTTGAATGCGCTGATTTGAAAAAAGCCCCTCTCCGGATTGCCGGAGAGGGGCTTTTTTGTTGGTGGGGTGCGGGCTTCGCTTGCCCCCACCTAACCTCCCCCGCTGGGCGGGGGAGGGACTGCCGCTGCCTTTCCGAACAAGCACTTACCCCCTCCCCCGTCCAGCGGGGGAGGGTAGGGTGGGGGCACCCGCCGCCGGACGTCACTCCCCGGCCAGTGCGCCGATCATCTTGCGGACGGCGGTCATCTGGAAGCCACCCTTGCGGGCGAAGTCGTAGCCGGTGTAGCCGAACCAGTCCCAGCAGGCCTTGGGGTTGGAGGACGGCTTGGCGTTGGCGTCGATCTGCGGATACAGCACGACGATGTTGTTGACGTCGGCCCAGCGGTTGTAGCCGGCGTTCACCGCGAAATGGTCGCCGATCAGGTTCGACGCCATCTTGCAGCCGTGGAAGGCGACATGGATGCGGCAGGTCTGCTTGCCGCCCTCGCAGGCTTCCGGAACATAGATATAGCCGGTCTTGGCCATGCCGCTGCGGCTGGTGTCGCCGACGAAGGGGCCCTGGTTGAACAACTGCGGCTGCCGGGCTGCGGCGGGAGCATTCGGGATCTTGGCGTCGGCATAGAAGAAGCGAACGATGGCTCCTGCCTGATCGTACTGGCAGTTGTTGATGTACTCGCTCTTCTCATCCTCTTTCGGGATGAAGTCGCAGGCGGCGCCATAGCCGTCGGTGATGTAGGCATGCGCCGCCTTCGGCAGCTTCACATAGGAGACGTTCGCCTCCGGCACGCCCAACGCCTTGTAGAACTGGTCGGTGGCGTCGGCGACCGGGCGCTTCACCGTGACGTCGTTGTCACCGTTGAACAGATAGATCTTCGACGACGCCATGTTGGACAGCGGGTCGATGTCCTTCGACTTCTCGCGGGCCTTGGCGTTCGCGACCAGCGCGTCGACATTCGGCGCGCCCATCGCCACGTCCATGCAACGCTTCAGCGCCACCACTGCCGGGGCGATGCCGCCCTCCGACACCTCGGCACAGGCATAGGGGCCACCGGCGACGAGGCCCGCCGCCTTGACCAGGCCCGAATAGGCGACCTGGAACTGGCCGGCCATGTAGGCGCCGGAGGAAATACCAGACACCGTGGTCTGCGCCGGATCGATCTTCAGCTTCAGATCGGACAGCTTGATCTGAGCGCTGTTTTGCGCCGCAGCGGTAAGCGGCGCGAGAACGACGAATGCCGCCAGCGCCGATTTCAAAATGACTTTATTGGAAATGGTCATGAGAGGGTCACCTTTGCCCTGCAAGGGTTGTCAACATCGCATGGACAGCGGCGATCTGCGCCCCGCCCTTCGTCGCGTAATCCGTCCCTGTCGTGCCAATCCAGTCCCAGCAGGCGACCGGGTCCGCCGAACGGCCGGGCGACAGCTGCGGGTAGAGCACGATCAGATTGTTGTTGGCCGCCCAGCGGTTGAAGCCGGCACCGGTGGTCACCGCGTCGCCTAGCTCCGCCGCGGACTGGCGGCATCCGTGAAAGACGATGTGCACGGCGCAGGCCGATCCCCCCGCACAGGCCGGCGGCACAAAGACGTAGCCGGCCGGCGCCAGACCGGTTCGTTCCGGATCGCCGAAAGGCGTCTGGTCGAAGGGGCTTGCCGCCGGCAGGTCCGGGGCAGGCGGATTCAGGCCGCCATAGATGTGCGACAGTATCCGTCCGGCCTGGTCGTAGTCGCCGCAGGCGTTGACGTAGGGGCTGCGGTTGGCGTTGCAGTCGTTGGGCGCGCCCGGTGAGATGAAGCCGTTGCCGGCCTCCAGACCCGCTTCCAGGCGGATCCGGTTCGCCGGGACGCGGGCGGCGCGATAGAAGGCCTCCGCCTCCTCCACCACCTTGCGGTTCACCACCATGTCGGCACGGCCGCTGAACAGATAGACCTGCGCCTCCGGCAGACGGTCGAGCGGATCGATCGCCCCGGCGGCGGCCAGCGGCTGCGCCGCCTCGTACAGCGACTGCCCGCGCGGCCAGAGCGCGTTGCCCTGCATGCAGGACGCCGCCAGCAGCGGATTCTCCGCGGCACAGAGGAACGGACCGCCGGCAACCAGGCCGACTCCCGCGATCTCGGTGGAATGGGCGACATGGAACTGGAGCGCCATGAAGGCACCCGCCGCCAGACCCGACGCCGAGCTCTTTTCGATGACGACCTTGCGCGGCAGGAGCGGGGGCACCGTTTCACCGGCCCTGGCGTCCGGCCCGTCGGCGAAAGCAGCAAGCAGCGTCAGCGCCGCAATCAATGCAACCAGGGAATTCCGGGACTGCCGATACGATGCCACCTGATACGCCCCATCCGCGGTAATCGATGCGGAAGGTAGCAAGACAATGACATTTGTCTATTGAAAAGGATTCGACGCCATCCGATGCACGCACATGCAGGACGCTTCACAACCCGAAGGCACCCGAACGGGGCTCGATGGCTTTCGGTGGGCACGGAAAAGGCCGGCGGAGCCCCAGCCCCGCCGGCCTTCCGTCATCGCGCGCCGACTCGGCGGCTTCAGCTGCGCAGATAGGCCAGCACGTTCTCCGGCGAAGATTCGCCGTAGGGATCGCCGTTCTCGCCGTCGTCGTTGATGCCGGGCTCCTCGAACCATTTCTCGACCACGCCGTCCTTGACCACCATGGCATAGCGCCAGGACCGGAAACCGAAGCCCAGATGATCCTTGTCGATCAGCATGCCCATGCGGCGGGTGAAGTGGCCCGAACCGTCGGGGATCAGCTTGACCTTCTTCAGGTTCAGGCTCTTGCCCCACTGGAACATGACGAAGGCGTCGTTGACGCTGAGGCAATAGACCTCGTCGACGCCGAGATCCTTGAACTCGTCGTAAAGCCGTTCGAAGGCCGGGCATTGCTCGTTGGAGCAGGTCGGCGTGAAAGCGCCGGGCAGCGAGAACAGAACGACGCGCTTGCCCTTGAACAGTTCGTCGCTGGCCACGTCCTGCCAACGGAACGGGTTGGGGCCGTCCACGCTTTCGTCGCGCACACGGGTCTTGAACACCACCGAGGGGACCTTGCGCCCTTCCATCCTCATCTCCGGATATGGTTTCGACTGTGTCGGCCAATGGGGCGAACCGCGCCGCATCCGGACCTGCCGGGTCCGACGCCGGTCACGATACCGACTCCCCTCGCCGCCTCCAACCGGCAATAAGTCACGCCCCCCTTCCGGCAAAATGCCGCAAGACGGACCGTAGGAGCAGCCAAGACAGGGGTAGAGCTGCGCAAAAGTGGTGGCATCCCGTGGCAATCCTGTGACGCCCGCGAATGTTAAGGTCCCATTTACCAAGATCGCGTTCCCTGAGCTCGCCTGCATCCAGTGGGCACTGTGCCGACCGGTGACAATTGGAGGGCTGTTTATGCCTATTTCGACCAAGTCCAACACTACGCAAGGGACCGGCATCGATAAGCCGGAAGCGGCTTTCAACCGCGGCTATTTTACCAGGGTACTTGTTAGTACATTTATCTTCAGCGCTACCATCAATGCTCTGATGCTGGCCATGCCGCTTTATTCGCTTCAGGTGTTCAGCCGGGCCATTCCGTCCGGCAACTACGACACTCTGATCATGCTGACCCTCATCGTGGTCATCGCGCTGACGCTGAGCGGCGTGCTGGAGATGGTGCGGTCGCGCCTGCTGGCCCGTGCCGGCAACGCGCTGGAGGTGCGGTGGCGCCGGCGGCTGACCGCCGACGCCTTGGACGCCGCCGGCCGCGGCCGTCCGGATAACGGCCCGCTCGCCGACCTGATGGAACTCAAGGCCGCCTTCGGCCGTCCGTCGCTGCCGGCGCTGATGGACCTGCCCTGGGCGCCGCTCTACGTCATCGGCATCTACGTGATCCATCCGATGCTGGCGCTGGTCCTGGTCGTGTCGATGGCGATCATGGCGGTGATGGGCTGGATCGGCTATGTGGCCGTCAAGGACGTCAACGACGAGAGCAAGCTGCCGGCCGGCCGCGCCCAGAAGCTGTTCGAGGCCCTGGCCTCCCGGTCCGACACCGTGCGCGGCCTGCGCATGGGCGACACCGCGCTGGATGCCGTCAACCGCGACTTCCTGACCGCCAGCGCCCTGCAGAACCAGGGCTACGAGCGCAGCGCCTCCATCGGCGCCGCCACCAAGTGGGTTCGCATGGTCCTGCAGATCGCCGTGACGGGCATCGGCGCCTGGCTGGTGATCGAGCAGCACCTGTCCTTCGGCGGCATGATCGCCACCTCGATGCTGGTCGGCCGCGGCCTCGCCCCGATCGAACAGACCGCCGGCGCCTGGGGCGGGCTGGTCCGCTCCGCCCAGGCCGTCCGCCGCCTGCTGCCGCTGCTGAAGCGCCTGTCGCGTGAGCCGGAGCGTCCCGCCGTCCCGGTGGAGAGCGAGCGTCTGACCGTCGAGAACCTGCTGTTCGTCTCCCCCCGCGACCAGAAGCCGATCCTGCGCAGCGTCAATCTCTCGATCGAGCCGGGCGAGACCGTCTGCATCGCCGGTCCCAACCGCTCGGGCAAGTCGGTCCTGGCCCGCCTGTTGGCCGGTGTCGCCCTCCCGTCGGCGGGGACGGTGCGGCTCGGCGGCCTGTCCGTCGCCACCCTGACCCCGGACGCTCCCGAACAGGGCATCGGCTACCTGCCGCAGCAGGTCGATCTCCTGCCCGGCAGCATCGCCGACAACATCGCCCGCTTCACCAGCGCCACCCGCGAACAGGTGGAAGAGGCCGCCAAGGCCGTCGGCATCCACGAGTGGATCGAAAGCCTCCCCATGGGCTACGAGACGGAGGTCAACGACCCGCTGTCCCCGATCACCGGCGCCAGCGCCCGCCTGATCGGTCTTGCCCGCGCCGCCTTCGGCCAGCCGCCGCTGATGGTGCTGGACGAGCCGACCGCCGGCCTGGACGAGTTGGGCATCAAGGCCGTCCGCGCCTTCGTGGCGGCCGCCAAGCAGCGCGGGGCCACCACCATCGTCATGACCCACGCCCCGGTCTTCGTCGACATGGCCGACCACACCTACGTCCTGAAGAACGGCATGGCGATGGAGCTGCCGCGTCCGGAGCAGCAGCAGGCCCAGCCCGGCGCCGTCAACCTCGCCCGCCTTCGCAATCTCGGCCCTCAGGCCGGTCCGTCCGCCGCCACGGCAGGGGCCGCCGGCTGACCGCCGGCACCGCCCCCAAGCCCTGAGCATCCGGCCCCGTTACCCGGCTGGCGACGCCCGACCCGACAGAGCCAAGGAAGTCCCATGACCACGATGACCACCAGTTTCCCCGCCTCGCTCTCCTCCGACACCGGTCCCGAGACCCCCGCCGGCAAGCCTTCGCGCAAGACCGCGACCATCACCTCGATCCACGCGCTGCGGGCGGCGATGCCGGAAACGGGCGTGCGCAGCCTGCTGCTGGGCGGCTTCCTGGTCCTGGCGGTCGGCTTCGGCGGCATGACCGGCTGGGCGGCGGTGGCCCCGCTGCACAGCGCGATCAGCGCCATGGGCTCGCTGGCCCCTGAAACCGGCCGCAAGGTGGTGAAGAACACCGAGGGCGGCGTGATCAGCGCCATCCTGGTCAAGGAAGGCGACCGGGTCGAGGCGGGCCAGGTCCTGATGCAACTGGACAGCACCGAGGCGCAGACCCGGCTTGAGATGCTGAACGTCGCCCTGTTCGACACGCTGGCGACCGAGGCGCGCCTGTCCGCCGAGATGTTCGAGAAGCCGGCGATCGAATGGCCGGCCGAGCTGACCGCCCGCCGCGCCAAGGAGCCGGCGGTCGACAACGCCATGCGGAACCAGGAGAAGCTGTTCCACGTCCGCCGCAACCAGCTGGAGACCGAGGCCAAGCTGACCCAGGACCGCATCGCCACGCTGGGCGACGAGGTGCGCAGCCTGGAACAGCAGCGCGCCTTCCTGGCCCGCGAGATCAAGCTGTCGGACGAGGACATCCAGATCACCCAGGGCCTGCTGGACCGCGGCAACTCCACCCGCACCAAGCTGGTCGCGGCGCAGAAGGAGAATGCCCAGTTGCACGCCCAGGACCATGCGCTGGAAGCCCGCATGTCCCAGTCGCGCCAGCAGGCGGTCGACGCCCAGGGCGACCTGGTCCGCCGCCGCAGCGACTTCCGCGAGAAGGTGCTGGTCGAACTGGAAAAGTCCCGCGGCGACGCCCAGAAGCTGGCCGAGCAGATCCGCGACGCCAAGAACCGCCTGGACAACCGCACCATCAAGGCGCCGGACGCCGGCAACGTCGTGATCTACGGCCACCCCGCCGTCGGCGGCACCATCACCGCCAACGAACCGGTGCTGGACATCGTCCCCGACGACAAGGCCCTGCTGGCCGAGGTCCGCATCCAGCCGAAGGACATCAAGTCGATGGCCGTCGACCTGCCGGTGAAAGTGCAGCTGACCGCCTATGACAGCCGCGTCGTCGGCACCATCGACGGCACCGTGTCCTACGTCTCGGCCGACCGCCTGACCGACAACGCCACCCGCCAGGACTATTATCTCGCCCGCATCCGCCTGAAGGACGCGGACTCCCACGAGGTCGGCCACCTGAAGATCAAGGCCGGCATGCCGGTGGAAGCCCGCATCGTGCTCTCCCCCCGCACCCCGCTGGACTACCTGATCCAGCCGCTGAGCCAGTCCTACGTGAAGGCCTTCATCCAAGAGTGATGGGTGGGAAGTTAGACCCCCACCCTAACCCTCCCCCGCTACGCAGGGGAGGGAACTCCGCTGCCCTCCCAAACAAGCACTTACCCCCTCCCCTGCCCAGCGGGGGAGGGTCGGGGTGGGGGCACTCGAAGCCGAAACCTCCCCGCACAAAAAAGCCCCCGGCCATCCGGCACGGGGGGCTTTTCCTTTACCCGAGCCCCTCAATCCCTGCCCGGCCGCAGATCCGGCCGCGGCGGGACCGCCATCGGGGTGGGAAGCGGTTCCGGCACCTGGATCGCCTCCGTCTGCTCCTTGGTGCGGCGCGATGCCGCACGGTCCTGCGCCAGACGGTCCATCGCCTGCTGGCGCTCCGCTTCCGTGGTCAGATCGGTCGGGCGCGCAGGCACGGTGCCCAGGTTGGGATATTCCGTACGCTCGCCGCTCATGCCGCGGATGGGCGACGTATTGTCGCTGACCGGCGAAGGCTGGCCGGTGACGGCGCCCAGAAGGCCGGTGTCCAGCGCCCGGTCGCTGCAGGCCGTCAGCCCGAAAACCATTGGCATTACAAAGATCAGGGTGCCGAACACCCGTGCGGTCGCCGCGATGCCCCGACCGCCCTCCTGACTGCCCGTCACCATCATCCTTCCCCGTGTCTGGCCGCGACGCCGCACTTGTGCGACGATCCGTGAAATGAAATGTTCACACCAGCGGTGTATGAGAGGTTTCGGATTTCTCCCGCACCGCACCAGAAGGCCGGACCGCCGCACGCCACCCACAGCGACATGGTGCAGAACGCCCGCTGACAACATCAACTGCAAGCCTGTATAGCCGCCCGTCAGCAAGGCCCAAAGCCCTATCTGGGCCATACGGACCACGGTGGCCGATACGACGTGACCGACGACGCGACACCCGCCCAAAGAAGAAGGACCGTGCACATGGCCGAGACCAAGGCCCCCCCTCAGGCTTCCACCCCGGCTTCCCCCCAGGTGCCCGACGTCAAGCTGCCCGACCCGGTCGAGATGTCGCGGGCGATGACCCGCATCGCCGAACAGAGCCAGCGGCTGGTTTCCGAATTCCTCGCGCGCCAGGCATCCGACGGCGCCGGCCCGAAGAGCCCGGACCCGATGGGCGTCGGCCATGCCTTCCTGGAGATGACCACCCGCATGATGGCCGACCCGGCCAAGCTCATGCAGGCGCAGATGTCGCTGTGGCAGGACTACCTGACCCTGTGGCAGCGCACCACCCAGCGCTTCTTCGGGCAGGAGACGCAGCCGGTCATCGCACCCGCCAAGGACGATCGCCGCTTCAAGGACGCCGCCTGGGACGAGAACACGCTGTTCGACTTCATCAAGCAGTCCTACCTGCTGAGCGCCCGGTGGATGCAGTCGACCGTCAATCAGGTCGAGGGGCTGGACGACCACACGGCCAAGAAGGTCGATTTCTACACCCGCCAGTTCGTCGACGCGATGGCGCCCTCCAACTTCGTCATGACGAATCCGGAGGTCCTGCGCGCCACCATCGAGAGCGGCGGCGAGAATCTGGTCAAGGGCCTGGAGCATCTGCTGAAGGACCTGGAGCGCGGCAAGGGCGAGCTGCGCATCTCCATGACCGACTACGACGCCTTCCAGCTGGGCAAGAACATCGCGGTCACGCCGGGCAAGGTCGTCTTCCAGACCAGCCTGATGCAGCTGATCCAGTACACGCCGACCACCCCGGACGTGAACAAGCGCCCGCTGATGATCGTGCCGCCCTGGATCAACAAGTTCTACATCCTGGACTTGCGCGAGAAGAACAGCTTCATCAAGTGGGCGGTCGACCAGGGCCACACCGTCTTCGTCCTGTCCTGGGTCAACCCGGACGAGACGCTGGCGGCCAAGGGCTTCGAGGACTACATGGTCGAAGGCCCGCTGGCGGCGCTCGACGCCATCGAGAAGGCGACCGGCGAACGGGATGTCAACGCCATCGGCTATTGCCTGGGCGGCACGCTGCTGGCCTCGACGCTGGCCTACATGACGGCCAAGAAGGACGACCGCATCAAGTCGGCGACCTTCTTCACCACCATGCTGGACTTCACCGAAGCCGGTGAACTGTCGATCTTCATCGACGAGGAGCAGCTGACCTTCATCGAAGGGCAGATGGCCGAGCAGGGCTATCTCGACGGCTCCAAGATGGCGACCACCTTCAACATGCTGCGCGCCAACGACCTGATCTGGTCGTTCGTCGTCAACAACTACCTGCTGGGCAAGGACCCGTTCCCGTTCGACCTGCTGTACTGGAACGGCGACAGCACCCGCATGCCGGCGGCGATGCACAGCTTCTACCTGCGCAACATGTACCAGAAGAACATGCTGGCGCAGCCGGGGGCCGTGACGCTGAAGGGCGTTCCGATCGACCTGGGCAAGATCAAGGTCCCGTCGCTGTTCCTGTCGGCCCGCGAAGACCACATCGCCCCGTGGAAGAGCACCTACAGCGGCGCCCAGCTGTTCAGCGGCCCGGTCAAGTTCGTGCTCGGCGCCTCCGGCCACATCGCCGGCGTCGTCAACCCGCCGGCGGCCAACAAGTACTGCTACTGGACCAGCGACAAGCTGGCCAAGACCTCCGACGAGTGGCTGGAAAAGGCGACCCAGACCTCCGGCTCCTGGTGGCCGGAATGGAACAAGTGGGTCGGCCAGTTCGCCGACGGCAAGGTCCCGGCCCGGCAGCCCGGCGACGGCGCCCTTCCCGCCCTGGAAGACGCCCCCGGCTCCTACGTCAAGGTCAAGAACGAGTAAGCCCGACGAACGCGTTACCTTGTCGAAAGCCCCTCTCCCAACCGGAGAGGGGCTTTTTCTTTGCGCGTCGGGCTCCCGTCCAGACCCCGTTCCGAGTCCGCGCCCCCCAAATTGACTCGGATCAAGGAGAACGGGCCAATAGATATGCCATGGTTAACCAACCCTTCAAACAAGACGGACCTTCGACGCCGTCAGCCGCCGGCGAACAGGGATGCCGAAGACAGCAGGATCCGACACCGGGCAATTGAGACATGAGCTTGATCTTCTCTCCTGATCCTTTCCTCGGAGCGCGACCGACACAACGGAACATAAGCTCCCATCTGCTTGGAATCGTGGTCACCGCGTTGGTTTCAATGGCGCTGATCGCTATCGGTCTGATCATCTACAACCTTTCCAAGCAGCGCGACTTCGCCGAAGCCGAGATGTCGGTGACCGCCCGCGCCCTGTCCGTCGCCCTCGACCAGCAGTTGCTCGTCACCAGGGCGGCCCTCGATAGCATCGGCGCGGCCGTGACCGAAGGCGGCGATCCGGAACAGCTCCGCCGCATCGCCCGGACCGTCCAGGCGATGCATCCCAACTGGTCGGCCGTGAGCCTGCGCGCTGCCGACGGCGCAACGCTGTTCACCACCGCGGTCCCCTATGGAACCCCGGCGCCCCAGCCGGCCGATATCTCCAGCCAGATCGCCGAGGTGATCGGCAGCGGACACCCCCAAGTCACCGGCCTGATGTACGATCCGGTTTCGAAGAGCCCCGTCGCGGCGGTCCTGGTGCCGGTCCAAGTCAGGGACGGCCGGCGCTTCGCGCTGGTGGCGGAGGTCGCGGCATCCAAATGGGAAGATCTCCTGCGCAACCAGCAGGTCCCTGCAGGCTGGGTGGCGGGCATCGTCGACCGGACCGGCATCGTCATCGCCCGGACCCGCGCCGGCGAGCGGTATGTCGGCCAGCCGGTCCGCGACTGGATGAGAGAGGCGATCCAGTCGGCACCCGAAGGACGGGCGGAAGGCCCGGCTTTGGAGGGGGAGATTCTGTCCCTCGCCTTCTCGCGCTCCGCGGTTTCCGGCTGGACGGTGACCTTCGCGGCACCCGCCGCCTTCTTCCAGGAACCGCTGCGTCGGTCGCTGTGGACGAGCATGGCGATCTGCGGCCTCGCTCTCGGGGCCGCATCGCTGCTGGTCCTGCACTATGCCCGCCGGCTGTCCCGCTCCGTCGTCGGTCTGGCGCGGATGGCGGACGCGATGCAGACGCCGGGCGCCACCCTGCCACCGCCGCCGCCCGCCGACATGGAGGAGCTGACGTCCGTCTATGACAGCATGAGGCAGGCGACGGACCAGCTGCGCAAAGCGGAAGAGCAGCGGATGACCTCGATGCGGGAGCTGCAGCATCGGGTGAAGAACGACCTGCAGGCGATCATGGCCCTGCTCGCGCTGGAAAGCCGGCAGAGCAGAAGCGACGAGACCCAGCGTATCCTGAAGGAGCTGGAAGGCCGCATCGAAGCGCTCCGACTCGTCCACAGCCGGCTGTACGAGGCCAAGCTGATCGGCCGGATCGAGTTGGGCGGCTATCTGCGCGAGCTGTGCGGAAACTCCGTCGCGCTGTATGGGCGCGGTCATGCCGGGGGCATCCGCTTCGAAGCGGCGGTCGGCGAAGTCCATGTCGACCACGACACCGCCGTCTCGCTCGGCCTGATCGCCAACGAGTTCATCACCAACAGCGCCAAGCATGCCTTTCCCGGCCAGGCCGGAACCATCAGCCTCGACCTTGCAGTATTGGCACCGGGGGAGGTTCGCCTGCGGCTGTCGGACGACGGGGTCGGGCTGTCGCCGAACCGGACCCGGTCATCCGGCATGCGGCTGATCTCGATGCTGGCCGGACAGGTCGGGGCGACGCCGGACTGGGGTGCCGAGGCCGGCACCTCCCTACGGCTGTCATTCCGCGTCGAGGAGGAACGGGCGGCGGCGTGACGCGAAACCTCCGCGCCGCTTCGCAGTGGGGTTTTCCTGTCCGGTCCAATCCGATAGTGTTACGCACGCGCACGTTAAGGGTTTGTTTGCCCTTTTCACGCCACCTAAGGCCTGCGCACATTCGCACGCCCCGGGGATCCGCCGTCCATGCCTTCCGACGCCCAGACTGGAACGATGGGAACCGCCGCGGCAGCGATGGGCAATGCCGAACCCGTCAAGCTCGCCGAACGCTATGAAATCCAGCCCGGCGCACCGATCCCCCTGCTGAATGCCGTCGGCGGCAACGCCTTCGCCGCCAAGGCTCTGCGCGAAAAGCGGATCGAGCCCTTCGCGATCATCTGCCATGCGGCGATGCTGCCGCGGATGGACATCTGCTCCACCGTCGGCAGCCTCGACAACACCACCCACATGCGGCTGCTCGACTGGGGGCTGGTGGACTGGCCGCAGGACCGCGGGCGGCGCTATTGCCTGGTGTTCGAACGGCCGGGCGGCAAGCGGCTGATGGGGTCGCTGACCGACACGCTGGACCCGATGCCGGAAGACCAGCTGACCCGTCAGATCATCCACCCGCTGGTGTCGGCGCTGAAGGAGCTGTCGAGCCGCGGCGTGATCCACGGCGCGATCCGCCCGACCAACCTGTTCTACCGGGATCTCGCGGGCGGCGGGCTGATGCTGGGCGACTGCGTGTCGACACAGCCCGGATACGGCCAGCCGGTCCTGCTGGAGACGATCGAGCGCGGCATGGCCAACCCGGCGGGCCGCGGCACCGGCACCATCGCCGACGACCTCTATTCGCTGGGCGTCACCCTGCTGATCCTGGCGCTGGGCCGCAACCCGCTGGCCGGGCTGGACGACGACGCCGTTCTGCAGGCGAAGATGGAGCGCGGTTCCTACCCGGCCCTGGTCCAGCAACTCCGTCTGCCGCTGGCGATCAACGAGGTGGTGCGCGGCCTGCTGGTGGACGATCCCAAGCAGCGCTGGACCCTGAACGACCTCGACCTCTGGGTGGCCGGCCGCCGCCTCAGCCCGAAACAGCCGCAGATCTCCCGCCGCGCCGCCCGGCCGCTGGAATTCCAGGGTGCCGAATACTGGCACTGCCGCACGCTGGCCCGCGCCTTCGCCCGCCATGCCCCCGCCGCCGCCAGCGTCATCGAAAGCGGGGAGCTGGACAAATGGCTGCGCCGGTCGATGGGCGACGAGGTGCGGGCGGAGGCGGTCGGCAACGCCATCCAGACCGCGTCCAGCGGCAAGGGCGGCAGCCAGGGCGACCGGCTGGTGGCGCGCGTCTGCATCGCGCTCGACCCCACCGCCCCCATCCGCTACCGCAGCCGGGCGATGATGCCGGACGGCATCGCCACCATGCTGGCCGACGCCTTCATGCGCGGCGAATCCCCCCAGGCGGTGGCGGAGGTGATCGCCAACCAGCTGCCGATGTTCTGGGTCAATGTCCAGACCGACTTCAAGCCGGAATTCGTGCCGCTGGTGCAGACCTTCGACCAGCTGCGCGGCTTCCTCGACCGCTCATCCCACGGGCTGGGGGTGGAGCGCGTGCTGTACGAGATGAACCCGACCATGCCCTGCATGAGCGCCCTGGTGGCCAAGCAACTGCCGACGACGCCGGCGGAACTGCTGCGGGCACTGGACTGGATCGCCGCGGGGGGCGAGCGGCACAAGGACCCCATCGACCGCCAGGTCGCCGCCTTCCTCGGCGCCCGCAACAAGCGGGGGGACGAGCTGCTGTTCACCCAGCTCGGCAGCGGGGTGGAGCCGATGCGGCGGGTCATCGCCATGCTGACCATCCTGTCCGACATCCAGGCCCGCACCGGGGTGGACGGGCTGACGCATCTGGCCTCCTGGGTGGTGGCCCTGCTCGATCCCGCCTTCCGCCGCTTCCACAACCGGCCCCAGCAGCAGGAGGTGCGCAAGATGGCCGACGCCGCCGCGCACAACGGCCGGCTGACCGAGCTGCTGAAGGTGGTCGACGACCCCGAGGCGCTGCGCCGCGACCGGCTGGAATTCGAGGCGGCGCAGATCGCCTATCGCGAGGCCGACGCGGAGATGGACAAGATCCGCCACACCATCGCCGACCGCAACGCCATCATCGAGACGTCGGGCCGGCAGGTCGCCGCCATCGTGTCGAGCCTGCTGTCGACCGTGCTGGTCGCCGGCATCATCCTGTTCTTCGCCTTCTGACCGGACAACGGGGGGATCGCCATGGCGCGCAAGAAAAAGAAGAAGGGCGGCGCCCTCACCCTGATCCTGCTGATCATCCCGGCGGCGCTGATCGTGCTGCCGACCACCATCCTGTTCGGGGTGGGCATGATCCCGACCATCGTCGCCTATGTCGTCGACCGCGATCCCGACAAGTCGGCGCCGATCACCGTCGGCGGGCTGAATTTCTGCGGCTGCATGCCCTTCGCCATCGATCTGTGGAAGCACCAGCACACCATCGGCGCCGCCGCGAAGATCTTCGCAGACCCGCTGGCCTGGCTGGTGATGTATACGGCCGCCGCCGTCGGCTGGGGCCTCTATTACGGCATCCCGCCGCTGGTCGCCGGCATGGAGGTCACCCGCGCCGAAAAGCGGGTGGAGGTGCTGAAGCAGAAGAAGGTGGCGCTGGTCCAGGAATGGGGGCCGGACGTCGCCGGTGACTATTTCGACGAGTCCGGCGGCCTGGAGCCGGGCGCCGAAATGGAAGGCGCGTGACGGAACGCGCCCCCTTGCGGCAGGCCCCCCTTGCAACCGGACCCGGCCGCGGGGCATGATCGGCGGCACGGTCCGCAAGGTCGGCCGAGGGGTCGGAATGTTCAGCGTCAGCCAGGATGAAGCCGCCGCCATTCAGAAGGCGTTTCACGAAAGCGGCGAATGGGCGGCGGTCGTCGAGTTGCGGCGGCATTTCCCCATTCAGGACAATGTGAACGCCCTGAACGCCGTACGCGCCATCGTAAGATGGGCCCGGCCGCCGCATGCGGCCCCCGCCGATACGCCCCTCTGAGCTGCGTCAGCCGACGATGCCGGCAACCGCCCGCGCCACCTCGGCGTGGATCGAATCGTGCTGCTTGAAGTCCTTCGCCGTCTGGGTCAGGTAGCTGGCGACCAGCAGCGGCGGACGGTTCTCCGGCCAAAGGATGGCAATGTCGTTGACGGTGCCGTTGGTGCCGGTGCCGGTCTTGTCGCCGACGCGCCAGCCGGCCGGCAGACCCGCGCGCAGCCGCTTGTCGCCGGTCTTGTTGGCAATCATCCAGTCGGCCAGCTGCCGGCGGGACTCCGGATGCAGCACGTCGCCCACCAGCAGCCGTTCCATGCTGCGCACCATGGCGGCGGGGGTGGTGGTGTCGCGCGGATCACCGGGGATGGCGGTGTTCAGCGTCGGCTCATTGCGGTCCAGGCGGGTGGTCTTGTCGCCGATGCCCCGCAGGAAGGCGGTGAGGCCGGCCGGATTGCCGACGCCCGGCAGCAGCAGGTTGGCCGCCACATTGTCGCTGAGCGTCATCGTCGCCTCGCACAGCTCCGCCACCGTCGGCGGCGTGCCGTTCAGCCGGGTTTCCGCGAAGGGCGCATAGGGCACCAGATCGGCCTGCGTCACCGGGATTCGCCGGTCCAGCCGTTCCTTGCCCTGGTCCACCGATTTCAGCACGGCGGCAGCCAATAGAAATTTGAAGGTGCTGCACATCGGGAACCGCTCGTCCACGCGCCAGCCCTGCAGCCGTCCGCTTCCGGTGTCGAGCACCGCGACCCCCAGTCGTCCGCCGGTCCGCTCCTCCAGGGCCGCCAAGCGCTCCGCCAGCCCATTGGTCGCGGACTCCTTTCCTTTCGACGCCTGCGCCGCACTTGCAGTGAGCAGCAGTGCTCCACCCGTCGCCACCAGGAAACCCCGTCTTCCGATCATTGCGGCCACCCTCCTTGCCGTTGCGATGGCCGGACGATAGAAACCCGGCGCCACGCGAACAAACGAGGTTTCCTCGCGGAAGACACAAATTAAACTAATGGCTGAAGAGCTTCCCCGGCCCACCGTCGCCGTGGCACCCTATGGACCGCCAGCGATGGGCGAAGGGAGCAGGCGGATGCCGTTGCGTCAGAACATGGAGACCGGCCGGTTCGAGGCACGGGCCGAGGATGGCACCGTCCATTCGGTCGTCGAAGTCACCAGCTACATCCAGATGGTCACCTTCCGCGGCCCCGCCGGCTGGGTGCCGGACGGGAAGAGCTATCGCCTGGATGGCGGCGAGGCGGTGGAGGAGACGGCGGACGGCGGGTTCCGCATCGCTGCGACGGGGCTGGCGCTCCAGCGGATCGGCTGAGGACCGGCGGCCTCACTCCGCGGCAACGACCCGCCCGTGACACAGTCGCAAGCCGGACCTCGACGCAGGCGTTCGAAAATCCTGACCGGCGCTGCTGTTTCACACCCATCCTCAACAGCCGCGGAACGGATATCGCCAAAACAAACCAATCCTGCTAATTAGCAAACACTCTTATGTTCTTCATTTTTTAAATAGTAAAATCATTTTCCGGCAAATCCCACCGAACATATATTATGTGTAGTTAAACTACATTGTAGATTGCAGCCTTATTCCGGCAATATTTCTTTATCATCCGAAATAGGCGCCTTGATGAATGATCCATATCAATCATGATGGCAAGTGGTATGACCACTCTTGCGAACCGATCAGAGAGGATGTAGGTTTCCTACATACCGCATGGAACCGCGATATGGCGGGTTCCGGGCCCGTTTGCCGGCCGCATGGCGACACCCGACGGGAGACGCCCGATCATGGTTACGACTGTCCAATCCCTCTCCGACCTGAACGCCCTGATCTCGCGCGTGAAGGCGGCGCAAGCGCGCTTCGCCGAGTATCCGCAGGAGAAGGTCGACCTGATCTTCCGCAACGCGGCGCTTGCCGCCGCCGACGCCCGCATCCCGCTCGCCAAGATGGCGGTGGCGGAGACCGGCATGGGCGTGATGGAGGACAAGGTCATCAAGAACCACTTCGCCGCCGAATACATCTACAACAAGTACAAGGACGACAAGACCTGCGGCGTCCTCTCCGAAGACCATGACGCCGGCATCCTCACCATCGCCGAGCCGGTCGGCCTGATCTGCGGCATCGTCCCCACCACCAACCCGACCTCCACCGCCATCTTCAAGGCGCTGATCGCGCTGAAGACCCGCAACGGACTGGTCCTCTCCCCCCATCCCCGCGCCCGCAAATCGACCTGCGAGGCCGCCCGCCTGGTGCTCGCCGCCGCGGTCGAGGCCGGCGCCCCCGACGACATCATCGGCTGGATCGACGAGCCCTCGCTGGAGCTCTCCAACGCCGTCATGCACCATCCCGACATCAACCTGATCCTCGCCACCGGCGGGCCGGGCATGGTCAAGGCCGCCTATTCCTCCGGCAAGCCCGCCATCGGCGTCGGCGCCGGCAACACGCCTGCCGTCATCGACGAGTTCGCCGACATCAAGCGTGCCGTCGCCTCCATCCTGATGTCCAAGACCTTCGACAACGGCGTGGTCTGCGCGTCCGAACAGTCGGCGGTGGTGGTCGATGCCGTCTATGACGCGGTGCGCGACCGCTTCGCCCATCATGGCGGCTACATCCTCTCGGCCCGCGAGGCCGATGCCGTGCGCAAGGTCCTGCTGACTGACGGCCACCTCAATGCCGACATCGTCGGCCAGCCCGCCCATGCCATCGCCGCCATGGCCGGCCTGACCGTGCCGCACGCCACCAAGGTGCTGATCGCCGAGGTTTCGGACGTCGACGACAGCGAACCCTTCGCCCACGAGAAGCTCTCCCCCACCCTGGCGCTCTACCGCGCCAAGGACTTCGCCGAGGCCTGCGACAAGGCCGCCGCGCTGGTGGCTCTCGGCGGCATCGGCCACACCTCGGCGCTCTACACCGACCAGGACCAGCAGAGCGACCGCATCCGCCATTTCGGCGACAAGATGAAGACCGCCCGCATCCTGATCAACACGCCGTCGTCGCATGGCGGCATCGGCGACCTCTACAACTTCCGCCTCGCCCCGTCGCTGACGCTGGGCTGCGGCTCGTGGGGCGGCAACTCGATCTCCGAAAATGTCGGTCCGCAGCACCTGATCAACAAGAAGACGGTGGCGAAGAGGGCGGAGAACATGCTGTGGCACAAGCTGCCCAAGTCGATCTACTTCCGCCGGGGCTGCCTGCCCTTCGCGCTTGAGGAGCTGCGCGGCAAGAAGCGCTGCCTGATCGTCACCGACCGCTTCCTGTTCGAGAACGGCCATGTCGCCGAGAGCGTCCGCGTGCTGAAGTCGCTGGGGCTGGAGGTGGAGACCTTCTTCGAGGTCAGCGCCGACCCGACGCTGGCGGTGGTGCGCAAGGGCGTGGCCCTGGCGAACGCCTTCCAGCCCGACGTGATCCTGGCGCTGGGCGGCGGCTCGCCGATGGATGCGGCCAAGATCATCTGGGTGATGTACGAGGCGCCCGACGTGGCCTTCGAGGATCTGGCGCTGCGCTTCATGGACATCCGCAAGCGCATCTACACCTTCCCCAAGCTGGGCGTGAAGGCGCAGCTGGTGGCGGTGCCGACCACCTCGGGCACGGGATCGGAAGTGACGCCGTTTGCCGTGGTGACCGACGAGCGCACCGGGACCAAGTATCCTATCGCCGACTACGAACTGACGCCGACGCTGGCGATCATCGACGCCAACCTCGTCATGGACATGCCCAAGGGGCTGACCGCGGCAGGCGGCATCGACGCGGTGACGCACGCGCTGGAGGCCTATGTCTCGGTGGTGGCGAACGAGTATACCGACGGTCAGGCTCTGCAGGCGCTGAAGCTGTTGAAGGAGAACCTGCCGTCCGCCTACCGCAACGGGTCGAAGGACCCGAAGGCGCGGGAACTGGTTCACAACGCGGCGACGCTGGCCGGCATCGCCTTTGCCAACGCCTTCCTGGGGGTGTGCCATTCGATGGCGCACAAGCTGGGGGCGGAGTTCCACATTCCGCACGGCATCGCCAACGCGCTGCTGATCGCCAATGTGATCCGCTACAACGCGGCGGACATCCCGACCAAGCAGACGGCGTTCAGCCAGTATGACCGGCCGAAGGGCGTGGCGCGCTATGCGCAGATCGCCCGGCATCTGGACCTGGGCGGCAGCCGCGACCATGAGCGGGTGGAGAAGCTGATCGGCTGGGTCGAGGATCTGAAGCAGGCTTTGGAGATCCCGGCCTCGATCCAGGCGGCGGGGGTGCCGGAGGCGGCGTTCCTGGCGCGGGTCGATGCGATTGCCGAGGCCGCCTTCGACGACCAGTGCACCGGCGCCAACCCGCGCTATCCGCTGGTCGCCGAGATCAGGCAGCTGCTCATCGACAGCTACTATGGACGCGCCTATGCGGAGGCGTCCGCCCAGGATGCCGCCCCCGTCCAGGCCCAGGCCCAGACGAAGACCGCCGCGCGCAAGGACGCCGCACGCAAGGAAGCGTCGCTCGCCAAATGACAGGCGGCAGGGGGCCTGCCATGCCGCAAGCCCCCTGCCCTTTTCAATTTCATCCAAGGGACAAGACCATGAGCAAAGCGATCATGTGGGCCGAAACCGATGCCCGCGGTTTCCAGACCGAATGCCTGTTCAACGAAGACAACCGCAGCTACGAGGTGCTGGTCTGCGCGCGCGCCATGGGCGTCGACCGGGCGGAGAGCTTCCCGGTGGTCGAGGATCCCGGTCTGGGCATGAGCGCCGACGACCTGCACCGCTCGATCCGGCTGGCCGACCGCCTGGTGTCGGAGGTCGAACGGTCTCTGGGCGACTGCTGACCGTCCCTGCATCGATCAGGACTCTGTTGCGGCGCACATCCTGTGGCATAAGGGGCCAACCACGCCACGGGATTTCAGCCGGACATGATTCGTTTCGATAACGTCAGCAAGCAGAATGGTCACCGCATTCTTTTCCTGGAGGCCTCTGCGGCACTGAACCGGGGTGAGAAGATCGGTCTCGTCGGTCCCAACGGTGCGGGCAAGACGACCCTGTTCCGCATGATCACCGGCGAGGAGCAGCCGGACGCCGGGCAGGTCGCCATCGAGAAGCAGGTCAGCATCGGCTATTTCAACCAGGATGTCGGCGAGATGTCCGGCCGCAGCGCGGTGGCGGAGGTCATGGACGGCGCCGGTCCGGTCAGCGTCGTCGCGGCCGAACTGGCGGAACTGGAAGCGGCCATGGCCGACCCGGACCGCGCCGACGAGATGGACGCCATCATCGAGCGCTACGGCGAGGTGCAGGCGCGCTTCGACGAGCTTGGCGGTTACGAACTGGAGGGCAAGGCGCGCGAGGTGCTGGCCGGCCTCAGCTTCAGCCAGGAGATGATGGACGGCGATGTCGGCGGCCTGTCCGGCGGCTGGAAGATGCGCGTGGCGCTCGCCCGCATCCTGCTGATGCGGCCCGACGCCATGCTGCTGGACGAGCCGAGCAACCATCTGGACATCGAAAGCCTGATCTGGCTGGAAGGCTTCCTGAAGGGCTACGAGGGCGCCCTGCTGATGACCTCGCACGACCGCGAGTTCATGAACCGGATCGTCACCAAGATCATCGAGATCGACGGCGGAACGCTGACCAGCTATTCCGGCGACTACACCTTCTACGAAAAGCAGCGGGCGCTGAAGGAGAAGCAGCAGGAGGCGCAGTTCGAACGGCAGCAGGCCATGCTGGCGAAGGAACTGAAGTTCATCGAGCGCTTCAAGGCCCGCGCCTCGCACGCCTCCCAGGTGCAGAGCCGGGTGAAGAAGCTGGACAAGATCGAGCGCTTCGAGCCGCCCAAGCGCCGTCAGGTGGTGACCTTCGACTTCCCGCCGGCTCCGCGCTCCGGCGACGACGTCGCGGTTCTGAAGAACGTGCACAAAGGCTATGGCAGCCGGGCGATCTACCAGGGATTCGACCTGACCATCCGCCGCAAGGAACGCTGGTGCGTCATGGGCGTCAACGGCGCCGGCAAATCGACGCTGCTGAAGCTGATCGCCGGCGCGACCGAACCCGATGCCGGCACCGTCACCGTCGGCGGCAGCGTCAAGATGGGCTATTTCTCCCAGCACGCCATGGAACTGCTGGACGGCGACCAGACCATCTTCGAATCGTTGGAGGCGCATTTCCCGCAGGCGAGCCAGGGATCGTTGCGGGCGCTGGCGGGCTGCTTCGGCTTTTCCGGCGACGATGTGGAGAAGAAGTGCCGCGTGCTGTCGGGCGGCGAGAAGGCACGGCTGGTGATGGCGATCATGCTGTTCAACCCGCCGAACTTCCTGGTGCTCGACGAACCGACCAACCACCTCGATCTCGACACCAAGCAGATGCTGATCGCGGCGCTGGGCGCGTATGAGGGCACCATGCTGTTCGTCTCGCACGACCGGCATTTCCTGGCCGCGCTGTCCAACCGCGTGCTGGAGCTGACGCCCGATGGGATCCACCAGTATGGCGGCGGCTACACCGAGTATGTGGCGAGCACCGGACAGGAAGCGCCGGGCCTGCACAGCTGATCCGGCTGAGGCCGGGGTGGATCGGGAGCGCCGGTCTTCGGCGCGGCGCTCCCGCCTGATTTACGCAGCCTTGATCGACGCAAGGAACTGCTCCACCTCGCGGCGCAGGGTTTCGGCCTGCCGGGCCAGCTCGCCTGCGGCCGACTGGACCTGACCGGCGGCGCTGCCGGTCTCGCCCGCGGTCTGCGTCACCTGGGTGATGTTGACGGAGACCTCCTGCGTCCCGACCGCGGCCTGCTGCACGCTGCGGGAGATTTCGTTGGTCGCCGCACCCTGCTCTTCGATCGCCGCCGCGATGGTGGTCGAGATGTCGTTGATGCTGGTGATGGTGCCGCTGATCCCGCCGATGGCGGCGACGGCGCCGGACGTCGCGGACTGGATCCCGGCGATCTGGCTGGCTATCTCGTCGGTCGCCTTGGCGGTCTGGGCGGCCAGCGACTTCACCTCCCCGGCGACGACGGCGAAGCCTTTTCCCGCCTCCCCGGCGCGGGCCGCCTCGATGGTGGCGTTCAACGCCAGCAGGTTGGTCTGGCTGGCGATGTTGGTGATGAGGTTCACGACGTCGCCGATGCGCTGGGCGGCGTCGGCCAGACCGCGCACCGTCTCATTGGTCCGCGACGCCTCCTCCACCGCCTGCCCGGCGATGCGGGTGGAGTTGGTGACCTGCTGGCTGATCTCGCGGATCGAACTGCTCATCTCCTCCGTCGCGGTGGCGACTGTCTGCACGTTGGCGCTGGTCTGCTCGGCCGCCGCAGCGACGGCTCCGGCCTGGGAATTGGTCTGCTGCGCCATCGCCACCATGCTCTGGGCCGTCGCGTCCAACTCCGACGCAGCCGACGACACGGTGCGCAACGCAGAGGCGGCAACCCGGTCGAAGTCGGAGATCAGATGCTCGATCCGCTCGGTCCGGCGCAGCTTGGCGGCCTGCTCCGCCGCCTGTTCCGCCGCCAGCCGGTCGGCCTGCACCAAGCCGTCCTTGAACACTTGGACCGCCCGCGCCATCGCGCCCAGTTCGTCGCCCCGCCCGGTGCCGGTCACCTCGGTCGACAGGTCGCGGGCGGCAAGCCGGCCCATCGTGCCGGTGATGACCTGGATCGGCCGCGACACCGTGGCGATGATCATCCAGGCGGCGACAAGGCAGACCACCATGACGACGCCGAGCGCAACGACGATGAGGGTTCTGCTGCTCAGGTAGACCTGCTCGCCACGGGTCGCCGCCTCGGCTCCGTTCCTGGTGTTGAACTCCGTCAGTTCGTCCAGCAGCTTCTTGGCAGACCGGTAGGCCACACGGGAGTCGCCGCGATACAGCACCGCCGCCTCGCTGTTCCGGTTGGCGCGTGACGCCGGCAAAAGCTTCTGCTGGCTGATGGACAGGTAGCTGTCCCAGAGCATGATGAATTTTCGGTAGTTCTCCGTCTCCCACCCCGGCGTCAGGAGCGCGGCATAGGCCTGCTTTGCCTTCTCCAGATCGTTCAGCACGACCTGCATCGTGTCTTCCTCGACCTTCAATTCCTGGGGCGTCTCGGAGGCGATATGGGCTCCTTCGAGAATCCGGTAGAAATCGAAAGCCGCACGCAATTCGCCGATGGATTTGACACTGGGCAGCCAATTGTCCCGAACCTCCGCTGCCTCATCGTTTACTTCGGAGAGCCTTTCGATGGAGAAAACACCGAGGACGAGCGTGAACAGCATGACCAAGGCGAAGCTGATCAGCGACTTCGTCCGGATGGTGGTGTCAGTGACCCATGACATTCGCATTTCCCTCCCTGCTGCGCCCATGCATGGGCCGGCGACTGAAATCTCCTACTTCAGTACTCAAGAGATATCATGGCGAGATGAACGGGCTATCTGAGGGAAACCCTGACACTTCTCGAATGCACAAACCACGCATTCAGAAATTAATTAATGGCCACTTCGGCATATTATTTCTCTCGAAAAGAGACTTTGTATCAGTCGGCTCAAAGTTGCACCGATCCGCAATTTCATTACCTCGATAGTCACACCCTATTAAACATCACGCCCGACCGAACCACCATTGGCCTCGAATTTCTTCACTCCACAGGCGTCTCGCATGCGCCGGGAATCGGGTCGATCCCTCTGCCGCTCGTCCCACGGACCGTTCAGACCCCGAACATCGCTGTTGACCAAACCTGTATTATGAATCATACAGGTTCCTGTCTGATGAAGAGACAGGAAGCGGGTTCCAGGGACTTTTCCAACGACGGGGGAGGCGGAGCACTGTGAAGTCGGCGGTCGAACCCCTGAAGGCGCGCAGGATCTATCTGCTGCTGCGCGACCGCATTGTCGCCGGCGAACTGCCGCCGGGCGCGCGCCTGCCGGGCGAGCCGGCGCTGGCGGCCGAACATGCCGTGTCGCGGGTTACCGTGCGCCGTGCGCTCGACCTGCTGGAAAAGGAAGGGCTGGTGCAGCGCAAGCCCGGCTCCGGCACCTTCGTGCACGATACGCGCACCGTCCGCCCGATCGTCGCCGACCTGTCCAACGTGCTGTCGCACCTGATCGACATGGGGCGCAGCACCGACGTGAGGCTGCTGTCCTTCGGCTATGTCCTGCCGTCCGAAGCGATCGCCGCGAGCCTGGGGCTGCAGCCAGGGGAGCGGGTCCAGCGGTCGGTGCGCGTGCGCCTGATCGATGGGGAACCCTTCTCCTACCTGACCACCCATGTGCCGGAATGGATCGGCCTGACCTATTCGGAAGCCGAACTGGCGGCGCGCCCGCTGCTGGAGTTGATCGAGCGGTCGGGCGTGGAAACCGACCGGGCGACGCAGGCGATCAACGCCACGTTGGCCGGGCCGGACGCCGCTGCGGCGCTGGATCTGGAGATCGGATCGCCACTGCTGACGCTGACCCGCATCGTCTACGAACCGTCGGGCCGCGGCGTCGAGCATCTGCACGCACAGTACCGGCCCGACCGCTACAGCTTCCACATGGACCTCGTGCGCACAGGCAACGACGGCGAGCGGCGCTGGAGCCCGGCATTGGGCCGGCCGCGCAGCAGCGACAAAAGCAAAACCGACAAGACCAAGACCGACAAAGGTAAATCGGGCGAAAAGCCCACCCGCGCAGCGCGGGTCATCAAGCAGAGGAGTTGAGCGTTATGGGACGTTCGGTTCAGGACCCCGCGCCTTGCGGAATTTCCCGCCGCACCGTGCTGAAGGCCGGTGCCGCAGCCGCGGCCTTCGCCGCCTTGCCGGTGGCCGCCCCGTCGATCCTGCGGGCGCAGACACCGGCGGTGAAGATCGGCATCCTCCAGCCGGTGACCGGCGCGCTGGCCCATGACGGCGACCTCGGCCGTCTGGGCGCCGAAATCGCGATCAACGAGATCAACGCCGCGGGCGGCATCAAGTCGCTGGGCGGCGCCAGGATCGAGATGGTGTTCGGCGACGCCCGCTCCATGCCCGAAGCCGGCACGCAGGAAGTCGAGCGGATGCAGGCCGAAGGCGTGTCGGCCATCGTCGGCGGCTTCGCCAGCCCGATCTGCCTTGCCGCCTCGCAGGCGGCGGCGCGCTACGACCTGCCCTATCTGGTCGATGTCGGCGTGTCGGACCAGATCATGTCGCGCGGCCTGACCAACACCTTCCGCTTCAGCCCCGGCTTCGGCAAGGTCACGCAGGTGGCGCTCGACAACCTGACCGCCATCAACGAGCGGGCGGGCAAGCCGGCCAAGACCGTCGTGCTGGTGCATGAGGACGGGCTGTTCGGCTCCGGCCTCGCCAAGCTGCTGCAGACGGAACTGCCCAAGCGCGGCTTCGAGATTCTGGAGACCATCGCCCACCCGACGCCGGCGCGCGACATGTCCAATGTCGCTCTGCGCATCCGCTCGCTGAACCCGGATCTGGTGATCCCGTCGAACTACTACGGCGAGTTCGTGCTGCTCGCCCGCACGATGCAGCAGCAGCGCATCAAGCCGAAGGGCGTCTATGCGATCCTGGGCGGCGCGGCGTCGAACGGACGCTTCGTCAAGGAATTCCCGCAGGCGGCCCAGAACGTCATCGACTGCAACCACTGGCACGATCCGAAGAATCCCAAGGCGCTGGCTCTGCGCAAGGCGGTGGAGGACCAGGGCAAATCCTTCGCCTACAATGTGCCGCTAAACTATTCGAACCTGCTGCTGCTGGCCGATGCCATCGAGCGCGCCGCCTCCACCGACCGCAAGAAGATCATCGAGGCGCTGAACGCCTCCAGCTTCGCCGGCCACATCATGCCCTACGGCCCGACGAAGTTCGTGAACGGCCAGAACGAGGGCGCCACCCCGATCAACACCCAGATCCAGGGCAGCGACATCAAGGTGATCTTCCCCGAAGCGTTCGCCGAGGCGAAGGCCAACTTCCCGGCGGCCTGATCCCTTTTTTCGCCGTCGCACCTCCGCAGTCCCCTCGCCCGTCCGGGCTTGGCCGCGAACCGGCCGCCCGGACGGGCGAGGGGGTCATTCCTCTCATGCGCGGGCTGCCATGTATTCACCTCAGATCATCCTGGAAGCGGCGCTGAACGGTCTGATGACCGGTGCGGTCTATGCGCTGATCGCACTCGGCCTGACGCTGATCTACGGCGTGCTCCACATCATCAACTTCGCCCATGGCGCGCTGCTGACCTGCGCGATGTTCGCGGTCTGGGGCGCCTGGGCCGGGCTGGGGATCGACCCCTATCTGGTCATCCTGCCGCTGGTGCCGCTGATGTTCGCGCTCGGCTACGGCCTGCAGCGCTTCGTCGTCGGGCCGGCCAGCCATGGCGACGACGGCAACATCCTGCTGGTTACTCTGGGCCTGTCCATCGTGCTGGAGAATGTGCTGCTGGCGCTGTTCCAGTCGGACACCCGCACGCTCGACACCGACTATTCCTTCCAGGTGGTGGCGCTGGGGCCGCTGCTCCTCTCCTACCCGCGGGTGATCGGGCTGGGGATGGCGGTGGTGGTGACCGGGCTGTTGTGGCTGGTGCTGAACCGCACCGACACCGGCAAGGCGATCCGCGCCGTCGCCAAGGAAAAGCTGGGCGCCAATCTGGTCGGCATCGACGTGCCGCACATCTATGCAGTCACCTTCGGCCTGGGCTGCGCCTGTCTTGCCGTGGCGGCGGGGCTGCTGATGCCGACCTTCTACGTCAACCCGCGCATCGGCGGCGCCTTCGTACTGGTCGCCTTCACCGTGGTGGTGCTGGGCGGCATGGGCTCCATTCCCGGCGCGCTGCTGGGCGGCCTGTTCATCGGCGTGGTGGAGAGCCTGTGCGGCCTGTTCCTGGGCGACAGCCTGGGCCAGATCGGCATCTTCCTGATCTTCATCGCCGTGCTGCTGGTGCGGCCGACCGGACTGTTCGGAGCCAAGGCATGACCGCGCGCGACCTGATCCCGATCGCCGTCCTGACCATCCTGGCCGCCCTGCTGCCGCTGGTGGTGACGTCCAGCACGGTGCTGAACTTCCTGGTCTTCACGCTGATCGTGTCGCTGGGCGCGCAGGGCTGGAACATCCTGGGCGGTTTCGGCGGCCAGTTCAGCTTCGGCCATGCCGCCTTCTTCGGCACCGGCGCCTATGTGACGGCGATCCTGCAGCTGCGCTACGGCGTCAACGCCTGGGCCGGACTGGTGCTGGCGACGGCGGCCGGTGGGGTGGTCGGCTGGACCATCGGTTTCCTCAGCTTCCGGTCAGGCCTGCGCGGCTCCTACTTCGCGCTGGTGACGCTGGCCTTCGCCGAGGTGTTTCGCATCCTCGCCAACGCCGCCTCCTTCACCGGCGGTGCGGCGGGCCTGCTGATCAAGCTGGACGTGCGCCCGGCCAACCTGCAATTCGACGACCGCGCCGTCCTCTACTGGCTGGTTCTGGCCTTCGTCGCGGCGACGCTGCTGCTGACCCGTTGGATCCAGCGCTCCCGCTTCGGGGCGCAGCTGGTGGCGGTGCGCGAGAACGAGGATGCGGCCAAGGCGCTGGGCGTGGATTCCCTCAAGGTGAAGCTGCGCGCCATCGCCCTGTCGGGCGGCGTGACGGCACTGTCCGGCTGCCTCTATGCCCAATACTTCCTCTACATCGACGCCAACATCGCCTATGGCAGCTGGATTTCGGTGGAGCTGCTGCTGGCCCCGATCATCGGCGGCGTCGGCACCGTCTTCGGCCCGGTGGTGGGGGCGCTTACCCTGCACGGGCTGGGCGAGGTCGCCAAGCAGTTCGCCGGCCGCATTCCCGGCATCGACCTGATCGTCTTCGGCGGCGTGCTGGTGCTGGCCGTGGCCTTCGCCCGCGGCGGCATCCTGGGCCTGCTGGAGCGGCTGCGCGACCGCGGCCGGGGGATGGTGGCGCGCGGCACCAAGGAGGTTTCCCATGCTGGCCGTTGACGGCGTTTCCAAGCGGTTCGGCGGGCTGATGGCGGTGGACAGCGCGACGCTGTCGCTGGAGCCCGGCGGCATCATTGGGCTGATCGGTCCGAACGGTGCGGGCAAGACCACGCTGTTCTCGATGATCTCCGGCTTCATCGCCCCCACCGACGGCCGCATCCGCTTCGAGGGCACCGACATCACCGCCGAGGAGCCGCACCGCCGGGCGGAGCGCGGCATCGGCCGCACCTTCCAGATCGTCCAGCCCTTCGCCGGTTTGACGGTGTGCGAGAACATCGCGGTCGGCGCCTATCTGCGCCATGCCAAGCGGGCCGACGCCATCGCCAAGGCGCGCGAGGTGGCGCGCCGGGTCGGGCTGGGGCCGGAGCTGGACCGGCCGGCCGGCGGGCTGACGGTGGCCGGGCGCAAGCGGCTGGAACTGGCCCGCGCGCTCGCCACCGAACCCAAGCTGCTGCTGCTGGACGAGGTGCTGGCCGGCCTGAACCCGTCGGAGATCCGCGACATCATCCCGGTGATCCGGGGCATCCGCGACGAAGGGGTGACGATCCTGATGATCGAACACGTCATGCAGGCGGTGATGAACCTGTGCGAGCGCGTCTATGTGCTGGCCCAGGGCCGCATGATCGCCGAGGGGCCGCCCGCCGCCGTCTGCGCCGACGCCCGCGTGATCGAGGCTTATCTCGGCCACGGCGCCGCCGCCCGGCTGAAGGCGGAGGGGGCGGCCCATGGCTGAGCAGCTTCTGGAGATCCGCGGCCTGAAGACAGGCTATGGCGCGACCGAGGTGCTGCGCGGCATCGACATGGCGGTGCATGGCGGCGAGATCGTCACCGTGCTGGGCTCCAACGGCGTCGGCAAGACGACGCTGAACAAGGTGCTGTCGGGCGTGCTGCCGCCCTGGACCGGCGAGATCCGCTTCGGCGGCACCCGCATCGACGGCAAGTCCGCCGCCCGCATCGTGGAGGAGGGGCTGATCCAGGTGCCGGAAGGCCGTAAGATCTTCCCCAACCTGTCGATCCGCGAGAATCTGGAACTCGGCAGCTACCGCCGCGGCAAGCCCAACCGGGCGCGGAACCTGGACCGCATCTTCGCGACATTCCCCCGGCTGAAGGAGCGCGAGGCGCAGTTCGCCGGCACCCTGTCGGGCGGCGAGCAGCAGATGCTGGCCATCGGCCGCGGCATGATGGCGGAGCCGCGTCTGCTGATCCTCGACGAGCCGTCGCTCGGCCTCTCGCCCCTGGTGGTGGAGGAGATGTTCGGGCTGATCCGCAAGCTGAACGCCGACGGGCTGGCGATCCTGCTGGTGGAGCAGAACGTCGTCCAGTCGCTGGAAGTCGCCCGCCGAGCCTACATCCTTGAAAACGGCGTCTTCGCGCTGTCGGGACCGTCCGACGAGATCGCGCGCGACCCCGAATTGAAACGCACCTATCTCGGCCTTTAGAGGGGCCGTCCGCCTGGGAGCGGTGACATGACAAGCCTGTCCTTCGACGTGAAGCCGGCGAGCGAGCTGCTCGCCGCCGCCCGCCCGTCCTGGCTCGACCGCTGGGGCGCCTTCGCCGCCGGCCTGACCTTCGCCGAGCTGCCGGCCCCGGTGGTGGAGCGGGCGAAGCTGGTGCTGCTCGACTGCATCGGCGTGATCGCCGCCGGCATGCAGGAACCGGAATGCCGCGCGCTGGCGGGCCGCATGGCCGAGACCGCCGGGAGCGGAGACTGCCCGGCCATCGGTGCAGGGCGCGGCTTCGCCGCCGGTTCGGCCGCCTTCCTGAACGGCGTCGCCGGCACCATGCTGGAGCTGGACGAGGGCAACCAGTATGCACGCGGCCATCCGGGCATCCATGTGCTGCCGGCCGCACTCGCCGCCGGTCCGCGGCTGAAATCCTCCGGCGCCGACCTGCTGACCGCGCTGGCGCTGGGTTACGAGATCGGCTCGCGCATCGGCATCGCCGCCAAGCTGCTGGTCACCACCCATCCGCACGGCACCTGGGGCACGGCGGGGGCGGCGCTGGCGGTGGCGCATCTGAACCGGGCCGATGCGGCGGCAATGATCGAGACGATCAACATCGCCTCCACCCTCGGCCTCGCCACCAGCCGGCGGACGATGCTGGAGGGCGGCACCGTGCGCAACGCCTATGCCGGCGTGTCGAACCAGCTGGGCCTGACCGCCTGGGATCTGGCGGCCAGCGGCTTTGTCGGCGAGACCGACGGGGTGGGCAGCGTGTTCGGCGGCGTCATCGCCCGCGATTTCCGGCCGGAGCTGATGGTCGACGAGTTGGGCGAACGCTGGGAGATCGCCCGCAACTATTTCAAGCGCCACGCCGCCTGCCGCTACACCCACGGCGCGCTGGATGCGCTGGGCGACATCGTCGCACAGGCCGGCGGGCGGATCGCCCCGGAACAGGTCGCCTCCATCGAAGTCGACACCTATGTCTGGGCCGCCCAGCTGAACGGGCCGGAGCCGAAGAACATGCTGGCGGCGAAATTCTCGCTGCCCTTCGCGCTGGCGACCTTTCTCGCCAATGGGGCGGCGACGCCCGATGCCTTCCGCGAAGACGCCCGGCAGGCGACTGCGACCCGCGATCTCGCCCGCCGGGTGACGGTGCGCGAGGACACGGAGCTGACCGCCCGGCTTCCCGGCCTGCGCCCGGCCCGCGTCCGCCTGACGCTCGCCGACGGCCGCAGCTTCGCGGCGGAGGCGCTGACCAACAAGGGCGACACCGAGGATCCCTACAGCCCCGACGAGGTGCGCGAGAAGTTTGCCGAACTCGCCGTTCCGGTCTGGGGCGCCCCTCATGCCGCCGCCATTGCCGATTGCGTCAAGACCATCGATCGCGCGGCCGATCTTTCAACCCTGACCCGGCTTCTGTCGGCGCCTGCCGCCGCCGGGGGGAGCGCTTGAGATGACCATGCCCGACCTCAGCTTCAAACAGCGGCTTTCCGAAAACCGCGTCGTGCTGGCCCCCGGCGTCTATGACGCCTTCACCGCCTCGATGGCGGCGCGTGCGGGATTCGAGGCGCTCTACCTCTCCGGCGCAGCAATCGCCTACACCCGGCTCGGCCGGCCCGACATCGGGCTGGTCTCGGTCAGCGAGGTGGCGGACACCATCGCCCTGGTGCGCGACCGGGTGCCGACGCCGCTGATCGTCGATGCCGACACCGGCTACGGCAACGCACTCAATGTCCAACGCACCGTCCGCATGTTCGAACGTGCCGGCGCCACCGCGCTGCAGTTGGAGGACCAGAGCTTCCCCAAGCGCTGCGGCCACCTGACCGACAAGGCGGTGATCCCCGCCGGCGAGATGGCCGGCAAGATCAAGGCGGCGGTCGATGCCCGCGCCAGCGAAGCCACGCTCATCATCGCCCGCACCGACGCGGTGGCGGTGGAAGGCGTGCCGGCGGCGCTGGACCGCGCCCGTCTCTACGTCGAGGCCGGGGCCGACGTGCTGTTCGTCGAGGCGCCGAAGAGCCGGGAGCAGCTGTCCGCCATCGCCACCGACCTGGGCGGCATCCGCCCGCTGCTGGCCAACATGGTGGAGGGCGGGCAGACGCCGATCAGCTCCGCATCGGAACTGGGCGAGTTGGGCTACCGGCTGGTGATCTTCCCCGGCGGCATCGTGCGGGCGCTCGCCCGGCAGGCGCAGGACTATTACGCCTCGCTGGCGCAGCACGGCACCACCCAGCCCTTCCGCGACCGCATGTTCGATTTCAACGCGCTGAACGACCTGATCGGCACGCCGGAGATGCTGGCGCTCGGCGAGACCTACAAGGACTTTGGCAAGGACTCTGGCCCCGCCAAGCGGGAGGACGCAGCATGACCACCAGAACCACTGCAATCGACCCCGTCACGCTGGCCGTCCTGAAGGGCCGGCTGGAGCAGATCGCCGACGAGATGGACGCAACGCTCTACCGCTCCGCCTTCAACCCGATCATCGCCGAGGCGCGCGACGCCTGCCACGGACTCTACCATGCGGAAACCGGCGCTACGCTGGTGCAGGGCACCAACGGCCTGCCGATCTTCGTCGGCGCCATGGCCTTCGCGGTCAAGGCGGTGATCGACAAGGTGGCTCGGGAAGGCGACCTCCACGCCGACGACATCTTCCTGTTCAACGACCCCTATGACGGCGGGACCCACCTGAACGACTTCCGTCTGGTGCGGCCGATCTTCCGCAATGGCCGGCTGTTCTGCTGGATGGCGTCGGTCGGCCACTGGCTCGACATCGGCGGCAACGTGCCGGGCAACTTCAACGCCCGCGCCACCGACAGCTTCCAGGAAGGCGTGCGCATCCCGCCGGTGAAGCTGGTCAAGGCCGGCGTGATGAACCACGACCTGCTGGCGATCCTCGCCGCCAATTCCCGTGTGCCGGTGTCGAACTACGGCGACCTGAACGGGCAGCTGAACGCGCTGGATCTCGGCGTGCGCCGTCTTTCGGAGCTGCTGGACGACCACGGCGAGGAGACGGTCGCCGCCGCCTTCGACGCCTTCACCGCGCGGGCCGACGCGCTGATGCGCAGCGCCATCGGGAAGCTGCCGGACGGCGTCTACAGCTTCGAGGATTACCTCGACAACGACGGCATCACGGCGGACCGGCTGCTCATCGCGCTGGATTTGACCATCGCCGGCGACCGGATGACGCTGGACTTTTCCCGCTCGTCCGCCCCCTGCGCCGGGCCGCTGAACATCGCCTATTCCACCGCCGTCGCCTGCTGCTATGTCGCGCTGAAGCATGTCTTCACCGACGTGCCGGCCAATGCCGGCTGCCTGAATCCGATCACCTTCGTCATCCCGGAAAGCACGCTGCTGGCGGTGAAGCCGCCGAAGCCGGTCGGCGGCTATACGGAAACCATCCTGCGCGTCATCGGCGTGGTGTTCGGCGCGCTCGCCCTGGCCGACCCGGCCCGCGCCACCGCCGCGCCCTTCGGCACCATCAACGCCCTGTCGCTGGCCGGCCACCGCAAGGACGGCTCGCGCTGGGTCATGTTCTCCTTCTTCGGCGGGGGCTTGGGCGGCAATCCGGAGACGGACGGGCTGAACCACGCCAACAATCCGATCTCCACCGCCACCATCCCGCCGGTGGAAATCCTTGAAGCGGCCTATCCGGTGATGTTCACCCAATGGGCGCTGCGCCCGGACTCCGCCGGGGCCGGCCTGCATCGCGGCGGTCTTGGCGCAGTCTACGAGATCGAGGCGCTGACCGATGCCGACGTCTTCCTGCTGGGCGAGCGCGGCGTCTTCGCGCCCTTCGGCGTGGCCGGCGGCACGCCTGCGGCGCTCAACCGCTTCACCTGGCAGAGCGACGAGGGCGAGAAGTCGCCACCGCTGGCCTCCAAGGTCACCGACGTGAAGATCCGCGACGGCCAGCGCGTGCGGCTGGAGACGCCGGGCGGCGGCGGCTGGGGCGACCCGAAGCGGCGCGATGCGGAGGCCGTCGCCCGCGACGTGCGGCTCGGCTATCTCGGCATTGAGGCGGCGCGCAATGCCTATGGCGTGGCGCTGACCGACGACGGCGCGCTGGACCTCGCCGCCACCGCGACCTTGCGCGAATCCTCCGCCGCCTGACGACACCGGGATCAAGACCATGAGCAACGTTACTTCGCGCGGTGCGATCGTCGGCGTCGATGTCGGCGGCACCTTCACCGACCTGTTCCATTACGACGAGGCGCGCGGCAGCTTCCGCACCGCCAAGGTCCCCTCCAACCGCGGCGACGAGGCGGTCGGCTTTTTGGCCGGGCTGCAGAGCTTCGGCCCCGTCGCCGAACTGGGTTCCATCGTCCACGGCACCACCGTCGGCACCAACGCGCTGCTGGAGCGCAAGGGCGCCAAGGTCGGCCTGATCACCACCGCCGGCTTCCGCGACGTGCTGGAGATGCGCCGCCGCGACCGTCGCCACACCTGGGGCCTGTGGGGCGATTTCGTCCCCGTGGTCGACCGCGACATGCGTCTGGAGGTGGCGGAGCGCACGCTGGCCGACGGCACCATCCGCAGCGCCATCGACCCGGAGGAGGTCCGCGCCGCCGCCCGTAAGCTGGCCGACCAGGGGGCGGAGGCGCTCGCCATCGTCTTCATAAACGCCTATGCCAACCCGGCCAACGAACTGGCGGCGCTGGAGGCGGCGCGCGAGGTCTGGCCAAACGCCAACCTCGAATGCTCGTCGCGCATCCTGCCGGAAATCCGCGAGTTCGAGCGCACCTCCACCACCGCGCTGAACGCCTATCTCCAGCCGGTGGTCGGCAGCTATCTCGCCAAGCTCGACAACGCGCTGGCCGGCGAGGGCTTCGGCGGACGCTTCCACATCGTGCAGTCCAACGGCGGCGTCATGTCCACGGACACCGCGCGGCGGCTGCCAGTACGCACCGCCCTGTCGGGGCCGGCGGCGGGCGTCATCGCGGCGGCGGCGATCTCCAAGGCGGCCGGCTTCCCCAACGTCATCACCGGCGACCTCGGCGGCACCAGCTTCGACGTGTCGCTGGTGGTGGAGGGACAGACCATGCTGGCCGCCCAGACCACCATCGATTTCGGTCTGGTCGTCCGCACCCCGATGATCGAGATCACCACCATCGGCGCCGGCGGCGGCTCCATCGCCGGGGTCGATCCTGGCGGCATGCTGCAGGTCGGGCCGGAGAGCGCAGGCTCGCGGCCGGGGCCGGTCTGCTACGGCCAGGGCAACACCCGTCCGACCCTGACCGACGCCAACGTGCTGCTCGGCCGCATCAATGCCGAGCGTCCCATCGGCGGAAAGCTGGCGCGGCTGGACGTCGACGCCGCCCGAACCGCCATCGCCACCCATGTCGCCGAGCCGCTCGGCCTCGACGTCATGGCGGCGGCAGAGGCGGTGGTGCGCATCGCCAACAGCAAGATGGCCGGCGCCATCCGCCTCGTCTCCATCGAGCGCGGCCACGACCCGGCCAAGTTCGCCGCCGTGCCCTTCGGCGGCGGCGGCGCGCTGCATGTCGGCGCCCTCATCAAGGAGGTCGGCTTGAAGGCGGCGCTGGTGCCGCGCTTTCCCGGCGTGACCTCGGCACTCGGCTGCGTCATCGCCGACATCCGCCACGATCAGGTGCAGACGGTCAATTTGCCGCTGGCGGGCATCGATGCAGGGGCGCTCGACCGCCGCATGGTGGTGGAGGCGACCGCCGCCCGCGCCGTGGTGGAATCGGCCGGGCTCAGCGTCGAGCGCATCGACCTCGTCTTCGAACTCGACATGCACTACATCGGCCAGACCCACACCGTCGCCGTGCCGCTGCCGGTGTCGGTCGAGAGCGGAACGACCGGCATCGACGAGGCGACCATCCGCGCCGCCTTCGAGCGGGCCTATCAGGCCTCCTTCAGCCGCCTGCTGCCGGGCGTCGGCGCCAAGATCGTCAATCTGCGCACCGCCGCCATCGGCCGCCGCCCGCATTTCGACCTCTCCGCGCTGGCTCCCGCCTCCGGCACCACGGTGGAAGGAGCGTATGCCGGCTCGCGGCCGGTATGGTTCGACGGGGCGTGGCACGAGACGGCGGTCTACAACCGGCTCGACCTGCCGGTCGGCGCGGTGATCCAGGGGCCGGCGATCCTTGAGCAGCCGGACGCGACCACCGTCATCGACCCCGACCTCAGCGCCCGCGTCGACGTCTACGGCAACGTCATCGTGGAAAGGAGCGCCCGATGAGCGCCACCGCCATTCCCATCGAGCGCACCGCCCTGCTAGTCTGCGACCTGCAAAACGACTTCATCCATCCCGAGGGCGCCTATGGCCGCGCCGGGCAGACCGCGCCGGAGATCCTGGCCCTGCCGGAGCGGGTGAAGCCGCTGGCCGATTTGCTGCGCTCGCGCGGCGGCTGGGTGATCTCCACCAACTTCACGCTCGTGCCGGGCCGTGGCGGCGAGCCGATGATCTCGCCCCACCTGAAGGCGCTGCGCCCTTTCCTGGCCAAGGGCGATTTCCAGCCCGGCAGCTGGGGGCACCGCACGGTGGATGCGCTCCAGCCCGTCGATGTGGAGGTTGAGAAGGTCGCCTATTCCGCCTTCTACATGTCGCGGCTGGAATGGGTGCTGCGGAAATGCGGGGTGGAGCGGCTGCTGGTCTGCGGCATCGTCACCAATGGCGGCGTCGCCTCCACCGTGCGCGACGCCCATGTCCGCGAGTTCGACACCATATTGCTGGAGGACGGCTGCGCCGCCTTCAGCCGCGAGCTGCATGAGGTCTCCGTCGCCGCGCTACGCCCGGTCTGCCGCGTGGCGACCGTCGCCGCGATGATGGAGGAGGCGGCAAGCCCATGAGCCGCATGATCAGCCGCATCCTGCCCGCCGATGGCGTGGAGTTCGAGTTCACCGTTCCCGTCGTCGTGATCGGCGGCGGAGCGGCCGGCATGGTCGCGGCGCTGGCCGCGCATGAGCAGGGTGCCGCCGTGCTGGTGCTGGAGCGAGACGCGCTGCCCCAGGGCTCCACCGCCCTGTCGGCCGGGCTGGTCCCGGCGCCGGGCACCCGTTGGCAGCGCGATGCCGGGATCGAGGACAGTCCGGAACGCTTCGCCGCCGACATCGTCGCCAAGGCCAAGGGCGAACCGGACCCGGCCGAGGTCGCCCGCGTTGCGCAGGCCGTGGGGCCGGCGCTGGAATGGCTGGCCGACCGCTACGGCCTGCCCTTCTCGGTGGTGGACAATTTCAGCTATCCCGGCCACAGCGCCCGGCGCATGCACGGTCTGCCCAGCCGGTCGGGCGCGGAGTTGATCGACAGGCTGCGTGGAGCCGTGGAAACCGCCGGCATCGACGTGCTGTGCGAGGCGCATGTCACGGCGCTGTATGCCGATGGGCCTCTCGTCCGCGGCGTGGAGATCACCCGCCCCGACGGCAGCGTCGAACGGGTCGGCTGCGGCGCGCTGATCCTCGCCTGCAACGGCTATGGCGGCAACAAGGCGCTAGTGGAGCGCCATGTGCCGGAGCTGGCCGACGCGCTCTATTTCGGCCATCCCGGCAATCAGGGCGACGCGCTGCTGTGGGGCGAGGCTCTGGGCGCCGCCACCCGGCATTTGTCGGGGCACCAGGGCCATGGCTCCGTCGCGCATCCCGCCGGCATCCTCGTCACCTGGGCGACGATCACCGAGGGCGGCGTGCAGGTGAATGTGGAGGGCCGGCGCTTCTCCAACGAGGCGCAGGGCTATTCGGAGCAAGCCGCCATCGTGCTGCGCCAGCCGGACGGCATCGCCTGGACCGTGTTCGACGAGCGTATCGCCGGCATCGCCCGCCAGTTCGAGGATTTCCGGCAGGCCGAGGCGATGGGCGCGGTGCTGAGCGCCGACACCCCGGCCGAGCTTGCCCGGCAGATGAAGATCGACGCGGACGCTCTGACGGTCACGCTGGCCGAGATCGACCGGCTGAAGGCGGAGAGCGGAACCGACGCTTTCGGCCGCGACTTCACCGGTTCGGCCCCGCTGGTCCAGCCCTACCGCGCCGTCCGCGTCACCGGCGCCCTGTTCCACACCCAGGGCGGGCTGGTCGTCGATGACGATGCGCGCGTCCTGGATGCCCAGGGCGCGCCGCTGCCCAACCTCTATGCCGCTGGCGGGGCCGCCTGCGGCGTGTCGGGATCCAAGGCGTCCGGCTATCTGTCCGGCAACGGCCTGCTGACCGCGGTGGCTCTCGGGCGCATCGCCGGAAACGCCGCCGCGGGCGTCGTAAGGGAGGAAACCAGCCGATGACATCGCAGCCACGCAGCCTGTTCGAAAAGGTCTGGGACGCCCATGTCGTGGCGACCCGGCCCGACGGTCAGGCCCTACTCGCCATCGACCGTCATTTCCTGCACGAGGGCTCTTTCCACGCCTTCGGCATGATCGACCATGCCGGCCGCAAGGTGCGCCGGCCGGAGCTGACCTTCGCCGTCGCCGACCATTACGTGCCCTCACACAGCCGGGCCAGGCCCATCGCCGATCCCGAGATCGCCAACATGGTGACGATGCTGGAGGCGAATGCCGGCCGCCACGGCCTGCGCCATTTCGGCCTGCACGATCCGGCGCAGGGCATCGTCCATGTGCTGGCGCCCGAACAGGGGCTGACGCTGCCCGGCCTGACCATCGTCTGCGGCGACAGCCACACCTCCACCCACGGCGCTTTCGGCGCGCTGGCCTTCGGCATCGGGGCGACCGAGGTGTCGCATGTGCTGGCGACGCAGACGCTGTGGCAGCGCCGTCCCAAGACCATGCGCATCACCGTGGACGGGGCTCTGGGGCCGCATGTGACGGCCAAGGATCTGATCCTGGCGGTGATCGCCGCCATCGGCGCCGACGGTGCAGCCGGCCATGTCATCGAATATGCCGGCAGCGCCATCCGCGCCCTGTCGATGGAAGGCCGGCTGACCGTCTGCAACATGTCGATCGAGGCCGGCGCGCGTGCCGGCATGATCGCCCCCGACGACACCACCTTCTCCTGGGTCGAGCGGCGGAATTACGCCCCCAAGGGTGCGCTGTTCGACCGGGCCGTGGAGCATTGGCGGACCCTGCCCAGCGATGACGGCGCCGTCTTCGACCGCGAGGTGACGCTGCACGCCGCCGACATCGCCCCGGCCGTGACCTGGGGCACCAGCCCGGAGACGGCGGTTCCGGTGACGGCGGCGGTTCCCGATCCCGGCGCCGAGGCCGATCCGGTGCGCGCCGGGCAGATGCGCAAGATGCTGGACTACATGGGCCTCGCCCCCGGCATGGCGCTGGAGGATGTGCCCATCGACCGCGTCTTCATCGGCTCCTGCACCAACGCCCGTCTGGAGGATCTGCGCGCCGCCGCCGAGGTGCTGCGCGGCCGTCGCGCGGTGGTGCCGGGGCTGGTGGTTCCGGGATCGGTCCCGGTGCGCCGGCAGGCGGAGGCGGAGGGGCTGGACCGCGTGTTCATCGACGCCGGCCTGGAATGGGGGGAGCCCGGCTGCTCCATGTGCGTGGGCATCAACGGCGATCTGGTTCCGGCGGGAGAGCGCTGCGCCTCCACCACCAACCGCAACTTCCCCGGCCGCCAGGGGCCGAACGCCCGCACCCATCTGATGAGCCCGGCGATGGCTGCCGCAGCCGCCGCGACCGGCCACCTCACCGATGTCCGCAAGCTCGATCTCCGCAAGCTGGGAGCGTCGTAGAATGGACCCCTTCGTCACGCTGACCGCAGCGGCGGTGCCGCTCGACATCGCCAACATCGACACCGACCAGCTGCTGCCCGCCCGCTTCCTGAAAAAGCCGCGCAGCGCCGGCTACGGCAACTTCCTGTTCCATGACGAGCGCAAGCCCGGCTTCCCGCTGGACGACCCCGCCTATGCCGGTGCCCGCGTTCTGGTGAGCGACCGCAATTTCGGCTGCGGCTCCTCGCGGGAAGGGGCGGTCTATGCGCTGGTGGATGGCGGGTTCCGCTGCGTCATCGCGCCCAGCTTCGGCGACATCTTCGCCGCCAACGCCGCCAAGAACGGCCTGCTGACCATCACCCTGCCGGAGGATGCGGTGGCGGCGCTGCGCCGCCAGCTTCAGGAGAAGCCGGGTGCCGTCGTCACGGTCGATCTGCCGGCCCAGACCCTGACCGGCCCGGACGGGCGGGCGCTGTCCTTCGCCATCGATCCCTTCAAGAAGGAGTGTCTTGTCGAGGGGCTTGACGACGTGGCGTTGACCCTGCGCCATCAGGACGCCATCGACGCCTTCGACCGGTCGGACGCCGAGGCCCGGCCCTGGGTGGTGCCGGGGGCCTGAGAAGGGCTCCCGGACCTCAGCCTCAGCGCGGCAAGGGCGTGCCGTTGACCGCGTGGTAGCTGCGGATCACCTGGCTGTCGTCCATCGACCCTTCGCCGCGGCCGGAGGTCGCCAGGAACATCTGGTGGGCGACTGCGGCCAGCGGCAGGGCGGCCTTGGCGTCGCGCCCGGCCTCCAGCACGATGCCGAGATCCTTGACGAAGATGTCGACGGCGCTGGTGATGCCCGGCTCCGCTTCCAGCATGCGGGGCCCGCGGTCCTTCAGCATCCAACTCGATGCCGACGACCCGCTCATGATCTCCAGCAGGACCTTCAGATCCACGCCGACCTTGGCGGCCAGCGCGAAAGCCTCCGCCACCACGGCGATGTGGACGCCGCAGAGCAGCTGGTTGACGGTCTTCACCGTGGCGCCCTGCCCCGGCTTCTCGCCGACGTGGAACACCTTGTCGCCCATGGCGGCCAGGACCGGGCGCACCCGCTCCACCGTCGCCGCCGGGGCCGCCGCCATGATCGACAGCGTTCCGGCGACCGCTCCCACCACCCCGCCGGAGACGGGAGCATCGACGAAGCGGCGCCCGGCCGCCTCCACCCGCTCCGCCAGGGCGGCGACCGCGCCCGGCGGACAGGTCGCCATCAGGATCACCGCCGCGCCGGCCGGCAGTGCCTCCAGCGCGCCGTCGGCGAAGAGGGCGGCGTCGGCCTGGGCGGCGTTCACCACCATCAGCACCAGCACATCCGCATCCACAGCCGCAGCAGCAGCGCTTGAGACGCCCTTCCCGCCCGCGGTCTCCAACGTCCGGACACTCTCGGTCCGCACGTCGAAGCCCTGAACCGTGAAGCCCTTCGCCAGCAGATTGCGCGCCATGGGCATGCCCATGGAACCGAGGCCGATGAAACCGACTGTCGTCATCGCTTGAATATCCTTGGATTGGGCCTTGGATCGAGGTGCCGCCGGGTCAGTACAGGATCGTCGCCGGTATGTAGGACACCAGCCCCAGCACAATCAGCGCCACCAGATAGAAGGGCCACAGCTCGCGCACGATGGCGCCGATGGGTTCGCGCGAGATGGCGGCGGAGATGAACAGGGTGGTGCCGATGGGCGGGGTGAACAGGCCGATGCTGAGATTGACGGCCATCATGATGCCCAACTGGATCGGGTCCATGCCGATGGCACCGCCGACCGCGACGAAGGTGGGGCCCAGCAGCAGGATCGCCGCCGGCAGGTCGAGGAACATGCCGACCACCAGCATGATCAGGTTCATCGCCAGGATGATCAGCCACGGCTCCTTCAGCACGCTCTCGGCATAGCCGGCGACGGCGTTCGGGATGGCTTCGGTGATCAGCACATAGCCGACAAGGTTGGAGGCGGCGATGACCAGCATGACGACGCCCGTGGTCACGACCGTGCCCAGCAGCGCGGCGTAGATCCGCTTCACCGTCAGGTCGCGGTAGATCAGCACGCTGACCAGCAGGGCGTAGGCGACGGCGATGACGCTGACCTCGGTCGGGGTGGCGATGCCGAAGCGCAGCAGCACCAGGATGAAGGCCGGCATCAGCAGCGCCGGCAGCGCCGCGACGGTCGCCATCCCCAGCGCCCGCAGCCCACCCTCGCTCTTCAGCAGGGGGAAGTTGCGCATGCGGCCGCTGACATAGCAGACGATCATCATGCCGGCGGCAAGCATCAGCCCCGGCAGGATGCCGGCGAGGAACAGCGAGGCGATGGAGGCGTTCGACACCGCGGCATAGAGGATCAGCGGGATCGACGGCGGGATCAGACCCGCGATCACCGACGAGGAGGCGGTCGCCGCCGCGCCGAAGGCGGCGGGATAGCCCTCGCGCTTCTGCCAGGGGATCAGCATGGAGCCCAGCGCCGACGCCTCGGCCACGGCGGAGCCGGACACGCCGCCGAAGATGGTCGAACCGACGACGGTGACCTGCGCCAGCCCGCCGGGATAGCGCCCGACCAGCGCCGCGGCGAAACGCACCAGCTTCTGGCCCAGCGTGCCGCTCATCATCAGCGCACCGGACAGGATGAAGAAGGGAATGGCCAGCAGCGGGAAGCTCTGGGTCGGCTGGAACAGCTTGATGACGGAGATGACGGTGGGAACCGAGCCCAGTGTCATGACGGCGGCGCCGGAACTGATGACCAGTGCGTAGCCGACGGGGAACGAGAGAAGCAGGAGAAGGCCGAAGACGGCCACCATCATGGCGGTCATATCTCTTCCTCCGACACATGGGCGCGGACGGACCGCGGATCCTCGGCGATCAGAAGGCGCAGGAAGGTGGTGACGGCGGTCAGCCCCACCCCGACGAATCCTGCGATCAGCGACAGGTAGGCCCAGCGGGCGCTGACGCCCGTCACCGGATAAACCTCGCTGCCGGTGATCTCGATGACGGCGAGGCCGATGTAGGCGAGATAGAAGAAGGTCGCAGCCACCACCACCTGCATCGCCAGCAGCAGCGACCGGGCCGCCGTACGGGGAAGCATGTCCAGCAGCAGCGTGACCGAGATGTGCGCGCCCTTCTGCGCCGCCAGCACCACGCCGCCCATCACCAGCCAGGGAAACAGCAGGTTGGGCAGTTCGGACGGCCAGCCCATCCCCTGGGTGGTCAGGTAGCGGACCACGACTTCGGCCCCCAGCGACAGGAACAGCACGACCAGCGACAGGATCGACACGGCGGCGGAGGCGACGGAAATCGCGCCGTCAGCCGCCTGGAGAAGGGTGGCGGGAAGTCCCGCCACCACATGCTCCCGGTCGTGGGACACCGTCATCACGGCGCCGCCCCGGCCGCAGCCTCCTTGCGGACCAGCGCCACCAGTTCGGGGAATTGCTTCTCCCACTTGTCGTAGACCGACTTGGTCTTGGCGACGAAGGGCGCCGGATCCACCGTGTTGAACTTCACGCCCGCGTCCTCCATCTTCGACCGCAGTTCCTTGTCGGCCTTGGCGGACATCTCGCGGTTCAGCTTGCCCGCCTCCGCCGCCGCGTCCAGCACCGCCTTCTGGTCGGCCTTCGACAGGGTGTCGAACACCATCTTGCTGGCCAGCAGCGGGGTCGACTCATACTTGTGGCCGGTCAGCGAGATGTATTTCTGCACCTCGAAGAGCTTGGAGGAATGGATGTTCATCAGCGGGTTCTCCTGCCCGTCCACCACGCCCTGCTGGAGCGCGATGTAGAGTTCGGAGAAGGCCAGCGGCGTCGGGTTGGCGCCCAGCGCCTTGAAGATGTCCACAGTCATCGGGTCCGGCGGGGTGCGGATTTTCACACCGGCCAGATCCTCCGGCTTGGTGATCGGGCGGACGTTGTTGGAAACATGGCGGATGCCGTTGTCCCACATCGCCAGCAGCACCAGACCCTTGGTCTTCGACGCGTCGTCCAGCTTCTTCGCCACCGGGCCGTCCAGCACCTTCCAGGCCTGCGGCAGCGACTGGAACAGGAAGGGCAGGCCCAGCACCGCATAGTCCGGCACCACGCCCGAGGTGGTGCCCTGCGAGTTGGCGCTGAAGGCCAGCGTGCCGAGACGCATGCTGGTCAGAGCCTCGACGTCGTCGCCGTACTGGGCGCTGCCGCCGACCTCGATCTTCACCCGTCCGTCCGTCTTTTGGGCGACGAGTTCCGCGAACTTCAGCGAGGCTTCCGCCTTCGGGTTGCCGGGGGCCGCGTTGTGGGCCAGACGCAGGACCTGCTGGGCCCAGGCGGCGGGCGACGCGACCAGGGCGGTGCCCACCATCAGCGACAAGAGCAGCTTCTTCATCGGATTCCTCTCCCTATGGACGTTTGCCTTATGGGCGTTTGCCCAATAGACGTTTGTTGATTGATCGGGTCGGATGAACGGTCGTCCTAGAGCCAGCCCTTGATGCTGGCCGCCATGGCGTCGGTGGAGATGCCGTAGAGGTCGTGCAGGGTCGGCAGGGCGCCGGCCTTCAGGAACTCGTCGGGCAGGCCGATCTGGCGGAAGACCGGGGCGACGCCGGCGCGCAGCAGGGTGCCGGCCACCGCCTCGCCCAGCCCGCCGATGACGGTGTGGTTCTCCGCCACCACCACCATGCGACCGGTGCGCCCGGCTTCACGCAGGATGGTCTCGGTGTCGAGCGGCTTGATGGTGGGGACGTGCAGCACGGCGACGCCGACCTTGTCGGCCTCCAGCCGCTGCGCCACTTCCAGCGCCCGCATCGTCATGATGCCGGACGAGATGACCAGCACGTCCACGCCTTCGCGCAGCAGCTTGGCCTTGCCGAGCTCGAATTTGTAGTCGTACTCGTCCAGCACCAGCGGGACGTTGCCACGCAACAGCCGCATGTAAACCGGGCCGTTGTGCGCGGCCATGGCCGGCACCACCTGCTCGATCTCGTGCGCGTCGCAGGGATCGATCACCACCATGTTCGGCATGGCGCGCATCAGCGCCAGATCCTCGGCCGCCTGGTGGCTGGGTCCGTAGCCGGAGGTCAGCCCCGGCAGGGCGCAGGCGATCTTGACGTTGCGGTTCTCCTCCGCGATCGTCTGGTGGACGAAGTCATAGGCGCGGCGCGAGGCGAAGACGGCGTAGGTGGTGACGAAGGGCATCATGCCCTCATGCGCCATGCCCGACGCCGCGCCCATCAGCAGCTGCTCGGCCATCCCCATCTGATAGAAGCGGTCGGGATAGGCCTGGGCGAAGATGTGCAGGTCGGTGTATTTGGCGAGATCGGCGGTCATGCCGACGATCTCCGGCCGCTGCTTCGCCAACTCGACCAGCGCATGGCCGAAGGGGGCCGGCCTGGTCCGCTGCCCGTCCGCCGCGATCGAGGCGATCATGGCGGAGGTCTTCAGGCGCGGCTTTGCGGTGGTGTTTGCAGCGGTGCTCATGCGGTCCTCCCGGCGTCGAGCGCATCGAGCGCCAGCTGCCATTCGTGCGCGTCGACGCGGATGAAGTGGTTCTTTTCGCGGGCTTCGAGGAAGGGCACGCCCTTGCCCATCTTCGTGTCGCAGACGATCATCCGCGGCTTGGCCTCCGGGTGCGACTTGGCGGCGTCGAAGGCGGCGATCACCGCGTCCATGTCGTTGCCGTCGATGCGCTGGACGAACCAGCCGAAGGCTTCCAGCTTGTCCACCAGCGGCTCGAACGCCATCACCTGGGTGGAGGGGCCATCGGCCTGCTGGTTGTTGACGTCGACGATGGCGATCATGTTGTCGAGCTTGTAATGGGCGGCCGACATGATGGCCTCCCACACCGAACCCTCGTCCAGCTCGCCGTCAGAAAACAGCGTGTAGACACGGGCAGCGGAGTTCTTGCGCTTCAGCCCCAGCCCGATGCCGACCGCGATGCTGAGGCCGAGGCCGAGCGAGCCGCCCGACATCTCCATGCCCGGCGTGTAGCTGGCCATGCCCGACATCGGCAGGCGGCTGTCGTCGCTGCCGTAGGTCTCCAGTTCTTCCGCCGGGACGATGCCGGCCTCGATCAATGCCGCGTAGAGCGCGATGGCGTAATGGCCGTTGGACAGCAGAAAGCGGTCGCGCTCCTCCCAATGCGGGTCCTCGGGCCGGTACTTCATGGCGTGGAAATAGGAGACCGCCAGAACGTCGGCGATGTCGAGCGCCTGGCCGATGTAGCCCTGCCCCTGCACCTCGCCCATCAGCAGGGCGTTGCGGCGGATGCGGTAGGCGCGTTCGGCCAGCGGCACATTGTGCCCCAGCGGGGTGGTGTCGAGTGCGGTGTCCACGGGAGGTGTCTCCAGCATTTCGGGATCAGTGGATCAGCATGCCGCCGTTGACGTCGAGCGTGGCGCCGGTGATGTAGGAGGACAGCTCCGACGCCAGGAACAGGCAGGAGCGGGCCACATCCTCGGCGTCGCCCAGGCGGTTCAGCGGGATGCCCTTCAGGATTTCCGCCCGCAGCTCGTCGGTCAGCTTGCCGCCGGTGATGTCGGTCTGGATCAGGCCCGGCGTCACCGAATTGACGCGGACATTGTCCGGCCCCAGTTCGCGCGCCATCGCCTTGGCGAGGCCCAGCACGCCGGCCTTGGCCGCGCTGTAGTGCGGACCGCCGAAGATGCCGCCGCCGCGCTGCGCCGAAACGGACGAGATGCAGACGATGGAGCCGGACTTGCGCTCCCGCATGTGGGGGACGACCGCCTGGCTCATGTACAGCGTGCCGCGCAGGCTGACGTCGGTCACCGCCTCGTAGTTCTTTGGGCCGATGTCCATGAACTTCAGCGGCTGGGTGATGCCGGCATTGTTGACCAGCACGTCGATGCGGCCGAACTCCTCGACCACGCGGTTCGCGGCGGCGAAGCAGGCGTCGCGGTCGGTCACGTCGCAGGCCAGACCGCGATGGGCCTCGCCCAGCTCGGCGGCGGCTTCGGCAGCCTGCCCGGCGTCGAGGTCCAGGATGATCGCGCGCCCGCCATGCAGCGCGAAAAGCCTCGCGGTCGCCCGGCCGATGCCGCGGCGCGACGCGGCGCCGGTGATGACGCAGACCTTGTTGGACAGCAGCATGCTCGCTCCCTTTGTCGAAGCAGGCTCCGCCGTGGCGGCCCGGTGGATGCCGCGACGGAGCGTCGGTTTCGCTCGGTTGTGGTGATTTCACTCTGGCTGACCGATGATTCGTTCAGCCGATGATTGAGGTGATCGTATGATCTTGAGATGAATTCGACAAACGAATAAGATCACGCATTGATGAATGTAATTCATGTGAATGGCGCGATGCGGAAACGGGTCTCGATCAAGGCTTTACAGGCGTTCGAGGCTGCTGCGCGGCTCGGCTCCTTCGCGACCGCGGCAGAGGATCTCGGACTGACGCCCTCGGCGATCAGCCATCAGGTGAAAATCCTAGAGGAACAGCTTGGCTTGCCGCTGTTTCATCGGGTGCACCGTTCGGTTGCGCTGACCGATGCCGGGCGCAGCTTCGCCACCGAGATCGTCGGCGCCTTCGCCCGGATGGAGACCGCCATCCGCAACGTCACCACGTCGAACAGCGGCACCGAGATCCTCACCGTCCGCTCGATGCCCAGCTTCGCCACCCAATGGCTGATGCCGCGACTGAACCGGGTGAAGGCGCTGCATCCCGCCATCGACATCCGGCTGCAGGCCTCGGTTTCGCCAATCGACCTGACGACGGGAGCGGTGGACGTCGACATCCGCTACAACCCCGGCCCGCCGCCGGCCGGCTGCGTGCTGGAGCAGTTCCCGGACGACGTCATCGTGCCGATGTGCTCGCCTGCGCTGGCGAACGGACTGATCCCGATCCGCGAGCCGAAGGATCTCAGCCGCCACATCCTGATCCATTCGGAGATCAACATCGTCGGCTGGCGCGACTGGGCGCGCAAACATCGCGGCGTGCAGCTGGACATGGACCGCGGCCTGCGCTTCGACCGCTCCTTCATGGCGATCAATGCGGCGGTGAACGGCATGGGGGTGTGCCTGGACAGCCTTCTGCTCGCCCGGCAGGAGCTTCAGTCCGGGCAGTTGGTCGTCCCCTTCCCCACCCGCGGCCTGCGGGCGCAGGGGCATGGCTTCGTCACGCTGAAATCGACCGCCGACCTGCCCAAGATCCGGCTGTTCCGCCAATGGCTGTTCGGCGAACTGGACGCCTGCCGCCAGTGGGAGGAGCAGTATCTGTCCTCCCTGGGGACACCCGCCGCGGGCGACTGACCGCGGATGGCTAGCCGATCGGCGGCATGCGGTCGATCAGCTTGTCCAGCGTGACGGGGTAATCGCGTACGCGCACGCCGGTGGCGTTGTAGACGGCGTTGGCGATGGCGGCACCGACGCCGCACAGGCCCAACTCGCCGACACCCTTCGCCTTCATCGGCGACGACATCGGGTCGGTTTCGTCCAGGAAAATCACCTCCTGGTGGGGGATGTCGGCATGGACCGGCACCTCGTAGCCGGCGAGGTCGTGGTTGACGAAGAAGCCGGCGCGGGTGTCCACCGCCAGTTCCTCCATCAGCGCGGCGCCCACCCCCATGGTCATGGCGCCGATCACCTGGCTGCGCGCCGACAGCGGGTTCAGGATGCGGCCCGCCGCGCAGACGGCCAGCATCCGCCGCACGCGGATTTCCGCCGTCGCGGCATCGACGCCGACCTCGACGAAATGCGCACCGAAGGTCGATTGCTGGGCCTTCTTGTCGAGGTCGCCATATTCGATGCCGTCCTCCGCCGAAAGGTCGCCGTCGCCGGCCGCCTGCGCCAGCGGCACGCGGCGGTTCCCCGAGAGCACCTGCCCGTCCGCGAACTGCGCGTCGGCCGAATTGAAACCCAGCTTCTGCGCCACCGCCTCCCGCAGCTTCACGCAGGCGGCATAGACGCCGGCGGTGGAGTTGTTGGCGCCCCATTGCCCACCCGACCCGGCCGACACCGGGAAGCTGGAATCGCCCAGCCGTACGACGACCTTGTCCAGCCCGACGCCCATCATCTCCGCCGCGGTCTGGGCGATGATGGTGTAGCTGCCGGTGCCGATGTCGGTCATGTCGGTCTCGACCGTCACAACGCCGCGCCTGTCCAGCCGCACCCGCCCCGCCGACTTGGTCAGCAGGTTGTTGCGGAAGGCCGCAGCCATGCCGACGCCGACCAGCCAGCGCCCGTCGCGCACCCGCCCCGGCTCGGCGCTGCGCTTGCTCCAGCCGAAGCGCTCGGCACCGGTGCGCAGGCATTGCACCAGCTGGCGCTGGGAGAAGGGGCGCTCCGGCTTTTCGGGGTCGACCTGGGTGTCGTTGAGGATGCGGAATTCCACCGGATCGAGCTTCAGCCGCTCCGCCATCTCGTCCATGGCGATTTCCAGCACCATCAGGCCCGGCGCCTCGCCCGGCGCCCGCATGGCATTGCCTTCCGGCAGGTCCAGACGGGCAAGCCGCGTCCCGGTCAGCCGGTTGGCCCCGGCATAGAGCAGGCGCGTCTGGTCGGTCGCGGTCTCCGGACTGCCGTCGGGCAGGTTGCCGGACCAGCTTTCATGGGCGATGGCGGTGATCCTGCCGTCGGCGGTGGCGCCGATGCGGACGCGCTGGATCGTCGCCGGCCGATGGGTGGTGTTGTTGGCCATCATCGGCCGCGGCAGCGCCACCTTGACCGGCCGCCCCGCCGCCCGCGCGCCCAGCGCCGCCAGCAGCGTGTCTGCCCGCAGGAACAGCTTGCCGCCGAAACCGCCACCGACGAAGGGGGAGATCACGCGGACCTTCTCCTTCGGCATCTCCAGCGTCTCGGCCAGATCGGTCGCCGCCCAGTCGATCATCTGGTTGGAGGTCCACACCGTCAGCCGGTCACCCTGCCAGGCGGCGATGCTGGCATGGGGTTCCATCATCGCGTGGGTCTCGTCGGGCGTGCTGTAGGTCTCGTCCAGCTTGACCGGTGCCGAAGCGAAGGCCCCGGCGAAATCGCCGACGACGGAGTCCTCCTTCTTGTGCTCGGCCGCATCGCCCATGGCCTCCTTGGCGCGGGCGAGATCGAAGGCGCCGTCGGCCTTCCGGTACTCGACGCGGACGAGGTTCGCCGCGGCGCGCGCCTGCTCGAAGGTCTCGGCGACGACCAGCGCCACGGCCTGATGGTAATGGGCGATCTCCGGACCACCCAGAAGCGGAGCGGCGTTGCGCTTGCCCTTGCCGAGCTTGCCCGCCGTCTCATGGGTGACGACGGCCAGCACGCCCGGCGCGGCCTTCGCCTCCTCCACCGACAGCGAGGCGATGCGGCCCTTGGCGATGCCGGCACCGACGACATGGCCATAGACCTGATCCGGCACCACGTCGTGGCGCTCATAGGCATAGGGGGCCGTTCCCGTGGTCTTCAGCGGCCCGTCGATGCGGCTGGTCGGCTTGCCGATGATTTTCAGCTGGTCGATCGGGTTGGTGGTCGCGGGGGTGTCGAACTTCATGGCTCAGCCTTTCGCTTCGGCCAGGACGGAGCCGAGCGTTCGCTCGACCAGCGGCAGCTTGAAGGCGTTCTCCGGCGTCGGCTTGGCGCCGGCCAGCAGTTGCGCGGTGACGGCCTTGGCCCCCTTGGGCATTTCGGCCTCGGCCGCCTCGACGCGCCACGGCTTGTGCGCGACGCCGCCCAGCGCCACCCGCCCGCTGCCATCCGGCTGGACGACCGCCGCAACGGCCACCAGCGCGAAGGCGTAGGAGGCGCGGTCGCGCACCTTGCGATAGAGATGCGTGCCGCCGGCCGGCCGCGGCAGAGTCACCGCGGTGATCAGCTCGCCGGGTTCCAGCACCGTCTCGATATGCGGGGTGTCGCCGGGCAGACGGTGGAAGTCGGCGATCGGGATGCTGCGGGTGGCGCCGTCCGGCCGCACCGTCTCCACGGTCGCGTCCAGCACGCGCATGGCAACCGCCATGTCGCTGGGGTGGGTGGCGATGCAGGCCTCGCTGCCGCCGATCACCGCCAGCTGGCGGCTGAAACCGCCGATGGCGGCGCATCCGCTGCCGGGCCGGCGCTTGTTGCAGGGCTGCGCCGTGTCGTAGAAATAGGGGCAACGGGTGCGCTGAAGCAGGTTGCCCGCGGTGGTCGCCTTGTTGCGCAGCTGGCCAGAGGCCCCGGCGAGCAGTGCCCGCGACAGCACCCCGTAATCGCGCCGCACCCGTTCGTCGGCGGCAAGATCGGTGTTGCGCACCAGTGCGCCGACGCGCAAGCCCCCGTCCGCGGTCGGTTCCACCTTGTCGAGCGACAGGCCATTGACGTCGATCAGATGGACCGGCGTCTCGATCTCCAGCTTCATCAGGTCGAGCAGGTTGGTGCCGCCGGCAATGAACTTGGCGCCGGGGGTGCGGACCGCGGCGGCCGCGGCTTCGGCCGGGTTGCCCGCGCGTTCGTAGCTGAAGGGCCTCATGCTTCCCTCCCGGCGACCTCGGTGATCGCATCGACGATGTTGGAATAGGCGCCGCAGCGGCAGATGTTGCCGCTCATCCGCTCGCGCAGTTCGTCGGCGGTCAGCCTCGGCGCCGCCATCAGGTCGGCGCTGACATGGCTGGGGATACCGGCCTCGATCTCCTTCAGGACGGCGACGGCGGAACAGATCTGGCCGGGGGTGCAATAGCCGCACTGATAGCCGTCATGCTTCACGAAGGCGGCCTGCATCGGATGCATGCGGTCGGGCATGCCCAGCCCCTCGATGGTCGTGATGCTGTCGCCCTGGTGCATCACCGCCAGCGACAGGCAGGAGTTGATCCGCCGCCCCTCGACCAGAACGGTGCAGGCGCCGCACTGCCCGTGGTCGCATCCCTTCTTGGGACCAGTCACATGCAGATGCTCGCGCAGCGCATCCAGCAGGGTGGTGCGCGTGTCCAGCGTCAGGTCATGGCTTCGGCCATTCACCGTGAAGGACACGGTCGAGGTGACGGGGGTCAGGGTCTGTTGCGGGGCGGCGTCGCCGATTGCCGCTTCGGCCGGCACCGGGAAGCTTCCCGCCGTCAGCGCGATGGTCGCCGCGGTTCCCATCAGGACTCCGCGCCGTGTAACGTCCAGGTCGCCGGACTGGTGCATCGCGTGCTTCCCTCCTGTCGTCAAGGCATTGCCCGTCGGCAAAGCGCGCAAGGGGCGCCCCGCTTCGCTTCCACCAACGCGCATCCCCACAAGCTGGGTCGCGCCGGCCGGACGATCAGCCCTCAATTTGCGATAGGGCCTATAAGTTCCGCTCATGAAACAACAGCGGCCCGCCGGAGTTACGTCGGGTTCCGGTTTTTCCAGAACCGGCATTTGGGCGGCGCTCGAGTCACCAAAGCTTAACGGGAGTAAGCGGCGGCTTCGGCGTAGAGAAATTTCCCGTGCCGGGGCGGCGGCGACAGACAGGCCGGCCTCCGCGGCAGACAGGCTGTTCCAGGACGCCCTTTCACTCCGCCCTTTGGACCACGGGAGCACCATGATGATCCGCCGCACCATTCTGCTGGGCACTTGCGCATTGGCGCTGCTCGCCGCCGTTCCGACCGCCTCCCCGGCCGGGGCCGCCACCCGCCTGACCGTCTACACCGCGCTGGAGAACGAACAGCTCACCCCCTACAAGAAGGCGTTCGAGGCCGACAATCCCGGCATCGAGATCGACTGGGTGCGCGATTCCACCGGCGTCGTCACCGCCAAGCTGCTGGCCGAGAAGGACAATCCCAAGGCCGACGCGGTGTGGGGCCTCGCCGCCTCCAGCCTGATGATCCTGGACGCCCAGGGCATGCTGATGCCCTATCAGCCCAAGGGTGCCGAAGCGTTGAAGCCGAGCTTCCGCGACGCCAAGACCCCGCCGGCCTGGGTCGGCATGGATGCCTGGATGGCCGCCATCTGCTTCAACACGGTGGAGGCGGAGAAGAAGAAGCTGCCGAAGCCGACCTCCTGGGCCGACCTGCTGAAGCCGGAATACAAGGGCCAGATCGTCATGCCGAATCCGGCCTCGTCGGGCACCGGCTTCCTCGCCGTGTCGGGCTGGCTGCAGACCATGGGGGCGGAAAAGGGCTGGTCCTATATGGACACGCTGAACGACAACATCGCGCTCTACACCCATTCGGGTTCCAAGCCCTGCAAGATGGCGGCGGCCGGCGAATACCCGATCGGCATCTCCATCGAATACACCGGCGCCCAGCAGAAGACCAAGGGCGCGCCGATCGACGTGATCCTGGCCTCCGAAGGCGTGGGCTGGGAGATGGAGGCGACGGCCATCGTCAAGGGCACCCGCAACGTCGAGGCCGCGAAGGCGCTCGCCGACTGGGCGGCCAGCCGCAAGGCGAACGAGCAGTATGTGAACTTCTATCAGGTCACGGCGCATCCGGGCGTGACCAAGGAGACGCCGAACTATCCGAAGAATGCGGAAGCGGCGATGAACAAGACCAACGACTTCGTCTGGGCCGCCGCCAACCGCGACCGTATCCTGGCGGATTGGGAAAAGCGCTACGGCGCCAAGTCCGAACCGAAGAGCTGACGCTGCTCTGCCAATCTCATCGTCTGAGAGAGGCTTTGCGGTTGCAAGTAGCCCCTCTCCCCTCGCGGGAGAGGGGTTGGGGTGAGGGGGATTACAGCCGGATGGCCGGAAGAGAGTCCGCTTCGCGTGTTCGCCTGCGGCGAATACCCCTCATCCCAACCCTTCTCCCGCAGGGGGAGAAGGGCTTTGCGTCGGAACCAGCCTCTCTTGGGATTGGTAGAGTAGTGCTGAAGGTCGGCGATCACCGAGCCGAGCCAAGCCGAACCGACGGGCGGGTGCCCCGATGCACCCGCCCGTCCTTACCGTTTCCCGCCGGGACATGCCGCCAATGACCGCCGCCAAGCCCCATCTCCGCCTGGACTCCATCGTCAAGACCTTCGGTGCCTTCACCGCGCTGAAGGGCGTGTCGCTCGACATCCGGCGCGGCGAGTTCGTCTGCTTCCTCGGGCCGTCCGGCTGCGGCAAGACCACGCTGTTGCGGGTGATCGCCGGACTCGATCCGCAGAGCGGCGGGACGGTGTGGCTGGGGGACCGCGACGTGTCGCGCCTGCCGCCGTCGGCGCGCGATTACGGCATCGTCTTCCAATCCTATGCACTGTTCCCGAACCTGACCGTGCACAGGAACGTCGCCTACGGCCTGAAGCTGGGCCGGGCCGCCGAACGGGCGCGGGTGGAGGAACTGCTGGCGCTGGTCGGCCTGCCCGATGCCGGCCCAAAATATCCGGGTCAGCTTTCCGGCGGGCAGCAGCAGCGGGTGGCGCTGGCCCGCGCGCTGGCACCCTCCCCCGGCCTGCTTCTGCTGGACGAGCCTTTGTCGGCGCTCGACGCGCGGGTGCGGCTGCATCTGCGCCGCCAGATCCGCGACCTGCACCGCCGGCTGGGCATCACCACCATCATGGTCACCCACGACCAGGAGGAGGCGCTGACCATGGCCGACCGCATCGTGGTGATGAACAACGGCGTGATCGAGCAGGTCGGCACGCCCAACGAGGTCTATCACCGGCCGGCCAGCCCCTTCGTCGCCGATTTCGTCGGGGCGATGAATTTCCTGCCGGGCGTGCTGGAGGCGCCGGGCCGGGTGCGGCTGGGCGAGCATGGCTTCGACTGCGACGGCGACCATCTGTCCGCGGCGGCCCCCGGCGCCGCCGTGACCGTCTGCCTGCGGCCGGAGGACGTGCAGGTGCGCGCAGCCGGCGGCGCCAACACGCTCGACGCGGTGATCGAAAGCCTGGAATTCCTCGGCCCCTTCCACCGCGCCCGGCTGGCCGCCGACGGGCTGGGCGACGCCCGCGTCACCGCCGACCTGTCGGCCAATCTGGTGCGCGACCTGTCGCTGGATTCCGGCCGCCGGCTGGCGGTGACCCTGCCGCGCGAGCGGCTGCGCGTGTTCGAGGCGACGCGATGAGCGCGCTCAGGGCAAATGCGCTGAAACTCCCTCTCTTCGCCGCACGCCAGTCCGGCCGGCCGGTGGAGCGGGGCGAGCGCTGGCTGTTCGGGCTGGGGATGGGCGGGATCGCGCTGTTCCTGGCGCTGTTCGTCCTGCTGCCGCTGTGCGCGCTGTTCCTGCGCAGTGTCTACGACCGCGACGGCGCCTTCGTTGGGCTCGCCAATTTCGCTGCTTTCCTGGAGACGCCGACGCTGGTGCGGTCGGTGGTCAACAGCCTGACCCTGTCGCTGCTGACTACCGCGATCACGGTGCCGCTGGCCTTCCTCTACGCCTTCTGCCTGACCCGCACCGCCATGGCGGGCAAAGGGGTGTTCCGGCTGCTGGCGCAGATCCCGCTGCTGGCGCCGTCGCTGCTGCCGGCCATTGCGCTGGTCTACCTGTTCGGCAACAAGGGCATCCTGCGCGGCCTGCTGATGGGGGAGAGCATCTACGGTCCCATCGGCATCGTGATGGGCGAGGTCTTCTACGCCTTCCCGCATGCGGTGATGATCCTGACCGTGGCGCTGTCGACCTCCGACGCCCGCCTGTACGAGGCGGCGGAGGCGCTGGGGGCCGGCGCCTGGAAGCGCTTCGTCACCATCACTCTGCCCGGCGTGCGCTATGGCCTGATCTCCGCCGTCTTCGTGGTGTTCACGCTGGTGGTCACCGATTTCGGCGTGCCCAAGGTGATCGGCGGCTCCACCAACATGCTGGCGACCGACGTCTACAAGCAGGTGGTCGGCCTGCAGAATTTCGGCATGGGGGCGGTGGTCGGCATCGTCCTGCTTCTGCCCGCAGTGCTGGCCTTCGTCGCCGATTGGTTCGGCCAGCGCCGGCAGATGGCGCTGCTGTCCGCCCGCTCGGTGCCGTTCCAGCCGCGGCTGAACCCGGTCGGCGACCGGCTGGCCTTCCTGTTCTGCGCGCTGGTCGGCGGCCTGCTGCTGGGGCTGCTGGGGGTGGCCGGCTTCGCCTCCATCGTCACCTTCTGGCCCTATAACCTGACGCCGACGCTGGCGAACTACGACTTCGCCCAGCTCGACTCGGCGGGCTGGAGCAGCTACGCCAACAGCCTGACCCTGGCCTTCTGGACCGCGCTGGCCGGCACCGCCATCGTCTTCACCGGCGCCTGGCTGGTGGAACGGGCGCCGGGGCGCGCGGTGATGAAGGGCACGGTGCGGCTGATGGCGATCCTGCCGCTGGCGGTGCCGGGCATGGTTCTGGGGCTCGCCTACATCTTCTTCTTCAACGCGCCGTGGAACCCGCTGGGCTCGCTCTATCACGGCATGGCGATCCTGGTGCTGGCGACGGTGGCGCATTTCTACACCGTCAGCCATTTGACCGCCGTCACCGCCCTGAAGCAACTGGATGCCGAGTTCGAAGCGGTATCGGCCAGCCTGAAGGTGCCGGTGTGGTCCACCTTCCTGCGGGTGACGGTGCCGCTCTGCCTGCCGGCCATCCTCGACATCGCCATCTATTTCTTCGTCAACGCCATGACCACGGTGTCGGCGGTGGTCTTCCTGTATTCGCCGGAAACCAAGCCGGCGTCGGTCGCCGTGCTGAACATGGACGACGCCGGCGAAGTGGCGGGAGCCGCCGCCATGGCGATGATGATCGTCCTCACCTCCGCCGTGGTGCGGGCGCTGCATGCCCTGCTGTCCTGGGCCCTGCAGCGGCGGACGCAGGCGTGGCGGCGGCGCTGAGTCCGGACGACAAGGGGCCGCTCGCCTCCGCCGCCACTTCCCGCGCCAGATCCAGAAACGCCCGCACCACCGCCAGCCGGCGGCGTTCGCGCAGGCAGACCACATACTCGTCCATCTCGATCTCGGCCCCGGCGATCGGCAGCAGAACCAGACGCCCGTCGCCGGTGAACTCGGCGGCGGAGGTGAAGCCGATGCCAAGCCCCGCCGCCACCGCCTCCACCACCGCCTCGCGGCTTTGAATTTCGATGATCGCGGCGGGCGTGACCTCCGCCGCCGCCAGCGCGCGTTCGACCAGCCGGCGGGTCATCGATCCCGGCTCGCGCAGGACCAGCCGTTCCGCCGTCAGATCGCTCAGCGCCACCGCCCGGCGCCGCGCCAGTGGGTGCGCCTTCGGCAGCAGCGCCCGCACCGGGTCGCGCCGCAGCGGCAGCACATAGAGCCGGGAGTCCCCCGGCACGTCGGCCAGCACCGCCACGTCGATCCGCGTCTCCATCAGCCCTTCCAGCATGGTCCGCGAGTTGCCGACGGCCAGCGTCACCGTCGGCCCCGGATGGGCACAGGTGAAGCGGGCGATCAGCGGCACCGCGTGGAACGGCCCGTCCGCCCCGACCGCCAGCGTGCCGCCATCCAGATGCCGGACTCCGGCCAGCAGTTCCATCGCCTCCTGCTCGGCTGCGAACAGGCGGCGGGTGACGGCGAACAGCGCCGTGCCGACCTCGGTCAGCACCACTTGGCGATTGCTGCGGTCGAACAGGGTGACGCCATAGGTCTCTTCCAGCGCCTTCACCTCCTGCGAGCAGGTCGGCTGCGTCACGTTCAGCAGGCGGGCCGCCTTGGTGAATCCCCCCTCCGTCGCCACCGCATGGAAGGCGCGAAGCTGGGCGAAGTTCATTGATTTCATCTATGGACCCATAGGTCGAATGGATTGGATTTATAATAGGCGAACCGGCGTCATGGGGCCATTCCGTCAGTCACCGCTCCCTTCTTCTCTTCGGGATTTTCCCAGATGTCCGACCCTGTGCCCTATCTGCTGACCCCCTATCTGTTGACCCCGGGTCCGCTGACCACCTCCGCCTCCGTAAAGCAGGCGATGCTGCGTGATTGGGGATCGCGGGACGGACGCTTCATTGCGTTGAACGCCGCCACCCGCGACCGGCTGGTGCGTCTGGCCGGCGGCAGCGCCGACAGCCATGCCGCGGTTCCGGTCCAGGGGTCCGGCACCTTTGCGGTGGAGGCGATGATCGGCACGCTGGTGCCGCGCGCCGGCCGGCTGCTGGTTCTGGTCAACGGCGCCTACGGCACCCGCATGGTCCGCATCGCCGAGGTGGCAGGCCGGTCCGTCACCGCGCTGGAAACGGCGGAGGACCAGCCGGTGTCGCCCGCCGCCCTCGCCGAGGCGCTGGACGCCGATCCGGCGATCACCCATGTCGCCGTCGTCCACTGCGAAACCACCTCCGGCATCCTCAATCCCATCGAAGCCGTGGCGGAGGTGGTCCGGTCCCGTGGCCGCGCCCTGCTGATCGACGCCATGAGCGCATTCGGCGCGCTTCCCCTGGACATGGCGGCGCTGGGCGCCGTGGCGGTCGCCGCATCCTCCAACAAGTGCCTGGAGGGGGTGCCGGGCATGGGCTTCGTCATCGCCCGCCGCGACGCGCTGGAAGCCGCCAAGGGCAATGCCCATTCCCTGTCGCTCGACCTGTACGACCAGTGGCGCGGGTTCGAGGCGAACGCGCAGTGGCGCTTCACCCCGCCCACCCATGTGGTCGCCGCCTTCGCCCAGGCGCTGGACGAGCATGAGGCGGAAGGCGGCGTCGAGGGACGCGGCGCCCGCTATCGCGCCAACGCCGCCATCCTGATCGACGGCATGCGGGCGCTGGGCTTCGAGACGCTGCTGCCCGACCATCTGCAGGCCCCGATCATCGTCACCTTCCGCATGCCGGCCGACCCAGCCTTCGTCTTCGCCGATTTCTACGACCGGCTGCGCCAGAGCGGCTTCGTCATCTATCCCGGCAAGCTGACGGTGGCCGACAGCTTCCGCATCGGCTGCATCGGCCGGCTGGGCGCGGAGGAGATGACCGCCGCCATCGCCGCCATCCGCGCCACCCTGTCCGAGATGGGCGTCGCCTCCGGCGCACCCTGACCCTACCCTTCCGCTCGAAAGCCCGATCCCATGAGCTTCGTCTATTCGCGCCGCTACACCGGCCCGCTGCAGGCCGTCATTCTCGACTGGGCCGGGACCACGGTGGACCATGGCTGCCTCGCCCCGGCCGGCGCCTTCATGGAGGCCTTCCGCCGCTCCGGCGTCATCATCACGCTGGAACAGGCCCGCGCCCCCATGGGCATGGCAAAGTGGCACCACATCCAGGCGATCACCCGCATGGCGCCGGTGGCCGAGGCCTGGACCGCGGTGCATGGCGCGGCCCCCACCGACGCCGATGTCGACCGCCTCTATGAAACCTTCCTGCCCCTGCAGGTGGATGTAGTGGCCCAGCATTCCGACCTGATCCCCGGCGCCGCCGAAACGGTCGCCGCCATGCGGGCGCGCGGGCTGAAGATCGGCTCGACCACCGGCTATCCGCGCCCGGTGATGGATGTGGTGCAGCGGGTGGCGGCGGCGCAGGGCTATAAGCCCGACATCACCGTCTGCGCCGGGGAGACGCCGGCCGGGCGCCCCGGTCCGGCGATGGCTCTGCGCTGCATCGTCGAGCTGTCGGTCTCGCCGGTCGAGGCGTGCGTGAAGATCGGCGACACCGTTGTCGATGTGGAAGAGGGGCTGAACGCCGGCATGTGGACCATCGCGGTGGCCGACACCGGCAACGAGGTTGGCCTGCCGCTTGCCGACTGGCAGGCGCTGGCGCCGGGCAGGCGCGACGCGCTGCATGCCGCGGCGGCCGACCGGCTAGCGCGGGCCGGCGCCCATTACGTAGTGCGCTCGCTGGCCGAGGCGCTGCCGCTGCTCGACGCCATCGAAGCGCGGCTGGCGCGCGGCGAGAAGCCGTGACCATCACTCCCGCCCCCATCGACGGTGCCGACATTGTCATTGTCGGCGCCGGCATCCTGGGTCTGGCGGTCGCCTGGGCGCTCGGGCGGGCGTTGGGGACCGGCGGCGCCCGGTCGGTTCTGGTGGTCGACCGTCATCCGCCCTCGACACAGGCCACGGCGCGGGCCGCCGCCCTGCTGACCCGCGCCCGCGGCGATGCCGCGACGGCGGCACTGGTGCGGGACACCTACACCGCGATCACGAGCCTGGAAGAGGAGTTGGGCGAGGATCTCGGCCTGCGAAGGGTCGGCACCCTGCATGTCGCCGCCAGCGGCGCGCGTGTCGATTCCCTGCGCACCCTGGTCGCCGCCGGCACCGATCCGGTGGACTGGCTGGACGGCGACGGCGCCGCCCGCCTCGCCCCCTGCCTGTCGGCGGAGGCCGTCGAGCGTGCCGCCTTCATGCCGCTGGACGGCTTCATCGACCCGATGCGGCTGGCCGACGCCTACCGCCGGTCGGCCCGACATGCCGGCGTCCGGATCAGCACCGGCCTGTCGGTGCAGGCGATCCGGGTGGAGCGCGGTCGTGTGGCGGGCATCTGTACCGATCGGGGCTTCATCGCCGCACCGGTGGTGGTGAATGCCGCCGGAGCCTGGGCGGCCGGACTGGCCTGGTCCGCCGGGGTCGGACTGCCGCAGGCGCCGGTGCGCAGCCAGTATTGGATCACCGAACCCCGCCCCGACATGTTTCCCCGCGACCTGCCCGTGCTGGTCATGCCCGATGCCGGGGCCTATGCCCGGCCGGAACTGGGGGCGCTGCTGTTCGGGCTGCGCGGGCGCCGGTCGCTGGCACTCGACCCGGCGCGGCTTCCCCACGACACGGCCGGGCTCGACCTCGACGATTCGGACGGCGGCCTGGAGACGCTGGAGGAAGGCTGGCAGGCATTGGCGCGTCTCTGCCCGCCGCTGCTCCAGGCCGGCATCGCCCATTACGTCTCCGGCCTGTCCACCTACACCGCCGATGGCCGCTTCGTGCTGGGACCGGTTCCGGAGGTGGAGGGGCTGTTCATGGCGACCGGCTGCTGCGGTGCCGGCATCGCCGCGTCGGGTGGCATTGGCCGGGCGGTGGCGGCAGCCGTCCTGGGCCAACCAGGACCGGTGGACCTCGCCCCCTTCGCGCCCGGCCGGCTCGGCGCGCTCGATCCCTTTTCCCCGGCACTGCGCGGCGCCTGCGCCGCCGCACGCTCCGGCAAGACCGGCGGCTGACGGAGCGACTGACAGTAAGGAAGACCCCATGCAACCCGACCGTTCCGAAGGCGACGTCAACCTCGGCCCGCAACGCGCGCGCTGGATGGCCGACGCGCTCGGCCCCAGGTCCCGCACTCTGGTGGAGCGCGATGCCGCCGCCTTCCTGAGACAGTCGCTGTCCACCCCCTGCCTGTCGGCGATCCGCAAGGCGGACGGCATCTGGATCGAGGACATGGACGGTCGCCGTTTCATGGATTTCCACGGCAACAGCGTCCACCACATCGGTTACGCCCACCCCCGGCTGGTGGCGGCGCTGAAGGCGCAGATGGACGATCTGAGCTTCGCCCCGCGCCGCTTCGCCTGCGAGCCGGCGGCCGAACTGGCGGAGCGGTTGGCGGCGCTGGCCCCGACCGGTCCCGGCAGCCGCGTTCTGTTCGCGCCCGGCGGGTCGGAGGGGATCGAGATCGCGCTGAAGCTGGCCCGTGTCGCCACCGGCCGCTTCAAAACCGTCTCCTTCTGGGATGCCTTCCATGGCGCCGGATTCGGCGCGTCCGGGGTCGGGGGCGAGGCGCTGTTCCGCTCCCACGGGATCGGGCCGCTGCTGCCGGGGACGGAGCATGTAGCGCCATTCGCCTGCGCCCGCTGCCCCTACGGCTTCGACCCGGCCCCCGGCGGCGGCCCCGATCTGGATGCCTGCCGGATGACCTGCGCGCGGATGCTGCGCTATGTGCTGGAAAAGGAGGGCGACGTCGCCGCCGTGGTGGCGGAACCGGTGCGCGCCGTGCCCTATGTGCCGCCGCCGGGCTTCTGGGCGGAGGTGCGCCGGGCCTGCGATGCCGCCGGCGCCCTGCTGATCTTCGACGAGATCCCGACAGGCCTCGGCAAAACCGGAAGCCTGTTCAGCCACGAGCCGTTCGGCGCGCGGCCGGATATCCTGGTGCTGGGCAAGGCGTTGGGCGGCGCCATGCTGCCGCTGTCCGCGGTGATTGCCCGCGCCGGGCTGGACGTGGCCGCCGACCGCGCGCTCGGCCATTACACCCACGAGAAGAACCCGCTGCTCGCGCGCGCCGGCCTGACCACCCTCGACATCATCCGCGACGAAGGGCTGGTGGAGCGTGCCGCCGAGTTGGGGGCCTATGCGCTGGACCGCCTGCGCGAATTGACTGCGACCCTGCCCGGCATTGCCGGCATCCGCGGCGCGGGGCTGCTGATCGGGGTGGAACTGGCCGACCATGACGGCCGTAGCGCTGCCGACCGGGCGGAAGCGGCCTTCTATGCGGCATTGGAAGCCGGGGTCAGCCTGAAGATCTCGCAGGGGGCGGTTCTGACGCTTTCCCCGCCGCTGATCATCCCGCGCTCCGACCTCGACCGCGCGCTGGCGGTCGTCGCTACGGCGCTGTCCGATTAGCGGAAGCGCCGGAACGGGCGGAGAAGGAGACGACCCTCCCTCCGCCACCCGAACCGCCGCGCGGGGGCCGGTCAGCCGTACGCCTTCGGCTCGATCACGCCGGTGGTGGGGTTGAGGCCGAGGATGGGCAGCTTCGCCTCCTTCCAGGCATTGAGCCCGCCCTTGACGTGATGGACCGTGCCGGCACCGGCCTCGATCATGCGTTGCGCGGCCATGCCGGACCGCCGGCCGGTGCCGCATTGCAGGATCACCATCCGGTCGCCCCACATGGCCGGCAGCGCCTTCGGATCGAAGGTGACCAGCGGATAGAGCAGTGCGCCGGGAATGCGCTCCGCGCCATATTCGTAGGGCTCGCGGACGTCGACGAGGACGGCCTCGCCCCGGTCCAGCCGCGCCTTCGCCTCGGCGGGATCGAGATCGACGATCTTGTGTTCGGTGCTCATGGTATTGCCCTCTCGGTTTTGGACGGGGTCCCGCCGCGAAGCGCGACGTAGATGGCGGGGATGACCAGCACGGTCAGCAGAGTGGAACTGGCAAGCCCGAACAGCATGGAGATCGCCAGCCCCTGGAAGATCGGGTCGGTCAGGATGAAGGCCGCCCCGATAATCGCGGCCAGCGCCGTCAGCAGGATCGGCTTGAAGCGGATCGCTCCGGCCTCCAGCACGATGTCGCGGATCGGACGGACGCCCTCCTGCATGTGGTCCTCCCGCAGATGGCGGATGAAATCGACCAGCAGGATGGAGTTGCGGACGATGATTCCGGCCAGCGCGATGAAGCCGATCATCGAGGTTGCAGTGAAGGGCGCCGCGAACAGCCAATGTCCGATCAGGATGCCGATCAGCGTCAGCGGCACCGGCACCAGGATGACCAGCGGCAGCTTGAAGCTGCCGAACTGGGCCACCACCAGCAGATAGATGCCGAGGATGGCGACGCCGAAGGCCGCCCCCATGTCGCGGAAGGTGACATAGGTGATCTCCCATTCGCCGTCCCACAGGATACTGGGCCGGGTTTCGTCCGCCGGCTGGCCGTGCAGCCGTACCTCCGGCGGGCGGTCCAGCCCGACGGCGCGCCAGTCGATCTCCGACAGGCGGTCCTGCACCGCCAGCATGCCGTAGATCGGCGCCTCGAAGCTGCCGGCCAGCTCCGCCTGCACCATTTCGGCAAAGCGCCCGTCGCGCCGGAAGACGGTGTAGGAGGCGGGCTCCCTGGTCATGGTGACGAGGTTGCCCAGTTCCACCGATCCGCGCCTCCCCGGCACCGGCGTCGCCAGCACGCGCTCCGACAGGAACAGGTCCGATTTCGGCAGGCGGACGGAGATATCCATCGGCAACCGGCCGGCACCGCGATGGGAATAGCCGACCGGCACGCCGCCGAGCAACGCCTGGAGCGTGTCGTAGACCGCCTGCTCCTCCACGCCGAAGAACTCCAGATTGCCGTGGTCGAGCGCGAAGCGCAGGCGCTCCCCCGGTTGGCGGACGGTGCCGTCGATATCAACGACGAAGTCGACCCGCCGGAACGCTTCCCGGACCAGACCGGCGGTCTCGCGTCGGGTCTCGGCATCCGGGCCGTAGACCTCGGCCAGCAGCGTGGACAGCACGGGCGGCCCCGGCGGAACCTCCACCACCTTCACCACGGTCCCCGCGGGGAAGGGCACGGCGGCAAGCCGCCGGCGCAGGTCGATCGCCACGTCGTGGCTGGCGCGCGCACGTTCAGCCCTGGGTGCCAGATTGACCTGGAGATCGCCCTGCGCCGGCTGGCGGCGCAGGTAGGAATGGCGCACCAGACCGTTGAAGTTGAAGGGAGACGCCGTGCCGGCATAGGCCTGGATGCCGGTCAGTTCGGGCAGGCCGGCGATGCGGTCGGCGGCGGCGAACAGCGCGCGTTCGGTATCCTCCAGCGAGGCGCCCTCCGGCAGGTCGACGACCACCTGAAGCTCCGACTTGTTGTCGAAGGGCAGCAGCTTGACGGTCACGTCCTTGCTGTAGAACAGCAGCAGCGATGCCAGCGTGGCGACGCCCACCGCCAGCAGGAAGATCCAGGCCGACCGCCTGCTGCGCACCACCGGCCGCGCTGCCGCCAGATAGAGCCGGCCGAGGCGCCCGCCATGGCCGCCTCCATGATCGCCTCCATGATCGCCATGCGCGGGCGGCATCTCGCCGCGGCGCAGCTTCACCATCAGCCAGGGCGTCAGCACCATGGCGACGAAGAAGCTGAAGAGCATGGCGGCAGACGCGTTGGCCGGGATCGGACTCATGTACGGCCCCATCAGGCCGGACACGAACATCATCGGCAGCAGGGCGGCGACCACCGTCAGGGTGGCGACGATGGTGGGGTTGCCGACCTCGGCCACCGCTTCGATGGCGGCCTGGATCTTCGGCCGGCCGTCGCGCATCGACCAGTGGCGGTCGATGTTCTCCACCACCACGATGGCGTCGTCCACCAGGATGCCGATGGAGAAGATCAGCGCGAACAGACTGACGCGGTTGATGGTGTAGCCCATCGCCCAGGACGCGAACATGGTCAGCAGGATCGTGGTGGGGATGACCACGAAGACCACCGCCCCCTCGCGCCAGCCGATGGCGAGTGCCACCAGAAGCACGATGGACAGGGTGGCGAGCGCCAGATGGAACAGCAGCTCGTCCACCTTCTCGTCCGCCGTCTCACCAAAGTTCCGGGTGACGGCGACCTCCAGGTCCTGCGGCAGTTCGGCGGAGCGCAGGGCGTCCAGACGCTCCAGCACATGGTCGGCGATGACCACGGCGTTGGCCCCCGCCCGCTTGGCGACGGCGATGGTAACGGCCGGCACGCGGGTCAGCCCGCCCTTGCCGTCCGGCGTCATGTGCCAAGCCCGCGCCTCCTCCGGCCGGGCACCGACGATCACGTCGGCGACGTCCTTGACATAGACCGGGCGTCCGTCGCGCGTGGTCAGCAGCAGCAGGCCGATGTCGGGAACGCCCTGCAGGGTCTGGCCCGCCACCGCCGGCAGGCTGCCGCCGCGCGCGCGCAGCTGCCCGACCTGGAAGGAGCGGTTGGCGTTCTTCACCTTTTCGACCAACTGGTTCAGCGTGACGCCGGCCAGCGCCAGACGTTCCGGGTCCGGCTCCACCCGGATCTGGTCCGGCCGGCCGCCGACGATGTAGGTCAGGCCGACATCCTCGGTCTTCACCAGCTCGGCCAGCATGCGGTCGGCCGCCGTCCACAGCGCGTTGTCGTCCCAGCGCGCCGCCGCTTCCGCGCGGGGAAACAGCGTCAGCGTCAGGATCGCCACGTCGTCGATGCCGCGGCCGACGACCAGCGGTTCCGGAATGCCGAGCGGCATGCGGTCGTAATTGGCGCGCAGCTTCTCGTGCACGCGCAGGATGGCGTTGTCGGAGGGCGTGCCGACGACGAAGCGCGCCGTCACCACGGCGCCGTCGTCCACCGTCTGGCTGTAGACATGCTCGACGCCGTCGATCGCCTTGACGATCTCCTCCAGCGGCTTGGTCACCAGCTCCACCGCGTCGTCGGCACGCAGCCCGTCGGCGCGGACATGGACGTCGACCATCGGCACGCTGATCTGCGGTTCCTCCTCGCGCGGGAGGGACAGCAGGGCGACCGTCCCGACCACCAGCGAGGCCAACAGCAGCAGAGGGGTCAGCGGCGAGCGGATGAAGGTCCGCGTCAGCCAGCCGGACAGGCCGAGCCTCATCGTGCCGCCCCCGCCTTGACGATCACGTCGCCGGGCCGCAGGCCGGACAGGATCTCGATGGCGCCGGAACCATTGTCGGAGCCGTCGCCCGGCACCGGCCGGCCGGCCTGAACCGGGATCTCGGACCCGTCGGCGAGGCGCACCATGTCCAGGCCCAGCCGCCGGACCAGAAAGTCCGGCGGGATGAGGATCGCCTCGCGGCTGCCGGTGGCGACCAGAACCCGCACCCGCTCGCCGACGAAATAGTCGCCGAGACCGGAGACCTCGGCATCCGCCACCACCTGCCCGTCCTCCAGTTCGGGATAGACCCGACGCACCGTTCCGCGGGAAAGGCCCACCGCCGAGTTCGGCGCGAGACCGCGGGCGCCGACCAGAACGGGATCGCCCTGCTTCATGAAGCGGGCGTGACGTTCAGGCAGGCGCAGGCGCAGCACATAGCTTTCCGTGGCGATGGTCGCCACCGCCTCCCCCGGCAGCACCACGACGCCGTCGACAAGCGGCACCTGCAGCACCCGGCCGGCCGCCGGGGCCAGGACGTTGCCCTCGCGGAGCTGCTGTTCGACCACGGCGCGGTCGGCCTTCATGGCGGCCATCTGAGCGCGGACGACGTCGAGCGCGGTCGTCGCGTCGTCGAGCTTCTGCTGGCTGCCGATGCCGGTGGCGCGCAGCTGGCGGGCGCGGTCGAGCTCGATCTCCGCCTGACGCTGCTGCGCCTGGAGCGACTGCAGCCGGGCGTCGAGCGCCGCGATCTGCAGCGGCAGCTTCGGGTCGCCGACGGTGGCGATCACCTGCCCCACCTCCACCCGGTCGCCTTCCCGCACCGTCAGGCCGGACAGCGTGCCGCCGATCCGGGTCCGCGCCTTGGCCTGACGGACGCTGTCCACCGTGGCGAACACGGATTTCAGATCCTCGACGGGACGGCTTTCGACGGTCATACGGCCCTCCTCCGCCGCCGCAAGCGGAGCGGAAAGGCAACACAGCAGGAGGGCGAGGATGGGAAGCGCCGGAAAGGCGCTCTTGCGGGTGCACATGATGGGAAGCCCTGGCCTCTGGCTCTCGGTTTGACGCTTGACCTATTAATAAGATAAATCTAATTTAGCGTCAACGAATGCATAGCAAGGGTCGCCCGAAAGCCGGCGCCCCGACCGCACCGCCTCGGGAGTGGACACATGAACATCGACCGCATCGTCATGGCCTTCGCCGGAACCGTCATCCTGGCCGGCCTCGCCCTGTCGCAACTTTACAGCATGGCATGGCTGTGGCTGCCCGCCTTCGTCGGCGCCAACATGCTGCAGGCCGCCTTCACCGGCTTCTGCCCGCTGGCCATCGTGCTGAAGAAGGCCGGCGCCCGCCCCGGCTGCGCCTTCAACTGATCTCCACCGCTCACAGAAGGATACGGATCATGCACAAGAACTGGCCCGACATGACGGTCGAACTGTCCGGCGCCATCCGCGAACTGCGCGGCGGCGCGCCGGAGGTGATGAAGGCCTTTTCCGGCATCGCCCAGGCGGCGCTGAAGGCGAACGCGCTCGACACCAAGACGAAGGAGCTGATCGCGCTGGGCATCGCCGTCGCCATCCGCTGCGACGGCTGCGTCGCCTTCCACGCCGAGGCCGCAGTGAAGCAGGGCGCCACCCGCGAGGAGATCATGGAGACCATGGGCATGGCCGTCTACATGGGCGCCGGCCCCTCCGTCATGTATGCAGCCCAAGCGCTGGAAGCCTATGACCAATTCACGGAAAAGGCTAAGGTCACGGCCTGATCGACGGAACAGAGACGACCATGAACCACCTCGCGCTTTCCCTCGCCGCCACGGCCCTGTTCGCGGCTGGCATCGTCACGGGCGGTACGGCGGCGGCGGCGGATCTCGCCGTTTCGGTCGGCCCCGTGCGGGACGCGGCGGGACAGGTGAAGGTCGTCCTGTATGATCGCCCGGATGCCTTCCGCAAAGAGGCGCAGAGCCGCGCCATCCAGGCGGTTCCGGCAATGCCCGGCACGGTGGAGGTGGTCTTCCGCGATCTCCCCGCCGGCACCTATGCGATCATGGCCTATCATGACGAGGACGCGAGCGGCGACCTCAATCGCTTCCTCGGCATGATTCCCACGGAAGGCTATGCCCTGAGCAACGATCCGGAGGTGACCGGCCCTCCCTCCTTCGAGGCGTCGGCCTTCGCACTCCCGGCGGCGGGCTCCATACTCAAGCTGTCGCTGCGCTATTGACCGGCGGCGGGCAGATGCTCGCTTAGGAAAGCCAGAACAGGGGCCATCACCTCCTCCATCCGGTCCACCGTGTCATGGCCGACGCCGGGAAGGATCGCCAGCCGCCCCAACCCCTCGGGAAGGGCGGCGGCGATGGCCGCGGAATCCTCCGGCGGCGTGGTGGAGTCGTCGGCGCCATGCAGGACCAGCGTCGGGCAGCGGACGCGCGCCGCCGTGTGCACCGGTGCGATTCCGTCGAAGCGCTCGCCGATCACGCGTTCCACATAGCGGCAGATCATCCAGCCCAGCGGCCGGTAAGGCACGCGATGCAGGGCGAGAAAGCGCCGCATGACAATTTCCGGATGGCGGAAGGCGGCCAACGACACCACGGCGGCCGGCCTGCGCAGACGCGCCGCCGCCAGCAGCGCCGCGGCAGCACCCACCGAATGGCCGAGCAGAGCGATGCGCCCCGGACTCGCCTCCGGCTGCCGTTCCAGCCAGTCGAAGGCGTGGGCCAGATCCTCGGCGAAGCGCGGCATGGAGGAATGGCCGTCCCGGTCGCTGCGGCCGTGGTTGCGCGCATCCACCAGCAGAACGCCATAGCCCGCCCGCCACAACGGTGCGGCGACCGGCAGCATGTCCTCCGCATTGGCGCCCCAACCGTGCATCACCACCAGATGGGGAGCCGGGCCGCCTCCCGGCGGCAGGATGTGCCACGCGAACAGACGGCGGCCCCCTTCCGTGACGATGAAGGCGGAGCGGTACGGCAGGCCGGCGTCGGCGGGCGTCCCGACCTCCGGACGGCAGGGAATGCGGAAACCGCGATGCACCAGCGCCCGGACCGCCAGCGGAAATCCGAGAGCAAGCGCCAGCGCAGCGCCGGTGCCGGGACCGAGGCCGGGATCCAGCCAGCTCATGGCGTCTTTCCGGTCATGCCGGCGTCAGTGCCCGTGCGGCGCCTTCCAGGCGAACAGTCCTTGGACCGCATAGGCGAGAATGGTCGCACCGACCAGCCCCACGCCCCAGATCAGGCAGACCAGCAGCCAGTCCACCGGCCCGCCGGCGTCGGAAAAGCCGGAGATGGTCACCGTCGCCATCAGGCCGAGCGCGGCGAAGCCGCCCAGGACGCCGACGATCTCGGACCGGACCAGCCGGCGGCTGACCAGCCCGCCTTCGTGCAGCAGCACGGCAACGAAGGCGGCCAGCCCGGCGATGGCGAGCGCCGGCAGGATCCACAGAAGCGGGCCGAGCATTTCCTGGAATACCACCAGGAAGACCGCGAGATCGAACTCCTTCATGCTGTCGTCCTCCGCTTATGCCTGGCCGCGCAGCATCGACACGTAGGTCGGCTTCAGCGCCATGGTCTTCATGACCCAGGTCACCCACAGCTCCTCCAGCGGCGCGATGACGCCGGGGAAGGAGGGAACGAGGTTGTCCTCGTAATCGAATTCCACAAGCATCGCCCGGCCCAGCCGCGTGATCAGCGGACAGGAGGTGTAGCCGTCGTAGACGCTGGCCGAGGTCGTGCCCTGGATGCCGGCGATCAGGTGGTCCACCGCCACCGGCACCTGCCATTTCACGCTGGCCGCCGTCTTGCCCTTCGGAACGCCCGCCACGTCGCCGATGCCGAAGACGTTGGGGAAGCGCTTGTGCCGCAGGGTCGGCTTTTCCACCTCCATCCAGCCGTCGCCGGCCCAGACGCCCTCCTGCCAGCGCAGCGGGCTGTTGCGCACGGCGGCCGGTGCCCGCATCGGCGGGACGACATTGATGAAGTCGTATTTGAATTCTGCCGTGCCGGTCGGGGTCTTGTAGGTGGCGATCTTGCGGCCGGGATCGATCGCCGTCATGACATGGTCGTAGGCGACCTTCACCTGCCGGTCGCGGAACAGCATCCGCACCTTCTCGGAGACGATGGGAACGCTGAACAGGCCCTTGTTCTGCGCCGTATAGACCAGTTCCGACTTGCCGCGCATGCCATGGCGGCGCAGGTAGTCGTCGGTGATGAAGGTGTATTTCAGCGGCGCGCCCGCGCATTTCATCTCGGTGGCCGGACGGCCGAACAGGCCGACACCGCCGGTCTCGGCAAAGCGCGCCATCTCCTTCCAGGTCACCACGGCGGCGGCCGGACCGGCATAGACGCTGCCCAGCCCATCCTTGCCGATCAGATCGGTGTTCATACCTTCGATGGCGGCATAGTCGAGATGCAGTCCGGTCGCCACCATCAGGAAGTCGTACCGGATGGCCCGGCCCTGGTCGGTGACCACCTTGTTCGCCACGGGGTCGAACTCCGCCACCTGCTCCTCGATCAGGGTGACGCCGCGGGGAAGATAGTCGGCGGTCGTCGAGACGACGTAGCCCTGCGGCTTCAGCCCGGCCGCCACCAGGGTGAAGCCCGGCTGATAATAATGTTCCTTGCGACGGTCGATCACCGTGATCGTCGCACCGTCCAGCCGTTCGGCAAGGCGGGCGGCGGCGGCCAGACCGGCGGCGCCGGCACCGGCGATGACGATGTGGGCCTTGGTCGCGACCTTCGGCGGCGCCTCCACCGCCCTGGCGGGTGCGGACGGCACCATCAGCGTCGCCGCGCCGGCACCGGACAGCGCCAGCATCCTGCGGCGGCTCAGCGGAGAGTCGAGGCCCGCGATCAGACCATCGCGCGGCGGGGCTTCGTTCGTCATGCGCTTTCCCCCGGAATTCGGTGTCGTCCGTGCGCCGGCCCGGCGTGAGGACGCGTCTTATTTATAAGAAAAATCTTATATTGCTGGATGGCAATACAATCAAGCGAATTCGAGGTAGGCCGGTTATCGCTTTGCAGGTGCGGGCCCTTTGGATTAAGAGCGACAGCCTCACCGGTCCGCAGCCATCCCCGAGCCGTCCCCGAACCGTCAATGCCGATCGCCGACACCGAAATCGCGGGCGTGGCCCGCCTGCTGGCCGTTCTGGGCGAGCCGTCGCGGCTGCGCATCGTCCGGGCCGTCTGGGAAAAGCCGCAGGCAGTCAACCGGATCGTCGAAGCGACCGGGCTGAAACAGGCGAACGTGTCGAAGCAGCTGGGGTGTCTCGTCGAGGCGGGCATCCTCGGCCGACGCCGCGACGGCGTATCGGTGATCTATTTCATCGCGCTGCCGCTCGTCCGCGACCTCTGCCGGCTCGTCTGCGACGGCGTCCGGCAGATCGATGACGGGAAGGCACGGCTGGCAGAAGACGCCGCCGCCGCGCAGTGCGCTCAGCCGCCGATGTAGTGCGGCATCAGCTTCGCCTGATCGCCGACCCAGACGCTGCAGCGGCTGTCCTGGTTGCGGAAGAAATAGACCTTGCCGGGCTGGCGCCGGTTCTGCGGATCGATCAGGTTGGCCCCGCCGGAAAAGGCGACGCCATAGCGGAATTCCGGCGTCGCCGCCCAATAGAGGCCGTCGATCTCCTGCAGGAAGGCGCCGCGCCGGCACAGATGCGACAGGGTGCGGTCGAAGGTGGCGAGGCCCTTCAATCCCTGCGGCAGGGCGTAGACGCGGCGGCTTTCGGTGCGGCGCAGGCGCGGCTCGTGACCGGGCGGCGGGGGCTCGTAGGCGCGGAACGGCGGGCGCAGATGGCCGGGGGCGGTCCGGTCGGTGGACAGCACCTCCTGCGCTTCGGCGGACAGATGAGGCAGAAGGGCGGCCACCGTGGCGATGGTCAGGAGCAGGCGGGTCATCGCACCGACGGGTTGTTGGCGACGAAGGCGAAATAGGGCAGCCGCCGCACCGCGTCCGCCACCATCAGATAGGCGACGGCGAAGGCGATCAGCGAGCTGAGGAAATAGCCGTAGCCGTACCACGGGAAGCCCATCCGGCTGAACAGCAGGGTGAAGCCGGCATTGGCGGCCAGATAGACCAGCTGCGCCGTCAGGTTCCGCCCCCGCAGGTCGAAATAGGCCAGGATGACCGTGCAGAACAGGAACATCACCTGGAAGAAGGCGCCCAGCACGCCGAAACGGAACATGCCGATCTGCTGGTACTGCAAGCCGATGGCGCCGATGATCGTCGGGGCCAGGAAGATGCAGACGGCGCAGACCGCCCCCTGCAGGATCACCAGATTGCGGCTGCTGTCTGCCAAGGCGGCGATGATGGCGCGGTGGTTGCGGGCGATCTGGTCGAAGGTCGCGTGTTTTTGGATGTCGCGGTAGAAGCCCTGGTAATGCTCGAAGAAGCGCGTCTCGATGTTCACCGTGAACAGGGTCAGCGCCGGCAGCGTCGTCAGATAGGCGACGAACATGGCGCCGTCATAGGCGCTGTAGATCGCCATGGCGCCGGAGACGATCTCGCGTTCCGGCGCGAACCACATGATCCATTTGTCGGTCCACACCGCGGCGTTGGCGAATAGGCCGATCAGGGCGAGGTCCCAATAGCGCCTGAAGTAGGACAGGAAGTCGAACAGCCGGCCGACTGGATAGGGATATTCGGCAAGCACCCGCGCGATCAGACCGAACTGGATCACCGCCAGCCCTGCGGAAAAGCCCCAGACCATCCCGGCGGCGCCATAGCGGTCGCCCAGCAGCAGCGTGGCGGCCATGCCCACCGCCATGCCGACGCCGAAGGCGACGGTGACGGCCAGATAGTCCTTCAGCGCCGACAGGAAGATCGACACCACCCAGATGCCGCAGACCAGGAAGAAGTTCGCCAGCCCGCCCAGCATCACCGGCAGCGGCAGCCCGCTGAACAGCGGATAGAAGGGACCGGCGGTCAGCGCGGCGATGGCATAGGCCAGCCCCAGTGTGGCCAGCAGCATGCCCGGCGCCGCCTCCACCTCCTTGGCATAGATGGCGTCGGCGAGATAGCGGGTGGCGACCATCACCAGCGGCCCGGTGAAGACCACCGAGAAGCAGAAATTGTAGATCACCACCACGCGGAACAGCGTCAGTTGCTCCACCCCCACCAGATCGCGGCCGATCAGGGTGATGCCGGCCAGCGCCAGGATGGTGAACATCCACGGCCCCGAGGTGATGAAGGCGGAATGGGCGTAGCCCTGCAGCACGCCCAGCAGGTCGTCGCGCCGGGCCAGCCGGCGGAGCGCGAAGCCGATGCCGGCCATCTCAGGCCGCCCCGCTCAGGGTGAAGGCAGACTGGTTAGGAATGGGAAGCTGGGGCATCGAATTGTCGGTCCAGTGCAACGGCTTTCGGTTGCGAATGCCCTTCTCCCCTTGCGGGAGAAGGGTTGGGATGAGGGGTGGAAGCGGCCGCAAGGCCGGTGCAATCCGAATTTGCGCCCCCTCACCCCAACCCCTCTCCCGCGAGGGGAGAGGGGCTTTGATTGGCGATTGGGGCATGCGATACCGGACGTGTCGGCATGGCGATGTGCTCGTCATAGATGGCGCGGTAGATTCGGTCGATGGCGACTTTGTCGTAGGACTGGGCGACGCGCCGGGCGATGGCCTGGGCGCAGCGCTCGCGCCAGGGGCGGTCGAGCAGCAGGGCGCGCAGTTCCCGCGCGGTGTCGAGCGGGCTGGCCAGCGGCGTCACCGCCCCGCCCGGCCCTAGCGGCGGAATCTCGTCCGGGCGGCCCAGCAGCAGTTCGGAACAGGACCCGACGTCAGTCGCCACGGTCGGCACGCCGGACGCGCCGGCCTCCAGGATCACCAGCGGCTGCGCCTCGCTGACGCTGGTCAGCGCGATGGCGTCGACCCGGCCCAGCCAGTCCGTCAGCTTGACCCGGCCGGCGAAGACCACCGTCTGCTCCAGCCCCAGATGCGCCACGATGGTGCGGCATTCCTCGACATAGCCGGGGTCCTCCTCCAGCGGCCCGAGGATCATCGCCTTCAAATCGGGAATGTCCTCGCGCAGGATGGCGGCCGCGCGGATGTAGGTCTTCACGTCCTTGATCGGCACGACGCGGCCGATCAGGGCGATGGTCGGCGGGCGCGGTTCCGGATCGCGCCGCACCTGGGAATAGCCGGCGTAATCGATGCCGTTGGGCACGATCATCAGCTTGGCCGGATCGGCGCCCTGGCGGCGCTGGAACTCCTGGTTTCCGCCGTACAAGGTGATGATGCGGTCGCAGGCGTCATAACAGGCCTTGGAGTAGCTGGCGAAGGTGTCCAACCACAGATCCCGCAAATCGCGCTTCTTCCTGTCGAGCACCAGGGAGGTGTCGCCCCCCTCGAACAGCCATTCGGCCATCAGGATCTCGATGCGCCGCTCGTTGGTGTAGATGCCGTGTTCGGTCAGCAGCGCCGGCCGTCCGGTCTCCAGCCTCGCCCGCGCGGCGAACAGCCCGGCATAGCCGGTGGAGACGGCATGGTAGATGGAGGCCTGCGGCATCGGCACCAGCAGCGTGGCGAACAGCCCGCTCATCAGCGCGCGGCTGCCCCAGAAATATTCGAGGAAGGAGGCGTCCGGCAGGGTGGCCCTGCACATGCGCACCACCATCTGGAAGGCGTCTTCGGAATTCAGCAGCGCCCGCTTGCCGACCCGGCCACGCCGGGGCGCCAGCAATTGCAGCACCTCGGCCACCTCGGCCAGCCCGCCGCCCTGCTGCAGCCGGCCGAGCGGCTTCTCCAGCGCCGCCACCAGCCGCGCCGTTCCGGGTTGCCAGCGCCAGCCGGCGGGCGGGTCCTGCAGATAGACATGGGTCAGGCCGGTGACGTTGGGCGGCAACTCATAGGCCAGCCGACGCGCGCTGCGGTCGGCGACCAGCGCCACGACATGGAAGGTCAGGTCGGCATGGGAGCGGATCAGGTCATGGGTCCAGGTCGACACGCCGCCCGCGACATAGGGATAGGATCCCTCCATCAGCAGGCAGACGTCGGCCTTGGGGGCAAAGGGCGCTTCCGGCAGAGGCGTGCTGCGGCTCATGCGGCAAGCTCCTTCGCGCCGGTCACCGGGGGAACGGCCTCCGGCGGTGTCGATGGCGGATCGTCGCGCCAGAGGGCGAAGACGTCGCGCAGCGTGTGGGGCAGTTCCGCCTCGTCGCCCAGCAGGTCGGGCCGGCGGCCGGGAAGCGCACGCAGCTCGGCGAAGCGGCCCAGCCGGAACAGGCTTTCGGCGTACCAGTACAGGATGCGGCGGTCGGGCGTGCGGTCGACCAGCGGCTCCAGCCGCGCCGCTGCCTCCGCCGCCAGTCCGCAGCGCAGCAGCAGCCGGCCGAGGTCAAGGCGGATGGTGTCGTCGTCCGGGGTCAGGTGCAGGCTGCGGCGATAGCCCTCCAGCGCTTTTTCCCGGATCTCCGCCTCGCGGTTGGCGTCCAGCAGGCCGCAGAAGGCGTAATCGTCGAGATGGCGGGCGAGCGCGGCCAGGGCGTCCGGATCCTCCGCCCGGTCGCGCGCCGCATGGTCCAGCGCCAGCCAGCGCTCGTTGAACTCATGTTCCACCCGCGCGGTGGCGGTGGCGGCCTGGACGCGGACAGACGGGTCGGCGTCGGCAAGACCCGCCTTCAGGGCAGGCGTGAAGGCGGGACGGAAATGGCGGGCGACGAGCGCGATCACCGCCTGCTTCTGCTGCGGCGAGCCGATCCACATCACGTCCGTGAAGGAGTCGCCGGCGGCGAGATGGGCATTCTCCCGCCCCGTCACGATCAGCTCGTACAGCTCGCGCACCGGTCCGGTCTCGCTGTCGGGGAAGAGGGAGAGATACCAGTCCTGGAACCCGGTGGCATAGCGGCTGAACAGCGCCAGCAGCGCCGCGGTCACCACGGTGCAGGCGGCGCCGACCGGCCCCAGCGGCACCATGGTGACCAGCAGAAGCCCGGCCAGCCGCAGGTCCCGCCCGCGCCGCACCAGCCCGCGCACCCACAGCCCGACCAAAGCGCAGAGCGCCAGATGCAGCGCCGCGCCGAGCGACAGGGCGTAGGGAAGCTCCGAGAGGGCGAATGCCACGGCGGCGGCGTCGAGCAGACCGGCGGCCGGTGCCACCAGCAGCAGCTCGCCCACACCGGCGGAAGGCCGGTCGCCGGGAAGACCATCGAAAGCGGCGGGGATCGGGGCGCTCATCGCACTTCCTGCCCGTCCAGCCGGTTTTCCACCCGGCCATCGGCGGGGGCTTCGATCCGCCGGGTGGTGAAGCCGATGGTGATGTCGGCCAGTGCCGCGGGCAGCGCCTGCCGGACGGCGCGTTCAAGCTTCGCCTCCACCAGCCGGGCGCCGTCCAGCGGCGTGCCGGCCAGCACGACGCCAAAAGACGTTCCCTGATGGCCGAAATCGCAGGCAAGGTCGGTGTCGCGCAGGCTGCCGCGCACCGCCTCGCCGATGGCGGCGGCAAGCTCCGCCCGCTGGCCCACCGACAGGCGGGCGATGCCGGTCGGGCGGATGGTGATGGCCGTCGTCTCGAACCCCATGCGGCGGCCGAGCAGGGCCAGGAACTCCGCCTGACGGCCGATGTAGCTGGAGGAATAGAGCGCGTCGTCGGTGAACACCCGCTGTTCGTTGGCGGCGCGGTACTGGCGCGCCTTGGCCAGCGCGGTGCCGATCCATTCGCACAGGATACGGAAGTTCTCGACCGTGTTGACGCTGAGGTCGGTGAAGCCCAGGCTTTCGATCTTCACCATGCCGATCACCTCGCCGGTGTCGCTGCTGACCAGCGGGCCGGCCAGAACGCCTTCGCCGGCCAGGATGCGCTCGTCCTCAGCGCGGCTGACGCAGACTTGGCGCTGGCGGGCGATCACCTGCTGGAACAGGGCGGTGCCGCTGTCGAACCAGCGCGCATAGGTGTCGTTGTCGTCGTCCCAGCCCTCGTTCGTCACCGATTCCAGCACGTCGTTGTTCAGCAGGAACAGCGAGAACTTCTCCGGCTTCATGACGGTGCGGACGAGGTCGGCGACGCCCAGCATCACCTCCCCCTCGTCCAGCCGGTCGATGGACTTGGCGGCCTGATAGAGGGTGAAGACGGTGCGCAGCTGGCCGGCGACACGGGTTTCCAGGCTCTCCTTGACCGATTTCAGGGCACGGTAGGAGCGAGCGATGGCCTCCGCCTCCTGACGGGCGGTGGCAAGGCCGGCGCGAAGCTCCTCCCGCTCGCGCAGCTGGCGCATGCGCAGCTCGCCGAACAGCACGGCAGCCACCAGCCACAGGATCGGTTCACGCGTCAGGGTGAAGAGATGGTCGTAGAGGTCCTGGGTGATGCCGGCGTCCGGCACGTTGCCCAGCCGCAACGCCACCGACGCGGCCAGTGCCGCCAGCACGCCCTCGTTGGTGCCGTACTGGATCGCCAGCAGCAGGACCGGGATCCAGAAGGGATGCGGCTGCACCCCCTCGAACCGCAGCCCGGAGCCGAGCCAGACATCGAGCCCCAGCGCCACGGCGAAGAACAGCGCAAGCTCCAGCAGCGCCACTGGGCGCAGGCCGAACCAGCGGCGGCGGGGCGCACCGTCGGCGGGGATCGGGTCGGCCGGGACGGCGGGGGGCTGGCTGCTCATCGTCGGACCGAGCCTCAGGGAGTGGCGGCGACCACCGGCCGCAGGCTGTCGATCATGCGCGTCACCACGCGCTGGGCAACGTTGTTGACGCTGTCGCGGCTGAAATAGCCGCGTCCGGCCTCCGACTGGCTGGAGGTCCAGAGAACGGCACCGTCGGAAACCCGGACCAGCCGGGCGTTCAGCCCGACCACCGGCTCTTCCCGCAGGCCATGTTGATAGCCGTATTCCGATACGCTGCCGGCCAGCACCGCGTCCACTGCCAGCGCCCGGCCGGCGGCCTGCGCATCGAGCGGGGCATCGGCCGGGGCCTCGGGCGCCGTTGCGGCACCGGCGTCGGTGGACTTCTGGGCCGCAAGGCGGCTGCGGACGCGTCCGGCCTCCACCGGGCGGACGCTGCCGACGCCATACAGCTCGGTGGAGACGAGATCGGCGGCGATCTGGCCGGCGTTGGGGTGGTTGGTCAGGTTCTCGAACGGCAGAACGGCGACGGTGGCGCCGGCCGGCAGCGCGGCACCCGGCTGGGCAAAGTCGCGGCTGTTGATCCGCCCGACACTGCACCCCGCCAGCAGCATCCCGGCCAGCAGAAGCGCGCCGCAAGCCTGTATTCCCCTGGCTTTCATCCCCATGCCCGTCGGACCCATCGCGTCACGCATCCCCATTCCGCTGTTTCCCTTCCTTTAACCATGAAGACGTTGACACACCGTCAATAACGCCAGACCAACGTGACGCCTGCGCTGTTCACCGCGCTGGCCGTGCCGCGGGCGGTGGAGCGGGCGTGGGCGGCGCGAATCCCCAGTTCCAGCCCGTCCACCGGCTCCCAACCCAGGGAAACCGCGCCTTGCGGGCCGCTGCGCCCCCGCCGGTCGTAGGCGTAGCCGAGCTGCGCGGCATAGCGGACATAATCCGTGACATGGTCCTCGACATTGATCTGGAGCGCGTGGACCTCGCGCGTCGCAGCCGGCAGCGGGACGTAGGTCTGTCCGTCCGCGTTCTGCCGTTCCTCGCGGTGGCCGACATACTCGGCGTCAAGCACATAGGCGACGCTGGCGAGCGGCCCGGCCGTGTTCAGGGTGTAACGCAAGGAGCCTTCCACCGTGGCGCTGCGCGCCAGATCGGCGGCCCCGGCCAGCCCATAGCGGTTGTACCCGGCACCGAGCGACAGGGACCAGCGCTCCGACAGCCGCTCCTCATGCTGTAGGAACAGGCGGTCGCGCCTGCCGCCGTCGACGATGCCCTCCAGAAAGGCGAAGTTGGGCTCGCTCCAGGCGAAGCCGGCGCGGGTCTCCGACTCCTCGTCGCGCCAAGCATGGGTGTAGCCGGCGCCCAACGTCTGCGGGGCGGCGTAGACGGACAGGGTGGAGCGTTGCAACTCGGGCCAGTCATGGACCAGCCCGACCTCCAGCCGCGACCGCGCGCCGTGGAAGGGCTCCAGCCGGCCATCGGCGCGCTGGGCGGCGTCGACATCCACCTCTCGCCGTTCCAACGCCCATGTCAGGCTGGTCGAGCGGCCGAGTTCCTGCACGCCGCTCAGCCGGGCGATGCGCTGCATGTCGGCGTTGCGCACCTGCTGCCAATCGACGTCCAGGCGGGCGCGGTCGGCATTAGCGTGCAGAAGCAGTGCCTTGCCCTGGACCAGCGACGGTTCGTCGGGCGTCAGCTCCAGCGCGCTGTCATAGGCCATGACCGCCTCGCGCCAGCGGCCGAGCCGCTCCTCCGCCTGGGCCAGCAGGGCGGTGGACTGGGCATCCCGCGGGTCCTGCGCCAGCAGGTCGTGCAGCACCACCCGCGCCGAACGGACCTCGCCGCCTTCCATCAGGGCCAGGGCACGGAAATAGTCGATGCGGCGCCCGGCTGCCCGGTCGGCCGCCTCGGCCTGCGGCGTCGGGCGCACGGCGGGGGCGCGGGCCAGTGCAACAGCGACGCCCTTGGGGTCCGCCGCGATCTCGGCCGTGACGTCGGCGGCGAGAACCAGGACGACGCTGTCGTAGCCGTAGAGGATGTTGTCGATCCAGGACTCCAGCCGCTCCGGCACGCGGTCGAGCGCGACCTCGCCGAGTGGCCGGCTGAAGCGCAGGACGATTTCACGGCCCTGGCGCTCCACCTCGGTTGCGACCGGAGCGGTCCAGCCCAGGGTGAGGCGGGCGGCGCGGTCCTCCCGCACGGTCTCCAGCCGGACGGAGGATGGCGCCGGCTGGGCGTGGATGGGGGTGGCGGCGAGAAGGAGGGTTAGGAGAAGCACCCAGAATCCCCTCTCCCCCCCGGGGAGAGGGTTAGGGTGAGGGGGATGCGTGGCGAGTATTCTCGGGAAGTCACGCGATGTGACCCCCTCACCCCGACCCTCTCCCCGGGGGGGAGAGGGGGTGGATTGCGGGGATCGGTCACGGAAGAGCCAGGACACGGCGGGCCTCCGGCAGTCGTCCGTTTTCGATCAGCATCGATGCATAGTCCGCCTTCAGCTGCCGGTCGCCGGGGCGGCGCTTGCGCAGCGATTCGAACAGAGCCACCGCGTCGTCCACCTTGCCCAGCCGGTTCAGCAGGTTCGCCTCCGTCAGGACCGCCGCGTCGCCCCGGACGCCGCGGGCGCGCAGCTGGGCCAGCGCGGTGCGGTAGAAAGGTGCGGCGGCGGCCGGGCGCTTGAGGGCGGTCAATGCCTCGCCCAGGAAGTAATGCGCCTCGTAATCGTCGGGACCGCGTGCGGTGAAACGGCGCAACAGGCGCTCGGCGTCGGCGAGGCGATTCTCGTCATAGGCCAGCATGCCCAGCTGGCGCAGCGCGTCGGCATCCTCCGGCTTCTGCGCCAGCAGCGCCGTCCAGGCTTCCCCGGCGGCGGTGCGCTGGCCGGTCTGTTCGGCGAGGCGGGCATAGCGGCGCAGGCGGTCGGGCGCGGTTTCCTCGCGCAGGGCGGCACGCAGGGCGACCGCCAGCTCCTTGCCCTTGCCGGCCGACGCGAGGGCCTCGATGTAGGGGGCCTTCAGCGCCGGCTGGGTCGGCGGGCCGGCTTGCGTGACGAGGCCGGCGGTGACACGGGCGCCGCCGCCGAGTTCGGCCAGACGGTCGTACCATGCCGCCTGCTCGGCCGGGCCCGCCGCCGCCTTGGCCCGCACCTCCAGCCAGTCCAGCGCAGCCGGGGGCGGACGTGGACCCCACAGATAGGCCAGCTGCCTGAAATCGTCGCTCTGCGGCCCCTGCGCGGCGGCCAGCCGTTGCAAGGCCTGCTGCGCCCCTGCCTTGTCGCCGAGCGCCAGCAGGGCGGAGGCCGGCTCCCGCCGCCGTTCGACCGGCAGGCGGTCGTCGGTCGCGCGGGCCAGCAGGTAGCGGCGCAGGTCGGCCTTGCGGCCCAGCTTTTCCAACGTGCCGCGATAGAGCGAGTCCTCCGCCTCGGCCAGCGGGGCGGCGACAGCCTGCCGTTGCAGCAGCGCGGCGAGATCGGGCAGCGCGTTCGCTTTGGCGGCTGCATCGGCATAGGCCGCCAGCCAATCGCCGCCCAGCCGCTCCGCCCGTACGCGCAGCAGCGGCAGCGCGGCGCGGTAGGCCTTGTGGTCGAGCAGCAGATAGGCGATGCCCTGCTCCTCCACGTCGGTCAGTCCACCCTTCGCCAGCTTGGCGGTCAGGTGGCGGGCCAATTCCTCCGACCGGCCGGCGCCGTCGAGCGCCGCGATGTAGGCGGCCTCCACCTCCGCACCGCCCTGGTCGAGCAGGGGTGCCAGCAGCGGCAGCGCCTCCGCCGGTTTACCGGTCGCGGTAAAGGCGGCTGCGACGGCCAGACGGCTGCGCGGCGAGGGGTCAAGCGCAAAGGCGCGTTGCGCGGCGACCAGAGCCAGCGGGGCGGCACGTCGATCAGCAACGGCCCGTTCGGCGGCGCTGCCGGCGATGTCCTGCAACAGGGCGGCGGGCAGCACCGGCTGGGCGGCCAGCCAATCGGCGACGGCATCGGGATCGCCGGCTTTGGCCGCCAGCCTCGCCCAGCCCTGGTACGCCGCCGGCGAGGGCTTTGCCTGCCGGCGCGCGGCGAACCAGTCCAGGCCGGCCGGCGCGCGGTCGAGGTCGATGAACAGGGCGGCCAACTCCTCCAGTTGGTCGTCGGGCAACTGATCGCCGGGCGACCGATCGTCGGAGAGAGAGTCCGACAGTGCCAGACGGTCGAAGGCCGCGGACGCGGCGGCACGGCGGCCGGCGCGGTCGAGAATGCGGATGACGGCCAGCCGGTCGCCGAGGGTCAGCGCGCTCCCGGCCAGACCGCGCTCCGCCCAGCGCGCGGCGGCATCGGCATCGCCGCGGCCGAGCGCGATGTTTGCCGCCAGCACCGGGTAATCGACCAGGAACCCCTCGCCCAGTTCGTGATGCAGGCGGTCGAGGAAGGGGCGGTCGCCGTCGCGCAGAGCCGTCTCGGCCAGCCCGGCCAGCACCCAATCCGGCACCAGACGCAGGTCGCGGCCCTTGGCGGCACGCAATGCCTCCTGCGCCTGCCCGGCACTCAGCGCCAGCGCCAGCAGCCGGCCGAACTGGGTGTCCTCCACCGGGCCGGACAGCGCCGACAGGCGGGTCCGCGCCTCCTCCCGGCGGTCGGCGGCGATCAGCAGGTCGATGTAGGTCAGTTCCAGCGCCAGCGCGGGCTTTCGACCGGTCCCTTGCGGCCCGATCACCTGTGGTTCGATCAGCCGCAGCCCCAGGTCCGGACGGGATGCCGCCGCCAGCTGGCTCGCCAAACCGATCATGGCGGCGACGGTCGGCTGCTCGCCGAGCCAGCGCCGGGCGCGGCCGAAGGCATCCTCCGCCCGGCCGAGGTCGATCAGCAGGCTCATCAGCATTTCGCGGCTGTCTGCGCCGATGTTGCCCTGGGCGCGGTCGTCGGCGTACAGAAGCCGGTCCACCGCGCCGGCATGGTCGCCGCGCGCCGCCAGCAGGGCGGCCAGTTCCTGCTGCGCCTCGACATCGTCGGGCGCCAGCGCGCAGTAGCGGGCCAGCGCATCGGCCTTCAACGCCATCCGGTTGCGGAAACCAGCGGCATAGGCCAGTTCGCGGTAGAGGTCGGCGCTGTGCCGCAGCTCCGCCAGGACCGTCAGGTTTTCCAGATAATCGCCGGGCCGCTGGGCATCCTGGTAGAGGCGGTTCAGCAACTCGCGCGCCTCGATCGAGGACGGTTCGGCGACGATGAACTCTTCGGTCAGGGCGATGGCGCGCTCCACGTCGCCCTGGGCCAGCGACAGGCGGGTCAGCGGCATCACCGTGGCGCCGCCGCGGTCGCCGGCGGCATAGCGCTCCTCGTAGACGGCGCGGGCGCTGTCGTAATCACGGTCGCGGAATTTCTGCAGGGCAAGCTCGCCGCCGCGCGGGATCAGCAGCAGGCTGGCGCCGATGCCCACGAGCAGCACCAGCAGGACGACGAGGATGTTGGCACGCATCGCCGCCTTACCCCGCCACGCCGCCGTTGGGACGAAGGATGGGACGAAGCCGCAGCAGCAGCGGAGCGATGCCGGAAACCGGAACGGTCAGCGCCAGTCGGCCATCCTCATCCGCGGTCGCGGTGCCGGTCCACAGAACGGTGCCGTCACGCTCCGCCGTGACCGTCCAGGGACCGGGACGGGGAACCCGCCAGACCATGGCGCCCTCGCCATAGCCGGCGGCGGCGACGCGGAAGCCAGCGCCCTCCCCCGCGCCCTCCCCCGCCAGGGCCGAGAAGGCCCAGCGCCCTTCGACCAGATAAGGCACGGACGCGGGCGGATCGCGGTCGGCGCGGTCGATCTCGGCGAGCGCCACCACCGGCTCCGCCACGGCGGGGTCGAGCGCGACATAGAGGCTGCCCTGGCTGTGGCGCTGGCCCAGTACCCCGGCGGAACGGGCGAAATCGACCGCGGTGGCGCTGGCCCGGTCGAAACGCAGCGTGTTCAACGCCCCACGGTCGCGCACGCGCCAGCGCTGCCCACCCTCCAGCGGCTCGAACCGCGCAGTGTAGAAGCCCTCGGCAATACGGGCATAGGTGGAGGCGGCGACCGGGGCCAGCTCCTGCCCACGGGCGGCGGTCAGCACCGAAACCAGCGCGTTCAGGCTGGCCGCCTTCTGGCCGCTGTACATGTGGTAATAGACGTTGAAGGGCTTCAGCCGGATCGGACCGCCGGCATGCCGCATGGTGTTGACCAGATTGCGGTAGCCGTAGAAGCGGTTGGTCCACAGGTCCGTGTAGGTGTTCTCGTTGCTGCCGGCGGCGTAGATCTGGCGCTCCGCCCCCACCGGCAGGCCGACGGGTGGCAGGCCGGTGATGGAGGGGAAATCGGCGTCGAACCGGGCGTCGCCGCCGTTCATGTTGACGCCGCCCGCCTTGCGCACCGCCGCCAGCGCCGCCTCGTATGGGGACGTATCGCCCGACCACTGCACCAGCACCGCCCGCTTGCCGGCGGGCGCCAGCCGGGTGAAATAGTCCAGCGCGCCGCCGATCTCCTGGTCGAGGTCGAAGGGCTGCTGCAGATAGGCGCGCGGAACGGCATAGCGGCCGATGTCCGACACCTCGCCCACCGTTTCCGCCGCATGGTCGTCGCCCTTGGCGGGGCGGTAGGTGCCGTCGCGGTCGAGAAACGGCGCTTCCTTCTGCCGGCTGTAGTCCTTGAAGAAGGCCCATTGGAAGGGGTGGGTCCAGGTGTGGCTGGCCGGTTCGACCTGCGGCAGGGCGAACAGTTTCTTGGCGGCCTCCACCGACTGCGGCGTGCCGTTCCAGGTCGGGTCGAGGTCACCGACGATGGGGGCGACGGTCACCGGCAGGTCGGGAAAGGGCTCGATGGCGGCGATGCGCACCATATCGGCGGACAGCACGCGCTTGGCGGCATGGGGCGCCACCTCCGTCACGTTGCGCCAGCCATCGCCGTCGATGTGGCTGAAATAGAGCCGCCGGCCCGACAAGGTGGTAACATCGGGCTTCGGCAGGTCGTCGGTGGCGAAGGCGTCCCGGAAGAAGGCGAAGGGGTCGACGATCCATTGGCGCCGGTTGTACTCGGCGTCGAAATAGCGGCTGTAGCCTTCGGCCGCCAACCCGCCGGCCGGGCCGGTCACCACCAGATGGCTGTCGCCGGCCGGGTCGTCCGCCCGCCGCATCACCAGATGGGAGGCGACGCGCGCATCGGTCTTGCGGAACAGCGGGTAACCGGGCAGCACGCCCGACAGCGGCCGTTCGAAACCGATCATGCCATCGGCGAGCGCCGGCTTGGATTTATAGGTCAGGTCGGAAAAACCGTCGTCGTCGCGCAGCCCGAAGCGGGCGAAGAAGCGGTTGGCGAGCGCCAGCGGCACCGGCCTGCCGCCGCTTTCCAGCCGCACCCCCGGCTGGCCCAGCACGGCGAAGCGGACGCCGCTGTCCATCGCCCGCCCCACCCAGTCGATGTAGGCGCCGACATCGGCGAAGGGCTCCCCCGCGAACCAGGTGACGACGCCGCGCAGCCCCGGATAGCGCGACAGGTCGGGAAGGCCGTCGGCGACGTTCCAATAGACGACGGACAGGCCCAGATGGTTCAGCGGAAGTTCCGCCATCGTGTGGATGCGGCCGAGGCGGATCGTTTCCTCTTCGCGCAGGTCGACCAGCGCCAGGATGATGCGCGGCACCTCCTGCCGGAATGGTGCGGCCGTGGGCTGCGCGCCGGCCGCCGTGGCGGGAGCAGCCCACGGCAGCAGAAGGCCGAGCGCCAGCGCCGTCACCGCCGCTGCCGCCTTGGCGATGCTCATCACCGGGGCGGCTCCGGGATCAGGCGGTCGAGTTCGACCGTCGAGACATAGGGGGAAAAGCCGTTGGCCCGCTGCAGCGCATAGATGGCCCGGACGCCCGCCGTATCGGCCGGATCCCAGTAATCGAGCGTAAGCAGGCCGAGCCGCGGGTTCAACGCGCCGGCGGCCTTCAGCGCCTCCACCTGGAACCGGTAATCCTCGGCGCTCTGGCGGTGCGGGCGCTTGGCGGCGAAATCCCAGCCGGCATAGACGCTCTCCCCCAGCACATGGCTCAGCAGCGGCGCGGTCTGCGGCAGGATTTCATACGCGCGGTTCTGCATCAGGCCAATATCCGGCCAGTTGCGGCGGATGGCCCGCACCAGGGCCGCCGCGGCATCGGTCATACCGCGCCAGCGCTTCGGATCGGTGCGCTCCAGATGCGGCGGGTTGTCGAGCGTGTCGAGGAAGACGCCGTGGAAGCCTTCGCGCAGGATCGCCGGAACCAGTTCCTCCACCACCAGCTTGACCCAGCGGCGGTCGCGGACGTCGACATAGAAGCTGCCGGGCCAGTTGGGGTTCTCCTGGTCCAAGATGCCCCAGTCCTTCACCCGGCCGAACCAGGGACGGTGCGTCTCCACCTCCCCCACGCTGAGATAGCCGAACAGGGTCTTGCCGCGGTCGGCCAGCGGCTGGAGCGGCGGATGGGCGCGGCTGTCCAGAACCAGCAGGCGGTAGGGCTGGAAGGCCGACAGCGGAGCGGCATCGGCGTAATAGACCGCCCAGGGAGAAAAGGAGGACCGCGAAGCGGAAGCTTGGCCGGCCTCGGCGGCCCGCAAGGGGCGGTTGGGCAGCGCCAGCGACGCCGCACCCGACACGAGCCCTGCGGCGACAGCACGCCGCCCGATCAGACCACCGATCACGCCAGCCGAACCCTTCCCGACGCTTACCCGACCTGAACGGTCAGCCCAGCCACGCCAGCGTCTTGCGCAGCCCGTCCTCCAACGGCGTGTCGCAACTCATGCCGAAGGCGGCGACGAGGCGCGACGGATCGCCGATGGACACCCGGATGTCACCCGGCCGCGCCGGGCCGTGCCGGCGGTCGAGAGGCCGGCCGGACAGCTCCGCCAGCACCTCCGCCAGCCGATTGACCGAAGTCGGACGGCCGGTGCAGACGTTGAAGACCGGTGCGCCGGACCTTGGGCCGGACCTTGGGTTATCCATCGCCGCGGTCAGGTATCGCACCAAGTCCTTTACAAAGATGAAATCGCGAACCTGTTCGCCGTCACCGTTGATGGTGACCGGCTCTCCCCTCACGATCCGGCCGGCGAAGATGGAAATGACGCCGGAATAGGGTGATTTCGGATCCTGGCGCGGTCCATAGACGTTGAAGAAGCGGAAACCGGTGGTCGGCACGCCGTGCACGATGTCGGCAACCCGCGCATGCAGTTCGCAGCCCAGCTTGTCGGCGCCATAGGCGGACAGCGGGCGGGTCGCCGCGTCCTCGGTCAGCGGCATGGCCGGATTGTCGCCATAGACGGCGGCGGAGGAGGCGTAGACCACCGGCACCGGCCCCTTGGGGTTGGCGCGGCGGGCGGCGTCGAACACGGCGATGGTGCCGGACTGGTTGGCATGGTGGGTTTCCAGCCACGCTTCGCGCGAGCGGTCGACGGAAGCGACGGCGGCCAGATGGAAACAGCCGTCCACACCGCTGCCGTCAGGACCGGCCATCGCCGCCTCGACCGCCGCGGCGTCGGCGACGTCGCCGACCGTCACCGGCACTGACGGAGGCAGGTTCTCGCGCTTGCCGGTGGACAGGTCGTCCAGAACCCTGACCTCGTGACCGGAGGCCAGCAGCCGCTCGATCAGGTGCGAGCCGATGAAGCCGCAACCGCCGGTGACCAGGTAACGCGCCATCGCTGCGGCTCCTTCCGATTTTGGGTATATGGTGGAAAGTACGCGAGGATTAGGATGGCGGATCTCACGCCGCCCGCGGAAATCGCCCGGACCCGCTCAGGCGGCGGTCAGGAAACCGGCGACGGCGGCCTGGAATTCCTTGGGCTTGATCGGCTTGGAGACATGACCGTCGAAGCCCGCATCCGCCAGGCGACGCTTGTCGGCGGGGGTGGCGAGGTTGGTTACGGCCAGAACCGTCGTCGCGGCGAGGTCGCCGTCGGCGCGGATCTGCTTGATCAACTCCAGCCCCGACAGGCCGGGCATGACGATGTCCATCACCACCAGATCCGGAACCATCTCGCGCATCAGCGACAGAACCGAGGTGGCGTCGGACGCCTCGACGACGGCGAAGCCGCCTTCCTCCAGGCAACGGACGAAGAGCTTGCGCATCAGCACATTGTCTTCGACCACCAGGATCGTCCGCGTCTTTTCGACCGTGTCCACCATCTCGTCATCCGGACCTTGGTTCCGCGCCCCGTGACGCCGGCCATGCGGCGCCGACCGGCGCGCAGGACCACACACGGCATATCCACGCGGTATTTCACATGTAACTCAGTGTCTACGGCTTTTGGTTTCGCCGGTCAAGCAGCCCACAGCTTTGGAGAAGGGCACTTTCACCGATGTTGTGTGAAACTTGTTGCAGGAGTGCCATGAATAGTAGGGCTGCGCTTTCCACTGGCGCGATCGGTCCGGTTGAGGCCATCCTCGCGGCAAAGCCGGAGATCGATCTTCCGCACGATCATCCGGGGGGACCATTCGGGTCCGCAAACCAGGGAGACAGAGCATCGTGACAGCGCCCTTCATCCTCTACGGCAACGTGAATTCCCAGCCGGCGACCCGCGTCGCGCTGTTTTTCCGGCTGGCCGGCATCCCGTTCCAGTACCGGCATGTCGACCTGCGCAACGGGCAGCAGAAGTCGCCGGAATACCAGGCGATCAACCGGTTCGGCCGGGTGCCGACGCTGGTGCATGGCGACCATTCGATTTCCGAATCCAGCGTGATCCTGACCTATCTTGCCGAACAGACCGGGCAGTTCGGCGGTCGCGACGACGCCGAGAAGCTGCGCATCGCCGAATGGCTGAGCTGGCTGGCCGACGTGCTTCTGCCGGTCCAGCGCGCCCGGGCCGTGCGCAAGTTCAACGGCGACGCCAACGCCCTGCCCTGGCTCGACGCTTCCGCCGCCAGCGGCATGAAGCTGTTCGACGAGCATCTGGCCGGCCACAGCTTCATCCAGAGCGAACGGCTGACCATTGCCGACATCTTCGCCTTCCCCTGGATCGACCTGCTGAACGAATCCGCCATCGAGGCGAAGGACTACCCCAACGTCCAGGCCTGGGCCGACCGCATCCGCGCGCAGCCGGGCTACAAACCGCAGTATGAGCTGATGCCGTCGGCGGATGCGGAGTGCTGAGGTAGGATTCTTGCGGCGTTAGACCCCCACCTAACCTCCCCCGCTCTCAGCGGACCTACGGTCCGCCTGCCGCGTCAGCACAAAGCACAGCTTTGTGCGAGAGCTGGGCGGGGGAGGGTTAGGGTGGGGGTCTAACTCCGCGTGTCGTCGATCACCTTGCCGTCATTGGGCAGACTGCCCGGCGGCACGAATTCCACCGCCCCTTTCAGCTTGGTCACCGACGACAGCGTCTCGCGGATGGCGGCGGCGAGATTGTCCCCGCTCTCCTCCGCCTCGCAGCGCAACGTCATGGTGTCGCTGGCGTCCTGGCGCCCGACGACGAGGCGGCCGCGGGAGAGCTGGGGATGGCGGCGCAGCACCTCGGCAACCTGCCCGGGATGGACGAACATGCCCTTGACCTTGGTGGTCTGGTCGGCGCGGCCCATCCAGCCCTTCAGCCGCATGTTGGTCCGGCCGCAGGGGCTCGTTCCCGGCAGCACCGCCGACAGGTCGCCGGTGGCGAAGCGGATCAGCGGATAGGCCGGGTTGAAGATGGTCACCACCACCTCGCCCACCTCGCCGTCCGGAACCGGGTCGCCGGTGCCGGGGCGGACGATCTCGACGATGCAGCCCTCGTTCACCACCAAACCTGAGCGGGCTTCGGTCTCGTAGGCGACGATGCCCAGGTCGGCGGTGCCGTAGCTCTGGTAGACGTCCAGCCCGCGCGCCTCGTAGAAGGCGCGGGCGTCGGGCAGATAGGGGCCGCCCGACACGGCGGCGATGCGGATGGAGGAAACGTCGAGGCCCAGCGCGTCGCCCTTCTCCAGGATGATCTTCAGGAAGTCGGGCGTGCCGATATAGCCGCGTGGCTTGAGGCTGGCGACGACCTGCGCCTGCATTTCGGTGTTGCCGGTGCCGGCGGGGATGACAGCGCAGCCGACGGCGTGCGCGCCCGTCTCGAACATCGAGCCGGCGGGAGTCAGGTGATAGGCGAAGCAGTTGTGGGCGAGGTCGCCGGCGCGGAAGCCGGCGGCGAACAGCGCGCGGGCGCTGCGCCAAGGATCGACGCCATGCGGCTCCGGATCATGGATCGGGCCGGGCGAGGCGAAGACGCGGGCCAGCCGCCCGATCTCCACCGCCGCCAGACCGCCGAAGGGCGGGTTCGCCTGCTGCAGCGCGATCAGGTCGGCCTTGCGCGTCACCGGCAGGGTGGCGAGCGACGCGCGGTCGTGGATCTCCGCCGGGTCGATCTCCGCCAGCAGCCGGCGGAAATAGGGAGCGTTGTCCTTGGCGTGGTGCAGATGGGCGGGCAGCGCCGCGAACTGCTCGGCCTCGCGCCGGTCGGAGGAACGGGTTTCGAGGTCGTCGTAGAAGTCGGTCATGGTCGTTCGTCCGTTCAGGGGTCGGCCGATCATCGCCAGTTTTGCCCCTCCCTCTTGCCCCCACCCCTACCCTCCCCCGCTGGGCGGGGGAGGGGGTAAGCGCTAGTCGGGAAGAGTGGCGGCAGTCCCCTCCCCCGCATCGGACGGACCTTCGGTCCGCCGAGAGCGGGGGAGGGTTAGGGAGGGGGCATCGTCAGCCGACGCCTCCCCGCTCAAATCCAGCGCTTGCGCCGCTTGAAGCTCTTGAGGTTCTTGAAGCTCTTGCGCTCTTCGTTGCCGCCGCCGAGGTAGAATTCCTTCACGTCCTCGTTGTTGCGCAGCTCTTCGGCAGTGCCGTCCAGCACGACCTTGCCGTTTTCCATGATGTAGCCGCGGGATGCCGCCTGCAGCGCCATGCGGGCGTTCTGTTCCACCAACAGGATGGTGACGCCCAGATCCTTGTTGATCTGCTGGACGATGCTGAACACCTCCTTCACCATCAGGGGCGACAGGCCCATGCTGGGTTCGTCCATCAGGATCAGCTTCGGCCGGGCCATCATCGCGCGGCCGATGGCCAGCATCTGCTGTTCGCCGCCGGAGAGATAACCGGCAAGGCCGGTGCGCTCTTTCAGGCGGGGGAAGTAGCTGAAGACCATGTCCAGGTCGTCCTTCACCCCGTTGTCACGGCGGGTGTAGGCGCCCAGGCGCAGGTTTTCCAGGCAGGTCATGTCGGCGATGATGCGCCGGCCCTCCATCACCTGGAAAATTCCCTTGCGGACGATCTGGTCGGGGTCGATGCCGTTGATGCGCTCGCCATTGAAGGTGATGTCGCCGCGCGTGACCTCGCCGTCCTCAGTTTTCAGCAGGCCGGAGATCGCCTTCAGCGTCGTCGACTTGCCGGCGCCGTTGGCGCCAAGCAGGGCAACGATCTCTCCCTCCGGCACCTCCAGGCTGAGGCCGCGGAGCACGAGGATCACGTCGTTGTAGACGACCTCGATGTTGTTGACGGACAGCATCATCCGCTTCGCAGCCGTGACGGGCGGTACAACGGGTGCGTTGGTCGAAGCGGCCGTGGCGGTGGTCTGCATGCGGCACCTGAACTGTTCGGAAGAAGGGGGGCGCCCCCGCCGCGAAAAAGCGGAGGCGCCAGGCACTCAAAGGCTTACCAGCCCAGCCATTCCGGCTTGCGCGGCACATCGACGGTGGTCAGCTTGTCCAGCTTGATCGTGCCGGCCTTGACCAGCTCGTCCACGCCGGCGCCGGTGTCGCCGCCGACCTTGGCGCGGTAGATGTTGACCGCCGTCATGCCGCGGTGGTCGTTCTCGGTCCAGGTCGAGGGAACGCAGACGCCCTCCAGCCCGGCCGGGACCCAGTCCTTCTTCTGGTACATCGCCTTGCGGATGTTCGGACCGGTGACGCCGCCGTTCTTCGACGCCCAGTCCATCGCCTCCTTCATGTAGAAGGCGGTGCAGACGCCGGCCATGTAGTGCACCGGACGATAGGCGGTGCCGGCCGCGTCGGACATCTTGGAAATGTCCTTCAGCGTCTTCATGCCCGGCACTTCGGCGTTCCAGGTCACTGCGGTGCGCATCGGGAACACCACGCCGTCGGCGGCGGCGCCGGCGGCCTTGGCGGCGTTCTCGTCCATGCCCCAGACATTGCCCATGAACTGCACCTTGGCGCCGACCGTCTGGCAGGCCTTCAGCACCGAGATGTTGGAGCCGGCGGTGTTGCCGAGATAGGCGTAGTTGACGCCGGACTGCTTCAGCGTCAGGCACTGGGCGGTGTAGTCGCCGGGGGTCAGCGCGAACTGCACGGCCGGCAGGACGTCGAAGCCCAGCTCCTTGGCCAGCTGCTCGCCGGCATCCTTGGGCGCGTTGGGATAGGGGTGGTTGGCGCCCATGTGGACGTATTTCGGCTTGCCCTGGCCGCCCTGCTTCTTCCAGTCCTCGGCCGCCCACATCAGCATGCCGCGCAGCGCGTCGGAGTAGGACGGGCCGTAGAAGAAGTTGTAGGGGGCCGGCTTGGAGCCGTGCGGGCCCTTGCCGGTCGGATCGGTCAGGTGGCCGGAGTAGGAGCCGGAATAGGCCGGGATCTCGTCCTTGCCGACGAAGCCGGTCAGCGCCTCGGTATCGGCGGTGCCCCAACCCTGCAGGGCCGCGATCTTGTCGCTGCCCGACGACCACTTCTTGTACTGGCTGATGGCGCGCGGCGCCTGATAGCCGTAGTCGACGGTGTCGACCGCCAGCTTGGTGCCGTTGACGCCGCCCTTGGCGTTGATGTAGGCGAGCGCGTCCGCCACACCCTGCGCATAGGGCACGCCGACGTCCGAGGTGGCGCCGGACTGGTCGGCCAGATGGCCGACCGGGATGTCGGCGTAAGCGGTGGCGGTGGTCGCCAGCAGGAGCGCGCCAGTAACGGCAGTGGTGGCGAAAAGCGCGGTCTTGATCGACATGGTGCGTTGACTCCCCATTCTGTTCTGTTTGTTGACCGGCAAAGCGTCGAAACTCAATGCGAGAAGGGATAGAGCTTCCAGTAGGCCTTGATCTGCTTCCAGCGGTGGGCCAGCCCGTCGGGCTCGAACACCAGGAAGAGGATGATGACGAGACCGATCGACATCTCGCGCAGGAAGGCGATGTTGTCCTTCAGGTTCAGCGCGGTATCGATGGCGGTGCCGCTGACCAGCTTGGTGAGCGCCTGCATCGCCTCCGGCAGGAAGACCATGAAGGCGGTGCCCATCAGCGTGCCCATGATCGAACCCAGCCCGCCGATGATGATCATGCCCAGGAACTGGATCGAGAAGAGGATGGTGAAGCCCTCCACCGACACGAACTGCAGGTAATGGGCGTAGAGGGCGCCGCCGATGCCGGCGTAGAAGGCGGAGATGCCGAAGGACATCGTCCGGTACTTCGTCAGGTTGATGCCCATGATCTCGGCGGACAGGTAATGGTCGCGCACCGCCACCAGGGCGCGGCCGTCGCGGGTCCGCATCAGGTTGGTGGCGAGGATGTACATCACCACCAGCGCCACCAGGGCGACGTAGAAGTACCGTTCGTCGGTGTCGAAGGCGAAGCCGAAGATGGTCAGCGGCTCGGCGATGGTGCCGGCAGTGCCGCCGGTGAACCAGTCGGCGCGGGCGAAGAAGTCCTGCAGGATGTACTGCGCCGCCAGCGTGGCAATGGCGAGGTACAGACCCTTCAACCGCGCCGCCGGCATGCCGAACAGCAGCCCGACCAGCGTGGTGACCACGCCCGCCAGCGGGATGGCGAGCGCCACCGGAACGCCGACACTGTTGTTGAGCCAGGCCGAGGCGAAGGCGCCGAAGCCGAAGAAGGCGGAATGGCCGATGGAGATCTGGCCGGTGAAGCCGACCAGGATGTTCAGGCCGAGCGCGGCGATGCCGAGATAGCTGATCTGGATCAGCAGGCTGAGCCAGTAGCGGTCCATGAAGGCCGGGCAGGCCAGCAGGAGGACCACTCCCAGGATCGCGAAGTTGCGGCTGGTCTTCGTCGGGAAGATGGTGGTGTCGGTCCCGTAGGACGTCTTGAAATCGCCGCTCGGGATGATGCTGATGTTCGCCATGGGGGCCTCACACGCGCTCGATGTCTTTGGTGCCGAACAGGCCGTAGGGCTTGATCATCAGGATGGCGATCAGGACGTAGAAGGGCGCGATCTCGTACATGTTGCCCCAGTTCAGCCACTGGCTGTCCAGGTAGTGCGCCATGTTCTCCAGCACGCCGACGATCAAGCCGCCGACCACCGCGCCGATGACGCTGTCGAGACCGCCCAGGATCACCGCCGGGAACACCTTGATGCCGAAGAAGGACAGGGCCGACGACACGCCGTTGACCACGCCCACCGTGACGCCGGCCACCGCCGACACCATGGCGGAGATCGCCCAGCTCATCGCGAACATGTGGCGGACCGAGATGCCCAGCGACTGCGCCACCTGCTGGTCGAAGGCGGTGGCCCGCATGGCGAGGCCGGTCCGCGAGTATTTGAAGAACCAGCCGAAGCCCGCCATGATCAGGATCGAGATCAGCAGCGACATGACGTAGACGGTCTGCACCTCCAACCCGAACAGGTTCATGGTGGGGCTGGCGAAGATCGGCGGGAATGGCTTGGCGAAGACGCCGAACATCCACTTCATCGCCGCCTGGAAGACGATGGACAGGCCGATCGTCACCATGATGACGGAGATGATCGGCTCGCCGATCATCGGCCTGAGCACGACGATCTGCAGGATGACGCCGAAGGCCAGCATGAAGACCAGCGTGATCGGGAAGCCGATCCAGAAGGGCAGTTGCCAGCTGGTGAGAAGCCACCAGCAGGTCCAGGCGCCGATCAGCAGGAATTCGCCCTGCGCGAAGTTGACGATGCGGCTGGCCTTGTAGATCAGCACGAAGGACATGGCGACCACGCCATACAGCGCGCCGACGATCAGGCCGTTGACGAGAAGCTGAAACAGAAGGGTCATGGCGTGGCCTCGCCGAATTGGGATCCAGATCCCCCTCTCCCCCCCGGGGAGAGGGTCGGGGTGAGGGGGTTGCATGGCGAGGAGCGTCCGGCAGGCGGATCCCCCTCACCCATCCTCTCCCCACTTTCGGCGGACCGAAGGTCCGCCTGTCGCGTCAGCGCAAACTTCGTTTGCGCGTGAGCGGGGGGGAGAGGGGTATTCAGCGTGTGCATTGCTAAGCCGCGACCGGCTGCTGCAGCGCCTTGGCGGCGGCGGGCAGCAGATCGATGACGGTCAGCGTCGTGCGGATGCGCTGCTTGGTGCCGTCCTGGAAGGCGATCGTGGTGTCCACGTCGATCTTCGGTTGGCCGGCATAGATGCTGTCGATGATGGTGCCGTACTTCTCGGCGACGACGCCGCGGCGCACCTTGCGGGTGCGGGTCAGCTCGCCGTCATCGGCGTCCAGCTCCTTGTAGAGCAGCAGGAACTTGGAGATGCGCTGAAACTCGGGAAGCGTCTGGTTCACCCGCTCCACCTCCGCCCGCAGCAGGTCGTAGACCTCCTGCTTGGACGACAGGTCGGAGTATGTGGTGAAGGCGATGCGGTTCTTTTCCGCCCATTTCGAAACGATGGAGAAGCGGATGCAGATGATCGCCGACAGGTATTCGCGCTTGTCTCCCAGGATCACCGCCTCGGCGACATAGGGGCTGAACTTCAGCTTGTTCTCGATGTATTGCGGGCTGAAGCGGTCGCCCTGGGCGGTGGTGGCGATGTCCTTGATGCGGTCGATGATGACCAGATGCCCCTTCTTGTCGAAGAAGCCGGCATCGCCGGTGTGCATCCAGCCGTCGCGCATGTCGGCGACGGTCGCCTTCTCGTTCCGGTAATAGCCGGCGAACATGTTTGGATGGCGGGTGACGATCTCGCCGACACCGTTGTGGTCGGCGTCGATCACCTTCACCTCGATGCCGTCGTCGAAAGGCACGCCGACCGTGTCGAAATCCACGTCGGCGCCGCGATGGACGGTGTAGGCGCCCATCGTTTCGGTCTGGCCGTAGATCTGGCGCAGCGGGACGCCCAGCGCCTGGAAGAACTTGAAGGTGTCCGGCCCCAGCGCAGCACCGCCGGTCGCCGCCGATTTCAGGTTTGTGAAGCCGAGCCGGTCGCGCAGAGCCTTGAACAGGATCGCGTCGGCCATCGCCGAGCGCTGTCCCTTCGACAGCGCCTCCAGCCCCAGCTTCATGCCGAGTTCGTACATCTTCTGCTTGAAGGGCGAGGCGTCCATCATCCGGGCGCGCACGTCGGCGGCGATGGCCTCCCACAGGCGGGGGGCGAACAGGACGAAGGTCGGTCCGATCTCGCGGAAGTCGTGCATCATCGTCTCGGCTTCCTCGACGAAGTTCACGCGCATCCGCGACACCACGCCCATGCCGACGGCATAGACCTGCTCCATGATCCAGGACAGCGGCAGGACCGAGACATACTCGTCCTCCGGCCCCTTGGGATCGGCGGACAGGTAGCTGGCGACGTGGCGGATCAGGCGCCCGGCCGGCAGCATCGCCATCTTCGGGTTCGAGGTGGTGCCCGACGTGGTACAGAGGATGGCGACATCCTCGCCCTTGGTCTCCGCCACCATGCGGTCGTAGAGGTCCGGCTGCGCGGCCAGCAGCTCCTCGCCCATGCGGATCAGGTCGGTGACCGGCATCAGCCGGGAGTCGTGGTATTTGCGCATGCCGCGCGGGTCGGAATAGATGATGTGCTGCAGCGTCGGCAGCCGGTCGGCGAGGTTCAGCAGCTTGTCGACCTGCTCCTCGTCCTCGGCGAACACCACCTTCACGTCGGCATAGGTGATGAGGTACGCGACCTCCTCGTCCAGCGCATCGCGGTAGATGCCCAGGCTGTAGCCGCGCAGCGCGTGGGTCGCGATCTCGCCCATCACCCAGTCGGGACGGTTGTCGCCGAGCAGGCCGACCACCTCGCCCGGCACGACGCCAAGCTTGGTCATGCCCAGCGCGAAGGCACGGACGCGGGCATGCACCTGGCCCCAAGTGAAGGTCCGCCAGATGCCGAAATCCTTCTCGCGCATGGCGATGTCGCCGCCATGGTCGCGGGCGTGCAATGCCACCAGCTTCGGCAGGGTGTCGTAGACGGCCAGATCAGGCAGATTGAGGTTCGACATCACGCGACCTCCTTGCGCGGCGGTACGACCGCGGCAGGAGCCGCCGGCGCCTCTTCCTCGTCGTCCTCGCCCAGATAGGCGCGGCGGACGCGGGGATCGGCCAGGACCTCTTCCGGCCTGCCTTCGGCGATCTTCTTGCCGAATTCCAGCACCATCACCCGGTGCGAGATGTCCATGACCACGCCCATGTCGTGCTCGATCATGACCACGGTCATGCCGAACTCCTCGTTCAGGTCGACGATGTAGCGGGCCATGTCCTCCTTCTCTTCCAGGTTCATGCCGGCCATCGGCTCGTCCAGCAGGATCAGGTCCGGCTTCAGCGCCATGGCGCGGGCCAGTTCCACCCGCTTGCGCAGGCCGTAGGACAGGGTGCCGGCGGTGGCCTTGCGCACATGCTGGATTTCGAGGAAGTCGATGATCTCCTCCACCTCGCGGCGGTGGGACAGTTCCTCCTTCCTGGCGCCGGTCAGCCAGTAGAGCGACCCGGTCAGGAAGTTGTTCTTCAGCAGGTGGTGGCGGCCGACCATGATGTTGTCGAGCACGGTCATGTGCCCGAACAGCGCCAGATTCTGGAAGGTGCGCCCGATGCCGAGCGAGGCGCGATGGTTCGGGGTCATCCCCGTCACGTCGCGGCCCTTGAAATAGACCTTGCCGTCCGTCGGCCTGTAGCGGCCGGAGATGCAGTTGACCATCGAGGTCTTGCCGGCCCCGTTCGGGCCGATGATCGAGAACAACTCGCCCTTACGGATGCCGAAACTGACGTCGGTCAGCGCATGGACGCCCCCGAAGCGCAGATTGACGCCCCGAGCCTCGAAGATGGTCTCCGCCTGGGTGGTGGGCGACGTTTTGGCAGGGCCGGGGTGTGGTGCGACGGGCGCGCCTGACATTTCCTCCTCCGTTGCTGTTGGTACCGCTTCTCGGGGTCACGACCCGGCTCTTTGGTGGCCGGCGAGGTCCATATTGTGGACCGTTTCATGAGCAACTTCCGCACTATATACCGGGTTCCGTTCTGTTATCAACACTGACATTCCGCTATTGCATGTTTTTTGACGCGACAAGCCGCCGCGCGGTCCATATGATGGACCTCATGAGCAGTCACGCCGACATCGCCACACCTCCTGCCGCTCCGAGCGGGGCGGGCGGCACCCAAAGCCTGGAACGCGCCATTGCCCTGCTGCGCGCGGTTGCCGACGCGGGCACGGACGGCGCGCGGCTGGCCGATCTGATGGCCGGGGTCGGGCTGTCGAAGGCGACCACCCACCGGCTGCTGATGGCGCTGGCGCGCGAAGGGCTGGTGGAGCAGGACGGGCGCAGCAAGCGCTATCACCTGGGTCCGGATCTGGTGGCGCTGGGCGATCTGGCTGCGTTGCGGCACCGGCCGGCTCCCCCTGCCCTGCCCCAGCCGCCGGAAGCAGCGGCGTCGGTGGTTGCCGAGGCGCCGCCGCCCCTGATGGTGAGGCCGTCGGCCTTCCTGCGGCCGGAGTATCGCGGCCTGTCCATCGCACTGGCTTCGCTGTTGTGCGACCGTCATGTCCGCGCCGCCGACGGCGCGCGGGCGGCGCTGCTGCATGAAAGCGTCGCGGGACAGACCACGGAACTGAGCTTCGCCCGCCTTGCCCATGATTCGGCGCGCTTCGCCACCGTGCTGGCCGGCATGGGGGTGGGACAGGGCGACCGGGTGGCGGTGCTGCTGCCCAAGGGGCCGGAGCTGCTGATCACCGCGCTGGCGATCTGGCGGCTGGGCGGCGTCTACATGCCGCTGTTCACCACCTATACCGCCTCATCCGTGGCCTACCGGCTGGCCGACAGCGACGCGCGGGCCATCGTCACCAACGGCTTCCTGCGCCGCAAGGTGCCGCGCGACAACACCCGGCCGGTGGTGACGGTGGAGGGCGACGAGGCCTTCGGTCCCGATGCCGTGCCCTTCTGGTCGTCGCTGCACGAGGCCGCGCCGCTGGCCGAGGTGGCGCGCTATCGCGAGGGAGACGCCTTCGCCCTGATCTACACGTCGGAATCCGAACCGACGCCGCTGGGCGTCTCGCTGCCGGTCAAGGCGCTGTCGGGGATCGAACAGTACATGCGCATCGGCCTGGATCTGCGCGACGACGACATCTATTGGAACATGGCCGATCCCGGCTGGGCCTATGGCGCCTATTACGGGCTGGTCGGGCCGCTGCTGCTGGGGCGGACGACGATCTTCTGCGACGGCCCCTACGACGTGCGGCAGGGCTACCGCATGCTGACGAAGTTCGGCGTCACCAACCTGACCGCCGCCCCATCGCAGATCCGCGCCTGGCACGGCGCCGATCCCGGTGTGTCACACCAGTTCGCGCTGCGCATCCTGTCCGTGGTGGGCGAACCGCTGCCACCCGACCTGATCGCCTGGGCCAACCGGACGGTGAAGGTCCCCCTGCTCGACCAGTATGGCCAGCGCGAGACCGGCATCTTCATCGTCAATCGCTACGATCCCGACGGAATCGGCCGTTACGAATCCGAAGGGGCCGACGGTGGCGAGGCCGCCCAGCCGCCCAGCGGTTCGCTCGGCCGGCCGATGCCGGGATTCCGCGTCGTCATCCTCGACCCCGACGGCCGGGAGGCGCCGGTCGGCGGCGCCGGCGAGATCGCCATCGACGTCGACCACTCGCCGCTGTTCTGGTTCGAATCCTACGCCAACAACCCGGAACGCACCGCCCAGCGCTTCCGCCATGGCCGGCGCTATTACCTGACCGGCGACCGCGCCTTCCTGGATGGCGACGGCAACATCCATTACCGCGGCCGGGCATCCGACGCGATCCAGATGCAGCAGGGCGAATAGGCAGGGGCACCGGTTTTCGGGTATAGATCGCCCTTGAGAACGCTGCGGCGGAATGCGGCGGCGGACGCCGGGGGAGCGCGAAGGACGGGTATGGAATCCAAGACGAAGAACCGCGAATCCTGGCTGGCCGCCGCCTTCGCGGCGCTGGCCGAAGGCGGCGTCGACAAGGTGCGGGTGGAGGTGCTGGCGAAGGCCCTGAAGGTCACCAAGGGCAGCTTCTATTGGCATTTCCGCGACCGCACCGACCTGATGAACGCCCTGCTCGACAGCTGGAAGCTGGGCCGCATCGCCGCCATCAAGGAACAGACCCGGCTGGACGGGCGCGAACCGGCGCACCAGCTGCGCGACCTGCTGGCGCTCTATGGCGGCAGCAAGCCGCGGGGCATGGCGATAGAGCTGGCGGTGCGCGACTGGGCGCGGCGCGATCCCGAGGCGGAAAGCGTCATCGCCGAGGTCGACCGCGAGCGCCTTCACAGCGTCGCCGGCCTGTTCGTGGCGCTCGGCCTCCCCCCCGACCAGGCCTTCGCCCGCGCCTACCTGTTCTACGCCTTCGCCTTCGGCCAGGGGCTGCTCGCCCCCGGCGCCGCGGCCGACCGCGCCGAGGTGGTGCGGGCGATCTGTGCCGACGTGCTGGTGCCGGAGGCACAGGTCTAGCGCCTCAGGGGCACCTCAGGGCGTATAGGCCAGCCGCACATTGCCCCAGTGGCGGCCGCGCACGACGATCGGCGCATCGACCTCCTTCAGGCGCACCATCCGGCCGCCGCCCATGTCGCGGCGATAGGCCTGCAGCAGGAACGGCCGGGCGTTGCGCGCGGCGGCAAGGCCCGACCGGTCGGCGAAGACGCGGCGGTTGCGGCAGTTGGCGGTGTTCCAGGCGGGGTCGCCCAGCCGCTGCGGTTCGGAATAGCGGCTGTTGTGGGTCGGCACATAACCGACGCTGTTGGCCGCCACGCAGAACTGGAAGCGGGGGTTGGAGGCCAGGACCGGCTCCTGGATCGCTGGGAACAGGCGGTCGGTCAACTCGGTGAAGGGGGCCAGCGCCTGTTCCGGGTCGCTGCCGGCAATCGGGGAGAGGTCGGTGGAGAACAGCGCCTCCTCACCGATGCTGCCGCTGGAAAGAGCGCCTTCCAGAGCCTTGGACAGGGCCGCGGCGGTGTCCTGCGCGGTGCGGATGACGTCGGAATCGGCCTCCACCATCGCGCGATAGGCCCGGCCCAGACGGTCCGCCTGACCATCGGACAGCTCGTCGAAGGCCAGATGCAGGCCGAGGTCGCTGATCCCGGCGACGACAGCCGGCAGGTCGCCGACATCGCGCAACGTTACGGTCAGCCGCATCTGCTCGGCAAGCGGGGGAAGCCCCGTGCCCTCCACCAGCATCCCCTCGAGCGACAGGTCAAGCATGGTGGCGTTGCGGCGATCGCCGGCCAGGACCAGCGTGACGGGCTCTTCGCAGGGGATCCGGTCGGACATGCGGCGGTCGCCGGCAACCGACTGGCGGAGCGCGATGACCAGCCGGCGCTTCAGATCGGCGACGGCGGTCTGGGTATCGGCCATCCGGCGGCTGACGTCGGTGGCGATGCCGGTGATCCCATCGGCCTGATCGCGGATATGCAGGACGCTGACCGACACCTGCGATGCCCCGCCGGCCGAGTTGGTGGCGCTGCGCCCGATCTCCCCATTGGCGGCGGATTGCTCCTCCACCGCGGCGGCGGTGGCGGCGGCGGCCTCGTCGATCTCCTCGATCACGGAAATGACGGTCTGGATCGCCGTGACGCTGCCGCCGACCGCCTGCTTCAGCTGGTCGATCTGGCGGGCGATGTCCTCCGTCGCCCGCGCCGTCTGGTTGGCGAGCGCCTTGACCTCGCTGGCGACGACGGCGAAGCCCTTGCCGGCCTCCCCTGCCCTGGCGGCCTCGATGGTGGCATTCAGTGCCAGCAGGTTTGTCTGGCCGGCGATCTCGTTGATCAGGTTGGCGACCTTGGCGATCTCTTCCGTCGCCACCTCCATCTGGCCGATGGCGGAGGCTGAACCGCGGGCGCTGTCCACCGCCCGCCGGGCCACCTCGCTGGACCGGGCCGCCTGCCGCGCGATCTCGTGCCCGGCACTGTTCAGCTCCTCCGTCGCGGCGGCGACCGACTGGGCATTGGCGCTGGCCTGCTCCGAGGCCGCCGACACCACCATCGTGTTCTCCCGCACCACGCCCAGGGCCTGCATCAGATGCTGGATGCCGTCGCCGGCGCGGTTGCTGGTCAGCTCCACCCCGATCCAGGTGGAATCCAAATCGCTCTCGATCGACTTGCAGGTCTCCAGCAGGGCTTGGCGGGTCAGCGCCTTCTGCCGCAGTTCGGTCTCGTGCTTCTCGTGGGCGGCATAGGCCAGCTTCGCCTTCATCGCGTTCAGTTCGGACGCCACGCGGGCGAATTCCGGCACGGTGATCGGCGTCATCGGATCGGTGAGAGCGCCGCGGGCGATGCGCTCGAACGTCTGTTCCAGGACCGACAGCGGACGGCGCACCGTGCGCAGGATCAGCCAGCCGAACAGGGCGGCCAGCAGGCAGCTCAGCAGAACCGCCGCGTCGACCACGGCGATGCGCCGCCCGTGGTCGGCTTCGGCCTTGTCGAACTCCTCCCGCGCCACCCGGATCTGGAGTTCCAGCAGCGCGTCCGACACCCGGCGCAGCTCGGCGAAGGCGGGGCGGACGGAGCCGCGCAGATGGGCGTCCAGCGCGGCTCCGTTCTTCTCCCGCGCCAGGGCCAGGGCCGGACCGATGCCGGACTGGAGATAGGAGCCGACCAGCGGCTTGAACCGGTCGGCAAGAACCGCCTCCTCAGGCGTCAGGTAGGTGGCGAGATAGGCGCTCAGCAGCCGCTGCATGGCTGCGGTGTTGCCGGAAACCTCCGCTTCGACGGCACCGAAGTCGCCGGCTCCTTTGCCCGCCTGAAGATCCGCGGCGAGATCGGTCAGGCGCTGCCGGCTGTCGCGGGCGAGATTCTGGATCTCGCCGATCTGATAGGCGGGAACGGTCCGATCCTCATACACCGTACGAAGCGACCGGTTGGAGGCCTCCATGCCGTCCAGGCCGAGCCAGCCGGCCAGCAGCATCGCCAGGATCAGCAGCACCATCACCCCGGCCAGACGCCCGGACAGGCTGGACCACGCCATGGCGGCGGCCCGGCCCGCGCGGCTGCGGCGAACGAGCGCGCCCTGTTCCAGCGCCACCGCCGCCCGCCCGTCGCGCATGGCCGCATACAGGGCATCGGCTGCCGCGACCTCGTCGCGCGATGGTTTGGAGCGGATGGAGATATAGCCGGTGACGGCGCCGTTCTCGATCACCGGGGTGACGTTGGCGCGCACCCAGTAGAAGTCGCCGGACTTGGTCCGGTTCTTCACCAGCCCTTCCCAGGGCCGTCCCGACTTCACGGTCGCCCACAGGTCGGCGAAGGCTTCCTTGGGCATGTGGGGATGACGGACGAGGTTGTGCGGAGCGCCGATCAACTCATGTTCGTCGAAACCGCTGATCTCGACGAAAGCCTGGTTCACGAAGGTGATCCGCCCGCCGGTGTCGGTACGCGACACCAGGGGGACGCCTTCGGTCAGATGGACCTCACGGTCGGTGATCGGGGTGTTGACGCGCATGACGCGGTTCCGCTCCAGCCAGAGTCTTGCAGAAAGCGGTCGGGCGTGGAGGCGAAAACAGTAGCGCCGGACGACCGCATCGGTCGCACCCCCGAACCGGACGTTGCGCTGCAAGCGGCATGCCGCGATAAATCGACAGCAGCTGAACAATCTGCGCGACGGAATACAACGGAAAGGCGATCTCCGCCCGCCGAACTTGTCGCAAAATGCGTCCGGAAAAGAATGGCGGGCGCGGCGCGCGGTGCAAACTGAAAAAAGCTATACAGTCTAATTGTTTAGCCGCGCAACGAGCCTTCGGACAAGCCGTCCAGCGGAATGGCGGTGACGCTCTTGACCTCTTCCATCACCGCATAGGTGTGGGTTTCCCGCACGCCGCGCGCGGTGGACAGCAGTTCGCCCAGGAACAGGCGGTATTCGTTCATGTCGCGCACCCGCGCCTTGACCAGATAGTCGAAGCCGCCGGCGACCATGTGGCATTCCATGATCTGCGGCATGCGCAGCACGGTGGCCTTGAAGTCGTCGAAATTGTCGGGCGTCGTGCGGTCCAGCACCACCTCCACGAAGACCAGCATCCCCGCTTCCAGCCGGTGCGGGTCGAGCAGCGCGACATAGCGCTGGATGATGCCGTCCGCCTGCAGCCGCTTCACCCGCTCCAGGCAGGCGGCCGGGCTCAGGTTGATGCGGCGGGCCAGTTCGACATTGCTGAGACGTCCATCCTCCTGCAGTTCACGCAGGATCTTGATATCGGTGGGATCGAGGCTGCGGTCCATCGGCGGCTCGGAATGCTGTTCGGCAGGCTGCCCCGATCTTCGGGCAAAGAACGGGGCGACCCCGGAACCGACCATAGCAGGAACGGCGCCGACCGCGCCACTCCGAAGCCTGTTTGCCGGTGACGGGCGGACGCCGTCACGCCGCCAGCGGCAGCATCACCGTCATGCGCAGCCCGCCGGTCGGGCGGTTCTGGGCGCTGACGCGGCCGCCGAAGGCCTCGATGTTGCGGCGGACGATCCACAAGCCGATGCCGAAATGCGCGGCCCCGGCCTGATGGGCCGCCGATTCGTCTTCCGGCATGCCGCGGCCGGGTTCGCGGTGGGAGAAGTAACGCTCGAAGATGCGTTCCAGGTTGGCCGGATCGACGCCCGGTCCTTCGTCGTCCACCACCAGCTCGGCCCAGCGGCCGTTGCGGGTCAGGCGGACGCTGACAGCGGAGTCGGCCGGCGAGAAGCTGACGGCGTTCTCCACCAGATTCTCGACGATGGTCTCCAGCGTCTCCTCGCTGGCCCGGACCACCAGCCCGGCATCGATGCGCGAGCGCATGTGCAGGCGCTGTTCGGCCAGCAGACCGGTATAACCGCCGGCCATCCGCTCCACCAGTGACGACAGGTCGACGCGGCGGCGCGAAGGGGCCAGCAGGTCGGCCGCCGCCTCGTCCATGCGGCGGGCGAAGGACACCAGCCCGTCCAGCTTGTCCAGCGACTTCTCGATCATCGTCAGCGCGCGCTGGCTGCGGGCGTTCTCCGCCGGCAGGGCGCGGCGCAGCGGCTCCACCGACTGGCGGATGACGGCGATCGGCGTCTTGAAGGCGTGGGCGTTGTCCTCCGCCGCACGGCGCAGCGATTGGGCGCTGTCGCGCAGCGTGGAAACGAGACGGTCGAAATCCTCCGCCACCCCGGCCAGTTCCGGCACGGTGTTGCGCGCGGCGAAGGAGGCGCTGCGGCCCTCATGGTCGGGGGTATCCTCGCCGCCGACGATGCGGCGGGCAAGATCGCCGAAACGGTTCAGGTTGCGCCAGACGCCGGCAAGCACGGCCAGCACCAGGGCCGCCATCGCCAGATAGATCGCCGCGGCGGCCTGAACCGCCGGCGTGCTCCAATAGGGACGGCCGATGGAGGAGGAGATGTAGGCTTCGGTCGCATGGCTGGTCACCAGCGCCCAGCAGCCGAAGCTGGTCTTGATCGGGGTGATGGAGGACAGCACCTCCTCGCCGCCCTCGGCATGGGGAACGCGCATCGCCAGCGTGGAGTTGCCGGCACAGCTCGACCCCAGCCGGTCCAGCACGCCCTGTTCGAGCAGCAGGCGCCGTTCGGCATCGATGTCGGCGGTCGACAGGCTGGGCGCCGCCGCGACATAGAAGAAGGGTTCCGGTCCGGTCCTGAGCGCCGCGGCCCCGGTGGCCGCCACGCGCGGACGCACCAGCAGCTTCAGCCGCGTGCGGTCGTCGCCGTAGCGGGCCAGCGCGCTGCTGAGGCTGGGCAGCGCCGTGCGGTCGACGCCCAGAAGTTCCGGTTCCAGCGCGCGGGCGATCAGCTCGCCCTGGCGCTGGGCGCTTTTCAGCAGGAGCTGCTGCGAGGCCTCGTCGGCGCGCTGGAACTGGTCGTAGAGCAGAACCGGCACGGCGACGAAGACGACGGTGAGCAGCACCAGGCGGCTCGCCATCGAACGCCACAGCCAAAGCAGGCGGGCGGACGCTTGTCTGGGCGCCCGCATCGCGAGGTCACTCGGCAGCAGCGCCATTGATCAGCATGTCCTCGCTCATACCATTGCGCGTGCCGTTGCCCGGGGCATTGTCCACGCCGTCCTCGTCGCCGCCCTGGGCCGGGTTCTCGCCCTTGCCCCAGCGATAGCCGAAGCCCGGATAGTTCTCGATGCAGGCGAAGTTGGCATCGACCGAGCGGAACTTCTGGCGGATGCGCTTGATGAAGGCGCGGACGTTGGCGCGGTAGCCCGACGGGCCATAGCCGGCGACGAAGCCCTTGCCGTGGACGAGGTCGTAGATCTCGCGGTAGGACACGTCCTCTTCCGGACGGGTCGACATCAGCTTGACGATGTTGAACTCGGTCAGCGTCAGGTCGATGCGCTTGCCCTTCCAAAAGGCGCGGCTGTTGTCCAGGCGCAGCTCCAGCTCGCCCAGGCGATGCATGGTGGCGTTGCCGCCGGCCTCCGCCTCCTCGGCACCCTTGACCGCATCTCCCTTGGTGCCGTCCAGGATCAGGCGCATGCGCTTCAGCAGGATCGACAGGCTGCGCGACTTCTCCACGAAGTCCAGCGCGCCGCCGGCCAGCGCCGCCTCTTCATAAATCTGGTCGGACAGGACCGTCAGGAAGATCACCGGGGTGGCGATGCCGCGGGCGCGCATCTGGCGCAGGACGTCGATGCCGTCAAGCTTGGGCATGCGCCAGTCCAGCAGGACGATGTCGACCGATCCGTCGGCGGCGAAGAAATCGAGCGCCGGCTCGCCGCGGTCGAAGGTGATGACCTCGTATCCCTCGTCGCCGAGGTTGAGGCTGAGCGACTCACGGAACAGATCGTCGTCGTCCACCAGAGCGATGCGGGCAATGGTCGGTTCGGTCATTGCGGACATTCCCTTGTTCGACTCCGCCTTACTGAATCCCGGGGCGGACAGGGCGCCCTGCGTCAGCGTGAGCGAGGAGTTGGGCGAAGCATCGGTGGTCGGCGTCAGGGACATTTTGGCTGCTCTTCATATCGTAGGAGAGGGCGCGGAAGTCCTGGGACGAGGTCATATCCATGAAGAAGAAGACCTTGAGGGTGCAGTCACCCTTGGAATACCGCCAGATCTTGGCGGGAGGCGCCTCTTCCCTTGCAACAGGGGACCCCAGGAGGTTGAGAGTCTGGACTTCGTCCAGCCCGACAAGACTGTCGGGGTCGGCGTTGGTGGTTGCGGGAGGGGTGGGCGTCAGCCCCACGGCCGGCCCCACGGCCGGCATGGCCGAGGCGTTCGCCGTCCGGGGGTCAATGGCCGCCAATTGGGTGGCGGCGGCGTTGGCGTCGGTGCTGGCCGCCGCCACGTCGCCGTTCGTCACCGGCGGGCCCGGCTGCGGCATCGGCAGGGTCGGCGCCAGCGATGCGGCGTCGGCAATCTTGCGGACCGGCTTCTGCCTGGGCACCGGCGGGGAAGCCGGACGGGCGTTCGGGTTGGCGGCCGACATATCAGGTCCGCCCCATCCCGGCCCGACCGTGTTGGCCGGGCAGCCGGCCAGCAGCAGGACCGCGACCAGCAGGCCCGCATGTCGGCCCCGGCCGGCGGCGTAGGCGCCGAACTGCGCCACATCGCGGAGGACTGCCGGCACGGTCATGGGGGCGAGCCTTTCAAACACTGGAGGGACAAACACGAGATGGTCGGCTATAGCGGCATTAACACGGAACCGGCCGTTTCCATCTGACCGCAAAGTTTACTTCGCGTCTGAGTTGGGGTTGACCGCGTCTGATGACCCTAAACTCAGTCCATCCTGGTTAATGGCGCGTTAAAGCCACAGCACATACCCCCATTTTGCGAAAACCTACCAATATTTTGCGAATTTTCGTTTGAATTTCGAGCGAATGCGTCGGGGGATCTCCCCGTGTTTTGCTCAAAAGTGGTACGCAATTGGGTCAAGTCCATTCTACGTCGACCGCTTTGTGGGGTACAGGCGGAGGGCGACAGGACGTGACAGGAATGAGGCAGGAAGATGGCCGGGATCGGACGGGAATGAGGCCGTCGTGGGCCAAAGCCCAAAAAACAATCGGCGGCGGAGCCACCCGGGTATGGCTCCGCCGCCGCTCAGCCGGACGGGCAACAGGTCATGTGGCGGCGCGCAAGACAGCGGCCGCAGGGCGTTGCCTCTGGAACTCCAGCCGTGGTTCCGGCCGGCCGTCAAGCCGGTCGGCGTCGTGGGAACAATGCATTTTCGGCACCATCCATCACGGTCGCCATCATGCGCCGGACTGACGGCGCAGTCAAGTTTGCATTACGTACAATTTAGTGCTTCCATTATCCGGCCGATTTGGGGAGTTGGACTTTGATCTTGCCCCGGTTCGGTGGACACGGGTTCACGCAGATCTTGGCTCGGCCTGTTCGGGGGTGATGTATCCGATGGCCGAGTGGGCGCGTTGACGATTGTAGTCGGTCTCGACATAGGCGAACACCTCCCGGCGCGCTTGGTCGCGGGTTTCGAACCGAGTCCGATGGACCAACTCGACCTTGAGAGTGTGGAAGAAGCTCTCCATGGGAGCATTGTCGTAGCAGCAGCCCTTGCGCGACATGGACTGCCGCATCCCGGCCGCCTGCAACAGGTCGCGATAACCCGGTAGGCATACGTCGCGATTCGCTACACCGAGCGTCTCACCGAAGCCGGGGTCGAGCCCTCCGTGGGCAGCGCTGGCGATTCCCACGATAACGCGTTGGCCGAGACGATCAACGGTCTCTACATGACCGAGGTGATCCGGCGCCGCGGGCCATGGCGCACCCTGGAGGCTGTCGAGTTCGCCACCCTGGAGCGGGTCGACTGGTTCAACCATCGACGCCTGCTCGACCCCATCGGCAACATTCCTCCCGCAGTGGCCGAAGCGCGCAATTTTGCCCAAACCGAAGACGTCGCCACGGCAGCGTGACGCAACCAATCCGGCCTCCAGGAAATCCGGCGCGGTTCACAAAGGCCGCGCTGGGCGCCGTCGGGCGCGACGCGCGCTCCATCTCGCCCTCAAGCACCAGCTCGTTGCGCAGGTTAACCAGCAGCGTGCGGATCGTGAGACCGGACGGCGGCGCATCCATGATCATGACCTCTTCCAACGCGAGATCAAGCGCAAGCCCTCGTCGAATGGCCGTGCGCCGGTCGCCCGTCTTGAGCGACATCTCGTATGTCGTCCGATGATCGCCGCAGGGAAGAGCACGCGGGCAGCGTCGCCGCCAATACCAGATTCCGGAACGCAGAGAGGTGGGCCATCTTCGCCACGCTCGGTCACTCCGGGCTGGCCGGGGGTGCGCGATGTGCGACAGCGTTGCGAGTCAGTTTCGCACACGCCCGGCGTTGCAGGGTGCGCGCCGCCCTTAAGTTCCTGAGAGTGCTGGCCGCTTGGAAAAGGTTGGTTGGGGGACTAGGATTCTAAACTAGCGTCCCGCCGCCTCGTCACGACCGCTCAGGAAGCCGGTTCCGCCGCGATCCTCCTGATTATAGGTGATCGATGGGCACCAGGGAAGGGGCACCAGCTTGGGCAGCAGGGCAATCGCTTGATAGCTCCTGCCTTGGTTTGCGCCTTGCCGTGCCTTTGCCGAACAACACTTTTCCGTCACCCCCGCGAAGGCAGGGATCCATAACTCCCATGGCATGCCGCTTTGGAACGCATCGATCCCCGCCTTCGCGGGGATGACGATTAGGGGTTTGGGTTCTTGTGCGTTTCGGATCGTGGCCGGCGGATGAGGTGCCGCTTGACAGTATAGTGATGCGGTTCAAGCGATTACCCTGGCCTGGGGACCAAGACGTTGCCTGCGCCGCCATCTATAACGCCCGTCAATGGCAGTTTGGGCCCGGAGCGCGTCGTCCATGTGCCGTCTGCAGCCATCGTCATCCGTTCGACCAGCACCTCGTCAACGGAGGCATTCACATTGCAAAATGCGTCTCTCGACGTTGTGAGATGCTTGCGGAACGAATAGCGATGCCCATAGAGACTGGCGCAGACAGTCGTGAAAACTCTCGCAGATGTACCAGACCGCCTCTCGCCAGCAACGCCCCTGTTCAGCAAACAGTAACATTCCACTCCGCATCAACCACAATGCTCTTTCTACAAAAATATTATTAGCTTATCCAGCGGTAGATTGAAATAACACTTGCGACTGCCCCCACTGCCCCCATAATCCTGAAGATTAGCCTGAACGAGCGGCCGAACGTCCATGTCACAAGTTTAGTGTCATTCCCCTGTGAACCGGCTCGGCCGCGTTGCGCCTCATCCAAGATGACACGGGCAAAATTCGGCATGCATGCGGTTTCTCCCGATGCTAGTGCATTTTCCGCTATCTTAACGAGTTCAGATCCGCGTTGATCCAACTTGAAAAAGAGGAAGGAGAACAGCATGAGCAAGCCGCCGAGCATTGCGACGACCGGCGCCATCGGTTTTCCTCCCTGAAGGCCGGCGCCGATACCTGCTGATATAATGCCCGACAACACAACAAAGAAATTAAATACTGAAATCCGTTGCTGGGCGTGCAGAGCAAAATAACGCCATGCATGATCCAGCCCCTTGTCTGTTGGCTGCAGGCACTGCGCCGATGTGGTCGGCCCTGCCGAATCCTCGCGGTGCGAGACCGCCCCGATTTCTGACTTTTTCTCGGTCATGGTTCGTCCTCTTTGGTAGTTCTATGCTTGATCTATGCTTCTCCAGGACTGCCGTGCAATCATTGGCGCTCTTAAACGATGACGCCATCCTGGTCGGCGGTTTGAGAGTGTGACCTGATTGCGCGCCACTTACGCTCAAAGACTTGAGCGCGCTTACCTACTAATCCCGCGATCCGCACTGACTTGGACCATTGCCCTGAACGGACCTCCGCACCGCGCCCGCTCCCATCAGGGCCGCCTCTCCCGCCAGCATCAAAGCATCGTAGAAGCGCCCGCCGGCATGCTGAACGCGGGACTGGGTGAGAAGCCCTGCGGCGAGATCCTTCCGATAAACTAGGTTGTCCCGACTGACAGTGCGAAGCCGGTCGACGGCATCCTGGGCAAGCACCAGCGCATTGGCCAGTAGCCCAGTGCGCCGGTACGTTTCCGCCAGCAGCATGCCGCTGCGTGCCAGCGCGCACTCCCGTTGTGCGGTCGGTACCTGCTCCATCCGCTTCTGCCGGTGGTCGAACGCACATTCAGCCGCCTTCTGCGCTTCTTGAAGATCGTCGGTGCGGAGCGCGGCCAATGTCAGGAGTTCATGAATGGAGGCGACGTCGTCCGCGACCGCCGCCGGGTAATCCATTCCGACGGCACCGCGCAGATCCAGGGCACGTCCCGCGAACTCCTTGGTCACGGACAGGTCGCCTACATCGAATGCCAACGCTGCCTGCAGACCTGATACCGCCGCCTGCCGATCAGGAAATGCCTTCGTGTTGCACTTGGTCAGCGAGGCGACCAAGGCGGCGGCGTATCCGGCCAAGCGCCGCGCCTTCTTTGCCTGTCCGCAGGTTCGGCAGACTTGGGCGCGGAGTACCATCGCATGCACCAGTTCCGGCCGAACCTCTCGCTGCCCATCCTTTCGTTCAGATCTCAAGAGCGCGATGGCTTCCCGAAGATCATGATCCGGATTCCACGTCGGATCGAAGATGCCCCGCAACGACGCCCGTGTAACCAGCGACTGCGCCAAACCCAATGCATGCGCCGCGCCCACCCTATTGGCGAGTTCGCGGCAGATGTTGACGGCTCGGTCAGCCGCGGCGGCGGCCGTCACCACCTCACCATTGCGGTCCAGCATGGCCGCCATGGTCCGCAGAGCGGCCGCAAGGCCGGCGCGGGCCGGGGACGCTCCGGCAGAACCCAGCCGCTCAAAGCACTCCACCGCTCGCCTCGCGGCTGTCAGGGCATCCTTGTCCTCTCCGGTCAGAGCCAAGGCCGCCGCGTGCTGGATGAGCGCCCGCCCGAGATCCTCTCCGAAACGCAGGGGGTATTCGGCGCCCAGCCGGTCAAGAATGTCGACGGCTTCCTTGGCTGCGTTAAGAGCCTGACTGCGCGCCTCTAGGCGAATGTAGAGCGTGGCGGTGTCGGCGAGTACCACCGCGAGATCCGGCTCATGGGCGTCGGGACGCTGGCCCGCCAAGGCGCGGTACTCGGCAATAGCGCGCTTCAGATGGTGCTCGGCGTCAGCCCAGTCGCCTTTGACAGTCAGGCGGACGCCGACGTTGGCGTGCACCGCCGCGCGTTCGGGAGAGGGAGGGTCGTCGGTCCCGCTGACGAGCCTGATCCGCAGCACGGCGTCGGTCGCCGTTGCGCACGCCTCGCGTTCCCTGCCGAGTGCGGCCAGACGCAGCGAGAGATTGTGGAGCGCAACGATCCCATGGACGTCATAGACGCTCGAGCCCCCGTTTTGTGCGGAGCACAGCTCAAGATAGGAATGCGCCGAGTTCAAGGCTTCGCTGGTATGACCCATCTGGCTTTGACAGCGCGAGAGGACGTTCAGCAGCAGCGCGTGGTCGGCACGGAAGTGGTTAGGGTCGAGGATAGATAGCGTGCAGAAAAGCCGGCATGCTGCCTCGCAGTGGCCAAGTGCCTGGTCCAGCTTTCGCATCAGTAGCAGTTCCCGAACGAACCGGGCCGAAATCTGCGCCAGCCCCGATGCCGCCGGCATGTCGCTGAACCTAGCGGCCAAAGCACGTCCCTCGACATGCTGCATGTCATCTGGCGCCCCGCTCAAAGGCAACCGCACCATACGGCTGTCCACGGCGCGGAGCACCGCGCCGAAAAGCTCGGGTTTCTGGTCTGCCAGTGGCGTCAGGAGCCGAAGCGCTTCCCCGTAGCGGTTCCGAGCTTGTGTGGACAGTCCCTGTTCGTGGTGTGATTTCGCTTTATCCAGGGCCTCGGTGACAGCCAGCATACGGGCCTCGACCGCATCGGTCCGCCAGACGTCTTGAAGATGGAGCCGGGTCACCGCCTCGGCGACGTCAGCCATGGCGACTGTCCGCTCCGGCAGCAGCGAGTAGAGCTGGGAGCCCAGAGCAGGGGCAGAGCGCCTTTCCAGCAGCTCCACCAGAATACGGCTGACCGGAGGGCCTACCAGAGCCGCGGCATTCATGACGTCGGATGCGGACTCCGGCCAACTCCGGTCCACTGCCTGCTCCAGGCGGGGCACCAATTGTGGATCCCGTGCGGCCAAGCGACCCAGCAGTTCGAAGGAACGGGTCAACACCACGATGGATGGGGTCGGCAACGGATCCGCCATCATGGCAAATCCCGGGTGCCGAAGACAAGATCGAACAGCGCGTCAGCGTTGCGGTCGAGTTCGGCCTCCACGAGGTGCTCACCCAGGAGATCGGGAAGCAGCGGCTCAATCCACCGCTCACCGGGGTAGGCATCGCGCAGTAGCTTTGACACTTCGTTGAGGATGTGCTGCGGCTGATCGGCCAGCAAGGGTACTTTGGCAAGGATAGCCCGAGCCTCGTCAGCCGTTCGAGCCCCGCCGCCCAGCGTCAGCACTGCCATGGCTTGGCTGATGCCGTCGAGAAGCGTAGGGGGCAGTCCACGGGCGCGGGCACGCTCCTCCCAATAGTGCTTCTCCTGCTGCAATACGTAGTTGAGGACGCCGTCCTCACCCTGGACCCGGATCCCTTCGATCGAGGCCAGCGCCCTCATATGCAGAAGAAGCACTCGGTCGAACAGCGTGAGCCCGATGTCGAACTCGTCGTCCTGCGGCTCGGGCCGGTGCAGCTTCCCCGCAAATTCCTGCCGGGCCAGATGGTAAGAATGCCGCCGCTCGTCATCGGAAAGGGTCAGCGGTCGCAGCTGGTGCCAGCGCGTCGCAGGTCCGCTCAATAGGTCGCCGACGCCGCGGCTGCGTGCCTTCATCAACTCCCACCAGTCGCCGATGGCGCGCGCCAGCAGGATGATGCGCAGGCGGCCCGCCTCCTGTCCCGAGGCCCTGGCTAGCAGGCTTTCGACGATCTCTGGACGTGTCTCGGCGTAATCGACGACAATGAACATCCGGTCGCCGCTGCCGTCCGGCAGATTGCCTGTCCAGCCGTCTGGCCTGCCCGGCGCTTGGTCGGGATCAACGAACCCGACACGCCAACCGTCCTTGCGCATACGATGGCAGAGTTCGATAAACAGGCGTGTCTTGCCCATGCCACCGGCTCCTGTATAAAGCCGCACGGCAACCGCCGACGTGTCTTCCTCGCACCATTTTACCAGATCCAGCTGTTCCAGCTCGCGGCCGTGGAACGGAACGACTCCGTAATCCGCGCGCAGAAGCGCGCCGGGCGGCGAGCGGTCGGGCAGCCATTCCCGCTGCGGAATGGTGCAGAACGGAGCAAGCGGCGTCTCCTTGGCCGCGCCGTCCTGCACGGAGAAGGACGCCGAAGCGCCCGTATGGGCAGACACGGTTGCAGAAAGGACGACTCCCTCCGGACCCGGTCCGGAACCTACCAGCATTGTCCCCATCATCGGGTCCGGAAGCATGGACAGGATCTCGAAGGCGACGGCGGCGGCGCTGTCGGCGGCGATGTCCTGGCTGCCGCGGGCGTCGGTGGCCGCCTTGTCGTCGAGCAGGTCGGAGATGCCGCGTACGACCAAGCCGCGGACCTCCTCGTTGTGGTTGACGGCGTCGAGGAAGCCGTAGCCTTCCATCTCCACGGCGATGGCGTCGTTGTAGTGCTCGCGCAGGAAGCGGCACAGCTCCGACTTCGCCGAGGCCACCAGCTTCTCGCCAGCGGCGACACGGCCGAAAACAAGCTTGCGATTGTCTCCGGGAAGCCGGTAGCGCAGCCGGGCCACCCAGTCGTTGCGATACGGCAAACCGCGCGCGAGGGACATCAGGCTCGTGCTGCTGCGCAGTTCGCGTGGACGAACCAGGAATCGGGTGGATTCAATCTTTCCGGATTCGTACCCATAGACACTGCTGGCGACGACCACGTCGCCGATGCGGACGTCCTTCATGCCGCCGGCGATGCCGACGAAAAGGGCGATATCCGGCTTGAACTCGGCGATCGTGCGTTCGGTGAGCAGGGCGGCCATGGCATTCCCCGCCCCCATCTCGCCGACAACGACGTTCCAGTTGCCCGTCTGGCCCGAGAACTGTCCGATATGAAATAGGCTGCCCCGCCGCATCTCCCGCCGCAGACCCTGAAGATGCTGCAGCACATGGCTGGTCTCCACGGGTATGGCGGTCATGATGATAGCGGTGCGCATAGCTCTGCTCCGGTGATGCGGGCCGGAAGACTACATGCGACTTTTCTCCGTGGCAATGACGGGTTGATCTGTTCGTGGCGGCCTATCTGAATTTTCATACAGACATTCAGCTGGGAACACATATAGGTGTCGTCAGCTTCTCCAGCCGTCGGCACACGCGGCGGATGTCTGCGCAACGATTACCTGCGCAAGAGCCCTCTCGCCTAATTCGTATGTCTTTGATATCGTGCGCCCTCTTCTCTGCACTCCATGCCGCTGCCGACAATGACCCGGACTTGGCTCGTCTTGAACGTCAACAATCCCTGGCACACCCGAGCAAGTGCGAACTGCCGGACGTCGGCCGGCGACCTGTTCTGCCAGCTGGGCTGGAACACCGGACGTCCGTCCGGCCGCGGCTTCCGGCCGCTGCCGATCGCTTACACGGCGACTGTCCGCACCGTTCGCACGGCGGCCGGCGATGCATGACTCAGCAGCCGGCGCGTCGGCGGTCCCGACACGCAACGCCGTCGTCCTAACCGCCGTCCAGGTGGAGACGATGGCGGTGCTGCGGCACCTGGCAAATCCGCAGCAGGTCATGCGGCGCGGCAGCCTCTTCCATGTCGGGCGCCTCTCCTGCGGAGCCGATGACTGGAGCGTCGCCGTCGGCGAGACAGGCGCCGGCAATAGCACGGCCGCCCTGGTTACCGAGCGTGCCATCACCGAATTCGAGCCCGAGGTCGCCCTCTTCGTCGGCATCGCCGGGGGCGTCAAGGACGTGAGCATCGGTGACGTGGTCATCGCGAGCGGCGTTTATCGGTATGAGTCCGGCAAGGTCGAAGAGAACCGCTTCCTCGTCAGGCCCCACGAGCTGCACAGCAGCACGACGCTCTCATCGTTGGCAGGCGGCCTCGCCCATGATGCAGCGTGGAGGGCGCGTCTTAAGGTTCGGCGGATTGAGGGCAAACCAGAGATCTTTCTCGGCCGTGTCGCCGCTGGCGAGAAGCTGGTGGCCTCGGCGAAGTCGGAGCTGTGCCGCTTCCTGCGCGAGCACTACAACGACGCCATCGCCGTGGAGATGGAAGGCTACGGCTTCCTCGACGCCGTCAACCACAACGAGGAGGTCCGCGGCTTGGTCGTACGCGGCATCTCCGACCTGCTCGACGACAAGGCGGCCACCGACGCCCGCGGCAGCCAGGACATCGCCGCCGACAGCGCCGCCGCCGTCGCCTTCGAGATCCTCGCACGGATGACGTCCCTCGGCGTGCGCCCCAAGGTTTCCCCGGTCTCGCCTCCGCCGGCCGTCCAGATCGGCGAAGTCGGACCCGGGCGGTTCGTATGGAGCGGTGCGGTGCCGCTGACCGAGGCCGGGCGGCTTTGGAGCCGTCCTTCTTCCATCTCCGTCATGCGCATTGGCGTGCCCCACGGCTGCTCGCCCGCGTTGCGCCACGCGCTGTTGCGGCTTCTCTGCCACGCGCCGGAGGACGCGTTCGACGTCGAGATCCTGGACTGCAGTGACTGGCTGACTGACTACCGCCGGTGCCTGAAGGAAATGCTGCCCTCCTGCAGGGACCAAGCGGTTTTCCGCCGGCTACGGCCACCGACAACGCTGCCAGCCGCGGGTTCTGGAGAGCCGCTGACGGCGGACGACCTCGCCCAGCGCATCGAGCTGGTGCTCGACGCCTGCACGATGAGGTGGCTGGACGAGGGTGTCCAGGGAGTCCTCGACGGGCGCGAGCCCCTGCACGGGTGCTTCGTCGAAGTCGATCCAGCCCTGGCAGCACGCCTCCGCACCGTCTGGGAAGCTTGGAAAGACGGGATGAACACGCAGACGCGCCGCCACTTCTTCGAAATGCTGGCGGCCGTACACGATGCGGGTGGCCACCCCCAAGCCGGGATCGGCATCGGACAACAGACGGTCCGCGACTGCATGGTGCCCGCTACCATTCTTGCACTGGCCGTCGCGGAATGCGGCGATGCCATCATGCACCCGACGGGCGACGGGCCTCTCAAGCCGCATGGCGCGGCGCCCGGAAATCTTGCCTCGCCGACCCTGCGCGGCCACAGCTCCGGCGCGCAGCGGGTCAAGGGCAAACCGATCGAGCATTGGATCGACACGCTGACGCACCTACCCTGGCAATGTCGCATCGTCATGCTCGGCGGTCTGCGGAGTTCGCGGCAGCTCACACAGCTGCGGCAGCAGCTGATCGGACGGGTGGCGCCGAGCGGACGGCTGACGGACAGCAGCTTGGCGCGCCCGATCACCCTGACGTTCGACGAAGCCTTCGCTCAAGCGCTCGCAGGCGGCATTCATGATGTCGAAAGCCATCTGCGGACCGTGCTGCACGACCTGCGTGACGAGCAGGCGAAATATCTGCTCACCGTCTCCCCTCCCGCCCCTACGAAACAGCTTGTCCATGAACCATCTTGATGCCCTGGCCGAGGCTCTGATCGCCCGTGCCGAAGCGATCCGGCAAAAGCGGCCCGATCTCCCACCGCTGGACGTGACCCGCGACGTCCCGGAGATGGCGAAAAGATGTCTCTGGGTGGATGCGGCCATAGGCGCCGGGCGCGTGGAAGGACCATTGGTGTCCGAGGCCGACCTTCCGGAGCAGGCGATTTCCCTGGCCATTGGCCATCACCGGGTGCTCCTGGGCTCGCTCGGCCCCACGCCCAATCTGCGCGCGGTGCAGACGGTGCTCCGTCAATACCTCAACCAGATGATCATCGGTTGGTCGTGGCTCGGCCGTCAGGGGGACGATCTGCTCCTGATCCTGGTCGGACCACCGCAGGACGGGGACGAGGCGGACGAGTGGCGGGACCTGAGGAGCAGCGTCGAGCGCGATGAGCGCGTCTGCCGCAAGCTTGTCTGGTTGCCGCCGTCGGACTCCGCCCGGCTGAACACGTCAATTGAGAGCATCATCAGGCGCACTTTCCTGGCGTGCCCCTGGCTGCCTCTACCCGCCAATGGCGGCAATGATCAGAAGTTGCCCGGCGGCGGGGCCAGTGAGATTTCCGCACCGCAAGACCTGGACCTGATGGGGCGGCTCCGCGTTCGGCTTGGCGAGACGGGGCTCAGCGCAGAGGAAACCACGCGCTGGATCGGGGTCCTATCCGATCCAGCCGCCCGTCCGGACCTCATTGAGGCGCTCGTCACTGCGCTGGAGCCCGCGCCATGAACGGCGATCAGATATTCCTGCGTGAAGTTGTGCTCAGTGACTTCCGCAGCTTCGGCCCCCAGAGCATCATTCCGGTGGAGCCTGGGCCAAGCGTCCTTGTGGCCGTCGGCCCCAACGGTCTGGGCAAGACGACGCTCATGGAAGGGATCGAATGGGCGTTGACCGGCAGCATCCGCCGTTTCAAGGCGCGGCATGCCGACAAAGACATCGAGGCGGCCCTGACGCGCAAGGCCGAGGGTGTCGCACCCGGCAGCCACAGCGTTTCCCTGACCTTCGGCCATCGGCCACCCTTTATGCGCGGCTCAGAGTCGCGGCCTTCGGTGGCCGAAGTCAGGGCTTGGCTTGCTGACGAGCGTTGGCCCTTCCCTATCCTCGACCTGTCGGCCTATCTCGGTTTCACGCATTTCCTCAGCCAGTCGCCGACGCTCCGCCTTACCTCCCGCAGCCCGGACGAACGCTGGGAGGATCTGAAGGACTTGACTGGCGCCGCCAGCATCGGCCGCATGGTCGAGCGTCTGGGGAAAAGCACGAAGACACTCCTCACGAACGGCGTCAGCCGAGTCGAGCAGGATCGGAATGCCCTCGCGGAGACTCGCACGCGTCTGGACAACCTCCTACGCGAGGCCCGCATGCTGGACGCCCTGCTCAGCGCTGACGCCGCCTATCCTCCGGACAGGATCCTGGCGGAGGGGCGCAGGCTGGCGGAACGGCTTCGGAAAGCCACGGGGACGGAAGTGGCGGTGCCGGACGACGCGGCCAATGTGTTGGAAGCGCTCGCCGCGGCAATCGAGCGGGTGCGGGCGAACGAGGCGTCGCGGCAAGCGAGGCTTGCCGGGGTGGCGACGCTGCCGGATGCCTGGCAGGATCGGGCAACGCTCCTTGCGCGCCTCGAACGCTCCATCCAGCAGGCCTCCGAATCGCTCGCCGCCTTCGGTCGGGTTGCCCAAGCGGGCCGACGGAGCAACGGGTTGAAGGAGTGCCGAGCCCACTTGGCGCGACTGCCGGACTTGGACGCGGCGGCCGCAACCGCCTCCGCGCAATTGGAGAACTGCATTCGGGCCAGAGATGAGGTGCTGGGCGGACAGGCGGAGCTGGAAAAACTGAACTTCAAGGCGACCAAGCTTGATGAGGCGATCCGGAGCGACGAAGCAATTCTGAACGGCTGGCGTGCGCTGGCCGGGACGGAAGCCGAGGTGAGCGCCGCCCTGGAGGTCGTGGCCGAGGAGGTTCCGGCGCGCGCCGCTGCGGAAGCGGCTCTCGCGGCCCTGAAGGATCGACACAAAGCGTTGACGGAGGCGCACAACGAAGTGGAGCGTGATCTGGCGGAAGCGGAGGCGGTCCATGCATCGGCGGCCCGGCAGGTGGAGGAAAAGGCGGCGCACCTCGGCGCGCTGATCAAAACGCTGCACGACGAAGACCACGAGTGCCCGCTGTGCCTGACGAAGCACGGAACCGGTGAGCTCATCGCGCGTGCCCGTGACGCGCTAAGCCGGCAGGATCCTAGCCTGGCGGCAGCCGCGGAGCGGGTGCAGGATGCGCGCCGCAGACTCCAGGACTGCTTCGTCGCGCTCACCGAACACGCACCGCTGCTCACTGCCGCTCAGGTGCTGGCAACCGCCTTCGAACGCCGGGCAAATGACGCCACAGAACGAGCTAACGCGCTCCGGTACGACTCGCGGGTGTCCGGCCGGCCTTTGGAGGGCTTGGCCGAGTGGCTGGCCCAACGGGTTGCGGCGGCTGAGGCTAATATCGCACGCAGCCGCCAGGAACGCCGCGATCTCGACCCGGAGGATACGTTGCAGGACCGCCGGACTCGCGCTGCTGCTGCCGTCGCGCAGGCAGCTGCCGCAATTGAGGCGGCGGAAATGGATCGGAACCGGCTCACTGCCGAGCGCGAGCAGACCCACACCGCCGCGCGCTTGGCTGTTCCGAACATTCCCGACATCGATCCGCAGACTGTCGAAACGGCCCTGGCGGAAGCCGAGCAGGCTCTGTTCGAGGCGTCTAGGGAGTCCGCAGCTGCGTGGCAGCTTCTCGAACCTGACCTAAAAGAGGGGGTGGGCGGGCAGGCGCTCGATGCGTGGCTAGAGAAGAAGCTGGCGGAATTGAAGGTTCGCCAAGCTTCGCTTGTGGTGGCGCAGAAGGAGACGCTGGCGGCCTGGCATGCCGCTGGGTTGCCTGGCGAGCCGTCGCACACCACTCTAATCCAGGTCCGTGTGAATGCCGCAGCCGCCGAGGAGAGCGTTCGCGCGTCCGACGAACATAGCGCTGCCTTGCGGCGCGGATACGAACGCTGGCTTGCCGACGAGCGGCGCAGGCGCTTGCGCGAAGAGATCGACGTGATCGTCAGGGAGATGAAGGCTCGGGACGTCGAAGCTTGTCTGGCATTGTTGGAGAATCGCGTCCTGGAGGCCCAGGCCAAGGTGACGGCATGGAATCGGGCCCGGGGGCTCGCCGATGACGTTGAACGAGTGATCAAGAACGAGGAAAAGACCTATTACGAAGCGATCATCCGGCCCCTCGAAGCACGCGTGAACGCGTTCGACCTTGCCTGCTCGTCCTTCCCCGACCGGCGCATCGGCTTGGGACATCGGCGCAAGGGTGGGAGTTCGCATCTCGACGCTCTGATCGATGGAGATGCCGCCGATCTGCGGCTGAGTGAGGGGCAAGCCGGAGTCAAGGCGCTGAGCTTCCTGCTAGCGGCAAGCACGTCCCACCGCTGGTCGCGCTGGCGCGCCCTTCTTCTCGACGATCCGTTGCAGCACAACGATCTGGTGCACAAGGCTGCCGTTCTCGACGTGCTACGCCCTCTGATCCAGGCTGAACGCTATCAGGTCATCATGTCGACGCACGACATCGAGGAGGCGCGCTTCATCGAACGGAAATGCCGCAACGCCGGGATCGAGTTCACCATGTGCCGTCTGGACGCCATCGGGAGGGATGGCGTGTCCTATTCGATAGAGCGGGAGGTCTGACGGAAAGGCCAGCGCTCGCCGCTCACACGTGACGATGGGACCGGCGCCGACGGCGCAGACGGGGACGAGGAGCATGCGATCCCGCCTGCGGTCGGCGGTCAATCTCCGCCAGCGCGTCACGCGATCCATAGGCGCCGAGATCGAGCATTGTTTCGAACAACTCCAGGCCTCTCTGCCTCAGGGGACCACCGAGGCGGTGCAGTGTCAAAGCGACGTCGACCAGTTCGGGTGCAGTCGCCGCCATGGACGTACGGATGTCGGCCAGAGGGCCAGCCCAACGCTCCGCACCCAGCCGGGCGAGCCGGGCCACGAGATCCGCTTCGTTCGGCAGCAGGCTCGCCAGAGCTTGGATGAAGAACTCGTCTCCCTCGTCTCCAAGCCGCTGGGGCTCGTTGGCCAGCGCGGATAGCAGACGGATTGTCGGACCATCCGGCTGAAGCGCATCGACCAACCGGAAGACGTCGCGCACGGCCGCCGCTGTCGGTTCGTCCGCGTCTTTCAAGAGCCGCACCAGCACGCCTGCCGCAGCGTCCCGGTGCGCACGTGTCGGAAACAGGTGCGCGGCGGAATGCGCGAGGCCCTTCCGTATCGCTCCGTTTCCTTCGCGTCCTAGGACGGAGTCCACGGCTTCCGCGGACCATGCCGGTTTGCCATCGGCAACATGAATGAGACCGACCAGTTCGCCGTAGGACTGCTGCGCACGCCGGTGCTTAGTGCCGCGGATAGCCTCCAGCCATGCTCGCAGACGGGCCTCGCCGACCCATGACCGCGCCCGCGCCAGGAACTGCACGCCGGCGGTGCTCCACAGGAGGTCCGGATAGCGGGCGAAGCAATCGTCGAGGAACGCAGCCGCCCGATCGTGATCGGCATGGACGAGTTGCGGGAAGCTACGCAGCAGTTCCTTCCAGACCGCGTCATCCTCCGGACGGGACAGGTGGTCGTGCAGCACCTCGAGCCAGCGGTCCGCCTCCTTCGGCGTGCGGGACAGCAGCACGTCCCTGATCGCGGCAAGCACGGAATAATTTCCACCTGCCACGGCATGGATGCTGCCAGTGTCCCAGAGAATGCTGCGGGCCTCGTCCTTTGCACTCCCCGGCTTGACGCTGTAGGCGCCGGCTTCCGCTTCCGCCCGCGGTTCCGGAGGCGCCAGCCATCCCAGGAAGAGCGCGACGATGTCATCCGGTACTGAAGCTTGGCGCCCGGCCAACCGGGTAACCGCGATGGCGATGGAATGCCGGTATTCGTCCTTCGCCGGGCCGCCCGCGCCGAACCCCTTCTGGTCGAGTTCGCGGATGACATCGAGGAGCGTATCGGGATCGCCGTCGTCGCCCGCCATGGCTTCGATCGCGTACGCCGCCGGCCGCTCCTGACGTCCGGGCTGCATCTGACGCATCAGCCGGAACGCCCGTTCAGGGGCCGCGCGCGCGAACTCGGCGAACGCCCTCGAGAGGGGGATGCTTCCGCCCTTCATCCAGTCCCGCGGATGATCCCAGCCGGTGGCGTCGTCCAGTTCGGCAAGCGCGTTCAGGATGTCCTCATCCTTGGCCTTGACCATGGCCTCGGCGCTCATCGGACTGCCGATATAGCCGCCCTCAACCGGGCCGATGTCCCAATCCGGCGGGCTGCCAAGCGCGCGTTCCTCTTCCGGCACGCGCTGGCGCACACGCTGCGATAGGCGCTCGGCCGGGAAGGCGCGAAGCAGACGGAGCCGATCTTCACGGATCCACCGTCGGCGCTTTCGTCGGTCGTCCCAATCCCTGGTATGGCGGTCGAAGGACTCGAAACTGAGCACCGCCCGTTCCAGCTGCAGCACCGACTCGTCCGGAAGGTGCGGAACCGACGCGGCGATCAGGCGCTTGCTCTCGGAAAACCGGTCGGACGTCGTGCCCAGCATCAGCCGTCGCGGATCGTCGAGCAGGAAGCGGAGAATGTCTCCAGCGTAGCGTTCCGAGTCAGCTAGGAAGCCGACAGCGATCAGCCGCTGCACGGTCGGCATCTCGACGCTCTTGGTTCCAAAAGCCCAGATGCGGAACGCCTCCGGTTGTTCTGTGGCGGCTGTCCTCACCGCCGTGGCGACCGCGTCGATCAGAGGCGGAGGCGATCTCGATCCGTCCTCGCCAACAAGATGGTCCAACTCGTATCGGCCGTGCACGAAGCCGCGTCGATTGACCGGCTTCCTGTCCTCCAGGCACCGGAACAGCCGCAGGTACCAGGGCCAGAGGTTGATCAGAAATTGGAGAGGTGCGATGCGGGCGAGTTCAGCGAGATCATCCCAGTCCCCATAATTATTCAGGATTTTTTTGTAAGGGCCTTGCGGGTTATTCTCGAGTTCCCAAGCAATCTGGCTCGCGATGTCTGTGGCTTCGTTAGGCGGCGTACGCACCGCCTGCCGCGTTTCGGCATCTGCGTCTTCCATGGCGCGATCCAGCGCGGCCCGGACGATGCGGAGCGCCATGTCCGGCTGCTCCACACCGATGGTAGCCGCCAGACGACTGACAAGAGCTGGGGCGATCGTCGTTCCGCGCAAGACGGCCGTGGCAAGATCCACGGTCGCATCTGTCCAGTGTCGGCATCCGTCCAGCACCAGCCAGACGAGCCAGCGCTTTTCGGCGTGAGGAAGCCATGCCTCGCGAAGCAGGGCGTCTACCGCGTCGGCCTCGATGCCCCACGCCTCGGACAGCAGGGGCACCGTCGCATGCGCACGCGCTTCGTCCTCCATGGCCTCAGGCAGGGCGAAGTGCTTCAGGCGGTCGAACCAGCCTGCGCTGCCGGCGGCGGTGCGGAAGGCGACAGCCGCCAGAACGGGCTCCTTCAGCGCGGGGATCAGCAGGCAAGCTTCGACATCGATCGGCTCCCGCTGCCCGGCCATGAATTCGACCAAGAGGTGGCGCAGGTGGCGCCGCAGGTCCGGCGCGTTCCAGATATCGGCCAGCACCCGCCCATATCCCGCCGGGTCGCCGTCACGCAGGTAGCCCAGCCCGGCCCACAGGTGCGGCCGCACGAACAGCGACCCTTTTCTCTCCCGTATGTAGTTCGCGAGGCCGTCCGGATCCTTGGCGAAGGTGCGGGCCAGCGCGTGCTCGAAGACGGTCTGATGGCTGAAGCCAATACGCAGGCCATCCGGTGTGGCGATGATGAGACCACTGCTTTCGAGACAGGTGAGGAGATCTTCCCTCTCGTCATACCGCATCCGCGGCAGCCACAGGGTCTCCTCTTCGGCCATAGCAAGCGCGAGTTCGGTGGCAAGCCGGGCACTGCGCTGTCCTTCGGAGGTCCGCTGCAGCCGGTCGCGCCACAGCTGGCCGAGCATACCGCGATAGCCGGACTCAATGCGATCCTCCTGGGTGCCGGTGAGCAGCGTCAGAAAGATCCGCAACGCTTGAGGTGAACGGAGGAGGTCCTTGCGCACGTCCGGCCAATTCTCAGACTCGATCCCACGCTCGCGGAGCGTCGCGGCGACGGTGTGCCAGGGTGGCAGGGTGAGCCCGACCTCATCGGCGGCAATGGAGCGCAGACGGACGTCATGCCGGAACTCGAACAGCCGGCTGGACAGCAGGATATGAACATTGGGAGTTCCCGAAAGGTCCCGGACCAGATTGAGCAGAACGTTCAGGCGTCCAGTCCGCAAGTCGAGGTAACCCGCCAGCGCGTCGAGCTGGTCGATGACCAGGACGACTGGCTCGCTCCGAGCGACGTTCCGCAAGGCCGTCGCGGCATCCACCGGCAAGCGCAGGTGGGCGGCGAGGTCGCTGTCGCGGCTCAGGTCAGCAGGGAGGAGGTCGGCCTTCACGGCGAGCACGGGCACCCGCGCCTCATCCAGGCATTCGACCGCCTTGGACAGCAGCGCCGATTTTCCGGACCCCGGCTCCCCCAGCAGGATGAAGGTGGACGACGGTTCGGAACGGACGGTGTCGAGCAGACCCGCAAGTTCCTGCCGCTCCATCCAGGTCCCGCCGGGCAGCGTGCGCTCCCAGCGGCGCAGATCCTCCGACGCCGACCGGAAGGCGTACTTCAACTCCGCAGTGGCGCGGAAGACGCTCTCCGGAAGGATCGTCCGGATCGTGATCCCCGCCTTGGCGGCGAGATGCTTCCGCACGTCGCCGTCCATCAGGTATGTCTGTGTTTCCCATGCCGCGTTGAGCACGAGGTTCACCGACCCGGCTTCCACCGCCGTCAAGGTGATCGTCCGGTCGCCGGTCAGGGAGTGCAACACATCGACGATGGCATCAAGGCGCGCCCGATCGAGGGCGGCGGGGTCGCCATTGATGGACAGCACCAGCGAGGCGCGGCGCGCATCTCTGGCTGCGCCACGCTCCCACGTGGCGGGCACCTCAGGCGACTGGGGGCTAGCTAGGGCGCCGGACCTGGAGATCACCAACAGAACTTCAAACGAGAACGCCGCCGCGTGCGCCGCAGCAATGGGTTGGAACAGCGCATCCGCTTCCGGGGTCTTCCCATCCATCAAATCGGAGATCCCGCGGACCACAATGCACGGCGTTTTCGCGAAATGGCTCACCGCGAAGAGGACGCCGTATCCCTCCATCTCATACGCGACCGCGTTGTTGTATTGGCGGCGCATGTTCATGACGAGATCGCATTGCCCGTCCGCTAGGACCTTCTCGCCGGTGGCGATCGCCGCGACCTCGGCGCGCGGCGGGATCGGGCAGCGGGATCGCTGCTCCAAGGACAGGGAAATGCCGGCGGGTGGTATGATGCGGGCGAGCCAAGCGCCGTTTCTTTCCACATGCCGGGCAATCTGGCAGAGTTCGAAGTCGACCGCGAGGCTGGCCGGGCGTTCGAGGTGCTCCTGCGCCTGCTTGCCCGCGTGAACGTTGTAGATCTGACTCGATGCCACGACCGATCCGATAGATAATTCCGGCTTGAGCGACGCCGCGACACCAATGAACAGTACGACGTCAACGTCCCTGAAGTCTTGCAGACCCCCCTGCGCGATTGTGCCGGCGGTATGGGTTCCAGCCGCGGTCTGGGCCACGATGACGTACCACTCGTCGGACGGCCCCCGAAAGCGCCCGCATTCGTAGTGTATGCCGAGATCGCCGCGAACGCTCTCGCGATCTGTCAGGTGCGCGAGGACGGCCCTGATCTCCACCGACAACGCAGTCAGCACCAGAGCGGTTCTGGCGCCTCCCCGTCCTGCGCGGGTGCGCACCTCTTGGAGCGGCCGGAATGTCATATCAGACGGCACGATCCCACTGAAGGCACAGGCAAACGACATCGGCAGCCTTCATGACCGCCGACAGTCCATACCCACTGTTGCCTTCCCCGCTCTTTCATCCCCTGCATCATCGTCCGTTTCAGTACCCAAAGCTCGATCATCGATCGCCTGAACGATAAGCGTTCAGCACAGGCGCAGCAAGCGGGCGCGGCAATCGGCTTCCTGCTCGCTTACCTGAGATCAGCCACTGCTCCGCCATTGCCATCTCTGGACCGAAGACGAGGTCAAACAGTGCGTCGCCCCATTGGGCGCAACGGCGACCGCATAGGGAAAGGCGTAGCCACCGGCTGTGCCCCACCCTGAAAATCGTTTTATACGGGAATTCGCAGAGCCAAGCCCTGGAGCGCATCCAAATGAGCTCTGTCAATATCCACCATGCAATCCGCCATGACGTCAGATGACCACAAATGCGTCAGTTCAACGAAGCTAATCACGGTGCCAAACTTGCCGCGCAGAACTGCGCTTGACCAATTATCTGCGTGGCGATCGATTTTCATGGCACAGATTTTCCAGAACCTCCCCCCTCTTATCAGAATTGCCAAACAGATCGGCCAGCAAATCAATACCCCTTTTCTGAACCCATGGCTCTGGCGTATTCGTGCCATAGAGGAACGCACCGACGACGTTGATGCGCGCCTTCTCACGCTTCTCCTTGTCAACCGAGGAGGCCGCGTCATTCACTTCTAGGCGTTGCCACACCTCAAGCATTTGTCTGGGCATCTCGACCCGCTGCCGCAGTTCGGTAAGAGATACATCCGTAAATTTTGACGTTCCGATTTCATTGATCCGCTGCAGCGCAACTTGCTGCTCGGACGGCAAAGGCGCCCTCCCTTCAGCACGCGCCTGATCAAGAGCCGCCGAAACCTGGACCAAACCGCCCGACATCAACACAAGAATAATGGCGACCGAGAGAAGGCCGGCCCAGGCGGCCACCTCTCTCCAGCTCTGCCGCCACAGCAAAGCGCGGACCGCAGCATCGGATTCGGCGTTGCTCTCCACCATCAGCTCCCGCCGATCAGCAGCCGGCAGCACCAAGGCCTCCTCATCACTGCAAAGATAGATCCTTCGCTCGGCTGGCGGCAGGCTGCGGATGTGGCGGATCAGACGCTCTCGATCCTGCACGTAATCCTGATCGACCTGTGCCCGACGGTGCGCCAACTCCTTAAGGAAGAGGTGGTGCGGGGTCATGCCACCAGCCTCGCTCATGTCAGACCGTACCCCGCTCTTCGATCAGCGTGCCGCTGATCGCAGCCATGACTTTCGTTACCCAATCGGCGTAGGATCTGACGGCGCGGGCGGACATAGCCCGCGTCATGCCGTAATCCTCCTCCAGGTCCATCCGCGTGAGCTTCAAGGCTTTCACCAAGCGTATCGGAATCTTGCCATCGACGATGCGCCACATGTCGCTCAGGCAGCGCGGGATTGGCAATATCCGGATTCCCTCGTCCTCCACCCTCTGGAGATCGACCCAATCCTCAAAACTTGCACGCGGGGGTCCATTGAGGACGAGGTACCGCTCCGCGCCCGGAAACGCCGTAGCTTTGTCATACAGCACGTCCAAGGCACCGGTCATTGCTTCCCGCTCAGCTGTTGCGACAGCAACTAGGAGCAATCGGTGGCCGCGGTCGATCACGTCGCTGGAGAAGTCCGACAAGCCCGCCCACTCGGCGAAGGAGGCAATCTCGTTAGCGCCGACGTCGATGACGACGTTGCCCTCCGCGGTCCGGTCAGTGATCTCGTCGTAGGTGGCGAGCGCTCGCGAGGCATCCTCGGCGGCTTCCTGCAGAGACGGCGGCTGCACACGATGGACGGCGTCGCCGTAGATCTGTGACAACCGCGCGCTTGACTCGATCTCGATGTACCCCACCCCGGCGCCGCGGGAAATCAGCGTCTCGCCGATGGCGGTGGCGATGGTCGTCTTGCCGACGCCGCCGCGCTGGTTGGCGACAATGGCGACCAGCGGCCGGGGCTCGATGCAGGGGACCACCGGGGATTCGGCCGGGGTAGTGACGGCCGTCGGGACGCTGTCCATGCGCTTGGTCATCATGACCTCCATTAAAGAGGGAGCGGCGTCAGCGCGCCTCCCTGCTTGGGACTTGGAGTCGGATTGCCGATGGCGCAATCAGAACAGAGTCGGGGCAAAGGCGGATTTTCCTCTAATCAGTGATTTTTCTTACCGGTGGTACCGCCTTCGACCGCCGTTGATGCGGTTCCAAGAGGCGATGCTCGTAATCGGGGGTGTCGGCGGTCCGATCCGGCACCGAAGGAGCGATCTGTCGGGGTTGAGCCATGGGGATGCCCTCCTTCTGCCATTCCGCCATGCTGCCCTGCTCGCAGCGCGGTACCATTGGAGCGGCGGACGGTTGTGTCCGGCCCGGTCGTCCGACCGGGCGGCGGATGCCGTGGTCCAGGCGCTCGATGTCGCCAACCATCCGGCAGAGCGCCGCGCCATTGATGGGCACTCCGGACTTCCATCGGACCCCCAGGCTGGCCAGCGCCTCGGCGATCACCGCCCAGGAGTCGCCGTCCTGACGCGCCTTACGGATGTCCTTCAGATGAGCACGGATCAAATCACGCACCGTCGGCTTCGCTGCGGCCTGCGCGACCCGGCGGGCATCCCAGAAGCTGGGTGTCGTCATCGTGAGCACCTCTCCTCCAAATCCTATAAGGACATGGGAGAGACGGACATTGCGCGCTCGTGACGGAGCGAAATATCTGGAAGGGAGGCGCGGCCCGGCGCCGGAGTCGCCGGGCCGCGCCATTGGATCGAACAGCAACCTGTTACCCGGAGGGACGGATGCGGGCATATCGACACAGGATGGAAAGAGCATCGGCAACGGGTCTGAGGAAATCCAAGTCATTGACCATGAATTGACCAGTCAATGATTATTCATTCACACACACCCGTGCATTGAAATGCGGAATTGTACCGGCGCGGCACGCTCCAGCCCTTGCTAGCTTTGCTTCCCGGCTGGTTAGGGTGCCGTAACGGGTCCCCATCGTCACGATGGATTTGGACGCCCGGCTCCGGCGGATAGCCCACCCTCATCGACTAGCAATGTGTCGCCGGCCCGCTCGGACGAGGTGCCTGAACCCGGTTCGGCGGGGTTCAGCGCCAAGCCCATATGGAAGGAGGGAACCAACGTCAGCGAGATCATCACATGGCCAGAATCCGGACTGGATACGAGCGCGTCCCGCTGGACGTGCCGGACGACCTGATGCAGCGCGTCCGCCAGCGGCGGGGACGCGGCACCGATGCCGGTACGATGCTGCGCCTGCTTGAGCAGGCTCTGGATCTGGAGGAGGAGCGCGCCGAGATAGCGTGCATGCGCCAGGAGATGAGGGCCATGATGGAGACAATCCGCGCTGCCACCGATGCCATCGCGTCCACGACGGACGACCTCCGCGACGGCGTGCTGACCCTACTGGACCGCGGCGTCCCGCCCGCGAGGCGCTGATGCTGAGCATCCGGAAATCCATCAGCCCCGCTTATTATCTGGAGGAGCTCGGCTGGTCCTTCAATCCGGCGACCGGCTACTACACCCGGGCTGGGGTTGGCGGTCCCGAACCGGACGGCGTCTGGTACAACCCGAGCGGTCAGTTCGGCGTGCCCGATGGTGCGATCATCAATCCTCGTCTGTTTGCGCAACTGCATGCCGGTTTCGATGGCGATGGGCGCCCCCTGGTGCGCAACGCTGGCGCGGCGGGCCGAAAGGAGGGAGAGCGACAAGACGCCAAACGCGTTCCGGGGCTGGATCTCACCTTCTCCGCGCCAAAGTCGGTCTCGCTCCTGTGGGCGCTGTGTCCGGAAACCGTCCGGCAGGAGATCGAGTCTGCTCACCGGCATGCCGTCCGCACTGCCTTGCACCACCTCGAGCTGCATCTCGCCTGGGTGCGCGTCGGAAAGGACGGCGAGCACCGCATTCCAGGGCGCATCATCGCGGCCTGTTGGCAACATGGGGCCTCTCGGCCGACCACCGAACTCGACGATGACGGGCACGAAGTATCCCTACCCGGTGACATGCAGCTACACACGCATGGATTCATCCTGAACCTGCTCTTGTGTCGCGACGGCAAGATCAGGGCGCTGGACGCTGCTCCCCTCTATGCCAACAAGCTCGCACTCGGCGCCATCTATCGAGCCGCTCTGGCCGATGTGCTCCGCACGCGGTTGGGCGTCGGCATCCACATCATCGACGACACCTTCGAGGTGGACGGTGTGCCGTTCGCCCTGATCGACGAATTTTCGAAGCGATCGCGTGCCGCCCAGCGGGAACTGGCTGCTCAGGGCCGGGCCACAGCGACCGCCCGCGAGAAGGAGGTCGCCGTCCTGAGCACGCGATGCGGCAAGGACTATAGCGAAACCGCCGAGGCTCGGCACCGGCGCTGGCGCAGCGAGGCCACCGCCGCCGGTTTCCCACCGGACGCCCTCAACGCCGTGTTCGCAACCGGGAGCGAGCTAACCGACCAGTCGGCCCTGGACGAGCTGGAGGATCTCGCCGACCGGGTGACGGAATCGAGCAGCGTCGTGACCGAGGCGCGTATCTGGCAGCGGGTGGCCGTCGCGATGCAGGGGATCGGCGACTACGACGCCATCGCCACCGAGGTCGAGCGACAGCTGCGGCGCAACTTCTTGTGCATCGGCGAGGACGGCCGCGGACAGCCGCTCTACACCACGCCGGCAATGATCGACGTCGAACAGGCAGTGGAGGATGGCGCCAAGCAGCTGGCTGGAAGCGCGAGGCACAGGCTGGACCAGCACCTCGTGGATGCCGTGCTGACGACCCAGGCGCACCGACTCTCCGACGAACAGCGCGCCGCGGTGGTGCTGGCCACCACCGGTCCGGACCTCGCCGTGATCGAAGGAGGAGCCGGCACTGGCAAGAGCCATGCCCTGACCATCGTTGCCCGCCTCTATCAACAGGCCGGACGCCGCGTTGTCGGAGCCGCCGCTGCGTGGCGTGTCGCGCGGCAACTTGGCGAGGATTGCGGGATCGACTCCCGCGCCACGATGAAGTGGGTGACCGACCTGCGGCTCGGTCGCGACCGGTGGGACCGAAACACGGTCCTGATCCTGGACGAAGCCGGCATGACCGACGCCCGGGAACTGCGCACGATCCTCGACGCCGCCATCAAGGCGGAGGCCAAGGTCATCCTGACCGGTGACCGGCGCCAGCTCACCCCGGTCGGTCCGGGCCCCGCTCTGGAACTGGCGGTTGGGGCCGTCGGCCGTTCGATCCGGCTGCGGCAGGCGCGCCGGCAGATCGACCCTCGCGACCGGGACATCGCCACCTTGGCGGGTGACGGCGACGCGGCCAAGGCATTGGCGGCTCTGGACAAGGCTGGCCGGCTGCGACTCGTTGAGGGATGGCAGGCCACACTCGACAGCACGGTCGCCGATTGGGCCGCGTTCTCCGCCACCCATCCCGACCGCAATACCTTGATTCTCGCTCAAACCAACGCCGAGGTGCGGCATATCAATGCACAGGTGCGGGCGGTGTTGAAGGAGCGCGGCCTCGTGGCCCGGCAGCCGGAAGTGCTGATCCGGGCAGGCGCCGCCAGCGGCACGGCCCATGACCTTGCTCTGGCGCTGGGGGACACTGTCCGCTTCTATCGCCGCGACGAGACCTTGGATGTCATCAACGGCACGATGGGAACTGTCGTCTCGATCGCCGCGACCGGGGATGGCCACGCCGACGTGGAGGTCGCGATCGACGACCGACGCGTTCGCTTCAGCACCCGCCAGCTCTACGATTCAGATGTCGGACACATCCTGCTTGGCCATTCCTACGCCAGTACGGTGCACGGTGCCCAGGGGCTGACGGTGGACGACGTCTGGGCGGCGATGGCTCACGGCACGCGGACCGGCACCAGCAATTCCACCTATGTGATGCTGTCGCGCAATCGCCATCACGTGCGGCTGGTTGTCAACCGGACGGCGATCGAGGACGACATCCGCGACCGGAGCGGTGAGCGCCGCCGCCCAGGCCGCGAGGCGATTATGGAACGGATGGCCGCCGATCTCGCTCGTCCCGCGATCCAGCATTCGGCCTTGAACATCCTGCGCCGATTGGCAGATCCAACGGCGGAGGCGGCATCGAGCACCGACAACCTCCTGCGTGCCGCCGCTGGGCTGCGGACGGCGTTGCGCACCCTGCGTGACCGCGCGGTGGCCGGTGCCAGGCAGGCGCGCAACGCCGCCCGTGCGGCCGTATGGCTTGAGCGGTTTCGCACATCGCCGGGCATCGCCACCCGGCAGGAGGACCCTCCCGGCCCGGAGCCTGATCTGCTGGATCACCTCCGCCAAGCCATCGAGCGGAGGCTGGGCGCCAGCGGCCCGTCCAGACCCCGGGTCATCACCGGGGCCCGTCTATCGGCACCGATCCCGCACCGCCTGTTGGACATCGCCGCCGACGGATGGCGCATACGACTCCGTGACACCGGCGGGCAGATCAGGGTGTCGGCGGCGCAATACTCGACGCCTTCGTCGGCACCCACAGATCTGCTCGACGAGGTATACCGGGCGATCGGCAGCGAGACACGCCGCCGCGGTTGGACGGACCGGAATATCCAAGCTGACGGCGCACTGGCGGAGCGGCTGCGCGAGGGCTTCGCCCCCATCATCACGCCGCCGGCACCCTCCCTGCCGGCCAAGCCAAAGCGGCGGACCGGGCACACGGTGGCTCCAATCATGCCACCGGACCTTACCGGGCCATTTGTCAGCCGCAAAAAGCCACCGCGGCGGCGCGGCGGGCGTGATGAGCAATGAACCATCACAATCTCTGCCCACTGCCCATGCGGCGGTGCCTGCATTGGACCAGGAACGCCAGAACATGGTGGCGAGGAACAGCCCGTCATCCTCCGATGAGCGCGAGCGGACGCGACCCCCGGTTGCCCGTACGGACGCGACCGAAGTTGATAAGAGGTGACGATCGGCCCGACAAGGCGCGTCCTACCCGGTATGCTTCCCCAGTCAAAACGGCAGGTTCTTGGCCCGATCGACACCAGGGGGTGGCCTGACGCATCACGGGGCACTCTCGCCGGTATCCAGCTCAATCACGATCGGATCGTCAAGAAGGCAATCCAGTGCTGCCAACTCCTCGTCGTTGCTTGGCACACGCAACGCCGCGAGCAACAGTCCCACGAAATCAGCGTCAAGATCGTCATCGATGGAGTGGACCGAAATTGCGACTTTCCGCGACGTCATGATGAAGCTCCGGCGTGAGATCTACACGGTGTCATCCGTATTGGTCAAACGATGTGCGTGCGGGCCGGCGCCATACTTAGCAGCCTCAATATCCGCAACAAGGTCGGCTGGCAGTTCGCCTACGGCGTACACCTCCGGATCCCTCCGCTTCCGCTGCTCCACAGCATGCACGTTGTCCCGGCGGAGCTTGGGGGTCCGGGGGAAATCGCGGGTGGCGTCGGTCGGCATGTTCACCCCACCCTCGACTCTGTAGGCGGGATCGGCCGCATTCGTCCCCAGCATCACGGCACGCGATCTGTCGCATCATGCTCCTCTCCCTCATGTTATGGCCAAACTCCGGGTGAAAGCCAAACCAAGTCGCTGGCATCGGCCCCCGGTGATGGCCGCTACCGGCTCGGCCCCGACGGCCGGCTTTACTGCAGGCAATGCCAAAGGGAGATGAAGCGCGTCGCTGACGCCGCGGGAGTGCCGCGGATGCGGCATATCGACCTCGGCCGACCGGCGGGAGCCGGCCACCACGACCGCCAGCCTGCGCGGACGCAGGCGGGCTGGCAGGAATCAGCGCCAGCATCCATCCGCCCGCTCTGAACCGAGGATGATGACCGACAACGTGGAGGGTGGTGGCATCCGGCCGGGCCGCGGCCGCGCCATGCGGCGCCGCGGCCCGGCCGGACGCCACCACCCCATCGATTATTCCGGACCCATCCCATGAAGTTCATGCAAACGCCCGTCGAGTCCACCTCGGCCCGCATCTCCCGGCTGCGTCGGATCGCTGAACGTGCTGAACGCGATTGCGCCGCGAGCGGCGGCCGCCCGGACCTGTTGTTGCGCGCGGCGCTGCACCACCATGCGGCCGGTGACCTCGACATCGCGAGGGAACAGGCCGAGATGCTCATCGATCGTGCGGACAATGACCCCGAATACGCGCCGCTCTGGCTGATCCGCCAAGCCCGGGATCTGATCGCTCGTATCGATGGCTTGGACGACGCTCCGCGCATCGCCGGCTGACCCGCTCCCGTCTTCCCAGAACTCGTCCTCAAGATAAGCCTGTCCAAGATGAGGTAGCGATGCCCGACTCACTGTTCAGCCTCTCTGTTCCAGCCACCGAAACGCCGGTTGCTTCCCAGGAGCGCCCATCGCCCACGCCAAGGACCGCCGTCATTGTCGCCAGCGACCGGTTTGCCCTGCAAGGCATCGCCGCGCTGGCTGGGCAGGTCCATTCCATCGACAGCATCGAGGCGCACGATAGCCTCGACGCGGCGATGTCCGGACCAGCGGCGGCTCTCATCATCGTCCATGCCGGAACGTCCGGCTTGACCACACCGCGGGTGGCGGCGCTGACCGAGCGCAGACAGGCTGGAGCTCTCCTTGCCGCCCGGGGCAGCGGAGGCAGTGGCGTGGCGGCGTTGCGGACCGCCGGCGCGCGCGCGCTCCTGACCGGAAGGGAAACGCCGGCGCTGTGTGCCAGTCTGTTCGAGCTGACCCTTGCCGGCGGCTGGTGCTGGCCTGCAGCGGCGGGAATCGATCCGGATGAGAGTGGTCTGTTGCCACGCAGACCAGCCCCTGCGTTCGGCCTCACCGCAAGGCAGTGGGAGGTTGCTGCGGAACTTGTGCGCGGCCACAGCAACAAGGTCATCGCGGTTGCGCTCGGAATGAGCGAAGGGACCGTCAAGATACACCTCACCGCGGTCTTTCGGACGCTCGGTGTCAGGAACAGGGCGACCGCGGTTGCTCGTTTGATTCCTGTCCTCGGCGCCACCGTGAGCCCAGGCGAACAGGGCGGAGAACGCCAATGAGGACGCGGCGGACGAAGCCCTCCCTGATGAAGCACAAGCCATCGACCGCCGACACCTGTCGATGTGCCCGTTGCGGCATCTGGCACGACCAGGACCGTGCCGGTCGCGATACATGGCTCCTCATCGGGCCGGCCGGCGATCCCGACACCTTCGCGCTGTGCAGCCGCTGCTACAGCACACTCATGCGGCGGCGGCCGCAATTTCTCGACCTGGACACGTATCTGACCCTCCTGCCGTCCCGCTGGCCGCGCCGGGGAAGGAAGGACCAATAGGGAGGATCAGGCCATGGCCCGGTGTTACACCGCCGCGGATAGGGAAGCGGCCCGCCGCATCGTCCACGCCGTGGTGCCCAAGAGTTTTGTCGTTGGAATCTGCCCCCATGTTATTGACGGCAAGTTATGGGTTCGGATCGATGACGCGCCCTTCCCCGCAATCATGCCATGGAGGATCGTCAGGTTCGGCAAGATTGTTTCTTACAGCGCCACCGCTCCCGATTCCCTGACTTATCCGCCCCTTGTCGCTACCGTGGTGCAGGACATCCGCGGAGCCCTCTCCGCCGCTGGAATTGAAGAGGTGGACATCAGTCTGTCGCAGGTGGCGGCCGAGCGGCAGGCCAGACAGATCCTTGCCTTGACCCACAGCGCTCACGGACGCATGCGACTGGCCGGTCTGCTTAGCGCCGCCGGGTTGAACGATGAGGCAGTCGCCGCCCAACTGGATTGGCTCAACCGGACCTCATAAGTGGCAATTCCGAGGTAGAGGCCGATCGCATGGCCGTCGTCGCCAGCGTCACCCCCGGTCCGGGTCCCACAACGGCAGGACACAAAGCCACCATTGAGCGTCCGCAGCACACGTAGTCGGTGGAGTTTTGCCAATGGCCGGCACCGACATCTAGCACAAACCCACTCTCCTCTCCCATTCCAGACCTGGAGATTTCCCTTATGACCTCGACCGCTCTCACGGTCCCGCCGAGCGAAGCCACGCTGATCACCAATCCCCTCTCCGCCACCGTTGATGCTCTGGAGGATCAGCTCTTCAGAACGAACCCAACGCACCGGTCGAACCCGGTAGTCCAAACCGTCGACCTTGTCCGCGTGGTCACCGTCGACCTTGTATGCTGGCGACATCAGGTCAATGACGACCATACCCTCTGCGCCTTGGGAGCGATCGCCGAGGCACTTGACGATGCCCACCTCCTGGTCGTCGCCGCCCGGCAGAAAGCACCGCAGCCGTGGCAGCCACTGGCGGGCCAATGTGACTGCTACACGCAGATGCGCCGCCACCTGACCGACGCTGCGGAGATCCTCGAATGGGCGATGACCGTGGCTCGCAGCGTCGATCTGAAGATGAGCGTTGACGTCCGACAGGCAATCTGTCGTGACGAGGAGGGCCGAACCGTCACGGTGTCGACAGCCACGCTCAGCCTGCGCGAATGACAAGGGTGCGCAAACCGACGAACCACCCCGCCATGTCACATCCCGATCCCGCTGATCACCGGGAAATGCCCGTTTGACGCCTCTCCCGCTGATGGTTGGTCGGTAGCTGACCGATGAGCACAAGCGAGAACGAAGAGAAAACCGCCGATCGCTCCGACCGCCTAAGCTACGCACTGGAACACCTGATGAATCTGTCCGCAATGAACTGGATGGATGCCGATACGAAGCTCCTGGTCTTCTCCATCCGCCTGCGTCCGGCGGCCACCACAGCCAATCCCGAGACGATGCTGCAGGCTCTTCAGGCCGCCAGCATCCAGTACCATCTGGTCCGTCTACGTTTCTGACCGGCACGGCTTGGACATGTGAGGACGTCCAAACCACCACCCGTGACTCGTTTAATCGCTGCTGATGGGCCTGATCCAGGGGGGAATCCGGATTCGGCTGTAGTCAAGACATTTATTTTCGCAAGATTTCCTCGGAGGAGGAACGAGTAGACCGCGAGGTGGAGCGCCGGAGCACCCTGAACGTGACGCCACAAAACGAGGGATCGGCCCAAGTCGGCGTCAACAGGAGGCGGTCATGCACCCCACCACCCCGTATCCGCTCGACGGGATCACCGCCAGCACGCTGGCGGGTCTGCGCGGCGCGTCCGCGCTCGGCATTTCCATGATAGCCGTGACCGACGGCGCGGTCGAGGTCTCATGGCCGGACCGCATCCGTCACGACACCCTGGAAGCGGTCGGCGTCCTGACACTCGCGGCGCTGGACGAGGAGTACGCCCGCCTGCGCTTTCCGGCCGAGCCCTACAGCCTCGGCTGGTTGGTGGACAAGGCGATGTGCTTCGACCACCGGGAGCAGACGGTGGTCGCGGCGATCGTCGGCAGCGTCCCGCCGGCAGGCTTCCGCGACGGGATGCGGCCCCACTTCAGCACCTCGGCGGACCGTATCATCGAGCAGTACGGGCTGTCGGGCCTGTGGCGCCGCTCCGGCCGGAGCGGAACCCACCGCGACCTGCGCCCGATCGACCTCGAAGCGTACGCCCGCGCCCTGCGACACGCGGATTCGGTGCGACGGATCACCGCCCTGGTCCTGCTCGGCCTGTACAACGCCAACATGCTGCGCGTCATCGCCAAGCGCACGCTGCGCATCGGCGCCGTTGATGCGCTGGGGATCCTGCGGCGGACGGCCCCCGACGCCTGGGGCGACGCGCTGATGCTGCTCTCCCACTACCCCGGCTGATAGAGCCGCCTCCGGTACGAGGGATGCCTCAACATGGGGCATCCGGCCTGTCTTGGATCGAGCACGGGAGTGCGACCATGTCCATCATGACGAAAACCGCGCCGGAGCAGGATCCGGTTACCTTGAACGTGACCGACGTCCTGGCGCACCGGCAGAACGCCCCGGTGGGACCGTGGCAGCCGAACCAGATCTCCGAGAGCGCCGCCCCCTCTAACACCCACATTTCGACGGAGAAGCCGGACGGCGCGCGGGCGACCGACACGATCACTGACAGGATCACCGGCGAGATCAGGGCGATGTCCAGTTCCCTGACGGTGCAGGAGATCCTCACGGCGATGGGGTTCCAGGCCAACGAGATCGCTGGAGCACGGACCTATGTCAGCCGGCGCGACCGACAAACTCACCCGCCCGGGCGGTTCGACAGTGCCGGCCGGTTCTGGGCCGAGGAGCATTTCACCTGCTGCGCCGGGCTCCGCCCGCCATCGCGGGCCTATCCCTACCCGCAGATGACGCATTGCCGGTCGCTCGACCACGTCGCTCACCTGCACAATGCGCATCGCGCCCGCGTGCGCGCGGCCGTGCGCCTCCTGGACGACCTCGGGGCGCCTTCGTCGGTGGACATCGACGTGTTACAGCAGCGCTTCGCCCATGTCATTCGGCGGTCGGCCAAGGCGGCTCTCGATGAAGCCGGGGACACGATGACGGCACACGAGCGCATGCATCTCCACCGGTTGGCCGCTTCCAAAAATCGCTGAACCGACCACAAACGGATCGCCTTCCCCCTCACCGGTACGCCGGTGAGGGACTCGGGCATGGCATGAACCGGTCGTAGCCTGACCGCCATACGGCCGTGCGCCGTGTCGGGTGAGCGCACTCGCGGGCGGTACCCTCGGAACGGAAAATGAAGCGTGCCCATTCGACCTCACCGAACAGGTTGGGCAGTGCGGATTCCAGATTGCGGTAGCGGAAAATGGCGCGGAGGGATAGATGATTGAGCGGGGTGATGTGGTGATCCGCTTGGGGGACCAGCGACTGGTCGCGATGATCTGCGGCGGCTGCTTGAATGATCTGTGTTTTGTCAATGATCTAGGGGAGCCGTCAAGAGACGTGGCGAAACTGCAAGCAGCAATCACTCGGATTGACGGTGCCGTGATGATTCTGTTCGGCGACAAATGCAGCCAGCGTGAACTGTCAGGCCATGAGCGCATGTGGCTGATATCACGGCTGCGTGTGGCGAATTTGCTTGCTGAACTTGCGGGCTGATTTGACGCGTTTCATCGCCCGTCTCCGCATTGTGCAGCAAACGTTTCACCGCCTCGGCATCGCTTCGGCTCTGGATCTGCCCATCGAGCATGAAGCCATCGCGGCTCACCGCCCGTCATAGGTAGGACTTCCCGCCCGCGACGGTCAGGGCAACCTCGTTGAGGTGCAACTTGTCCTCCCGGCGCGGGGCCTGCTGGCGCAGCTCAGCGAGCTCGTACCCGAACGTCAGACTCCACTCGCACCGGCTGGTGGTTCACGACGCTGCCGCGCGCCACCAGCATCCCTTCCACCATCCACAGGCTCAGCGGACACGGAAAGCTCAGCCACACCGCCGTCGGCATGACCTCGGTGGGGAAGCGATAGTCGGCATAGCGGAGATCGGAGCGCTTCGGCATGTCCGCCCTATAACGCCCCGGATCACTGCGAGCCAACCTGAACTTGACGGTACCGGCGCCCGTGCCGAATGTCGATCAGACGTCCAGATGGCTGATATCGAACTGCCAAAGTTCCAGCGCCTGCTGCAGGTCGGCGAGGCTCAGCCCCGCGTTGTAGTCGTCCGTGGTGATGTCACCGGCGATGCTGTGGCCGAGCAGCGCCTTGATCATTGTTTCGTTGCATCGGCGGCGCAGAAGGTGGGTATTCACCGTCGTGCGGAAGCTGTGAAAATCCAGACCGGGCTTGTAGATCCTGATGGCTCGGCGGTACTCCGTCCACCACAGGCTGTACGCGTGGCCGTACATGCCAAAGCCGCCGCCGCGTTTCAGCTCCGGGAAAAGCAGGGGGGCGCCCTCGGCCCGGCGGGCCTGGGCGTGCTTCAGGAAACCGATCCGGATCAACGACGAGTGGACGGGTACCGTGCGGGCGCTCGCCGCGGTCTTGAGTGTCCGCCCCGCACCTTTCCGGATGCAGAAGACGGCGATGCCGTCCTCCTCGTCGACATCCTCCGGCTGCAACTGGAGGATCTCCTCCAGCCGCATTCCTTGGTGCGCGGCAATGAGGGGACCCCAGAACCGGGCGTCGCGCGGCGGCGGGCAGTCGGAAGCCGTGGCGCGCAGGCGGTCGTCTATGCAGCCGATCCACGCCGGTGAACGGAACAGGCTTTCCAACTCGTTCACTTCATACGCGAGCCGCTTCCGGCGATGCTCCTTGACCAGCGCCTTGTCATAGTACTCGCTGGCAAAGACAGAGGTATCCTCCTTGCGGTCCAGATACTTCATCCCGGCTGTGAAGACCACGTTCAGGAAGTTGATGTGCTTGTTGACCGTCGCCAGCGAGTAGCGTGACACGTGCCAGCTGTCATCGTCTTCGTCGCGAAAGATGCCGTGCACCGAGTTCGGATCCACCTGTTCGTCGTTCAAGGCCTGCTCGAAGGCATTCGCCTCGGCGACCAAGTCCGTGATGGTCAGTTTGGCGAACCTTCCTTTGCCGGCCAGCTTCGGTACGTCGAGAAGAAGCGCCTTGTAGTCGCTCGCGTCCGCGCTCGTCACCTCGTCGATCGGCACATCACCCCGGTATTCGACGAACATCCGGATGCTGGTGGTCGCATCCGCGATGGACTTGTCGTTCCAGCCCTTGTTCCGCTTCAATTTGATGCACTTCTGCAGCATCTCCGTGATCGTCGGCACCGCCTTGCGGAGCGCGGGTGCAGCAGGGGCCACTATGGGTGCCGTGGTGGGCGACGAAGCCGCTGCGGTCTCCATCACGGTCGGGGGAGGCGCGAGTAAGCCCGGCGGGGCCAGCAGGATCTCCGGCGGCACGCGTTCACCCGAGGCCGCCTGACCATGTACGGCACCGAGCACCGACAGGGCTTGGCGTTCCAGGACGCCGCGGCTGCTCGGGTCAATGGCAATGCCATTCTCCACCTCCAACCGCTCAACAGCGCGCTGCACATGAGCCTGCGCCATGGGGCGGTCGTTGCGGCGCGCGGCGTCCAGGAACGCTCCCTGCACGCCTTGGGCAATGGTGGCGCGGATCGTCGAGGCGGCGCGCGCCGTCGTCAGCTGTGCCGGCGGCGCAGGGTTCGCGGCGACGAAGTCGCGAATGGCGCGGTCCAGGTCCGGAGGCAGCCAGGGGCCGCGGTGGACGGGCCCGCCATCGGCGGGCTCGTTCACCATGGCCATGGTCTGGTCGTCGCTGCCCTGGGCGAGGGCACCGGTTGACGGACCTGATGCAATCCCGTCGGCCCGGCCCTTGTCCGGATCCTTCAGGTCGGCGTCTTCGATACCGGTCATCGGCCCTTGTTGGGCCAGCCAGTGCAGCAGGGGCTGGGCGAGGTCCTCCGGCACGACGATGCCGCGCGCCGCCGTAGGACGCGGGACGAACCCGATGTCCGGCGGCTGCAGGGCGCGTTCGGCCTGCTCGGCGGCCAGGGCGTCGTCGCGCACCTTGGCGAGGATGGAGGTCAGCGTGGCGGGGTCTAGCGGTGCGTGCAGCATGCGCAGGTCCTCCAGTGCCAGATCGAGCGCCAAGCCGATGCGCCGGGCTGCTCGGAGGACGCTCGTACCGAGCGATAGGCTTAGTCTCCCGCGCGGAGACGTCAGCTGCAAGTCAGACGGAACGCGGCGGCGCCAGTGCCAGGTCTGGTGGCGGAGGACGAGGTGCGCGGCTTGGCCCATGCTCGGTACTCTGACGGGACCGGGCGGCGCGTTGGGCAGCAGCTTTGGGCTACAGCCATGGGCACCACCTGCGGATCGTTGCAGGAGCGTCGGAACCAAGTGGCTGTTTCTAAAGGGAAGTCGTGAGAGTTGGTTGGGGGACTAGGATTCGAACCTAGGCTGGCGGAGTCAGAGTCCGCTGTCCTACCGCTAGACGATCCCCCAGACCGTCACCGGGGCGGCTCGTTTGCCGTGCCCCGTGGTGTGGGCGGGTTTATAGCGACCACATGCCGGACTGTGAAGAGCTTTTTTCGCTTCTGATGCACTTTTTTTTGGGCGTTGACCGCCGGTCCGGTTTTTCCCTGGACCGGCGGCGCCTTTCACTCAGCGTGGGACAGCGCCCGCCATGGGCGCGATGATCCGGCGGAGGTCGTCGTCGGCCTCCAATTCCTCCAACATACGGGGAAGGCGGCGGCGCCAATTCGGATGCTGGTCGACGGTGCCGGGCAGGTTGGGCTGTTCGTCGTCCGCCAGCGCGTCCTCGATCTGAACCATCACGATACGCGACGGGGTGTGCGCCAGATAGGCGTGGACGGCGGCGGACAGTTCGACGCGGAACGGCTGGTCGCCGTCCTCGGTGGGATAGCTGTCCGGGCGCACCCCCTCGCGGGACAGGGCCTGCAACAGGCGCCAGCGGTCGACGCCGCGGTCCCAGCGGTCCTTGTCCCGGCTGGCATCGTCGGGATAGAGACTGAGCCGCTGCCGCCAATCGAGGTCGCGGCCGGTCCAGAACCCTTTGAAGGGTGCCAGATCATGCGTGCTGACCGTCGCCATGGAACCGGCGGGATACTCGCCGGGGGGCTTGAAGCCGCCGTCGGCGGTGCGTTCGAAATACAGCACGCGGTAGCTGAGGATGCCGGCCTGTTCCAGAGCCGGCCGGAAGCCTTCCGGAACGGTGCCCAGATCCTCGCCGATCACGACGCAGCGGTTGCGGCGGCTCTCCAGCGCCACGATGCGCAGAAGGTCGTGAAAGGGATAGGCGACATAGGCGCCGTCGCTGCCGTCCTCCGGAATCCAGAACAGGTGCTGCAGCGCCATCACATGGTCGATGCGAAGCGCCGCCGCATGGCGCATGTTGGCCCGCAGAAGCTCGACGAAGGGACGATAGGCGGATTCACGCAGGCCCAGCGGCGACAGAGGGGCGAGACCCCAGTTCTGGCCCTTCAGGTTGAACTGGTCGGGCGGCGCGCCGACATTGGCGCCCTGCACCAGCATCGACGGGTCGGCCCAGGCGGAACCGCCGCCGGGATGGGCGGCTACGGCGAGGTCGCGGTAGAAGCCCATGGCAAGCCCGGCGGAACGGCCGCGCGCCGCCGCCTCCCCCAACTGGCGGTCAGCCTCGAACTGCGCCCAAGCGAAGAAATCGACGCGGTCGGCATGGTCGGCGGCGAAGGCGGCAACCTCGGCGCTCCCCGGGTCCTGGAAGGCCGCCGGCCAGCTGCGCCACATCCACAGCGATGGGTCCTTGCGGAAGAAATGCTCGTGCAGGGCATCGAACAGGGCGTGGCGGTCGAGCGCAGCCCCCATCTCCTGCCTGAAGCGGGCGTAGGCTGCCTTGCGCGGATGGCCGTCGGGCAGGCTGCGGAAGCGGGCGTGCAGCCCTTCCAGAACCGGAAGCTTCAGCGCGGCGACCGCGGGGTAATCGACCAATTCCGCCTGCCGTGCTGCGGCCAGCGCGGACTGGAAAGCGGGGTCCGCGATCCGGGTGCGCAGGTCGTCGGCATCCGTCAACTCGGGAACGGAGGACGGGTTGATGTAGAGGATGTTGAGGAACTGGCGGCTGGACGGCGAATAGGGGCCGATATGGTTCGGGTCGGCCGGGAACAAGGCATGCAGCGGGTTCAGCCCGACCAGCCCGGCGCCCAGCCGGCCGGCGACCTCGGCGAAGCCGCAAAGATCGCCGAAATCCCCCATGCCCCAATCGCGGTCGGATCGCAGGGAATAGACCTGCAGCCCGATGCCCCAGCAGCGGCCGGCCGGCACCATCTCCTCCACCGCCACACAGCGGTCGGGCGCCACGATCAGGGTGGTGGCACCGGATGGACCGGCGCCGCCAGAGGCTTCCACATGCACGGCCAGCCGGTGATAACCGATGGGCAGCGAGACCGGCAGCAGGCCGCCGAGCGCGCGGCGCTCATAGGCCGTGCCGTCCACCGTGGTACGCTCCTCCACCGGCAGATCGTGGATCGCGACGCGGCCACCCTGGGTGATCCCGCCCTCCGGTGTCAGTTCCCACACCAGCGTAGCGTCATCCAGGCCGGCAGGCAGGGAGACGCCCAGCCCGATCCCCTGCCCTTCCCCGGTGACCAGGACCGGCGGCAGCGGACGGCTCCAGGAGCGCCGCTCCACCGTGCGCAGGCTGGCGGCGACGTCCTCGTCCGTGGCGGCCGCCAACCCCATGGCGGCGACCAGCGCCCGCTTGGTGGCGGCGGAGGTCTCGCGCCGGTTGCCCCAGATGTCATGATAAAGGGGTTCTAGTCCAAGCAGATCGGCCAGCCGGTCGAGATCACTCATGCAGGGTCCCCGCGGGTTGTACGGAAAGGGTGTGGGGCTAAGGGATTGGGGGACGCGGTGCGTGGCGTCAATGCAGACCGGCGGCCTATGCCATCGGCGCCTCCCGCGTCACCCGGCCGGAAGGGCGGATGCCGCCTGCCCTCCGGCACCCGGTGGCGGGGCGGACGAGGCGGAAACGTCGTCGGCGGGGACCGCCGGCAGGGCAGCGGCGGCCGCCTTGGCCTGGGCGATCTGCTCCAGCCGGCTGCGGTATCCGGAGACGGCGGCGGATACCTCCCGCGTCATCGCCTCCAGCGGGCGGTCGGGATCGACGGCCTGCATCAGGGCGCGCGACAGGGCCTGCAACTGCTCCCGGTCGTCGACGGGGACCGGTCCGCACTCCGCGGCGGCGCGGACCTTGTCGGCCAGCGTCTTGACGGCGCGGGCCACCGCCTCAACCGGGGCGTGGTCGCCGTCCTCGCCCAGCCGGCGCAGCAGGTCGTCCAGGAAGCCGCCGATGCGGCCGATATGGTCGATGGCCATGCGGTCCGGCACCGGCCGCGCCAGCCCGGCCAGGGCGAACTCCACCAGAAAGGCGACCTGGATGCTGGCGCGCAGCCGCTTCTGGGTGGTGACGGTCGAAATCGCCTCGTTCAGCTGCATGCGGGCGCCGGACTGGGTCCATTGGCCGACAGCCTTCAGGCGGAGCGTGTTGGGGGCGTCCAGAACCGGCACCTGGGCGCCTTCGCGCGGGGATTTGCGGCGGTCGGGGCCGGTGTAGTCGGCGGTGACGACGAAGCCCTTGCGCGCCTCGATCAGGCTGACGATCCGGTCGCGCACCTGCTTGGGCGACACCGGCTTCATCAGCAGATCGTCGCCGCCGACATTGGTGACGCGGGTCAGCAGTGCCGGAGTCGGCGCCCAGGTGGTGACGATGACGCAGGCGAAGGGGTTCGGCACGGCCGGTTCGTTGCGCAGGGAGCGGATGAAGCGGAAGGCTTCCGAATCCTCGCCGTCGGCGTCGAGCAGCACCAGATCCGGCATGGCCGCGGTCAGCAGCCCGGCGGCGGCCCGCACCGAATCGAACAGCTCCACCCGGCGGAAGCCCAGGCGGATCAGCACGTCGCGGAACACGCGCGCGGTGTTGAGCTGGCTGTCGATGATCGCGGCGTCGACCTGCGAGAAATCGTAATCCGGCATCGCCCTACCCGAAGCTCCGCTGCGATCGTGACGGCAACACGTCCCGCAGGGTAACACGCATTGTCTCCGCCCGTCGCGGTAGCATCTTCACCGGGGAAAAGACCAGTGGGCAAAGGATCGCAGGGGCGGAACAGCCGCCTTCCGAGCCGCTGCCGAAGCCGTACGCACCGCTCACATCCCCGCCTGTTCCACCAGGGTGAAGACCAGCACCGTCCGCCCGTCGACCAGCACCGACCGGCCGGCCAGATGCAGTCGTTCGTCCCCCGCCCCGTCGGCGACGCGGGTGTCGAGCAGGCAGCGCCAGCCCCGGCCGCCCGGCACGTCCGGCAGGGTGACGGTCAGGATGTCGGCATGGGCGTTCAGTACGATCAGCATCACGCCGTCGGACAGCGGCTGCCCGTCCGGTCCGGCATGGGTGCCGGCACGGCCGTTCAGCAGCAGGACGATGCAGCGCGCCTGGGTGTTGCGCCAATGCTCGGCGGTCTTCTCGACACCCTGGGCATTGTACCAGACGATGTCCTTCAGCCCGTTGGCCGCGGTCTCGCGCCCATGCAGGAAGGTGGGGCGGCGCAGAACCGGGTGGGCGCGCCTCAGCGCGATCAGCCGGCGGACGAAGGACACCAGCGCCCCGTCGCGCTTCGCCCAGTCCAGCCAGGTGATGTCGTTGTCCTGGCAATAGGCGTTGTTGTTGCCGTCCTGGCTGTGCTCCAGCTCGTCGCCGGCCAGCATCATCGGCGTGCCCTGCGACAGCATCAGCGTCGCCAGCAGGTTGCGCTTCTGCCGGGCCCGAAGCTCGTTGATGCCGGGATCGGCGGTCTCGCCCTCCACCCCATGGTTCCACGAGCAGTTGGCGGAATGGCCGTCGCGGTTCTCCTCGCCGTTCGCCCAGTTGTGCTTGTCGTTGTAGGCGACGAGGTCGTGCAGGGTGAAGCCGTCATGGGCGGTGATGAAGTTCACGCTGGCCCAGGGCCGGCGCCCGCGCTTCTCGAACAGGTCGGCGGAGCCGGCGATGCGGCCGGCCAGTTCCGGCAGCATGCCGTCGTCGCCGCGCCAGTAGCGCCGCACGGTGTCGCGGTAGCGGTCGTTCCACTCCGCCCAGCCCGGCGGGAAGTTGCCGACCTGATAGCCGCCGGGACCGACGTCCCACGGCTCGGCGATCAGCTTGACGTCGGCCAGCACCGGGTCCTGCCGCACGGCGTCGAGGAAGCCGGAACCGGGGTCGTAGCCGTAGGGCTCCCGCGCCAGCACGGTGGCGAGGTCGAAGCGGAAGCCGTCGACATGCATCTCCGTCACCCAGTAACGGAGGCTGTCCATCACCATCTGGACCACGCGCGGATGGCTGAGGTTCAGTGTGTTCCCGGTGCCGGTGTCGTTGATGTAGTAGCGCGGGTTGTCCGGCATCAGCCGGTAATAACTGAGATTGTCGATGCCCTTGAAGGATAGGGTCGGCCCCAGATGGTTGCCTTCGGCGGTGTGGTTGTAGACGACGTCGAGGATGACCTCGATCCCCGCCTCGTGCAGGCGGGCGACCATCGTCTTGAACTCCGACAGCACGCCGGTGGTCATGTAGCGGGGCTCCGGCGCGAAGAAGCCGATGGTGTTGTAGCCCCAGTAATTGGTCATGTTGCGGGTGACGAGATGCTGCTCGTCGGCGATGGCCTGGACCGGCAGGAACTCCACCGAGGTGATGCCGAGCGCCCGCAGATATTCGATCACGCTCTGGGTCGACATGCCGGCGAAGGTGCCGCGCAGATGGGCCGGCACCTCCGGGTGGCGCATGGTGAAGCCGCGGACATGGGTCTCGTAGAGGACCGTCTCGGTCCAGGGCACCCGGCGGTGGCGGTCGTGCCCCCAGGTGAAGGCGCCGTCCACCACCCGGCATTTCGGCATGCCGCGGGCGTTGTCGCGCCGGTCGAAGGATAAGTCCTCCTTCGTCGAGCCGACCCGGTAGCCGTAATGGGCGTCCGACCATTTGAAGCCGCCGAACAGCGCCCGGGCATAAGGGTCGATCAGCAGCTTGTTCGGGTTGAAGCGGTGCCCCTCCTCCGGCTCGTACGGCCCGTGGACGCGGTAGCCGTAGAGCAGGCCGGGGCGGGCGTCGGGCAAATAGCCGTGCCAGACCTCGTCGGTGTGCTCGGGCAGCGTGACCCGCTCCACCTCTCGCTGGCCGGTCTTGTCGAACAAGCAGAGTTCCACCCGCTCGGCATTGGCGGAGAACAGCGCGAAATTGACGCCGAACCCATCCCAGGTGGCGCCGAGCGGATAGGGCTTGCCGGGCCAGACCGGAGTGCGGGCGGGGGTGGGGGGCATCAGCGGGCGGCCTGTATATTGGAAAGGAACTGCGGACAAGCCCTCTCCCCCCCGCTCACGCGCAAACGAAGTTTGCGCTGACGCGGCAGGCGGACCAACGGTCCGCCGAAAGCGGGGAGAGGGTTGGGTGAGGGGGGCATGGGGTAGAGATTTGCAAGAGACCGGGACCCGGCTTCCGCCCGCGGACGGTCGCCGCGCGTCCCCCTCACCGGCCCTGCGGGCCACCCTCTCCCCGGGGGGGAGAGGGTTATCGGATCGTCGGCCCGCCGACCGATCGCAAGCAAGTCGATCAGGAGAGAGGCAACGCGAGTCCGGCAATCCATTCGTCCCGCCGGAAACACCGACCGGCCGATGGAACGTTTGGAACGGTATGAAACAGTTTTCGGGGCCTGTTCCATTGTTCCATGCCCTCGTTGCCCCGCCGCGACGGAGTACGGACACCGCCGGCGGTACAGCACCTTGCGGTTTGCCCGTAGGGTCCACATCGCGTCGTCATTGGAGGGAACGGAGTTCCTATCGAGCATGAGCCAGCGCACGTCTCACCGGTTCCCTGAAAAGACGCAAGGGATCCAATAAGAAAGCCTCCCCCCGGCGTCGTCAAGGGAGGTTGGCGAAAGGAGAGTGGGTGTCGCTGTGCGTGCATCCCTCTCTCGCCCTGGGAGAGGGATGGGGCCTATAAGCAGCATGGGAAGGGTAAGGGGTGCGGCACGAAGCCATGCGGTTCGGGATTCTTGGGCTCCCTCTCACCCTCCCCACTTCATGGGTCCCCTCCCTCTCCCGGGACGGGAGAGGGGCGATTTAGCTACTCCGCCTTCCGCTCCAAGATCAGCGTCGAAAGCGGCGGGATGGTCAGGTCCAGCGAGTGGGTGCGGCCGTGCCAGGGGGTTTCCTCGGCATAGACGCCGCCGCCGGTGTTGCCGACGCCGCTGCCGCCATACTTCGCGTCGTCGGTGTTGATCCGCTCCACATAGCGGCCGGGCAGCGGTACGCCGACGCGGTAGCCGTACCGGGGAATCGGCGTGAAGTTGCACACCGCGATCACGATGTGCCCGGACTCGTCGGCCTTGCGCAGGAAGGTGAAGACCGAGTTCTCGTTGTCGTTCGACTCGATCCATTCGAAGCCGGACGGGTCGCAGTCGGTCTTGTGCAGCGGCTCCAACTCGCAGTAGACGCCGTTCAGGTCGCGCACGAGGTCGCGCATGCCCCGGTGCATGGGCTGGTCCAGCAAATGCCAGTCCAGGCTGCGCGCCTCGCTCCACTCGCTCCATTGGGCGAACTCGCCGCCCATGAACAGCAGCTTCTTGCCGGGGTGGGCGAACATGAAGCCGTAATAGGCGCGCAGGTTGGCGAATTTCTGCCAGTCGTCGCCCGGCATCTTGTTGATGAGAGAGCCCTTGCCGTGGACCACCTCGTCATGGCTGAGCGGCAGGACGAAATTTTCGGAAAACTGGTAGATCAGCCCGAAGGTCATCTGGTGGTGATGGTAACGGCGGTGGATGGGGTCGTTCTGCATGTAATGCAGCGTGTCGTGCATCCACCCCATGTTCCATTTGTAGCCGAAGCCGAGACCGCCGAGATATGTCGGCTTCGACACCATCGGCCAGGAGGTCGATTCCTCCGCCACCGTCATCGCACCCGGCTGCTGGCCATAGACCAGCTCGTTCATGCGCTTGAGGAAGGCGATGGATTCGAGGTTCTCGCGACCGCCGAACTTGTTGGGGACCCACTCCCCTTCCTTGCGGCTGTAGTCGAGATAGAGCATGGAGGCGACGGCATCGACGCGCAGGCCGTCCAGCTTGTAATGGTCGAGCCAGAACAGCGCGTTGCCCAGCAGGAAGTTCTGCACCTCCGTCCGGCCGAAATTGTAGATCAGGGTGTTCCAATCCTGGTGGAAACCCTGGCGCGGATCGGCATGCTCGTAGAGATGCGTCCCGTCGAAATCGCCCAGCCCATGCGGGTCGGTCGGGAAATGGCCGGGCACCCAGTCCAGCAGCACGCCCAGGCCGGCGCGGTGGCAGGCGTTGACGAAGTCCTTGAAGTCCTCCGGCGAGCCGTGGCGGGCGGTCGGTGCATAGAGGCCGATGGGCTGGTAGCCCCACGAGCCGTCGAACGGATGCTCGGTGATCGGCAGAAGCTCGATATGGGTGAAGCCCATGTCCTTGGCGTAGGGGATCAGCCGCTCCGCCAGTTCCTGGTAGGTCAGGAAGCGGTTGTCCTCCTCCGGCACCCGTGCCCAGGAGCCCAGATGCACCTCATAGATGGAGATCGGCGCGGTGCGGTCGGAGGTGGCGACCTTGCGGCTCTGCCACTCCTGGTCCCGCCACTCGTAGGACGGCAGGCCGTGCACGACCGAGGCGGTGGCCGGGCGCATCTCCGCCTGGAAGGCGTAGGGGTCGGCCTTGGCCGGCATCAGGTTGCCGTTGGGCCCGCGGATCTCGAACTTGTAGCGCTGGCCGGCATGGGCGCCGGGGACGAAGATCTCCCAGACCCCGACCTCGACGCGCCGGCGCATCGGCAGGCGGCGGCCGTCCCAGTTGTTGAAGTCGCCGACGACGCTGACGCTGCGCGCGCTCGGCGCCCACACGGCGAAGGACACGCCGGCGATGCCGTCGACCTCGCGCGGGTGGGCGCCCAGCTTCTCGTAATTGCGCAGGTGGGTGCCCTCGGCCAGCAGATGGACGTCCAGTTCGCCCAGCATGTTGCCGAAGCGGTAGGCGTCCTCGAACTCCTGGGTCGCCAGCGGGTATTGGGCGCGCAGGCGGTAGCGGAAGCGTTCCGTCCGGTCGGGCATCACCGCAAGGTAGAAGCCGTCCTGGTGGATGCGCTCGGCCTCGCCCGCAGGTTCGCCGGTGGCACTGTCGATCACCCACAGCCGCTCGGCGCCGGGCACGAAGGCGCGAACCTCCACCGGGCGGCCGGGCGCCTCCTGCTGCATGCCCAGCACGGCGAAGGGATCGCCATGGTCGGCCCGCGCGATGGCGTCCGCCGCCGCGCGCAGGGCCTCGGCCCGGTGATCGGCGGGGCGCCGGTCGTTGGAACGGCTTTCGGGGACGCCGGTCTGCGCCTGGTCCTTGCGGGTGTCCGTCGTCATGTCGCTCGCCATTGGCCAAGTGCCCTTCTTCGTGGAGGCCCTATCGTCTTCATGGACCGTTGATCGTTCACCGTCCAGCCGGATCACTGCGGCAGCATTGCCCATGCTGCCCCCTCCCTAACCCTCCCCCGCTGACGCGGGAGAGGGGACTGCCGCCGCTTTGCATAAGGCACCCTCTCCCGCGATCAGACCGGCCTTCGGCCGGCCGAGGGCGGGGGAGGGACGGGGTGGGGGCAAGTTGGCACTGCTCCGTCTTCGCAGGAGTGAGGTCGGCGGCCTTCTCCGCACGTGAACATACCCGCGGCGGTTTCGTCACACCATGCCCGCCGCGGATTTGGCCTTTCACCCCTTCGCGCCGTCCTCCCGTGCATCGTCGAGCAGCCCCAGCACGCCCTTGACCGGGATGCCGATCCAGTTGGGCCGGTTCGCCGCCTCGTAGCCGATCTCGTAGAAGGCCTTTTCCAACAGGAACAGGGTCAGCAGGCCGCGCGCGGCCTCATCGCCCGCCCCAGTCTCCGTGGGCCAGACCGGGCAACCCTCGATGGCCGTGCGGTAGCCGTCGAGGAAGGAGTCGATGCTGCGGCGTTCCCAGTCGAGGGCGGCAGCCAGCGCCGGGCTGTCACCGCTGTTGGCGCCCTCGCCCGCGCTGTCCAGCCGGAACAGCGCCGCCCAGGCGGCATAGTTGAAGGAGCGCAGCATGCCGGCCACGTCGCGCAGGGCGCTGGACTTGGCACGGCGTTCCTCCAGCGTCTTCGCCGGCTCGCCTTCGAAGTCCAGGATGTACCAGTCGTTCTGCGCCCGCACGACCTGACCCAGGTGATAGTCGCCGTGGATGCGGGTCTTGACGCCGTCGATCCGCATCCCCGCCAGCGCATCGAGCCGCCCCATCGCCTCGGCCCGGCGGGCCAGCAGCTGTTCGGCGTCGGCGCGCACGTCGGCAGGCAGACGGTCCAGCGTTCCGGGCAGGGCGGCGAAGGCGGCCTCCGCCTGGGCGCGGGCGGCATCGGCCCAACCCGCCACATCCTCGGCTGAGATCGGCTCCGGATCGAAGGCCGGCTTGCCGGTGGCCTGCGCCAGCGCGCGGTGCAGTTCGGCGGTGCGCTGCCCCAGCGTGGTCATCATCACAAGATGCATGCCGAAGGGCTGGCCCGCCTCCGCCGCGTCTTCGGTTGTGCCGGCGACGCCGAGGCGGATGTCCTCCAACTGGCGTTCCAGCTCCTCCACCGTGCTGGCCCAGCCGTCGCCCTGGTTGCGGACGAAGGCCTGCGCCACCGCCAGCGCGGTCGGCGTGCCGTCGGCTGCCACCTGCTCCACGGTGCCCAGCAGGGCCGGGGTGTTGGCGAAGCCGACCTCCGTCAGGAAGCGGCCCATCTCGACCTCGGGATGCTCGCCCTCCACCAGCCGGCGCAGGACCTTCAGCACGATCTGGCTGTCGACCAGGACGGAGGTGTTGCTCTGCTCTACGCCCAGTCGCCGCACCTCGGGCTCTTCCGACAGCTCGATGGCGGCCAGCGCGTCGGTGGCGGTGAAGCGGATGCTGCCGCTGCCGGCCATCCCCGGCGCCGACATCGCCTGCAGCGTCTCGCCGCGCCGCAGCGCCTCGATCAGGGCGAGCGCGAAGCTGTCCGCCTGCACCGCGTCATAGATGGCGCCGGTCCGGGGACCCCGCCGCACCTTGGCCAGCGTGTAGGGAAGCAGCGGCCAGCCGGTGCCGCCGGCCCCATTCTCCCAACTCATCGCCATCGGCAGGAAATAGCTCTGCTCGGCGGCATCGCCGTCTACGCCGACTCCGCTCAGGCCCACCTGGGTGCGGACCAGCATGAAGCCGTCGCCGGGGCCCGGCAGCTGGGCGGCCATGGTGACGTGCGACCGGGTGATCCGGCGGTCCTTGGCGGAGAACCAGCGCTGCTTGGGCAGGAAGGCCTGCAGGACGTCGCGGCCCAGCTCGTCCGCCGCCTTTCCGGTGGTCAGGCTGTGCCAGCCGTCGCGCACCACCACGGTCAGCAGGTCCGGCACCGGTTCCGGCGGGGTTTCGTGCCAGGTCGGCAGTTCCGCCTCCGCGGTCAGCGCGAACCAGTAGAAGCCATAGGCCGGCAGCGTCAGCAGATAGGGAAGGTCGCCGATCGGCGGGAAGACGGTGCGCCCCAGCAGTTCGACCGGAATGCGGCCCTTCCAGTTCTTCAGGTCCAGTTCCACCGCCTGGGCCGAGCGCGACAGGTTGGCGACGCACAGCGCGATCTCCGACCCGTTTTCCGTCTCCATGCAGCGGACATAGGCCAGCACCTTGCGGTTGCCGGGATAGAGCAGCGAGAAGCTGCCGCGGCCGAAGCTCTGGCGCTGCTTGCGCACCGCCACAAGGCGCTTCATCCAGTTCAGCAGCGAGGACGGGTTGCGCGCCTGCGCCTCCACATTGACGGCCATGAAGCCGTAGATCGGGTCGAGCACCGCCGGCAGATAGAGCCGCGCCGGGTCGGCGCGCGAGAAGCCGCCGTTGCGGTCGATCGACCATTGCATCGGCGTGCGCACGCCGTCGCGGTCGCCGAGATAGATGTTGTCGCCCATGCCGATCTCGTCGCCGTAGTAAAGCACAGGCGTGCCGGGCATCGACATCAGCAGGCTGTTCAGCAGCTCGATCTTGCGGCGGTCGTTCTCCAGCAGCGGCGCCAGGCGGCGGCGGATGCCGAGATTGATCCGCATGCGCCGGTCGGCGGCGTAGAAGTTCCACAGATAGTCGCGCTCGCTGTCGGTGACCATCTCCAGCGTCAGTTCATCGTGATTGCGCAGGAAGATGGCCCATTGGCAGTCCGCCGGGATGTCCGGGGTCTGGCGCATGATGTCGGCGATGGGATGCCGGTCCTCCATCGCCACCGCCATGTAGATGCGCGGCATCAGCGGGAAGTGGAAGGACATGTGGCATTCGTCGCCGCCCTTTTCCGGATCGCCGAAATAGGGCAGCACGTCCTCCGGCCACTGGTTGGCCTCGGCCAGCAGCATGCGGTCGGGGTATTCGGCGTCCAGCGCGGCGCGGATCGCCTTCAGGACGTCGTGGGTCTCCGGCAGATTCTCGTTGTTGGTGCCCTCGCGCTCCTTCAGGTAGGGAATGGCGTCGAGCCGCAGCCCGTCCACCCCGATGTCCAGCCAGAAGCGCATGACCTTCAGCACCTCCTCCAGAACCTCGGGATTGTCGAAGTTCAGGTCGGGCTGGTGCGAATAGAAGCGGTGCCAATAATAGGCGTTGGCGACCGGATCCCAGGTCCAGTTGGACTTTTCCGTGTCGCAGAAGATGATGCGCGTGCCCTGGTATTTCTGGTCGCTGTCGGACCAGACATAATAGTCGCGGTGGTTGGAGCCGGGAGGCGCCTCCCGCGCGCGCTGGAACCAGGGATGCTGGTCGGAGGTGTGGTTGATCACCAGTTCGGTGATCACCCTGAGGCCGCGGTTGTGGCATTCCTCCATGAAGCGCCGGAAGTCATCCAGGTTCCCGTAGGTCGGGTTGACCGAGGTGTAGTCGGCGATGTCATAGCCGTCGTCGCGCAGCGGGGACGGATAGAAGGGCAGAAGCCACACCGCCGTTACACCCAGATCCTGGATATAGTCCAGCTTCTGGGTCAGGCCGGCGAAATCGCCGATGCCGTCATTGTCGGCGTCGAAGAACGCCTTGATGTGCAGTTGGTAGATGACGGCGTCCTTGTACCAGAGCCGGTCCTGCCGATCGATCATGGGTCCAGCACTTTCGAGAAGCGATTGACGGAACACGTGTCGCGGGAACACGGGACGGAAACAAGCCACCCGCTCGAAGGTTTCACCCGGCGAGCCATCAGGCAACCCCTGACTTCCGGATATGCTCGACGGCAAAAGTCAGGGACCGCAACGGTCGGGAGCGTTTTCGAGCCGAAAGTCAAAATGCGCAACACTCCGGACTGGACATGGAGTGACGCGGAAGAGTTATCCAGGCGGGCCGATTGACACACCATCCGGAGCCCGCGATTTGGCCGACGACTCAATTGCAGTCATCGACGCACAACCGCGCCAGATCGCACACTGCGCGGTCGAGCGCCGCCGGATCATGGGCGGCGAAGCCGAGCAGCAGGCCGTTGCCGGCGATGCCGTCGGCGGCGCGATGGTAACTGGACAGCGGCGGCGTGGTCAGGCCGATGCGGGCGGCGCGATTGGCCAGGGCATGGTCGGGGCAGTCCGGCGGCAGGCGGAGCAGGACATGCATGCCGGCCTCCCCCGCCTCGGCCGTGGCGAAGCCGTCGAAGGCGCCTGCGATCGACTCCAGGATGGCGGTGCGCTTGGCAGCGTAGAGGGAGCGCATGGCCCGCAGGTGCGAGGCGAAATGACCGTCGGCGAGGAAACGGTGCAGGGCCGCCTGCGGCACCACGCTGGTTCCGCCGTCGAAATGGCGCCGCGCGGCGCGCACCGGCTCGACCAGATCGGGCGGCACCACGACATAGCCCAGCCGCAGCGCCGGGAACATCACCTTGCTGAAGCTGCCGACATAGATGACGCGCCCGGCGCCGTCCAACCCCTGGAGAGCGGCCAGCGGCGGACCGGCATAGCGGAACTCGCTGTCGTAATCGTCCTCGACGATCCAGGCGTCTCGGGCCGCCGCCCAGTCCAGCAGGCGCAGGCGCCGCGCGAGGCTCATGGTCACGCCCAAGGGGAACTGGTGGGAGGGGGTGACCAGCGCCAGCCGGGCGTCGGCACCGCGAGCCATGGCGGCCGCGACGTCGATCCCCTCCCCGTCCACCGGCACCGGGACCAGCCGTGCCCCGGCCCCCAGCAGGGCGGCGCGATTGCCGGGCCAACCCGGCTCCTCCACCCAGGCCTCGTCGCCAGGGTCGAGAAGCAGCTGCGCCAACAGCGCCAGCCCCTGCTGCGCGCCGGAGACGATGACGACCTGCTCCGGCTCGCAGCGGACGGCACGGACGGCGCGCAGATAGGCGGCGATCTCCGCCCGCAGCGGAGCGTAGCCCAGCAGGTCCGGCTCGGTCGCCAGCACCCGCCCGCCCTGGCGCCAGCAGCGTCCGAGAAGCTGCGCCCACAGGGCGAAGGGAAAAACGCCGAGATCCGGCGTGCCGAGCGCGAAGGGCTGCGCCACCCGGTCGCGGGCGATGGCCGGCGCCTCGGCCAAAATACGGCCGCGGACGGACAGGCCGACACCCCGGCGGACTTCGTCGCGGGCGGGAATGCTGCCGGGCGCCGCATCGGGAAGCGAGGCGGCGACGAAGGTGCCGGCCCCCACCCGCCCGGTGACGTAACCCTCCGCCAGCAGCGTGTCGTAGGCGGTCACCACCGTGTTGCGCGACAGCCCCCATTCGATGGCGAGCGCCCGGCTGGGCGGCAGCCTCTCTCCCGGGCGCAGCCGTCCGTCCAGCACCGCTTGACGCAGCGCGCGGTAGAGTTGGCGGTGTAGCGGCTCCGCCCCGTCGCGGTCGAGCGCCACCGGTCCAAGGCTGGACAGAACCGGAACTGCCGAACGGGCCATGACGGTCCTCCGTGGAGATGCGCGAATTGGTCCCTATCGAATCGGCATTCCGGACCTTTTGAGAGAGCCATTCTGCGGGCCATTCTGGGCCATCGCAACAGTTCCGGCCTTGAGCACGACCATGACCAGCCTTCTCGCGGATACCACCCCCGACTCCCCCGCCGCCCTGGCCCAGACCCCGCGCACCCGGCCTGTACGGCTGGGCGACCGCGGCAGCCATGACGTCGCTCTGATCCACGCCATCATCGACGAGGCGCCGATCTGCCACGTCGGCTTCGTCGACGACGCCATCAAGGGCCATGGTGCGCCCTCTCCCATGGTGATCCCGACGGTTCCCTGGCGCGTGGGGGACGAACTGATGATCCACGGCGCATCCTCCAGCCGGATGATCCGGCGGCTGCAGGAGGGGGGCGAGGCCTGCATCACCCTGTCGCTGATCGACGGCTGGGTGCTGGCGCGCTCGGCCTTCCATCACTCCGTCAATTACCGCTCGGTCATGCTGTTCGGCCGGCCGCGGCTGGTGATGGAGGAGGCGGAGAAGCGCGCCGCCCTGGATGCCCTGATGGAAAAGATCGAACCCGGCCGCAGCGCCAAGGTGCGGGCGCCCAATGTGCAGGAGCTGAAGGCCACATCCGTGCTGGCCTTCCCGATCGCCGAGGCGTCGGTCAAGCGGCGCTCCGGCCCGCCAAGCGACGATCCGGAGGATATGGCCCACCCGGTGTGGGCGGGCGTGGTGCCGCTGCGGCTGACCGCCGGGGCGCCGGAACAGGACCCGGCCCAGATCGCGGGCTGAGAGCGCACTGAAACGGAAAAAGGCCGCGACCGGGGAAGCCCGGCGCGGCCTTTTTCTTGCGGATTCTCCCGCAGGCGGGAAGGCCGTTCCGAAACCCCCGGCGCGGCCTCCTGCCAACCGTCCTTAGGACGACGGAGCGTTCAGCAGGCGCGGCAGGATCTGCGCACGACGGTTGGACGGCTCACGCACGTTCGGGCCGGTCTGGACCAGCAGCTGGCTCTCGCCCTTGCCTTCGGTCGTGATGTTGGCGGTCTGGATGCCCTTGGCAACCAGAGCCTTCTTGACCGCGTCGGCACGACGCAGCGACAGCTTCTGGTTGTAGGCCGGCGAGCCCGACGTGTCGGTGTGGCCGACGACGTGGATCTTGGCGCCACCGTTCTTCAGGATGGCCGACACCGCGTCACCGATCACGCGATCGGCGGCCGGGGTGATGGTCGACTTATCCCAGTCGAAGAACACCAGATATTCGCTCTGGACCGCAGCGACGGCGGCCGGAGCCGGAGCAGCGGCGGCCGGCGGGCACGGATAGCTGCCCTGATGGATGACGTAGCCGCCGTCACCGGTGCGGGCGGCGACGTTGCCCCAGCCGATGACCGGGTTGCACCACTCGGTGCCCTTGCCGACCAGGCTCGCGTCCTGGGCATTGGCGGCCGCCGACAGACCGAAAGCGACGATGGCGGCCGGGATGGCAGCCAGACCCGCGCGAACAATAGTCTTCATTGTCTTCACTCCCTTCCAGAACCCTTCCCCATCAGAGTGCCTGCGGGGGATGAACCTATCAATCGAAGCATCCGCCCATGTGCAAGCGCGGCAGCGACCATCCCAACATGTGGTGTGCGGTGGTGTTCCGACACCTCAGCCGATTGGCCGAACCGTACCTGTTCTTGGACCTATGCTCCACTTCCATAGCAGCTTTTCCGGTAGGTTTCCGCCAAATCCGTGTAACGGTGGCTGAGAACCGGAAAAACCGCGAGATCGCGCTCCGTCAGCTCGCGAACCGGTCTAGCAGGGCTGCCGGCCCACAAGAATCCGGACGTCACCCGCTTTCCGGGCGTCACCAGAGCACCGGCGGCGACCATCGCCCGCGACTCGACATAGGCCCCATCCAGGATGCAGGCCTTCATGCCGATGAAGCAGCCGTCTTCCAGCGTGCAGGCGTGCAGCAGCGCCATATGGCCGACGGTGATGTCGTCTCCGATGTAGGTGCCCTGCCCTTCAGAGGCCACGTGGATCACGGTGCCGTCCTGAATGTTGGTGCGAGCGCCGATTCGGACCTCGTTGACGTCTCCACGCACGGTGCAGCCGTACCAGATGCTGCTGTTCGCCCCGATCACGACATCACCGATCACCGCCGCCGTTTCCGCGATGAACGCGGTCGGGTCGATGGTGGGCAGGATGCCGTTGAAGGCGCGGACAAGGCCGGTCATCAGGTCGTACCGAAGTCGTGCATGACGGGCCGGATTGAAGCACCGTAAGGCTTAAGGCACCACCTGATTTCGCATTGACAGGGCAAAGCAAATCCCGATTGGTGCCTCTGTGCAACAGTGCGGACAGGGGGCCACAACGCTGTCACAGCCCCCTCGTGCCAACTTGTTACGGGAAAAGCGGCGCCTGATCGATGCCGGTGGTCTCGCCCAGACCCATCATGACGTTCATGTTCTGGATGGCCTGGCCCGAGGCGCCCTTCACCAGATTGTCGATCACCGACACGATGATGGCGCCGCGCGGGGTGCGGTCGGCGACCACGCCGATCAGATTGTGGTTGGACGCGCGGACATGGCGCGTCGCCGGAACCACGCCGGCCGGCGTCACGCCGACGAAGGGTTCGTCGGCATAGCGGGCGGCCAACGTCGCGCGCAGGTCGTCGGCGGTGACGCCGTCGGCCATGCGGACATAAATGGTCGCCATCATGCCGCGGTTCATCGGCACCAGATGCGGGGTGAAGGAGACGGTGACCGGCCGGCCGGCGGCCAGCCGCAGCTCCTGCTCGATCTCCGGCATGTGGCGGTGGTGGCCGACGCCATAGGCGTTGAAGCCCTCCGACACCTCGGTGAACAGGTTGGCCTGCTTGGCGTCGCGGCCGGCACCCGACACGCCGGACTTGGCGTCGATGATGATGCCGCCCGGCTCGATCTGGTTTTCCATCAGCAGCGGCAGCAGCGGCAGCAGCGAACAGGTCGGGTAGCAGCCCGGATTGGCCACCACCCGCGCCTTGCGCACGCCCTGGCGGTTGAATTCGGTCAGGCCGTAGGCGACCTCCTTCTGCAGGCCGACGGCGCGATGCTCATGCCCGTACCAGGTGGCGTATTCGGCCGGGTCGCTCAAACGGAAATCGGCGGACAGGTCGACCACCTTCAGCCCGCTGGGCAGGCCGGCGATCACCTCCTGCGTGGTGCCGTGCGGCAGGGCGCAGAAGATGAAGTCCAGGCCGTCCCACTTCAGCTGCTCGATCTTCACCAGATCGGGCAGGCCATAGCCGCCCAGATGCGGGAACACCTCCGCCATCGGCTTGCCGGCCTGTCGTTCGGCGGTCAGGGCGGCGATCTCGACGTTCGGGTGGCGCAGCAGCATGCGCACCAGTTCGGCGCCGGTGTAACCGGAAGCGCCCAGGATGCCGACGCGGATTTTCGAACCGCCGGGAGTGCTGCCCGGAATGCTGATCGAGGCCATGGAGGCGATGTCCTTCGCTTGACGGGAGGAACGCTTGATTGGTGATAGCCGGACAAAAAGAAAGGGGCGCCCCTTTCGGGACGCCCCTCGCTTGTACCGTAAAGCCGCGGGCCCGTGTAGGGATTAGCGCTTCGAGAACTGGAAGCTGCGGCGGGCCTTGGCGCGGCCGTACTTCTTACGCTCGACCGTACGGGCGTCGCGGGTCAGGAAGCCGGCGGCCTTCAGCGGCGGGCGCAGGGCCGGCTCGAAGTAGGTCAGCGCCTTGGAGATGCCGTGACGGACGGCACCGGCCTGGCCCGACAGACCGCCACCGGCGACGGTGGCGACGACGTCGAACTGGTCCAGACGCTCGGTCACGCCGAACGGCTGGGCGATCATCATGCGCAGCACCGGACGGGCGAAGTAGACCGACTGGTCGCGGCCGTTCACGGTGACCTTGCCGGTGCCCGGCTTGATCCACACGCGGGCGACGGCGTCCTTGCGCTTGCCGGTGGCGTAGGCGCGGCCCTGGGCGTCCAGCTTCGGAGCGGCCAGCTCTTCGGTGACGGTCGCGGTGGCGGCGGCGCCCGTCAGATCCTTAAGGCTGGAGAGGGTGGTGGTGACCTGAGCCATGCTTACGCGCTCCGCTTATTCTTCGGGTTCAGGGCGCCGATGTCGAGGGCGACCGGCTGCTGCGCATCGTGCGGATGCGTGGCGCCCTTGTAGACCTTGAGATGGGTCATCTGCTGACGGCCGAGCGGACCGCGCGGAACCATACGCTCCACGGCCTTCTCGATCACACGCTCCGGATACTTGCCGTCCAGGATCTGGCCCTTGGAACGGCCCTTGATCCCGCCCGGATAGCCGGTGTGCCAGTAGAAGATGTCGGCGTCGCGCTTGTTGCCGGTCAGCTTCACCTTCTCGGCATTGATCACGACGACATGGTCGCCGCAATCCATGTGCGGGGTGTAGGTCGGCTTGTTCTTGCCACGCAGGATGTTCGCCAGGATGCTGGCGAGCCGGCCGAGAACGAGGCCGTCGGCGTCGACGACGTACCACTTCTTCTCGATATCGGTCGGCTTCAGATTGAAGGTCTTCATCGCCACACTCGTTTCTTCGAATACGGATCGGCAGGCCGCCGAATCCGGGGCGCCGAAGCGGACGGCTTTCTACGGGCAGCGACACACCTCTGTCAACCGAAAAATTTCCCTTTTATATCAGCATCTTGCAAGAGAGGTAATCAGATACCGCGTCTCCAAACCCATTGATAATAAACAGATTTTTACGAGGCCCCATCTACACGGTAATGAGATACCGCAACGGTGACGGGATCGTGCGGGGGGATGGAGTAGGTGCCGGTGACATGCGCGACCGGCTCCGGATCGCCTTCGGAGAACAGCAGGATCTCGCCATAGGCCAGCCGCTTGCCCAGCTTCAGGACGCGCGCCTCGGCGATGATGGCGACGGGAGGCGGGCGGCGCAGGAAGTTGATGGTCATGCTGGTGGTCACCGCCAGTTCCACCCGCCCGATCAGGCTGAGCACCGCGCCATAGAGCGCCACATCGGCCAGCCCGAACATGGCAGGACCGGTGACGGTGCCGCCCGGCCGGACGAAATCGTCCTTGTAGGGCAGGCGCAGGCGGATCGTGCCGGCACCGAGGCTGTCGACGACGATACCGAAGTTGCCGACAAGGGGAACCCCCTCGCGGATCAACTCCTCCAACTCCTCCCTGGTCATGGCGGGAGCGGCGGGCGGAGTGGGGGCGGCGCTGTGTGCGGAATCGACGGCGGACATGGACCCTCGGCCGGTGATCTTACGGTTTGATCACCGGACTGTGCGCCATCCCGTCCATTCGGACAAGTATGGAGCTACTCGACAGGCTTCGCCTCGGCCGGAACTGGGTCGGCGGCGGGAGCGGACGCCGCCGGCACCGGGGCATTGCCGGCAGGAGCATTGTCGGTGGGGGCGGTCAGGCGGATGGGACCGCCGCCGCTGGACGGCGCGGGGCCGGCGGCGGATTCGGACGGGGCGGAGGCGGGGGGCGGGGCGAGCGGCACCGCCTTGATGTCCGATTTCGGCGTATCCGGCTTCGGAGGCTCCACCGCGGTCTCCGTCTTGGCCGAGTCGGCTTTGACCGGATCGGCCTTGGCGGCCGCGGAGTCGGCGGGCGACGAATAGTCGGGCACGATGCGGGCCTGGCTGCCGGTGATGACCAGAACCTTCTGACCGATGGGCAGCGGCTGCGGCTCCTTCTGGGTCAGAGACAGCAGGTCGCCGTTGGATTTGCGGACGATGTATTCCCAGCCGGTGGTGTCGCCGGCGATATGCTCAATCGCCGTGCCCAGCAGGCCGCCGATCGCCGTGCCGCCAACGGTGCCCAGCGCTGCGTTCATGCCGCCGGAGCCGACCTGCGCGCCCAGGATGCCGCCGGCCGCCCCGCCGCTGACGGCGCCGACCGTGCCGTTGGCGCTGATCGCCACCTGACGGAATCCGACCACGACCGCCGGCTCCACCTTGTTGGCCTGCTGGACCGCGCTGGAGGAGTAGGTGTTGGGCGAATAGTCGGAGGTGCAGCCCGCAAGACCGCCGGCCGCGGCGACGAACAGGCAAAGGGAAACCGATCTGAGCACGGGGGTGCCATCCATATTGAGACCCGTCCAGTCTCTTACGGCAAAGAAGCCCGACTCGTCACCGGGCAAAATCCGGACAAGGCCGGAAGGCTGCATTGCGATGCGGCTATGTCCGGTGACGGATCCTTGGCAACGGCCGCGCCCCTGCGCTGTTGGGAAGGCATCGTCACAACCGGGGGAAGCCACGGTGAACGATGCGGCCAAGGCCGGCGGCTCTAACAAGAAGACACCAGGCCCGATCTACGACGTCTGATTTCCTGCCGGCATCAAGGTATTGGCGCCGAAAGAAAACGGCCAGGGAAGAGCCTGTCTTCCCCGGCCGTTTTCCATGCAGTCGGATCGCGGCCGGCGTCAGCGGCCGGCGGTCTGGTCGGCAGCTTTCAGCGACAGGTATTTCAAGGTCAGGGTCGGCACATTCTCGATCACCCAGGACGCCATCGCCTCCTCCTCGCGCAGCGAGGTCTGCAGAAGCGGGACGGCGAAGGCGAAGTTGCCGGCATCCGCCACGGTCAGCAGCGACCGGTAGCTCGCCACCTCGAAATTCTCGAAGGCGTAGTTGGCGAAGGAGTTCTTGAGGATTTCGTCCTCGGCGAAGCTGTGGCCCAGCGCCGCCAGATTGCCCATGATCGACAGGGCGGTGTCCTTCAGGCCGGAATGGCTTTCCTGCAACTGGTCCAGGATCTGGTCGAGACGGGTGATCTGCGCCTCGGTCTCGCCACGGTGCATGCGCAGATGGTCGGCGACCTCCGGATAGTTCACCAGTCGGTCCAACTGGCGGTCCATCAGCGCAAGCGCCTGCTGTTCGACCGCGTGGGCGTTGCGCAGGCCGGTGACGAACAGCGCGCGCGTGAGGTCCGCGGGATAGGCAGCCATGAATGTCCTCCTTGTGGTGCGAATGCTCTGATGAACGCCTGCCGGTCCAACAGGGCTCCCACGCTTTCGACCCTCTACCGCTTTGGCACTAACCAGAAGGAACAGGTGGCGATCCCTTGGCCGCCGGATCGGCCCGGAGGTGCCCCGACAAGGACACGGACGCACGGTTGCCGGGGACGGATTGCACCTGGGAAATGACGGGATGATCGACAGCACCTCCCCCGCAAAAGACATCCCCGTCACGGGAATGGCCCTGCCCCGCTCGCTGGGCGCCGTGGCCGTCCTAATCCTTCTGCTGGCTGGGCTGACCGCCTGGCGCCGGGCCGAACCGGAGGATCTGACCGGCTGGCGCGCCGAACGGCTGGCCGCCTTCCAAGTCTGGCAGGCCGGAGGCGCGGCGCGCGAGATCTGGGACCATCCCGACGCGCCGGTGCTGGTGACGGTGCCGGCCGGCAGCTTCCTCCAGGGTTCGCCGGAGACGGAGGCGGAGCGTTTTCCGGGAGAAGCGATGCAGCGGCCGGCGACGATCCGGCACGCATTCGCCCTGGGCAAATACACGGTCACCCGTGGCGAGTACGCCCGCTTCGTCGAGGACAGCGGATACCGGTCGCGCACCGTCTGCCGCGGCTATGCCGGCGAAACCGAACTGCTGCCGCGCTGGCACTTCTCCTGGCGCCGTCCGGGATTCGACCAGACGAACGCCCACCCGGTGGTCTGCATCAGCTGGTACGATGCCAAGGCCTATGTGGACTGGCTCAGCCGCCGCACCGGCCACGCCTATCGCCTGCCGACGGAGGAGGAGTGGGAGTATGCGGCCCGTGCCGGCACCGCCACCGCCCGCTGGTGGGGCGACGACCCGGCGACGGGATGCGGCGCGGCGAACGGCGCCGACCTGACCGCCAAGGACCGCTTCACCGACTGGGAGGTGGCGGCCTGCCGCGACGGCGCCCTGTTCACCGCCCCGGTCGGCAGCTATCGGCCCAACGGCTTCAGCCTTTACGACATGCTGGGCAATGTCTGGCAATGGGTGGAGGATTGCGCGACGGACGGGTCCGCGGAGGCCGGAGAGGCTTGCCCGCGGCGGCGGATGCGCGGCGGGTCGTGGCACAGCCACCCGCGCTACATCCGCTCCGCCGTGCAGCGGGAGAACGAGGCCGAAATCGGCTTTGCCGCCTACGGATTCCGCGTCGTCCGCGATCCCTGACGGTCTTCCTGCCGAAGCACCGCGGTCACCGGTGCAGCACGGCCAGCGCCGACAGCCCCTGCACCGCATGGTCGAGGAAGGCGCGCACCCGGCCGGGCATCAGCCGCGCCGTCGGCAGCACGACATGGACCGGCAGCGGCACCGGCTCGGCATGCGGCATCAGGCGCACGAGGGTTCCGGCGGCGATGTCGTCGGCCGCCTGATAGGACAGTGGCCGGGCGATGCCGTGCCCGTCGCGCGCGGCAAGCAGGGCCGGCTCGATGTGACTGACCGCCAGCCGCGGGGAGACCCGCACCACCCGCTCCCGCCCGTCGACCAGAAAGCGCCAGTCCGGCGGACCGGGCCGGGCGGTCGACAGGATGATGTCGTGGCCGGCCAGATCCTCCGGCATCGAGGGCGTGCCGCGCCGCTCCAGATAGCCGGGGCTGGCGACCAGATAGCGCGCGACCTGCCCCACCCGCCGGGCGACGAGGCCGGAGTCGGGCAGCGGGCCGATGCGGATCGCGACGTCCAATTCCTCCTCGATCAGGTCGAGATTGCCGTCGGACAGCACCAGCTCGACCCGGATGTCGGGGAAGGCACGCATGAAGTCGAGGACCAGCGGCGTCACATGCTTGCGCCCGAACATCACCGGAGCGGTGACGCGCAGCCGCCCGCGCACCGGCCGGTCGGTGCCGGTGGCGGCCAGCGCCTCGTCATAATCGGCCAGCAGCCGGCGCGCCTGCTCCGCCAACCGACGCCCGGCATCGGTGGGGGAGAGGTTGCGGGTGGTGCGCTCGATCAGCCGCAGGCCGAGCCGCTCCTCCAGCCCCGACAGGGCGCGGGTAACGGCGGGGGCAGACCGGCGCAGCCGCTTGGCCGCACCGGCGAGGCTGCCGGCCTCCAGGATCGCGACGAAGATCGCCAGTTCGTCCAGCCGGTCCACAATTATTCCGATTTCTGAAAGAGTGCCTTTTGATCAAAGCGCATTCCTGCGCGGAGACGCAAGTGGTTGGCTGTGGGCATCCGCGATCCAGCAAGGAGGTGCCTTCCCATGAGCCTCAACACCGAACCCGCCATCACGCTCTACGGCATGCGTCTGTCGGGTCACGTCCACCGGGTGGAAGCGTTCCTGAACATCCTCGGCCTGCCCCACCACTATGTCGAAACCGACGCCGACCGGCGGCGGTCGGACGCCTTCCTCGCCCTGAACCCGCTCGGACAGATCCCGGTGCTGGTCGACGGCGACCTCGTCCTGCCGGACTCCACCGCCATCCTGGTCTATCTCGCCGACCGCTACGACGGTTCCGGCCTGTGGAATCCGAAGGCGCCGGAAGAGGCGGCGCGGGTGCAGCGCTGGCTGTCGATCGCATCCGGCGACCTGCGCTTCGGGCCGGCGCTGGCGCGCATCCTGACGCTCTGGGGCGGGGCCGGTTCGCTGACCGATGCGCAGAGGGTCGCGGAGCGCGTTTTGCGCTTCATGGACGGGCATCTGGCCAGCCGCGACTGGCTGGCGGCGGAGCGGCCGACCATCGCCGACATCGCCTGCTACGCCTATGTCGCCCGCGCCCCGGAAGGCCGCATCCCGCTCGATCCCTATCCGGCGGTCCGCCGCTGGCTGGAACGGGTGGAGGCGATCCCGGCGCTGACACCGATGCCCCAGAGCGCCATTCCGAGCGCCATTCCGCAATCTGCCTGAACGCCTTCGCCATTCCGATAAAAGGAGCACGGGCATGAACCAGGACCGCATCCCCTATCCCTTCCATCCCGGCGAGCGGGAGGCGCAGGCGCGGGCCGGGTTCCGCGTGCCGTCGGCGCCGATCCGCGATCGGCTGATCTCCCAACACCAGGAGTTCTATCCGCTGCTGCCCTGGCTGCTGGTCGCCGCACGGGACGAAGCGGGCGACCCGTCAGCCGGCGTGCTGACCGGCGCCCCCGGCTTCGTCGCCGCGGCCGATCCGCAGACGCTGTGGGTGCGGCCGCATGTTGGCGCGTGGCAGCCCTGGCCGGCCGGACCGGCGGTGGGGGAGCCGGTGGCGGCGCTGGGCATCGACCTCGGCACCCGGCGACGCAACCGCGTGAACGGGCGGGTGGCGGCACGCGACGGGATGGCCTTTGCGATAGGGGTGGAAGAGAGCTTCGGCAACTGCCCGCAATACATCCATGTCCGCCGGGTGGAGGCCGCACCCCCCTCCCCCGCCGGAGCGGTGGAAGCACTGTCGGGATTGGACGGCGAGGCACGGCGCCTGATCGGTGCGGCGGACACCGCCTTCGTCGCCTCCGCCTCGTCGGCGGGGAAGGACGGCCGGCTGGACGTGTCGCACCGGGGCGGGCCGGCGGGCTTCATCCGCGTCGACGGCGACCGGCTGATCGTGCCGGACTATGCCGGCAACCGCTATTTCAAAACGCTGGGCAACATGGTGCTGAACCCGCGCGCCGGGTTGCTGCTGGTCGATGTCGCCAGCGGCGACGTGCTGCACCTGACCGGGTCGGTCGGCATCGATTGGCAGCCCGACCCCGAACTCCCCCACGCACAGCGAAGCTGGAGCCTGCATGTGGAGCGCGGGTGGCGGCGGAAGGCCGCGATCCCGTTGCGTTGGACCCGGTTGGAGGACGGTAGCGGGACACCCTGACGCAAGCGTTACTGGACCATCGCCAAGCACCCGAAACTGTGCTTCGATGACGGTTCCATGACACTTGATGGATGGGTGTGTCGATGCGCAAATCCGCCTGTTCCGGGCGCTGGTCGCTGCTGCCCGGTGCGGTTGTCCTCTCCCTTCTCGCCGGCCCAGCCATTGCCGCCGATCCGGCTACGCAGGGTCCGGTGCCCCAGAACGACCTGCTGAACGCCGAGCTGTGGATGCAGCGCTCGGTCGAATACAAGGCCAACGCGCTGGCGGTCTATGCGCTGGGCAAAATCCAGTTGGACAAGGCGCTGGCCGACAGGAACTGGACCGCGGCGACCGAGCAGGCCGGCAATTACCAGGATCTGCCGCCGGCCGTTGTGCTGGACCTGGACGAAACGGCGATGGACAACTCCGCCTATCAGACCGGGCTCGTGACCACCGGCACCGACTTCTCGCCCAAGACCTGGGATGCCTGGGTGAAGGCGGAAAAGGCGACGGCGGTGCCGGGCGCGGTGGAGTTCACCCAGTATGCCGAGTCGAAGGGCGTCAAGGTTTTCTACGTCACCAACCGCAGCGCCGACCAGGAAGAGCCGACCCGCCGCAACGCGCAGGCTTTGGGATTCCCGATTGGCGGCAACGTCGATACCTTCCTGATGTCCAAGGAAAAGCCCGACTGGGGTTCGGCCAAGAGCACGCGGCGCGCGGCCATTGCCAAGGATTACCGGATCGTCCTGCTGTTCGGCGACAATTTCGGCGACTTCTCCGACGCCTACAACGGCAGCGACGCGGAGCGGCTGAAGGCTTATGAAGCGGCGAAGGAGCGTTTCGGGCGCGACTGGCTGATGCTGGCCAATCCCGGCTACGGCTCGTTCGAGAGTGCGCCCTACGGTCATAATTTCAAACTCTCGGCCGACGAGAAGCGGGCCAAGAAGGTCGGTGCGCTGGAACCGTGGGTGGCACCCACTCAGTAGGTACGTGAAGGATGGGGGTGCGCCGTTCTGAGACGAACTCTCAGAAGATCAGGCGCACCGCCTGCACGATCACCACCCACGGCGCGCCGATCATCACCGTCCACACGGCCAGACGCGGCAACCCGCGCATCTTGCGGATTTTCGGCTCGGCGGACGGGGCGGCTTCGAAAGAGGTGGCGTTGTAGATCGACATGGCCTGCTGCTCCATGAGCAAGATGACGTTGACGCCATCATGCAGTTACGATCCTTAACGACCATTAAAGAGCGCGGCCTGCGAAGTCGACGTTTGCGCATTACCTCGACCGGGTAAGCATACTCCCGGCGAATGTCGCGTCGCGGCGCTGAGCGACAGTCGCCGCGACGCCGCGATGGAACGGACGTTACGGCTTCGCCACGTGCCAGACGTTGTTCACACCGTCACCGGTGGTGTCGCCGGGCTTGGCATCCTTGGCCCAGGTATAGAGCGGCTTGCCGTCGTAGGCCCATTGCTTGGATCCATCGTCGCGGGTGACGACGGTGTATTTGCCCATCGGCTTGGCGGAGGCGGGAGCCATCAGCGGCGGCCAGTTCGTCGCGCAAGGGCCGTTGCAGGCCGACTTGCCTGCCGTATCCTTGTCGAAGACGTAGAGCGTCATGCCCTTCGCGTCGGTCAGGACGGGACCCATCGCGGTCTTCCCCATCATGGCCGGTTCCTTGTCCTGAGCGAAGGCCGGGGCGGCGAACAGGACGGCGCCCAGGCCGACGGCGGCGACGGTAGCGCGGATTGCGGACTTCATTGCGCGGTTCCTCCCGAAACAAGCCCGCCGGACGGCAGGCCCGATGGACCAAGGACGCAATGGAAGGCCGAATATTCCGCAGTTAACCGGCCGAAGATCGCCGCCATCGGCATTATACCGTCAGATATTTGCGCACCTCCTGCTCGTCCAGGCCGCTGCGCGGGCCGGACAGCATCACCTCGCCACGCTCCATCACCACCCAGTCGTCGGCAAGGTCGCGGGCGAAGTCGAAATACTGCTCCACCAGCAGGATCGCCATGGTGCCCTTGTCGCGCAGGTAAGAGATGGCGCGGCCGATGTCCTTGATGATGGAGGGCTGGATACCCTCGGTCGGCTCGTCCAGCACCAGCAGGCGCGGGCGGGTCACCAGGGCGCGACCGATGGCGAGCTGCTGCTGCTGCCCGCCCGACAAATCGCCGCCACGGCGGTCCAGCATGGATTTCAGGACCGGAAACAGCTCGAACACTTCGTCGGGGATGGAGCGTTGCGACCGCGGCAGCGGGGCGTAGCCGGTCAGCAGGTTTTCCCGCACCGTCAGCAGCGGGAAAATCTCGCGCCCCTGCGGCACATAGGCGATGCCGCGGCGCGCCCGGTCGGCCGGTGCCATCTTCGTCACGTCGGCGCCGTCCCAGCCGATGGAACCGCCGGACACCGGCTTCAGCCCGACGATGGCGCGCAGCAGGCTGGATTTGCCGACGCCGTTGCGGCCGACCAGACAGGTGACCTTGCCGATTTCGGCCTTCATGGAAACGCCGCGCAGGGCCTGGGCGGCGCCGTAATGCAGATCGAGAGAACGAATATCCAGCATCATGGGGTCTCCCGTCAGCGGCCGAGATAGGTGTCGATGACCTGGCTGTTGGCGCTGACCGAGTCCAGCGAGCCTTCGGCCAGCACGGAGCCTTCGGCCAGCACCGTCACCTTGACGCCGAGGGCGCGGACGAAGCTCATGTCATGCTCCACCACGATCACCGAATGCTTGCCGGCGATGCTGCACAGCAGTTCCGCCGTCTGTTCGGTCTCGGCGTCGGTCATGCCGGCCACCGGCTCGTCCACCAGCAGAAGCTTGGGGTCCTGGGCCAGCAGCATGCCGATCTCCAGCCACTGCTTCTGCCCGTGCGACAGGCTGCCGGCCTGGCGGCTGCGCAAGGGCGACAGACGGGTGATGTCCAGGATCTCCTCGATCCGGGCGCGGTCGTCGCGGCTGATGGCGTAGGTCAGCGTCTTCAACGGCCGGCGCGGCGCCTTCAACGCCAGTTCGAGGTTGTCCCACACAGTGTGCGGTTCGAAGACGGTCGGGCGCTGGAACTTGCGGCCGATGCCGAGGTTGGCGATGGCCGCCTCGCGCAGGCGGGTCAGGTCGGTGGCGCCCTCGAACAGGATGGTGCCGGTGTCGGGGCGGGTCTTGCCGGTGATGACGTCCATCATGGTGGTCTTGCCGGCGCCGTTGGGGCCGATGATCGCCCGCATCTCGCCAGGCATCATCACCAGAGACAGGCTGTTCAGCGCCTTGAAGCCGTCGAAGCTGACCGACACGCCGTCGAGATAGAGAAGGGTCGATTCCGCGCTCATGGGTCAGGCTCCCTTCTGGCCAGCGGTCTGGTTTGCGGTTTGGGCGTTGGGGAGGGAGGCCGTCTTGTTGCGGCGCGGCAGCTTCGCGGTCAGTTGGCCCCACAGCCCGAGCAGGCCCTTGGGCAGGAAGAGTGTGACCGCCACGAACAGGCCGCCGAGCGCGAACAGCCACAGCTCCGGCAGGGCGCCGGTGAAATAGCTCTTGCCCATGTTGACCAGCACCGCGCCCAGGATGCCGCCGGCCAGCGTGCCGCGCCCGCCGACCGCGACCCAGATCACCGCCTCGATCGAACTGGCCGGGGCGAACTCCGACGGGTTGATGATGCCGACCTGCGGGACGTAGAGGGCACCCGCGACGCCGGCCATGCAGGCCGACAGGGTCCAGGCGAACAGCTTGTAGCTTTCCGTGTCGTAGCCCATGAAGCGGACGCGGCTCTCGGCGTCGCGCAATGCCACCAGCACCTTGCCCAGCTTGGACGCGATGACGCCGGACGCAATCATGTAGGAGAACGCCAGCGCCGCCACCGTCGCCACGAACAGCGCGACGCGGGTGGTGTCGGCCTGGATGTCGTAGCCGAGAATGTCCTTGAAGTCGGTCAGGCCGTTGTTGCCGCCGAAGCCCATGTCGTTGCGGAAGAAGGCCAGCAGCAGAGCAAAGGTCAGCGCCTGGGTGATGATGGACAGGTAGACGCCGGTGACGCGGCTGCGGAAGGCGAACCAGCCGAAGGCGAAGGCCAGGGCACCCGGCACCGCCAGCACCATCAGCGCCGCGAACCAGAACTGGTCGAAACCCCACCAGTACCAGGGCAGCTCCGTCCAGTTCAGGAACACCATGAAGTCGGGCAGCTCCGGGTTGCCATAGACGCCGCGCGGGCCGATCTGCCGCATCAGGTACATGCCCATGGCATAGCCGCCGAGCGCGAAGAAAGCGGCATGGCCGAGCGACAGGATGCCGCAATAGCCCCACACCAGATCGAGCGCCAGCGCCAGCAGCGCGAAGCACAGGTATTTGCCCAGCAGCGAGACGGTGAAGACCGACAGGTGGAAGGGCGAGTCCGCCGGCACCCACAGCGTCATCACCGGAACCGCCACCGCCAGGAATGCGAGGATCGTCAGAACGATTCCGGCCTTGCGGTCCAGCCCCATCAGGAAAAAGCGCAGCAGCATCGGATCAGGCCTCCACCGCGCGGCCCTTCAGCGCGAACAGGCCGCGCGGACGCCGTTGGATGAACAGGATGATGAAGATCAGCACCAGGATCTTGCCCAGCACGGCACCGGCATAGGGTTCGAGGAACTTGTTGATGGAGCCCAGCGTCAGCGCGCCGACCAGCGTGCCCCACAGGTTGCCCACCCCGCCGAACACCACGACCATGAAGCTGTCGATGATGTAGCCCTGCCCCAGGTTCGGGCTGACATTGTCGATCTGGCTCAGCGCCACCCCGGCCAGCCCGGCGATGCCGGAGCCGAGCCCGAAGGTCAGCGCATCGACCCGCGCGGTGCGGATGCCCATGGCGTTGGCCATCGGCCGGTTCTGCGTCACCGCCCGGATCGACAGGCCGAACCAGGTGCGCTTCAGCGCCACCAGCAGGGCCGCGAAGACGGTAAAGGCGAAGATGACGATCCACAGCCGTCCATAGGTGATGGTCAGGCCGCCCAGTTCGAAGGCGCCGGACATCCAACTGGGTGCCCCCACCTCGCGGTTGGTCGGGCCGAAGATGCTGCGCACCGCCTGCTGCAGCGCCAGCGACAGGCCCCAGGTGGCGAGCAGCGTTTCCAGCGGACGGCCGTAGAGCCAGCGGATCACACTGCGCTCGATGACGATGCCGACGCCGCCGGACACGAGGAAAGCGGCGGGCAGCGCCACCAGGATCGACAGGTCGAACAGGCCGGGAGCGTAGGCGCGGAAGGCTTCCTGCACCAGGAAGGTGGTGTAGGCGCCGATCATCACCATCTCGCCATGGGCCATGTTGATGACGCCCATCACGCCGAAGGTGACGGCAAGGCCAATGGCGGCCAGCAGCAGCACCGAGCCCAGCGACAGCCCGTACCAGAGATTCTGCAAGGCGGCCCAGAAGGCCAGTTTCTGTTCCAGGGTGGAGACGGCGGCGGCGGCAGACCGCTTGGTGACATCCGACGCGCCGGAGCCGGCGACCATGTTCAGCAGCACCAGCGCGTCGCGGTCGCCGCGGGCGGTCAGCGTGTCGGTCGCCGACTGGATTTCGGCATCGCTCATCTTCGACGCGGCCTCGCCGGTCAGCAGGATGGCGGCGCGCGCCTGCTCCATGGCGGCGCGGACACCCTTGTCCTGTTCCTTGGCGATGGCGGCGTTCAACGTTTCCAGCGCCTGGGCGTCGCGGCTCTTGAACACCGCATCGGCGGCGTAGCGGCGGACGCCGGCATCCGGGCTCATCAGGGTGAGGGCGCCAAGCGAGGCGCTGATGGCACGGCGGAGCGCATTGTTGATGCGGATCTTCTCGACCGCGGCGGCCGGCGCATCGCCGAGGGCGGCGCGGGTCAGCGGGTCGGTCAGGGTATAGGTGTCACCGGCCTTGCGGGCGATGACGACGGCGCCATCGGCCTTGCGTACGAAGAGGTCGCCGGCCTGGAGCGCCTCGATCACCGGCACGGCGGCCGGGTCGCCGGCCTCCGACAATTGCGCCAGGGCCTTTTCGGTTCCGGAATAGCCGCCGCTGCCCAGGGCCTGGACGAGAGGACGGAGGTCGGCGGCGAATGCGGCGGTCGATGTGGCGACCACCACACAGAGCGCCATCAGCCAGCGGAGAGCGCGTCGCATCGCGGGTCCTTCGGTGCGGGGGCTTACAGACGTGCGACGCTTGCCCCCACCCTAGCCCTCCCCCGCTCTCGGCGGGGGAGGGGATCTCTCCCTCCCCTGCGTCGGACCGACCTTCGGTCGGCCGAGAGCGGGGGAGGGTCGGGGTGGGGGCAAGCGTCGCGACCACTCAAATCAGAGGACGGACACCAGCCCTCAGGTCCCCTTGCCGCCGCACTTGCCGGTCTTCACGTTGAAGTTGCCGCAGGACATCGGCTTGCGCCAGTCGGCGATCAGGTCCTTGCTGTCCGGCAGGAAGTCCGACCACTCGTCGCCCGGGACGAGGCCCGAGGTCTTGGAGACGACGTCGAACTGGCCGTTCTCCTGCACTTCGCCGATCAGGACCGGCTTGGTGATGTGGTGGTTCGGCAGCATCGCCGAATAGCCGCCGGTCAGGTTGGGCACGGCCACGCCGACCATGGCGTCGATGACCTTGTCCGGCTCGGTCGTGCCGGCCGCCTCGACCGCCTTCACCCACATGTTGAAGCCGATGTAGTGGGCTTCCATCGGGTCGTTGGTGACGCGCTTGTCGTTCTTGGTGTAGGCCTTCCAGGCCTTGATGAAGTCGCTGTTCGACGGCGTCTCCACCGACTGGAAGTAGTTCCAGGCGGCCAGATGGCCCAGCAGCGGCTTGGTGTCGATGCCGGCCAGCTCTTCCTCGCCGACGGAGAAGGCGACGACCGGGATGTCCTGCGCCTTCACGCCCTGGTTGCCCAGTTCCTTGTAGAAGGGAACGTTGGCGTCGCCGTTGATGGTGGAGACGACGGCGGTCTTCTTGCCGGCCGACCCGAACTTCTTGATGTCCGCCACGATCGACTGCCAGTCGGAATGACCGAATGGCGTGTAGTTGATCATGATGTCCTCGGGCTTGACGCCCTTGCTCTTCAGGTAGGCTTCGAGGATCTTGTTGGTCGTGCGCGGATAGACGTAGTCGGTGCCGGCCAGCACCCACCGCTGGACCTTCTCCTTCTCCATCAGGTAATCGACGGCCGGGACCGCCTGCTGGTTGGGGGCGGCGCCGGTGTAGAAGACGTTGCGGGAGGACTCCTCGCCCTCATACTGGACCGGGTAGAAGAGGATGTTGTTCAGCTCCTCGAACACCGGCAGCACCGACTTGCGGCTGACCGAGGTCCAGCAGCCGAACACGGCCGACACCTTGTCCTTGCTGATCAGCTCGCGCGCCTTCTCGGCGAACAGCGGCCAGTTGGAGGCCGGATCGACCACCACCGGCTCCAGCTTCTTGCCCAGCAGGCCGCCCTTCTTGTTCTGCTCGTCGATCAGCATCAGCATGACGTCCTTCAACGTCGTCTCGCTGATCGCCATCGTGCCGGACAGGGAATGCAGGATGCCCACCTTGATCGTGTCCTGCGCCATCGCCGGCGCGGACATCGCCGCCATCGCACCCATGGCCAGACCGGCCAGCGCGCTGATCCCGAAGCTCGACGTCAGTTGCTTGGTCCGCATGAAGTTGCCCCCTTCCATTGGCACCCCGGTTGTTCCGGGGCTTCGCCACATCGTCGGAAGAAAGGCTACCGCGCATGCGAAAGACCGTATCTACGTCAAATGACACATACGGCCACGCCTCAGCATTTCCAGCGGTACCGCCGACGGCGGTTCGGAATAAAACCGATGCGGCGGCGTCCACCTGTCTGATGAAGGCGTGTAACGAAGACGGCCTCCCGCGAGTGACGGGGCGATGCACGGGAGCAACAGTGTGAACAGCAGAGCTGACGACACCAAATGTCGCTTGCGGATCCCGGATGGCTGGCTGAAGGATACAGCGCTCGATCCTATCCGTTCACGTTCCGGTCCCATCGCCATGCATGATCACCGCCGCCTGATCTCCCGCCGCGCCGCCGCCCTCTGCATGGTCGGCGGGCTGGTCGGCGTCATCCTGAGCGGTCCTGCCCTGGCCGCACCGCAGAAGGAGGCGGCGCAGGCCGCCAAGCCTCCGCTGGTCGCCGGCTGGGCCGCGGCGCTGGAACGGCGCGCGTTGGAAATCCAGAACGCGCCCAAGGCGCAAGCCACCCGCATCGGCTATGGCGCCGTCGTCAAGAAAGGCGACGGCGGCATGATCGAGAGCGTCGCCCCGGCGGTGGAGCTGCCGCCGGCGGAGGTCCAGCAGGCCCAGGCCCCCACCCTGCCCGGCCTGGAGCCGGTGGAACCGGCGCCACCGGTCGTGATCACCGTGCGCTCGCCGCTGGCCGACCGCGTCGGCCGGGTGTCGCGCCGCCTGATCGAACTGGGCTTCCTGCCCGCCGACAAGTGGACCGACAGCTTCAACGACGAAGTCGAGACCGCCGTGCGCGCCTTCCAGCTTGCGGAAGGGCTGCAGCCCGACGGCAAGGTCGGCGAGGTGACGCGCCAGGCGATGGACCGCACGCCCGCCCAGACCGTCGCACTTCTGCGCCGCGCCTCGGCGGCGATGCGGGCGCAGCAGGCCTCCATCCCCGAGACCACCGTTCTGGTCAACCTGCCCGGCCAGTCGGTCACCCTGATCGAGCACGGCCGCCCGAGCTTCACCATGCGCGCGGTGGTCGGCCGGCCGTCGCGCAAGACGCCGCTGCTGCAGGACAAGATCACCAGCGTCACCATCAACCCGACCTGGACAGTTCCGCCGACGGTGCTGAGCGAGGACAAGCTGCCGGCCCTGCGCAAAAAGGGCACCACCGGCATCAAGAACGCCGCCGTCTATCTGGACGGGACGGAGGTCGTCAACACGCAGTCGGTCAACTGGTGGGGGGTCGATCCCGGCCGCGTCCGCATCGTCCAGAAGCCGGGCGACGACAACGCGCTTGGCCGCTTCCGCTTCAACCTGACCAACGGCGACGGCATCTTCCTGCACGGCACCAACGATCCGAGGCTGTTCAGCCGCGACCTGCGCGCCGCCAGCTCCGGCTGCGTGCGGCTGGAGGATGCCCGGATGATGGCGGAAACGCTGCTCGGGGCCGCGAAGATCACGCCGGCCAGCATCGGCCAGCAGCTCGACACCGGGGAAACCAAGACGATCCGGCTGCCGAACGCCATCCCCGTACGATTCGTCTATTGGAACGCCTCGGTCGACACCGCCGGCGTGGTGCGCGTCCATCCCGACATCTACGAGGATCCGCCCACCCTTTCCACCCCGGCCGGCCAGTCTGGTTCGGCGGCTCCGGCGATGTCGGCCAATCCGGCAGGCAACACCGCCGCCACCCCGGTGTCGACGCCGCGCCCGCTGTCCAAGCCGGCGCCGCTGCCGGTCCCGGCCGCCCATGCGCCGACTCCGCTGTCCTCCGCCTCGGTCCCGGCACCGGTCAAGCCGCTGCCGGCATCGACGGGGATGTGAGAAGAGAGTTTCCCTCTCCCGGGGCGGGAGAGGGCGTTTATCATCTCTCACCGCGCCTGCAACACTCCCACCGCACCCCGCGCAACCTCGTGCAGGTCGGCTTCGCCGCCGGCCTGAACATGGGCGAACAGGCCGGCGCGCATGCGCGGATCCCAGAATTTGCGGATGTGGGTCGCCGTCTCCGTCACCGCCTCGTCATGCGGGTAGGTGGCGAAATGGACGGCGATCTGGTTCGCCATCCGGACCAGATCCTTGGCATGGTTCGTGTGGCTCATCGGTGTCTCCGGAATGGGTTGAAAATCAACGGAACAGGATGACGGTGTCGCGACGCGACAGCGCGCCCAGCGTCAGGTTGGCGTTGCGCGCCAGTTCCAGCGCCAGCGCCGTCGGAGCCGAGATGGTCGCCAGCAGCGGGATGCCCACTGCGGCGGTCTTCTGAACCAGTTCGAAGCTGCAGCGGCTGGTCATCACCACGAAACCCGTCGCCGGGTCTGCGCCCGAGCGGACGACGGCGCCGATCAGCTTGTCCAGCGCGTTGTGGCGGCCGACATCCTCGCGGGCCAGCCGGATGGTCCCGTCCGGCGCGCACCACGCGGCGGCATGGACCGAGCGGTTGGCCCGGTTCATCGGCTGGTGATCCGGCAGGGTGCGGAAGGCGGCGGCCACCGCGGCCGGGTCCACCTCCAGCGAGGTTTCGATCCTGCGGGGCTCCCGAACGGCGTGGACAAGACTGTCCACGCCGCACAGGCCACAGCCGCTCCGCCCCTCCATGGAGCGGCTGCGCAGACTTCCGCGCAGGAGACGCAACGGGTCGACCGTCAGGTTGACGACGAAGCCCAGCGGCGTTTCCCGCATGGAGATTTTCTCGATATCGGCGGCCCCGACGATCTCCTCGGCAAGGCTGAAGCCAAGCGCGAAGTCTTCCAGATCGGCGGGGGTCGCCATCATCACGGCATGGGACCGGCCGTTGTATTCGAAGGCGACCGCGGTTTCCTCCGGCACCCGCCATTCGACGTCCGCGCCCTCCTCCGCCCCGACACCGGCGGGAAAGCCGGTGCCGGTGACGGCGATGGAGCACATGAGGCTGTCGTCAGGACGGATGGAACCTGAAGGCATCGCGGTCATGCTTCCCACTCCTCAGGACGTTATTCGGCGGCGAGGACGTTGGCAGCGGCGATGCGCTTGCGCTCGACGCCATTCTTCGCGTAATCGACCTGCCAGTCCGAAGGCTGGTTGCTGCGGGCGACCTGCACAGCCGTCACCTTGTATTCGGGGCAGTTGGTCGCCCAGTCCGAATTCTCGGTGGTGATGACGTTGGCGCCGGTCACCGGGTGATGGAAAGTGGTGTAGACGACGCCGGCCGGCATGCGGTCGGAGATGACGGCACGCAGCGTGGTGGCCCCCATGCGGCTGGCGAGCGACACCATGTCGCCGTCCTTCACGCCGCGGAGTTCGGCATCCACCGCATTGATCTCCAGCACGTCCTCCGGATGCCAGGCGACGTTGGCGGTGCGGCGGGTCTGGGCGCCGACATTGTAGTGGGCGAGGATGCGGCCGGTGGTCAGCACCAGCGGGTACATCCGCGTTGTCCGCTCGTCGGTCGGCACATATTCGGTGATCACGAAGCGGCCGAGGCCGCGGGCGAAGCTTTCGCCATGCATGATCGCCATGCCGGTGTCGTCGTCCTCCAGCCCGGTGCAGGGCCATTGCACGCTGCCGACGCGGTCGAGCTTCTCGAAGCTGACGCCGCGGAAGGTCGGGGTCAGCCGGGCGATCTCGTCCATGATCTCGGACGTGCTGCTGTAATGCATCGGGTAGCCCATCGCCGTCGCCAGCGCGCAGGCGACCCAATGCTCGTCCTTGCCCACTTTAGACGGCATCGCCTTGCGGACGCGGTTGATGCGGCGCTCGGCATTGGTGAAGGTGCCGTCCTTTTCCAGGAAGGAGGTGCCGGGGAAGAAGACATGGGCGAAGGCCGCCGTCTCGTTCAGGAACAGGTCCTGGACGATGACGATGTCCAGCGATTCCAGCGCCGAAGTGACGTGGGTGGTGTTGGGATCGGACTGGACGATGTCCTCGCCCTGCACGAACAGGCCGCGGAAGCTGCCGTCATGCGCGCTGTCGAACATGTTGGGAATGCGCAGGCCCGGTTCCGGATCCAGCGTGACACCCCAGGCGGCCTCGAACTCCTGGCGGACGAGATCGTCCGACACGTGGCGGTAGCCCGGCAGCTCGTGCGGGAAGGAGCCCATGTCGCAGGAGCCCTGCACGTTGTTCTGGCCGCGTAGCGGGTTCACGCCGACGCCCTCGCGGCCGATGTTGCCGGTCGCCATCGCGAGGTTGGCGATGGCCATCACCGTGCTGGAGCCCTGGCTGTGCTCGGTCACGCCCAGGCCGTAGTAGATCGCGGCGTTGCCGCCGGTGGCGTAGAGACGGGCGGCGGCGCGAACCTGATCGGCCGGGACGCCGGTGCGCGATTCCAGATATTCCGGCGAGTTGCGGTGCTCGGCGATGAACGCCTCCCACTTCGCGAACTCCTTGGGATCGCAGCGCTCCTCAACGAAGGAGCGGTTCACCAGCCCCTCGGTCACGATGGTGTGGGCGATGGCGTTCACCACCGCGACGTTGGTGCCGGGCTGCAGTTGGAGATGGTATTCGGCCTTGACGTGCGGGCTGCGCACCAGATCGATGCGGCGCGGGTCGATGACGATCAGCTTGGCCCCGGCGCGCAGACGCTTCTTCATGCGGGACCCAAACACCGGGTGGCCGTCGGTCGGGTTGGCACCGATGACCAGGATGACGTCGGACTTGTCGACACTGCGGAAATCCTGCGTGCCGGCCGAGGTGCCGAAGGTCTGCGACAGGCCGTAGCCGGTCGGCGAATGGCAGACGCGGGCGCAGGTGTCGATGTTGTTGGTGCCAAAGGCGGCCCGGATCATCTTCTGGACGACATAGACCTCCTCGTTGGTGCAGCGCGACGAGGTGATGCCGCCGATGGAGCCGCGGCCGTACTTGGCCTGCACCGCCTTCAGCCGCTCGGCGGCATAGGCGATCGCCTCCTCCCACGACACCTCGCGCCACGGGTCGGTGATCTTCTCGCGCACCATGGGCTTCATGATGCGGTCCTTGTGGGTGGCGTAGCCCCAGGCGAAGCGGCCCTTGACGCAGCTATGGCCCTCGTTGGCGCCGCCGTTCTTCCACGGCGTCATGCGGACCACCGTGGTGCCCTGCAGTTCCGCCTTGAAGGAGCAGCCGACGCCGCAATAGGCGCAGGTGGTGATGACGCTGTGTTCCGGCTGGCCGTGCTCGATGATCGACTTCTCGGTCAGCGTCGCGGTCGGGCAGGCCTGGACGCAGGCGCCGCAGGACACGCACTCGCTGTCCATGAAGCTTTCCTTGGCGCCCGGCGACACCGACGAGGCGAAGCCGCGCCCGTCGATGGTCAGCGCGAAGGTGCCCTGGGTCTCCTGACAGGCGCGGACGCAGCGCGAGCAGACGATGCACTTGGAGGCGTCGAAGGTGAAGTACGGGTTGCTCTCGTCCTTGGCGGCGGCGCGATGGTTTTCGCCGTCGAAACCGTACCGGACGTTGCGCAGGCCAACGGCGCCGGCCATGTCCTGCAACTCGCAATCGCCATTAGCGGCGCAGGTCAGGCAGTCGAGCGGATGGTCGGAGATGTACAGCTCCATCACGCCGCGGCGCAGCTTGGCCAGTTTGTCGGTCTGGGTGTGGACCTTCATGCCCGGCGCCACAGGCGTGGTGCAGGAGGCCGGAGTGCCGCGGCGCCCCTCGATCTCCACCGCGCAGAGGCGGCAGGAGCCGAAGGGCTCCAGGCTGTCGGTGGCGCAGAGCTTCGGCACGGTGATGCCGGCGTCCATCGCGGCGCGCATCACGGAGGTGCCTTCGGGAACGGTGATGGCGCGGCCGTCGATCTCCAGCGTCACCAGGGTCTCGGAGACGCGGGCCGGGGTGCCGTAGTCGGTCTCGTGGATGAGGGTCATCTCGGGTGCTCCTGGGTCGCTCGTTATTCGGCGGCGATGTGGGTGACGCGGACGGCGGGCGTTTTCTTGCGGAAGTCCTCCGGGAAATGCTTCACCGCGCTGCGCACCGGATAGGGCGTCATGCCGCCCATGGCGCAGAGCGAGCCGTCCACCATCACGTCGCAGAGGTCGGCGAGCAGTTCCAGGTTCGCGTCGACGTTCTTGCCGGCGATGATCTTGTCCAGCGTCTCCATCCCGCGGGTGGAGCCGATGCGGCAAGGGGTGCACTTGCCGCAAGACTCGGCGACGCAGAACTCCATGGCGAAGCGCGCCTGCCGGGCCATGTCGACACTGTCGTCGAAGACGACGATGCCGCCATGGCCTACCATCGCCTCCTGCGCGGCGAAGGCCTCGTAATCCTTGGGCAGGTCGAACTGCGACGGCGGCAGATAGGCGCCGAGCGGGCCGCCGACCTGCACGGCGCGGATCGGACGGCCGGTGATGGTGCCGCCGCCATAGTCGTAGAGCAGTTCGTGCAGGGTGATGCCGAAGGCCTTCTCGACGATGCCGCCATGCTTGATGTTGCCGGCGAGCTGGAAGGGCAGCGTGCCGCGCGAGCGGCCGACGCCGAAGTCGCGGTAATACTGGCCGCCCTTGTCGAGGATGATCGGCACAGAGCAGAGCGACAGCACGTTGTTGACCACGGTCGGCTTGCCGAACAGACCCTCCAGCGCCGGCAGCGGCGGCTTGGCGCGGACCATGCCGCGCTTGCCCTCCAGGCTTTCCAGCATCGCCGTTTCTTCGCCACAGATGTAGGCGCCGGCGCCGACGCGGACGTCGAGATGGAAGCTGCGGTTGGTACCGTGGATGTTATCGCCGAGCCAGCCCTCGTCATAGGCCAGCTTGATGGCGTGGCGCAGGGTCGCCGTGGCGTGCGGGTATTCCGAGCGCATGTAGACGTAGCCGGAGGTCGCCCCCACCGCGATGGCGGCTATGGTCATGCCCTCGATCAGGCAGAAGGGGTCGCCTTCGATGATCATGCGGTCGGCGAAGGTGCCGCTGTCGCCCTCGTCGGCATTGCAGCAGACGAATTTCTCGTCCGCCTTGGCCTGCATCACCGTGTTCCACTTGATGCCGGTGGGGAAGCCGGCGCCGCCGCGGCCGCGCAGGCCGCTGTCGGTCACCACCTGGACGATCTCCGCCTGGGACATCGCCAGCGCGTTCTCCAACCCGCGGAAGCCGCCATGGGCGCGGTAGTCCTCGACCGACAGCGGATCGATGATGCCGCAGCGGGCGAAGGTCAGCCGCTCCTGATTCTTGAAGTAGGGGATTTCCTCGGTCAGGCCGTGGCCGAGCGCATGCTCCCCGCCGGTCAGGAAGCCGGCGTCGAACAGGCTGGGGACATCCGCCGCGGTGATGGGACCGTAGGCGACGCGGCCTTGCGCTGTTTCCACCTCGACCAGCGGTTCCAGGTAGAGCATGCCGCGCGAGCCGTTGCGGACGATGCGCAGCGGCAGGTCGCGCTTGGCGGCTTCGGCCCGGATGGCGGCGGCGACCGCATCGGCGCCGACCGACAGGGCGGCGGAGTCGCGCGGGACGAAGACGGTGATCAGATGGCCGCTCATTGCGCGTGACCCTTGTGGGAGTGGCTGAGGGCGCGGGGGATCTGCTGGTGGGCGTGTGGATTGGTCCGCGTCTCCGCCGTCAGTTCGTCGAAGCGGTCGGGGGAGACCCGGCCGTGCAGGTTCTCGTCGATCATGACGGCGGGGGAGAGGGCGCAGTTGCCGAGGCAGAAGACCGGTTCCAGCGTGAAGGCGCCGTCGGCGGTGGTGCCGTGGAAATCGACCTGCAGGCTCTTCTTGATGTGGTCGACCAGCGTGTTGGCGCCCATCGACTGGCAGGCCTCGGCCCGGCAGACCTTGACGATGTGGCGGCCGGGCTTTTCGCGGCGGAATTCGTGATAGAAGGACACCACGCCATGCACGTCGGCGCGCGAGAGGTTCAGCTCCGTCGCCAGAAGGGGGATGGCCTGTTCGTCGATATAGCCGAATTCTTCCTGCAAGGCGTGGAGGATCGGCAGCAGGGCGCCGCGCAGATGCCGATTGCTTTCGACAATCGTCATGGCGCGCTCAGCGCTCCACGGATGGCTTGCGTTCACGGGTATCCCTCCTTGCGATCGTCCGCGCCGGTCTTGAGGTCGGCGTCGTTCTGGCTTGGCTCTGTTGGCTTTTTCCGGGCGTCTCTCAGCGCCCGGCACCATCAGAGTGGCGGAGGATACGGTATGCCAGCAAATTGTATTTTCCGATGGGCTGATAGCTTTTGGCTATCAAGAATGGCCCGTCAGCGGATCGCCACCCGCCAGGGGATCATCGCTTCGGCAATGCTGATCGCCACCCGCTGGGCGATGTCGGCATCGGATGCCGCCACCGCCAGAGCCTTGGCGAGCGGCGGCGGCGGGTCGCGGTCGGCATAGGCGAGGCCGACGACGTGGCTGAGTTCGGGATCGACCAGCGGCAGGGCGACGATGTCCGGGTGCGGGGGGACGAAGGTCAGCAGCTGGCCGGGGACGATGCTGGCGCAGCTGCCGGCGCGGACGATGGTGTAGAGGGTGACGATGGAGTTGGTCTCCATCGCCGGCTGCACTGTCCTGCCGGTCATGCGGAAGGCGGTGTCGGCGATGCGGCGGTTCTGCATGTCCGGGGTCAGCAGGCAGAGCCGCAGTTCGGCCGCCGTTTCCCAAGTCACGGCGCCCTCGGCGATCAGCTCCTCGGCCAGATCGTCGCGGTGGGCCAGCAGGTGGTAGCGCTCGGTGTAGAGCGGCAGGGTGCGGACGTTGTTCAGCGGTTCGTTGTCGAGATAGGTGATGGCGGCGTCGAGTTCAAATTCGTCGAGGCCGCGCTGGATCTCGCGCGAACTGAGCGAGACCACGGTGGAGCGGATGTGCGGGAATCGGGCGGTGAAGGGCGTCAGCACATGGGGAACCACCGGCAGGGCGGAGGGGATGGCGCCGACCCGCAGATGGCCGGTGACGCCCTGGGCCAGGGCCAGCAGCTCGTGGCGCAGGTTGTCGCGCTCGCCGACGATGCGGCGGGCGTATTCCAACACCGTCAGCCCCTCCGGCGTGAAGCCTTCGAACTTCTGACCGCGCTCGACGATGGGGACCTGAAGCTCCTCCTCCAGCTGGCGGATGGCGTTGGAGAGGGTCGGCTGCGAGACGTGGCAGCTTTCCGCCGCGCGGCCGAAATGCTTCTCGCGCGCCAGGGCCAGCAGATAGACGAACTTGCGGAACATCGTCAGGCTTCCGGGTCGAAGGGCGGGACCGGCAGGCCCGGCACATCGACCGTCATGGCGAACAGGCCGCCGGACTGCGGCAGGCGCTCCAGCTCGTCGGCGGGGCGGCCGGCGCTGGCGGTGGTGACGTAGAGGGTGCGCAGGTCGGGGCCGCCGAAAGCGACCATGGTCGGGCAGCGCGCCGGCACCGGATGCTCCGACAGCAGTTCGCCGGCAGGGGAGAAGCGCGCGACCCGCCCCCCCTCGTACAGCGCCGACCAATAGCAGCCATCGGCATCCACCGCCGCGCCGTCCGGCCGGCCGCGGTCGCCGTCCTTCGGCTCCAGCCGGACGAAGACCTCGCGGTCGGAGATGTCGCCAGTGGCGGGATCGTAGCGGTAGCGGTGGACGGTGAAGGTCGGGGTGTCCGAATGGTACAGGGTCCGCCCGTCCGGGCTGAAGGCCAGACCGTTGGAGGTCAGCAGCCCGCCGGCCAGCACCGCCAGCCCGCGCCGGTCGTAGCGGTAGAGATGCGCCTTGCCACCGGCCTTGGGCTCGTCCAGCGTGCCGGCCAGATAGCGGCCGGCGGGATCGGTCCTGCCGTCGTTGAAGCGGCTGGCGCCCTGGTCCTCCGGATTGGCGGCGAGGCAGGTGACCGGTCTCCCCTCCCCGTCCAGCTGCCACAGGCCGGAGCGCAGGCCGGCGATGAAGCCGCCGCCCTTGCGCGGGGCGACGCAGCCGATCTCCTCCGGCAGAGCCATCGCACGATTGGTCCCGGTGGCCGGATCGAAGCGGTTCAGCGCCCGGCCCTTGATGTCGACCCAATAGAGCGCCTGCTCGTCCACCGACCAGACCGGCCCCTCCCCCAGCTTGGCACGGGCGTCGAGCACACAGGTAAAGGCGGGGCCGGCGGTCATCGCGTGATCCTCGGGTCTGCGAACGGACACGCAGGGTCAGACAGATCGGCGGCGCGATCAAGCATCCCGGTCGGACAGTGCGGCGGGGCCGGTCACGGTGGGGGTATCGGCAACCTCATCGGGGCGTGGAACGGTGTGGAACAGGACCCGGCGGATGTCGCATCGGCCGGCGGAGCCGTCAGAGGGGATGGGAGAAGGGACCGGCGGCGCGGCGGCTGACCGGGCCGGGGTTGAGGTTGGGGTAATGCTCGTACTCGTTGACGGTCCAGGGGAAGACGCCCTTCGGACCTTTTCCCTCCGGACGGGCCAGGATGGCGGCGACCATGGCCGGATCGGGCTCCCGCCGCTCGCGCAGGTCGCCGGGGATGTCGTCGTCCAGTTCGGGGATTGTGACGGCGGGCGGATCGTCGGGCCTGGGGGCGGGCCTGGGGGCCGGCCGGGGAGCGGGCGGTTCGGCCTGTTCGGCGGCTTGCCGCCTGGACGCCGGGCGGTCGAGGCCGTCGAACAGGCCGAGCCGTTCGGCCATCCAGCGGACGGTGGCGGGATCGCCGGAGGTGACCAGCCGCTCGATCTGCTCGGCCACCAGGATGCGCAGCGAGGACAGGCGCAGCTCGGCCTCGCGGTTCAGCGCCTGCCGCTCCCACCACACCCTGTGACGGAAATCCTTGGAGCCGTAATAGGCGCGCCAGAGCGTGGTGCGGCTGCAGCCCATGGCGCGGGAGACCTGAAGGAAGCTGTTGCCGCGCGCCAGCATACCGGCGGCCATGATCCACTGCTCGTCATGGAACTGCGAACCGGGGACCAGCGAGCCTTCGGCCGGCACCGGCGGCTCTTCGGCCCAGGCGGGGAAACGGTCGTTCTGGAGGGTACGGCTGTCGACGGGCATGGCGCGGCTCCGCGAAGGGGTGGGACCTGGGCGGAGATGGTATAGGAATTTGGTCCGGGGTCGGGAAGGTTTTGGGAAAATGGGGGGTGGGAGGGTCCGAAAGTATCCGCCTTCAGCCCAAAGCAGACCTTTCAATCGGACCGCTTTGCGCCAAATTCAGTCGCAGAAGTCAGTTTCACCGCTTTTCTGAAGCGGGCATCTATGGCAGATCGCGAAGCACGATTTGCAACTGCCCAGCAGCAGTGCAAACCTCAGGCGCTAGATCTTTGTCCTGCTGATAGTTGCTGAGGCACGCCCCAGGATGAATGAGGTTCCGCCACTCCCGAAGGTTCTCCGGAATATCAACATCGCCCAGATTCAATAGGGAACGCACCCCCCGCATCAGATCAACAAGTGCCCAACTTGTCGGATCGGTCGGTTTGAACCAGTTACTCCTTGTCTGCTTGCATTTGGCCGCAGCAGTTCTCAGATCTCTAGGAGATTGCCGCTGAAGAAAATCGATCAGGACCGCTTCCATTGCCGTGCCGAACCCAGCTAATGCCAATCGGTTGCTGCCAGCTTGGTAGGCACCTACCGCACCACGTTGTGCGTTGTGCGCCACTTCCTTAAGTTCGGGCGACGCAACCGAGGCGAAGGCTTCAATCTCGAGAGCGAACAATACGGCGCGCTTTGCGCCGTAATTTTCAACTTTTGCAAATTGCGGGCTTAGTGCGGCGACCTCTGCATAGAGCTTGTTCCTGAAGTAAAGTGCCCCTTTGTTGCGGCGAAACATCCCGAGGACGATCAGATAGCGCTGATCCTCGTTGCCCGCCTCGCTGCCGACCTTGCCGGTATCGACGGCCGTAGCAACGAGCGCGACCAGCGCCTCATCACTTGCTACGCGCCGGAAGAGATTACTGATATGATCGCTATCGCCTTCGGCAAGGCGTTCAAGCTCCTTAGAGATCGCGGCAAGTGGATCCCCCTCACCAACACCAGCCTGAATGAGACGCTGGCAGAGATATGGTTGGCCACCCACCTTGTCGTATATGAGTGCCGCAGCCTGATCGGGTTTGGCAAGACCGGCCGCGGTGGCGAGTTGCACAATATCGGCCAACGCAAGGTCCGTGGTATCGATTCGTTCGCAGATATTAAACGGCGAGTTTGCTTCAGCCACCAAGCGCTCTGGGCGGAACGTACCGGCGAAGACAAAACGCAGCCGTTTCGCAATCTCGCCATCCTTCGCAATTGCCCGTTCGCTTGAGATCGCGCGCAATTGACCGAAGAACGAATTGCGCCATTCGTCATTACCAATGTTCGATGCCTCATCGATCAAGATTACTACAGGAGCGCTGCCTGCTGGCAGTGCTTCGCTCAATGCTGTCGCCAAATCGTCGGTCTGCGTGATCTCGACCGCATGTTCGAGTGCGGCTGCGACTTGCTTTGCGAACCAAGCCACAAGTTGCGTATATGTTCCGAAAGGAGGGATCTTTTGTAGATCGACAAGTGCGGTGCTCGTCGCGTTGTCTGACAGGGTTTTGCGCAACCGAAGAAACGCAGAAGTCTTCCCATGTTGGCGCGGCCCGAGCAGCAATACCCAATTCCCTGCTTGAACCTCTTTCACCAGGGTAGTCTCGAAATCACGTTCGGCATAGAAGGCATTGTCGAGGGGAACTGGGCCATGGAGATGCATATGCGGGCCTTTCGAGAAAGTGCTTTTAGTCGTTGAAATGTGCAAGCGCTTGCGCAAACCACGCTGCGCGCATCCGCAGTTGGCCGTCGCGCTCTTCAACGACACCGTAGAGTTGGAGCATGCGAAGTGCGTTGAACAAAGCCTCTTCATCGCCTTGTTTCGGCGCCTCCACAACCCAAGAAAGCACGTCAGAAGAATTAGCGCAACCTGAGACAATGGCGCGACTGACAGATCGCTCGAAGGGCGTTGCTTGTCCCCAGTAAGTGCCGAGGTAATGTTCAGCGAATTCAAATGTCTCAGTGACCGTGACGATGTCGTCTGCGCTGAGTGAGAGGTTGCGACGATCAGATCGCGCATCGAGCGAACGTACCAATCGGTCCCCTAGAAACTGCACAATCTGCGGATGACCGCTGGTGCGCTCCCACGCTTCATTCTCGAACGCGGCGGGCTCGACAATCTCGATATTCATTGCGAGAAGCGGCTCCACCAGCAGCGAAATTGCATCAGCTTCGTCGAGTTGCGTGAGTTGGACCTCGCGACAGAAGTTCCAATGGGGTGATTGCGGATCCCACAAGCGATTCGCGATTCGGCGCTCCCCTGAGAAGACGAAATGCGCGGCACCTTCCTGCGAGAGCGAACGACAAGCGCGGAAGAAGGCCTCCGGCACAGAGTCCGTCGTATAATTTTGGTCCCAATCGAGCAGTTGGTCAATTTCATCGAGGATGATGATGACTTGCCCGTCACCGCGCTCGCTAAGCTGCGCGACCATGTCGGAAAGATGATTCGGCCTGAACTGTGCTGGAAGGTCGACCTGCCAGTTTCGCTTCGCAAGATCGGCAAAATCTGACCAAGTTCTGACGGTCTGACAATCCCCAAAAAACGTTTGAAACCGAGCCCTTCCGAGCTCTTCCTGAAGTCTCCTGATCAGCGACGTCTTGCCAATACGACGACTTCCCAGCAGAGCGACGCTATTGGTTGTTACCGTTTGTAACACAGTCGCCGCTTCTCGCTCACGCCCGTAAAACATACGGGCAGGCGTGGCATTATTAAGAATGTATGGGCTTACTTTGGTAAGATCGGACTGAGCAAGCATCGCATCCATGAACCGTTGGAGAGGCCGTTGCTGACGGGCCATGTCCTCCAAGTTCTCAGGCGAAAGCACGACGATATTTGTCGGCAGGAAGATCTGCGTTTTGCGATGTGCCTGAATCTGGCTGGCATCGAGTGACCCAGAGGTCAGATAGATCGCGACCGGCGAACCCGGGGCGCATTCCATTGAGCGTTGCGCAATGTCGCGCGCGCGTTCGTCGCTCAATACTGCGATATTCGCTGCGACGTGCAGCATCGCCGCGAACGGTTGGACGGAAGGCGCGCGCAACTCAGCGAACGTCCCAGTCGGGCTCACCTCACTCTTGGTCACGTCGGTTTCAAGCATCTCAGCGAGCAAAGCGATCGCGTCATTCGCATTGAATGCAACTCTGAGCTTGCGCGCCCGCTCAACCCAAACGCGATTAGCCCAGGTGACTGACTCTCCATCAGAACCGAGGCTCAATGCAAGCTTGCGAAAACTTTCGATGAAATAGGCAAGCGCCAAGCGTGCTTGGTGCGGGCTAACAGGAAGATCTTCGGCACGCACCTCCAACCGTGAGTTCAGCCCATTGAGGATGATTTGCTCAAGCGCAGTCCGCTCAATCGTCTTAGGCACTTCGGATGCAGTCGCGCTAATGATAGCAGCGACCAATTCCCCATGCTCCGCCGAACTCAGAGTCATGGGATATCGCACTCCGTCGAACAATGCGGTAAGCGTCCGGTCAGATGCTTCCTTGAGTCCCTGGCCGTCGGCAATCAGGATGAGCGACATGCCAATAGCATCGAGACGCTGCTGCAGATTAGGATAGATTACTGATAGGTCACGCTGCTGGCGTCCACCGGACTGGTTCTGGAAAACCGTTGCGATACCAGCGATTGGTCGATTGCCGACCGCAAGGATGAAGGGCAGAGAACGCCTGAGCCCGCTATCTGTGAGGGCGTTGGGATTGATCTTTACAGGCTGCTCGAGAGTCTTGTTCACCTCAAGCAGCGCGGTGAGAACAAGCCGACGCGTTCTGTCATCCAGCCTGCCCGCAGACCGAAAGCGTCGCCGGTAGCTATCCTTATAGACCTCAGCAATACGCAGCAAAGGTTCGACTGCAGCGCCCGTGCTGAGGATCTTGTCTATCCCGACATGCATGAGCTGGCCAGCAACCCAGGTTGTACGCCTTATATCCTTGTCAATCGACTGTGGCAGCCCCCATTTCTCGACCTGTGTGCCGCTACTGTTGAACGCGATTAGGTCGAGCAATAGTGGATAGGTCGAGGGGTGTTGGTGCAACAGATGTGCAAGTCCATCACGCGTGACATCGCCGCTGTCAACGAAATCCTGCATATATTGAATCGCGGCCCCAGACGAAACCAAATGCTGATCAATAAGTTGCCAATTAATAAAATCGTCGCGGGCGAGGAGATTCGGCGAAATCGATGCACGAAAAGCTCTAATTTTATCTTCAGTTTCCATGTTTTGGCGCGACCCCCTCTATTACCTACTCTTCGTTCAGGCGCGTCCTGTGTCGCCTGATCGTCACTTCCGCCGACCTATTGGTCTCAATCTACAGCAAAAATGACATTGCAAAATGAAAATGCCATTTGATTCCAGTTGATCAATTGCAGCTTGCAGCATCCTCTGTATTGCACCGATTCCTAATGGCAGACAAGAAGATTCTAGCGCAAATTAAACTCAATGACACTCCGCCAATCGACAATATTTTGGTCCCCCCTATCCCTCCCCCATCGCCTCCACCGCCCGGCGCGAGGCGACGCAGCGGGCGATCTCGGTCAGCAGCAGCACGCGGTCGATGGGCTTGGGCACATGGCAGTCCATGCCGGCCTCGTAGCAGCGGGCGATGTCGTCGGGGAAGGTGTTGGCGGTCAGCGCCACGATGGCGACTCGGCCGGCTGGGCCGGGCATGGCGCGGATGGCGCGGGTCGCCTCCAGGCCGTCCATCACCGGCATGTTGACGTCCATCAGGATCGCGTCGAACGGTTCGCGCCCATCCACCGCCGCTGCCGCCGCAACCGCCTGCGCCCCGTCCTCCACCGCCGCGACGCTGTGGCCGGCCTGCTTCAGCAGGGTGACGGCCAGCAGGCGGTTCATCTCCACATCCTCCGCCACCAGGATGCGCAGGGAGCCCGGCGCCGATGCCGCGGGGCCGGGCGTTGTGGCGGGCGGCGGGGCGGCCAGCGGGATTGAAGGCTCGGCGGGGGGCTCGGGCATGGCCTCGGGCACGACCCCGGCGATGGGCGGCGGCGGCGGGGGCTCCGCGGCCGGCTGGACCGGCGGGGCGGGCGGCTCGGGGGACGGCTGCGGCGGGGCCGGGGGTGGGGCCAGGGGCGGGGACGGCGCCAGCGGGTGCAGGCGGGCCAGACGGTCGCGCAGCTCCAGCGGGTCGTAGGGCTTGGCGATCAGGTCGTAGCCGCCCAGCGCCACGTCGTCGGCCACCACCGCATGGGCGGCGAAGCCCGAAGCCAGCAGAACCGGAAGGTCGGGGCGCAGGCGACGCGCCTCGCGCGCCAGCTCCGCCCCGTTCATGCCCGGCGGCATCACGATGTCGCTGAACAGCAGGTCCAGCGGCTCGTCCCCGCGCAGCACCGGCAGGGCCTCGCCGGCGCCGGACGCGCCGATCACCCGGTGGCCCCAGCTGCGCAGCAGGGCGCAGCCGTTCTCCAGGATGTTGTGGTCGTCCTCCACCATCAGGATCGACAGGCCGGGACGGTCCGACGGCGGGCGGACGGTGCCGCCGCTCTCGTCGGCCAGACGGTCGGGCGGGAAATGGAGGGTGACGATGGTGCCTTCCCCCACCCGGCTCGACAGGGTCATGGTGCCGCCATGCAGCTCCACCAGCCGGCGGGTCAGCGGCAGGCCCAGCCCGGCGCCCTCGGTCTGGCGGTTGGCTGGGCTCTCGACGCGGGTGTAGGCCTGCAGGACGCGGCCCAGATCCTGTTCGGGAATGCCGATGCCGGTGTCGCGCACCTCCAGCAGCAGGCCGCCGTCCGGCGCGGGGCCGGCGGCCAGCGAGACGGCGCCGCCGGAGGGCGTGTATTTGACGGCGTTGGACAGCAGGTTCAGCAGGATCTGGCGGAGGCGCCGCTCGTCGCCGCGCAGGAAACGGGCGGCGGGGTCCACCGTTGCCGAAAGGGCGATGCCGGCGCGGGCGGCGCGCGGGGTCAGCAGGCGGATGGCGAAGGTGGCGGCGGCGTCGAGATCGACCGGCTCGTCGTCCAGCACCAGCTGCCCGGCCTCCGCCCGGACATGGTCGAGGATCTCGTTGATCAGCTCCAGCAGATGCTGGCCGCTGTCGCGGATGTTGACGGCGAAGTCGCGGTAATGGGCGTTGCCGACCGGCCCCTCCGACTCCCGCGCGATCAGGTCGGCGAAGCCGATGACGGCGTTCATCGGGGTGCGCAGCTCGTGGCTCAGGCTCGCCAGGAACTCGGTCTTGCTGCGGCTGGCCGATTCCGCGGCCTGGCGGGCGTCCTGAAGCTCGGCCTCCATGATCTTGCGGGCGGTGACATCGCGCTCGACGCTGACGTAATCCTGCGGCGCGCCCCAGTCGTCGGCGACAAGCCGCACCGCCGCCTCGATCCACACCCAGCGGCCATCGGCATGGCGCAGCCGGTAGGTGGTCTTCAGGGTCGGGCGGTCGGGCCTCAGCTGTGCCAGACCGGCGGACAGGGCGTCGCGGTCGTCGGGGTGGACCCGCTCCACCAGCGGGCGGCCGATCAGGTCGATGGGCGCGCAGCCCAGGCTGTCGCGCGTCGCCTCCGAACAGAAATTCCGCACGCCGTCCAGGCCGATGCGGCCGATGATATCGGTGACGCTGCGCGCCAGCAGGCGGTAGCGCGCCTCACTGGCGCGGATCGCGCGTTCGGCCTCGTGCCGGCGGGTGATGTCGCGGGCGCCGACCGACAGCATGACGATGGCGCCGCTGCGATCGCGGATCGGCACCTGCGACACCTCCCACCAGCGGGTGACGCCCTCGTGGGTGTGCTGCTCCTCGAAGCGGGTGGGGGCGCCGGCGTCGATGCAGGATTGCAGGTCGGCCGTCGCCTTGGCGGCCAGATCGGGCGGCAGCAGGCTGTCCAGCGGCTTGCCGGCCGCGTCGGCGGCGCGGTCGCCCATCGCCCGCAGGGCGGCGGCGTTGGCGCTGTGCAGGGTGAAGCCGCCGTTGTCGCCGACGCGGACGATCGCCAGGCTGTCGGCGGAGCTGTCGAACACGGCGCGGAAGAGGGCGGCGTTCTCGGCCAGGGCGTTCTCGTCGGCGACGCGCCGGTGCTCGCGCGCCAGCATGGTGCCGAGCAGGCCGATGCCGAGCGCGGTGAAGGCGGTCAGCGGCAGCGCCGCCTCCTCCAGCACCCGCAGGGCGAGCCTGGGGTCGGGCAGCAGCATGAAGGCCAGCAGGGTCAGCGGGGTGATGGCAAGGCCGAACAGGGCCAGCAGGCCGAAGCCGTAGGCGCCCTTCCCTTCTCCCTTCCCTGGCCCCTGCCCCTTCCCCTGCCCCTTCCCCTGCCCTGGCCCGCGGTGGCCGGCGGCCCATCGCTCCATCGGCCGGGCCAGCAGCGGCGCCACCAGCGCGGTCAGCAGGATGCCGACCAGACCGGTCAGCGAGCCCATGCCGCCCAGCCACAGCCGCACCCCGCCGGCAGCAAGGGCAGAGATCAGGGCGGCGGGCCAGCCGCCGAACAGCCCGGCCAGCCCGATCATCACGTTGCGCAGGTCGACCAGCACCCCGCTCTCGACCGGGTAGGCATCGAGCATCGAGACGGCGGCGGCCACGCCGAACAGCAGGCCGGACAGCAGGGCGAAGGGCAGGCGCCGCGTCCCGAACCGCCGCAGCACATAGCGGTAGGCGAGCAGGACCAGCGCCAGCAGCCCGACGCCGTGCGCAAGGGCGATGATGATGCCGGTTCCCATGCTCCGCCCCCCAGCGGCAATCCCGATCCCGCCCCAATTCCGGGGTCCGAAATCGGAAGCGAACTTTTACACAGGCAATCAAACAAGAAAAAGCAACGATTCGAAACAGTCATATGGGCTTTTTATATAGTCCTGCCGCCGAAAGCGGGCGAACCGCTTCCTTTAGTCGCCGGGATGAGGACGGCGGCAGCATCGGCACCACGCGGCTGTCGTGTTTGGCCGCCGATTCGGTTAGGATGACCCGCGCGATTTGTTCGTGGTCGTCGTGTTTTCGTAGGCTTCCGCATGCTGTTCAAGGTTTTTTCACGGAGCCTGGTCGCCCGGACGACGGCATCGGCGGTGCTGCTGGTGTCGGTGCTGATCGCCGTGCCCATGGTGGTGCTGATCCAGGCCGACGTGCGCAACACCCGCGCCGAGCTGGCCATCCGGGCCGAGATGGCGACCAGGATTGTGCTGGACGACGTGGCGAACGCGCTGTGGGACCTCGATCCCGAAGAGGCGGTCACGGCGCTGATGCCGCTGCGCTCTATCGACAGCTTCGCCGAGGCGGTGATCCTGGGCACCCATGGCGAACGCTTCGCCATCTTCCGCAAGCCGGGCGCCGCCATCGTCAGCGACGCCGCCGCCACTGCCGCCGCCGTGCCGCTGACCCACCAGGACCGGACCGGCGCCGTCCGCAACATCGGCACTCTGCTGGTCCGGCTGGACACCGGCCCGACCGACGCGGCCATCCGCCACCATGTGCTGGTGCTGAGCGGGGTCGGCGCCGTCACCCTTCTGCTGGTGGTCCTGGGGGTGGTGTGGGCGACCCGCGGCATGACCCTGCCCATCGCCGGCATGACCCGCGCCATGGCCGATCTGGCGGCCGGCGACGTGTCGGTGGACGTGCCGGTGCGCCACCGCGACGACGAGATCGGCCGCATGGCCAAGGCGCTCGCCACCTTCCGGCAGAACGCCATCGACCTGCGCGTCGCCAAGGAACGGGCGGAGCAGGCGGTGGCGTCGAAGGCCAAGTTCATGGCCGCCGCCAGCCACGACCTGCGCCAGCCGGCCCAATCGCTGCTGATGCTGACCGCGATGCTGCGCGCCACCGCCCCCAACCCGAAGGTGGCGGAATCCGCGCGCAAGATCGAACAGGTCGTCATGACCCTGAAACAGCTGCTGGACGAGCTGCTGGAGGTGTCGCGGCTGGACGCCGGCGGCGTCACGGCGAACAAGGCGGTGCACGAGATCGCCGACCTGTTCGACGCGCTGGAATCGCAGTACGGCCCAGTGGCGCGCAACAAGGGGCTGGCCTTCGCCGTGCCGCAATACCGCGCGCCGGTGGTGACCGACCGCATTCTGCTGCTGCGCCTGCTGGGCAATCTGATCGACAACGCGATCCGCTACACCGCCAGCGGGCAGGTGCAGGTCGCCTGCCTGGAATCCGGCGGCAACCTGATCGTCGAGGTGCGGGACAGCGGCATCGGCATCCCCGAAGACCGGCTGGAGGCCATCTTCGAGGAGTTCCACCAGATCGGCAACCCGGAGCGCAACCGCGACAACGGCATCGGCCTGGGCCTGTCGATCGTCAAGCGGCTGGCGACGGTGCTGGACCACCCGGTGAAGGTGCGCTCGACGCTGGGCAAGGGATCGGTCTTCTCCGTCACCATTCCGCTGGCCCCGGTGGAGGCCGCCGCGGTGGAGAGCGTTGCAGTGGAGACCGCTGCGGTGAAGCCTGGGGCCCCTGTTCCGGTGGCGCGGTCCGCCGTCTCCGCCGCTCCACCCGCCCCTGCCCCTGCTCCTGCGGCCACGATGGCGACGCTGGCGGACGCGCCGGCGAAGGAGGGGGAGATCGCGATACTGGTGATCGACGACGACAGCTTCGTGCTGTCCGCCATCTCCATGTTCCTGACCAGTGCCGGGCATCGCGTCGTCGGCGCCTCCACCGTCGCGCAGGGCCTGCGGGCGGTGCAGGACGGAGCCGTCCGTCCCGATGCGGTGATCGCCGACTATCACCTGTCCGCCACCGAGAACGGCCTGGATTTCATCGCCGAGGTATGGAAGCGGCTGGGCCTGCGCATTCCGGCGGTACTGATCTCCGGCCGGCTCGACGGGGCGGTGACCAGCCGGGCGGCGGAGATGGGCGTGATCGTGGCCGCCAAGCCGGTCATGCCCGACCGCCTGTCGACGCTGGTGGAGGCGATGACCGCCTCGCGGCCGGTCCTGTCCGTCGCCGCCGATACCTCCCGCCCCGCATAATACCCTGGTCGGCAGAAGTCATCGGCCGGGCGCCGGACGCTTAGGACTAAAAATAATCTCACATATCCGGCTATGCTGTGGCACAACATTGACGCCATACCCGGAACCAGTCCTGCAACCCGCGTCACGGGCTGGAAACAAGCAACCTCGGAGGATCCCATGCGCGGCGCCACCACGACCGACATCACGCGTGCCCGGGAGATCATCGCCGGTTTCGACTTCGGCTATGTGGTTGACCGGGCGGTCGCCACGGGCATGACCCCTGCCATGTCCGAGATCGCGCTGAACCAGCTGAAGGCTTTCCTGCTGGCCTGCGCCGAGCATCCGGACCGGGACATCGTTCCGCAATCGGCCGCTTGCGACGATCTGTGGCACGAGTTCATCGTCGCCGACACCCGCGCCTACTTCCGCTTCTGCGAGGCGGCGTATGGCGAGTACCTCCATCACAACGGCGTCGCCGTCGCTGCCGACCGCATGGCCGCCGCCCGCGCCGACAGCGCCCGCCTGTTCGCCACCGCGGATTGCCTTCGTGAGGCGAAGGCCGCTGACTGCCTCCGCGAAGCCAAGGCGGCGGATTGCCTCCGTGAGGCGAAGGCCGCTGATTGCCTCCGCGAAGCCAAGCCGGCGGATTGCCTCCGTGAGGCGAAGGCCGCTGATTGCCTCCGCGAAGCCAAGGTGGCGGATTGCCTGCGCGAAGCGAAGGCCGCTGACTGCCTCCGTGAGGCGGGATCGCAGGACGCCTGACGCCACCCGGCCATTTCGATGAAAAGCCCCTGTCCGTCAGCCGGACAGGGGCTTTTTTCTTACCCGCATCACCCTGCCCTATGCCGGTTCAGCCGAAGTTGAGGCCGCCGAACGGCGTGATGAAATTCTCGCTCAGCACGTTGCCGCGCAGAGCCACGTAATCCGGCACCACCAGCGGGATCACCGGCAGCTCCTTCATCACCATGCACTCTGCGTCCTTGTAGACCTCGGCGCGGCGGTCGGGGTCCGCGATGGCCATCGCGCGTTCGACCAGGCCGTCGAATTCCGCATTGGACCAGCCGACGGGATTGAAGCGGCTGCGGCTGCTGAACAGCTCGTCCAGGAAGTTCATCGGGTCGGGGTAGGTGGCAGTCCAGCCGAACAGGAAGGAATCGTAGTCGCGCCGACGGGAGCGGGCGATGAACTCCTGCCGCGGGGCGGTGACCAGCTTCGCCGGAATGCCGGCATTGTTCCATTGCGACACGTAATAGACGAACTCGCGCCGGTATTCCGGAATGACGCTGACCGTGAAGGGATCGATGCCGCGCCCACCCGGATAACCCGCCTCCTCCAGCAGGCGCGCCGCCAGCGTCGGGTCGTAGACGAGCGGCTCCAGCTTTTCGTTCGACAGCAGGGCCGGCGGAACGACGCCGTTATGGACGGCAGCCACACCGCGGAAGAAACGTTCCGCCACCGCGTTGCGGTCGATCAGCAGCGACATCGCCCGGCGCACCCGCAGGTCGGCGAAAGCCTTCACCCGGCGCGGGTCGAGCGCCACCACCCGCATCTGCATCCGCTGCACGTTGGTCAGCGACCGCTTGAAACCAGGATCGTCCATCACCCCGCGCAACGCATCGGTATCGACGAAGGTGAAATCGATCTGGCTGTCGTTGAACAGCGTGATGCCGTCGTTGCCGATGCCGGTGGCGAGGAAGGACACCCGCTCGAACGGGACGGCACCGCCGCGCCAGCCGGGATTGGCCTCCACATCGATGCGGATACCCTCGGTCGAGCGGGCCAGCCGGTAGGGGCCGGTACCAGCCGACATGGTGCGGAACCAGTCGGGACCGGCCTGCTCGGCCGCCTCGACATCGACGATGTGGATGCGGGCGAAGGGGAAGACGGCGTTGGGCTCGTCGCAGACGACCTCCAGCGTCCGGTCGTCGATGACGGTAACGCCCGACAGCTCGTTGGTCGTCTTTGCCCGCAGCTCCCGAAAGCCGCGGACCTTGGACAGGGCCAGCAATGCGAAGTTGGCGCCGTCGCCGGCCAGAGCCGCCTCGAAACTGCGTTTGACGGCGGCGGCGGTGAAGGGGCGTCCGGTGTGGAAGGTCACGCCGTCGCGGATCGTCAGCCGCCAACGCCGCGCATCCTCCGAGGCTTCCCAGGCGGTGGCAAGACCCGGCAGGATGCGGCCCTGCGCATCGACGCTGGTCAGGCTTTCATACATCGAGCCCAAAATCTGCCGTGCGACCAGGTCGCTGACGGTCAGCGGATTGAGCGCCGCCGGCAGGGACTTCAGCCCGATCCGCAAGGTGCCGGCGGCGGCCAGCGCCGGCCGCGGCACCGCGCCGGACAGCGCGGCGGCTCCGAGGAAGCCCCCGAACGCGCCAAGGAAATGTCGTCTCTGCACAGCCGGCATCGCTGATCCGTCGCGTCGTAGTCTTGCCGGCAATCCTTACCATGGGGCAGGGCAGGCGGTCACCCTGGTCGACCGCCAGAGGCTTTCGCACTCGAAAGCGCGCTGAAGTTGCTTTTCTGACAAGGCGCGACCGACAGTTGCTTTCGAGTGCGAAAGCCTCAGCCGTTCAGCAGGGCATCGATCCGGTCGCGCAGGGCCTGCAGCCTTTCGCGATGTTCGCGCTGCAAGGATTGGGCGACCGTGTCGATGGCGGCCAGATCCTTGTCCATGCGGTTGATCGCCTTGCCCAGCACCCGCATCGGCTCGGCCGTGGAGGATGCCGCCGGACGGGCCGCCCGCACCGCGCCCACCGTCAATCCGCCGGTGCGGGCCGTCTGCCAAAGCCGGCGCAGCTCCGCCTCGTCCTCGACAAAGGCCAGTTCGACCAGTGCGGAGCGGGAGACCGCGTCCGGGTTGGCGCGATAGTCGGCCAGGATGTCGTCGGGCAGGCGCAGCACCTTCAGGCGCTTGGACACCTCGGCCTCCGAACAGCCGACGGCCGCCGCCACCTCCGCCTGGGTGTAGCCATGCGCATCGATCAGTTGCGACAGGCCGCGGGCGAGGTCGATGGCGTCCAGATCCACGCGCTGGACATTCTCGATCAGCGCGATTTCTTCCGGACGGCCCTTGGTGATGATCGCGGCGATGGTGCCGCGGCCGAGCAGCCGGTGAGCGCGCAGCCGCCGCTCGCCGGCCACCAGACGGTAGCGCCCCTTCTCCGCCCCCTCCTGCACCAGCACGGGTTGCTGCAACCCGTGACGGGCGATGGAGTCCGCCAGCGAGCGCAGGGACTCGTCGTCGAACACCGTGCGCGGCTGGCCGGGGTTGGTCTCGACGGCGTCCAGATCGACCTCGACCAGCCGGGGCAGCACGCCGCTCAGCCCGAACATGCGGTCGGTCTCGGCGGCGAAGCCGGCCTCCTTGGCCTGGAGCACGGTGGCGGCGGTCTGGCGGGTCAGCTTCTTAGGCGGCATCGACGGTCTCCTGCAGGCGGCCCATGGCGGTCAGCAGCGCGGAGGCGATGGCGGCATAGCTCTCCACGCCGGGGGCGCCGATGTCGGCGTCCAGCGTGATGACGTTGGCGCCGGCCGCCTGGGCGTAGATGGTCGCGCGCGGCACCGGCGGGAACACGCGGCGGTCGTTCCCCCACAGCCGCTCGATATCCTCCAGCGACGACCGATCCTGGGTCTGGCGCGGGTTGACCATGGTCGGAAGGATGCCCAGCACCTCCAGCCGTGGGTTCAGCCGCCGCTGGATCTTCGCGACGGTGTCGAGGAAGGCGCTGACGCCGAGGATGGCGTGCGGCTCGGCCTGACAGGGGACCAGGACGTAATCGGCGGCGGTCAGGGCGTTGATGGTCACCGCACCCAGGTTGGGGGCGCAGTCGATGACGATCACGTCATAGCGCTCCCGCACGCCGTCCAGCATTTCGGCCAGCGCGGTCTGGGCGTTGGTCAGGTTGCCCGGCAGCTCGGTGTCGGCGCTCGCCAGCGCGATGCTGGACGGCACGACGTCCAACCCTTCGACGCTGGTCGGGCGGATCACCGCATCGAGCGGGGTCTTGCCCATCAGCGCGTGATAGAGGACCTTCCCGGCCTCGGTCAACGCCACCACGTCGGTCTGCGGCACGCCGACATGCACGGTGGCGTTGCCCTGCGGGTCGGCATCGACCAGCAGCACGCGGTTGCCGGCGCGCGCCAGGATGAAGGCGAGGTTGATGGAGGTCGCGGTCTTCGCCGTGCCGCCTTTCTGCAGTCCGACGGCGACGGTGGTGCCGCGGCGGGGCAGGGGGCTTTCCGGCCGTTCCAGATCCAGCAGCAGAAGCCGTCCCAGCACGTCGCGGGGCAGGGCCTCCTTGCCGGTCTCCCACTTGCTCAGCCGCTGCTTGTCGTATTTGCGGCCGGTGAGTTCGTTGACGAACGCCGCCATCTGCGTCTGGGTCAGGCCGCGCCGTTCCCGCAACGCCTTCAACTGTTCCCCTGTCACGCCCCGTCCTCCTGCCCCGGCACCGGTTGCGGCGACCCTACCAAGTCGTCGCCACTCCGGCAACGGGTGTCTACCGGATGGAGAGGGCTATCGTATTTCGATCGAGATCGTGAACTCACCCATTCCGGATGCCCTTCTCCCCTTGCGGGGCGGGATCGGCCAAACGCCAACGGCGTTTTGCCGACCCGCGGGTTGGGATGAGGGGTGGGGTGGCTGAAGGCTGTTGCAAATCCAGGATTTGCACCCCCTCACCCCAACCCCTCTCCCACAGGGGGAGAGGGGCTTTGTCGATAAACGAGCTTCAAATGCGATTGCCCCAGCCGAAGGGGGATCGGATGGGGAGGGAGTCACACCGTCTCGTCGTATTCCACCTTGGGAACGTCGATCCAGTTCTCCGGCTGGCCCTGGTCCTTCTTCCAGAACAGCACCGGCAGGTCGGCGTTCAGCACGCGGCCCAGAACGGCGCCGCGCGCCTTCATCGTCTCCTTGTACTCCGCCGTCTCGACGATGCGCACGCCATAGCCGGGGATGCGGTCGGCGGCGAGGACGGGACCGAGCGCGTTCTTGAACTTGCGCAGGTCGTTGTCGGAGCCGACGCGCTTGCGCAGCGGCTCCAGCGCCATCCAAAAGGCATGGCCGCGGGCGAGATGGGCGCGCGCGATCTCGTAAAGCCGCTTCTCCACCGGCTTCAGCGCGAAATACTGGTCGTCGTAGCTCAGCAGATTGTGGCCCAGCGCCGCACGGGTGACCCAGCCCGACAAGGTCAGCTTCAACCCGCGCACCGCGCGCTCGCCGTCCTTCTTGCGCTGGTAGAGCAGCTTGTAGTCGGAAATCCACGAGAAGGCGCCGCTTTCGCCCTCCCCGCCGGTTTCCAGGTTGGTCTTGATCTGCGTACCCTGCAGCCGTTCCAGCGCCCCTTCGATCTTGTCATAGGCGCTGCCGCCGGCGGTCTTGCCGACGATGCGCTGGAGATCGCTGGTGGTGAAGTGAAGCTCGCCCAGCTTGGACGGGCCCTTTCCCGATTCCATCTTCTCGCGCAGCAGAGAGATGGCGTAGAGCAGCACCGCCTTGTCCCAGATGGTGGCGACGCCGACATTCTTCGGCGCCCGCACCTCGATCCGCACCTTGCCGTCATCATAGGTCGGCAGCGATTCCGCCTTGTCCTTCGACAGGCCGAACAGGCTGTAGACCATCATGTGGCGGTCGTTCTGGACATCGCCGGTCAGCGGTGAATCGAGCCGCAGAGCCAATTGCAGCGGCCGGTCGAGCAGCTCGGCGTTGGTGGTCTGGGACATGCGATCTCTCCGCGGGTGCTGTGCGGCTTCAAGTGGGTTGCAGCCATAATCCACAAGCCCGCCCCTCTGTTCCACAGCTCCGGCTCAAACGTCGCCGTTCTGCCGAAAGATTCCCGTGAACGGCGCGATTTGCTCCTTAGAACGTCGCCGTTCTGCCAGTTTTCCCGATCGGGGCCGGCGGGAGGCGATGAGAGGCGGTCGGCCGCGCGTCTGAGGGCTCTCACCCGGCCGGTGGCAGCGTCAACGTCTGCGTTCTGCCGTGCCGGAGGGTGGCGGAACGGGCAGCTCTCACCGTAAGTAGTTGTTTTTGTTCGGTTATGGTGCTGCATCACTGCCCGGGCCAGGGTCAGGATGCCCCCTGAACGGCCCCCGACTGGCAGAACGACGACGTTCGGACGATCCGCCGGAGGGCCGATTCCCGCCCGATTCTCCACCGATTCTGGCCGGCTGGTGGTGGGGTGGGGGAGGGGAGGGCTGCATTATTCGGCAGAACGGCGACGTTCGGAGCCAGGATCCGGCAGACACAAAGCTCTCATTCTCAAGAATCTTTCGGCAGAACGGCGACGTTCGGACCCGAATCTTTCGGCACAACGGCGACACTCGCAGCGGGACAGCCGACGACATGCCGCCATAAGTAATTGATTCCCGCTGAAGAATCCCGCCGCCGCCCATTGCGACGTCGCTGATGTGCCACTTTCCGAAGACCGTGGACAGACGCGCAACGGCACGTACACATTTCAAAAAACGGGCGAAAACCGCCCTCACGCCATCAACCTGCGTCCATGCCAGTTACTGGCCGGCGCCACGGTTTGCTGCATCTTGAAGGAGAGCATCATGACGTAACGGAGGACTGACCTCCGCAAACACAAAAGGCCCGGATTGCTCCGGGCCCTTCGTGTCGGACGGAGGAGACCGAGGGAAACCCGGGCACCCCACATCTGGCGGTTTGGCGACTCCATGATGGCAGGGCAGCACCGTGATGCCAAGCGGATTCATCCCGAGTCCGTTGACGCTCTCCCTTTGTCTCCACCCGTTCACGGATCGACCGACAGACGGGTGTCTCAATGAAGCCATACATCGACATGTACAGGCGCTGGATTGCCATGCCCGGCATCCAGGCCGCCGACATCGCGGTGTTGTCCGCGCTCTATGCCCATGCCGACCGCGACGGTGTCTGCACCGCCACGCAAGGTGAACTGGCAGAGGAGCTTGGGCAGAGCCGCGCCTGGTTCAATGCCGTGCTGAAGGGCCTGCAGGCGCCGTCGGCGGCACTGGTCTGCGCCCAGTCGCGGCGCGGCCTGCGCGGTTTCGCCTATCGGCTGACGGGGATGGAGGGCGTCACCGCCGGCATGTCCTGTCAGCCGGCTGACATCGGCGGTTCGCCAGCCGGCTTCTCCTTGGAATCCCAGAATCCTGAATCCTCCTCCCAATCGGGCGGGCAGGATGCGCGGCAGGATGAGGCCTTGCCCGCCGACTGGCAGCCTGATGCCGCCGATCTCGCCTGGGCGGCGCAGGAACGCCCGGAGGTCGATGCCGGCCGGGTGACCGCGAAGTTCGTGGCGTGGTGCCGCAAGGCGCATACCCGCAACGGCTACCGCCCGCCGGATCCGGGGGCCGCATGGCGGCGCTGGATCCTCCGGGAACTGGTCGCTCCGCCCGATCTGTCCCGCGACCCCGCCGCCGAAGCCTCTCCGTCCATTCCGTCCGCCATTCGCAACCACCGCCGGGAGCCCCGCCATGATCGCCGTTCCGTCCCTCCCCGCAGCGGATCCGCGTCCGATGCCGCGTCCAACGCTGCCGTCCGCAACCGCGAAACCCTCACTGCCCTGCGCCTTCGCCTCGCTGGCCAGTCTTGAGGTCGCCGACCTGCGGTTCGAGACGCAGGATATGTCTCCCGACGAGATCGGGGCGCTGGCCGACCGGGTGGAGCAGGCCATCGGCACGCTGACGCCGCCGATCGGCATCGAGAATGTGCTGATCGGGCTGGAAAAGCTGGCCGACCGCTTCGCGCTGGAACTGCCGGACGCCGAACTGCTGGAGGCCGACGTGCGGGCGATGGCCGATTGGCCGGCGGACCGCTGGATGGCGGCCTTCGAGGCGGTCTGGTCGAATTTCCGCAGCGGATGGAGCCGCTTCCCGACCCTGGGCGACTTCCGCGACGCTCTGGCCGCCCTGCCGGCGGTGGGGGAGAGCCGGGCCGCCGACGATCTGCGGCGTCTGGCCTCGCGCCTGCGCCAGGAACAGCAACTGCGCGCCCGCACCGAGGAGCAGCGCCGCCGTGCCCGTGCCCGCGAAGCGGCATTGGCCGAGCGGCAGCGCGAACTGGCGCGGTGCCGGCTGGCGGATGGGACGGCAACGGCGAAAGGCCCGGATCCGGCCGTCGGTGACGACAGCCGGATGCCGGACCCTGTTCCGGTTCGATCCTCGCCGGCTGCCGAGCGGCAACCTGACCGGCCGGTGTCAGCCGGCGGGGAACCAGTCCGGCTTCAGCCCCTCCTTCCAGGCGAAGCGGACCAGATGGTCGTCCACCACCGCCTTGACGCGGGCCAGCGCCTCGGCGTCCGCCGCCTCGCAATGCAGGGTCAGGATGCCGTCCGCCGCCGTCATCGTGCAGCGTCCCCAGGGGAACAGCGCCTCGCCGGCGGCGGCGTCGTACCGCACCGCGATCTTGTGGGCGAAATGCTTGCAGAGCTGCTGCAGGTACCGGCTGGCAAGGGCCGTCGGAATCTTGGCCGTTTCGGTCAGCAAGAGTGCGCTCCCTATGGTGATCGGTTCCCGTCGGCTCAGAACTTGACGGTGGAGGTGAGATAGAAGGTCCGCCCTTCCGCGAGCGCCGGCTGCACGGTGGAGGTCTGGCCGTAGCTGGACCGGCTGACATAGGCCGCGTCGAAGATGTTGTTGGCCTCGGCCCGCAGGGTCCAGTCGGGCGCCGTCTCCAGCGGCTTCCATTCGGTGAAGAGGTTGACGACCTGATAGCCGTCGATGGAGCGGAAGCCGTTCGCCCGCAGCGCGTCGTCCTCGATCTTCAGCGCGATCTCCGCCGAGGCGCCCAGCGTCAGCCGCAGATCCTCGAAGCCGTAATGGCCGCGGAAGGCGAAGAGGTCGCCGACCGGGACCGCCGTGTTGTAGTCCGACGACAGCGCCATGCGGTTGCCGTACTTCACGTCGGTGTGGGTGTATTTCGCGCTGATCCCGGCATTGCTCCAGTCATAGCCGGCGGTCAGGTCGAAGCCCCTGCTGCGCAGATCCTCGCCGTTGACGCGGGTGTAGGTGGTGTAGTTCCAGGCGACCGGGTTCTCCATGTAGGTCAGGAAGGCCGCCGCCTCCAGCCGCAGGCCCTGGTCGGCATAGCGCAGGCCGGCGCGCATGTTGTGGGCGGTCACCGGTTCCAGGTCGCTGGAATAGCGGTAGTTGGCGGCGTGGAACAGGGCGGCTTCCGCCATCTCCAGCCCGCCCCAGTTGTAGCTGTAGCCGCCGAAGGCGGTGAGCCGGTCGGTCACGGCGTAGTCGGCCGACAGGTTGGGGCTGATGCCGGTGTTGTCGAAGGTCTTGCCGTCGACCGACCGGTAGCTCTGGTGGTCGATGCGGACGCCGGTGGACAGGCGCAGCCGCTCCACCGGGGCCAGACGCGCCTGCAGGAAGCCGCCGACATTGGTGATCCGCTCCTCCGCGTCGGTGGCGAAGTGGAAGCGGTCGATGTGGATGTCGTCGCGGGACAGGTCGAAGCCGGCGGTCAGGGTGCCGGTCGGGATGGCGAAGCTGTTCTTCACCGTCAGGCCGATGGTGTCGACCTCGCTGTCGAAGGCGCCGTGCGCGGTGGTGCGGCGGTTCTCGTTCGGCCGCTCCAGCCGGTTGCGGGTGTAGGTGAATGAGACGCCGGGATTGAACCAGTCGGTCGGCTGCGTGGTCTCGTAGCTGACGACCGCGGTGGTGCGGGTCGCGGTGTTGCTGTTCATCAGCGGCCCGGTCGGCCCGCCGACGATGCCAAGGTTGGAGCGCAGGCGGCGCACGGCGTCGTCGCGCACATGCTCGCCCGACACCGAGATGCGGTGGCCGCTGTCGGACTCATAGGCCAGCTTGCCCAGGCCGCTGACCAGATCGGTGCCGGTGCCGGCCTCGGTCACGCCGTTGCCGTTCTCGTAGTTCCTGCCGCGCGACAGGGTGCCGATGCCCAGGATCTCGAAGCCGTGCTTGGCGGCATAGCCGGCGCCGGTGGTCCGCCAGGTCTTGGAGTTGGTGTCGTAGCCGAGGATGGCGGTGGCGCCGACATCCTGCCCCGGCAGGAGCAGGTCGGCGGCATCCTTCGTCTCGAAGGCGACCGCGCCGCCGAGCGCGCCCGGACCGGCATCGGCGGGCGACACGCCCGGATCGACCTGGACCGACTTCAGGAAGGTCGGGTCGAGCGTCAGGTTGCCGTTGTGGTGCCAGATGCCGTTGCGCTGGGCCGCACCGTCGATGGTGACGGTCAGCTTGCTCTGGTCGATGCCGTGCAGATAGATCTTCTGCGCCGCGGTGCTGCTGCCGGGGACGGTGATGCTCGGCTCGCCCTGGAACAGGTCGCGCAGGGTCTGCGGCACCTCGCGGTCGATGGTCTTCTGGTCGATGACGGTCGCCGCCTCCACCGGGCGGGGCGCCTCGCCCTCCACCGCGACGGAGGGGAGGGTGACGGCCCTGTCGGTCGCACTGCCGGTCTGGGCGAGGGCGGGGACCGCCTGCGCAAGAAGGGTCAGGGCGATGAGGGAGGTCGTGCTGGTGATCCGGTGACGGAATCGGCTGGTCATGGTCGGCAGTCCATCCTTTCGCGCCACCCCCGGTTCACGCCCGCTGGACCATCGGCCCTCGCTGTGATATCCGAGAATGCGACGCATTCGCAATTTGGTTCCGGCGTCCTGGACGCTGTTCACGCTGGTATAGCCCGCGCTGCGCCGACGATGCCTTTGCGTGCCGGTCAAACTCCTTTGCCGGTTCGCCAGATGACGGGGATGGGACGATGACGGATGGCGGCGTGATGGAAACGGAAAGCCCGCTCCGTTGGCGGGACCTGGTGGCGCGCGGCAATCGCGGGGGCGAGGCGCTGCCGGCGATCGTGCCGTCGCTCGATCCCGACGACATCGTGCTGCGCGGCCGGTTCCGCATGGAGATGCTGCGCAGCGGCCTGTCGCTGCATGCCACCGACGCGGTCGATCTGCGCGACATGACGACGGCGGCGGCGGCCGGGGCCGGACTGACGGTGGCGCTGTTCCTGCGCGGAGAGGTCGACATCTCACTCGGCGAGCGCCGCTATGCCCTGTCGGCCGCGCGCGAGCCGGTCCTGTTCCTGCTGTCCCGCACCGAGGAGGACCGGTTCCAGCGCCGGGCGATGCGCGGCAACCGGGTGCGCAAGATCACACTGGGCCTGCCGCCGGACTGGCTGGACGGAGACGGCGGCCATGGTGGCGGCCCGGCCTGTGCGCCTGTGGCGGGGGAGGGGGGCCTGCGGCGCTTCTGCCGGACGCATGGCGCCAGCATGGTGCTGCGGCCGACGGCGCGGCAGGTGGCGCTGGCGGAACGGCTGACCGGCCCCATCGCCTGCCCGCCGATGCTGGAAAGCCTGTATCTGGAAAGCCACGCGCTGGAGATCGTCGCCGAGGCGCTGGGCATGGTCGACATGCCCGCCGCCCACCCCTTGAGCAGCCGGGACCGCGCCCGCCTGCGCATCGCCTGCGAGTATCTGGAGAGCCGCGACCCGGACGACGACGCGCCGCTGCGGCTGGAGGTGGTCGCCCGCCATGCCGGGATGAGCGTCAGCACGCTGCACCGGCTGTTCCGGGCCGGCCATGGCATGTCGGTGTTCGAGTATGAACGTGCACGCCGGATGGAGCGGGCGCGGACGGCGCTGGAATGCGAGGGCGTCAGCGTGACGGAGGCGGCCTATCTCGCCGGTTATTCCAGCCCGGCCAACTTCGCCACCGCCTTCAAGCGGCGCTTCGGCCGCTGTCCGCGGGAGGTGCGGGCGGCCCGCATCGCCCTTCCGCCGGCTGCGGGCAGAAGTTGAATCGCGGAGCGGTTCGCTATCCGCATAAGTTGCTTTCGAATTAGAAAATGGGCGGGCAAGAAAATGGGCGGATCTGCGGTCAAGCGGATCCGCCCGAGGCGAGGAGACTGAAAACCGGCGCCCGAACGTGCCTGCAAAGGCGCCGGCGTTCCGGCGGCCCGGCTGCGCAGACCTGCGCGACCGGGCCGTCCGAACCGAGCGTCTCCTATCCCTGTGTCCTCATCATCCCGCGATCAGGCCGCGCAGCTGCCGGTTGGCGACCGCCAGCATGGCGAGGTCGACCGCCGGCTGGGCGCGCAGTTCGGCCAGAAGCTGCTCGACGCGTTCCACCACGAGGCTGCGGCTGGCGATCCAGGCATCGACAGCCGCGGACTCGTCGCCTTCGCTCTCCAGCACGCGGATGGTCAGCGCGCTCTGGTGGGCGAACAGGTCGTCGATGATGGCAGCGACCGCCTGACGCTGCCAGTGGTTGTCGACCTTGGCGCCGTTGGCGCGGTCGCGCAGCCATTCCAGGCCGAAGCGGCGGCCCAGCCCGAAATAGACCGAGGCGACGCCTTCCACCGCACGGCCGGTGCGCTCGGCGATCCGCACCAGATCCGGGGCGGCGGCCAGCACCGGCAAGGCGGCGACCCGGCGGGCCAGATCCTCCGGCACGCCCTGGACGGTGGCGTCGGCGACGCGGGCGGCAAGGCGAGAGGACTCCTCGGCATCGAGGAAATGGTCGAGCCCGGCGGCCAGGGTTTCCACGCCCGGACGGAAGGCGGCGGACTCCCGGCCCAGATCCAGCGGATGCGGGCTGTGCGCCAGGAACCAGGCGACCGCACGATCCATCAGATGGACCGTTTCCAGCATCAGCGTGGTCTGCAGGGCGGCGGGAACCGCATTGTCCAGACCGTCGATGGCATCCCACAGCGGGCGAAGCTGGAAGACGTCGCGGGTGATGGCGTAGGCGCGGGCGACATCCGCCGGGCCGAGACCGGTCTTCTCCACCATGTCGCGGACGAAGGTCGGGCCGACGCGGTTGACCAGGCTGTTGGTGACGGCGGAGGCGATGATCTCGCGGCGCAGGCGGTGGCGGAAAATCGCCTCGCGATGGCCATCGCGCAGCGGCTGCGGGAAGTAGCGCAGCAGATCGTCCACCGTCGCCGGATCGTCCGGCAGTTCGGACGCCAGCAGCTCGTCGTACAGCGTGATCTTGGCGTAGGCCAGCAGCACCGCCAGTTCCGGCCGGGTCAGGCCGCGGCGCTCGGCCATGCGCTGGGCCAGTTCCTCGTCGGTCGGCAGATATTCGATGGCGCGGTTCAGGCGGCCGCTGCGCTCCAGGTTGCGGATGAAGCGGGCCTGCGCCTCCAGCAGGGCAGCGCCTTGCGCCTCGGCGATGGTCAGCGCGCCGGTCTGCCGGTAGTTGTCGGCCAGCACCAGAGACGCCACCTCGTCGGTCATCGCCGACAGCAGGGTGTCGCGCTGCTTCAGCGTCATGTCGCCCCGCGCCATGACGTCGCCCAGCAGGATCTTGATGTTCACCTCATGGTCGGAGGTGTCGACGCCGGCGGAGTTGTCGATGGCGTCGGTGTTCAGGCGGACACCCTTGCCGTCGCGGCCCTTCTGCGCCGCTTCGATGCGGCCGCGCTGGGTGACGCCCAGATTGGCGCCTTCGCCGACCACCTTGGCGCGGATCTGGCCGCCATCGACGCGCAGCGCGTCGTTGGCCTTGTCGCCGGCCTCGGCGTTGGTCTCGGTCGACGCCTTGATGTAGGTGCCGATGCCGCCGAACCACAGCAGATCGACCTCCGCCGTCAGCAGGCGGCGCATCAGCTCGGTCGGGGACAGATGGCTCTGCTCGATGCCGAAGCGGGCGCGGACCTCCGCCGTCAGCTCCACCGTCTTGGCGCTGCGCTCGACGATCATCGCGCCCTTCGACATCAGGGAGCGGTCGTAGTCCGCCCAGGAGGAACGGGGCAGGGCGAACAGCCGGTTGCGCTCCTCCCAGCCGGTTGCCGCGTCGGGATCGGGGTCGAGGAAGATGTGGCGGTGGTCGAAGGCGGCCAGCAGGCGGATGTGGCGGGACAGCAGCATGCCGTTGCCGAACACGTCGCCCGACATGTCGCCGACGCCGACCACGGTGAAGTCGGTGGTCTGGATGTCGGTGCCCATCTCGCGGAAATGGCGCTTCACCGATTCCCAGGCACCGCGGGCGGTGATGCCCATCGCCTTGTGGTCGTAGCCGGCCGAGCCGCCCGACGCGAAGGCGTCGCCCAGCCAGAAGCCGTGATCGACCGACACCCCGTTGGCGATGTCGGAGAAGGTGGCTGTGCCCTTGTCGGCGGCGACCACCAGATAGGGATCGTCGGCATCATGGCGCACGACATCCTTGGGCGGCACCACCGATCCGTCGGCGGCCAGATTGTCGGTGACGTCCAGCAGGCCGCGCATCAGCGTCTTGTAGCACTCGATGCCTTCGGCGAGCGCCGCCTCGCGCCCGGCGCTCGGGGGCGGGGGCCGCTTGACGACGAAACCGCCCTTGGACCCCACCGGGACGATGACGGTGTTCTTCACCATCTGCGCCTTCATCAGCCCCAGGATCTCGGTGCGGAAATCCTCGCGCCGGTCGGACCAGCGGATGCCGCCGCGGGCGACCTTGCCGCCACGCAGATGGACGCCTTCCATGCGCGGGCTGTAGACGAAGACCTCCACCCACGGGCGGGGCAGCGGCAGCTCCTCGATCGACCCGCTGTCCAGCTTGAAGGACAGGTGAGGTTTCGGGGTGCCGTCGGCCGCGGTCTGATAGGCGTTGGTGCGCAGGGTGGCGCGGATCAGGTTGGCGAAGCGGCGCAGGATGCGGTCGTCGTCCAGATTGGTGACGGCGTCCAGCGCGTCTTCGATCTGCTCCAGGATCGACGCCTCGTCCGCCCGGTTCTTCGGATCGAAGCGGGCGGCGAACAGGCGGGACAGCAGGCGGGCGATCTGCGGATGGCCGGCCAGCGTCGCCTCGATGGTGTCCTGGGCGTAGGCGAAGCGGGCCTGCTTCAGGTACTTGGCATAGGCACGCAGAACCGTGACCTCATGGGCCGCCAGACCGGCGCGCAGCACCAGCCGGTTGAAGCCGTCATCCTCCATCCGGCCGTCCCAGATGTCGGCGAAGGCCTCCTGGAAGGTTTGCTTCACCTTGACGCAATCGACGGTCAGGCCGGTCTGGGTGCGGGCGGAGAAGTCGTGGATCCAGACCGACGGGGAACCGCCGGCCGGCCGGACCTCGTAGGGCTGCTCGGTGATCACCTTCAGATCCATGTGCTCCAGCATCGGCAGCACGTCGGACAGCGGCACCGGCCGGCCCTGGTGATAGATCTTGACGTGCAGCTCGTCGCCGTCCGCCTCCAGCGGGTGGAACAGCACGATGCCCAGGCGCTGTTCGGCGAGCGCGCGCTCGATGCGGTCGATGTCGTGGACGGCGGTTTCCGCCGTGAAGGTCTCGCGGTAGCCGGCCGGGAAGGCGTCGGCATAGCGGCGCAGGCGGGCGTTGCCGATCTCCTCGCCATGCGCCTCGACCAGCGCGTCGCGCAGCCGGTCGGCCCAGCTGCGGGAGACCTGGACCAGCCGGGCCTCGATCTCGCTGATGTCGGCGGGCGGGATCCTGCCCGGCTCCGTCTTCACCATCAGGTGCAGGCGGGCGAGCGCGCTGTCCGACAGCTGGGTGAAGTAGGAGCTGCAGGTGCCGTGGAAGGCGGTTTCCAGCACGCCCTGGATCTTGCGGCGGAGCGCCGTGTCGTAGCGGTCGCGCGGCACGAAGACCAGCGCCGAGACGAAGCGTTCGAAGGGATCGCGGCGCACGAACAGGGCAAGCCGCTGGCGTTCCTGCAGGTGCAGGATGCCGACCGCCGTCTCGAACAGCTCGTCCGACGGGGTCTGGAACAGCTCGTCGCGCGGATAGGTTTCCAGGATGTTCAGCAGCGCCTTGCCGTCATGGCCCGACGGATCGAAGCCGGCGCGGCCCATGACGCGGGCGACCTTGCGGCGCAGGAACGGGATCTCGCGCGGGCTGCGGTTGTAGGCGACGGAGGTGAACAGGCCGACCGCCAGCGTGACGCCGAGGACATTGCCCTGCTCGTCGAAGCGCTTGACCAGAATGGCGTCCAGCGGAACCGACCGGTGCACGGTGGCCTGCCGGGTGCCCTTGGTCACCAGGAGCGCGCGCGGCTGGTGCAGGAAGGCGCGGATCTCCTCCGGCAGAACGGCAGCGTGGCCGTGCTCGTCGAAGACGGTGATCTCCGGGGCGCGCAGCACGCCGAGGCCGCTGCCCTCGACCAACTCCAGCCAGGGTTCGCGCCCGTCGCCGCCAATGGTGGCGGTGTAGAGGCGGCTGCCCAGCAGGGTCATGTTGCCGTCGTCGACCCAGGTCAGGAAGTCGGTGGCTTCCTTGGATTCCTCGGCGTCGGGGGCGTGGGCGATGTCGTCGCGGGCGGCGCGGACGCGCTCGCGCATCGGGTTCCAATCCTCCACCGCGGCGCGGACATCGGCGAGCACCCGCTCGATCCCCTCGCGCAGACGGGCCTGGGCGGCCGGATCCGACAGCGGGTCGATGGAGCAGTGCATGAAGGATTCGTCGCGCGCGCCATCACGCTCTTCACCCGGTTCGAGCAGCTCGACGATGCGGTCCTCGGCGTCGCGGACGACGCGGGTGACGGGGTGGATGACGAGGTGGACGGTGACGCCCTGCCGGTTCAGCTCCGCCGTGACGGAATCGACCAGGAAGGGCATGTCGTCGTTGACGATCTCCACCACCGAACGCTCGGACTGCCAGCCATGCTCGTCCAACCGAGGCGCATAGACCCGGACCTTGGGCTTGCCGGGCGTGCGCTGCTGTGCCCATTGCCACATCGCCAGAGCCGCACCGTAAAGCTGTTCCGGCGTGCCGCGCAGCAGGTCGTCGGGGGGCACGTTGGCGTAGAAGCGCTTCACGAAGCGCTCCGCCCGCGCGTTCGGAACCCGGCTGCGCACCAGTTCGGCCAGCTGCTGCCGCAAGTCGCCCGCCAGATCCTTCGTCGCCGTCCGCATGATGGTGGATGTCTCCTCTCGGGTTTTCTTTGGATTGGTAGTACCATCCCCATCCGATCAATTCGACGGCAAATAAACGGCAGGATTTCTGACCAAGCGGCGATTTGCACTCCTTTCGGGTTATTTCTCCAAAGATTCGGACAACCCAGTGACATAGTCGCCGAATTTATCCATAGCCCGTTCACATCCCCGCCACCGCCCTCCCACCACCGGTGCCGCGGCAAAGGCGCACAGTGCCCTTCTGCCGCACCTCCCGGTGGTCGCGAGGGGGCTGCGGAGGTGGGTAAGCCGAATCGATTCGCGCAGTTCGGCCATTCGCCGGCAAATCGGCGGAAAGCCTGGAAAATGGCTCCGCAAGAAGGTCAGCGGTACTGACCGGATGGCGGTTCCGATCTCCGCCGGGGAGTTTTGCGACAGGGTATGGACGGGACGGCGTGCGTTCGCGGAAAAATCGTAAAAATTGCGGACGCACGCCGGCCTTTGGGAAGCGGTCGCAGGGTCAGACGTTCGTCTTGAACTTGGCGGCGAGCTGCTCGGAGGTGCGGGCGAGAATGCCGAGGTCGGAGCCGACGGCGACGAATGTGCAGCCCAGCTCGATGTAGCGTTTGGCGAGCGCCTCGTCGGCCGACAGGATGCCGGCCGGTTTGCCGCAGGCGCGGATGCGGGCGATGGCGTCCTCGATCGCCGCCTGCACCTCCGGGTGCTTGGGGTTGCCGACATGCCCCAGCGCCGCCGCAAGGTCGCCGGGGCCGATGAACACGCCCGTCACGCCCTCGACCGCCGCGATCTCCTCGATGTTGTCCAGGCCCCGGCGGCTTTCCACCTGCACCAGGACCGCAAGCTCCGCCTCGCACTGCTGCGGATAATCCTTGATCCGGCCGAAGCCGCTCGCCCGCGGCGCCGCCGAATAGCCGCGCACGCCATGCGGCGGATAGCGGGTGTAGGCCACCGCGTTCGCCGCCTCCTCGGCACTCTCCACATAGGGGATGAGGAAGGACTGCACGCCGATGTCCAGGTAGCGCTTCAGCGTCACCATGTCGTTCCACGGCACCCGCACCACCGGATG